>DASPMI010000044.1:0-6970 GCA_035627135.1 Anaeromyxobacter sp. | reverse complement strand
CCGCCCTTGTCGAAGATGGCGGTCTCGGTGTGGCAGTGCGGGCAGACGAACGAGGACATGTTCTCGACGAGCCCGAGCACCGGGATCGACACCTTGTCGAACATGAGCTTCGCCCGGATCACGTCGGCGAGGGCGACGTCCTGGGGGGTGGAGACGAGCACCACCCCGGCGGCGCGCGTGTTCTGGGCGAGGGTCAGCGGGACGTCCCCGGTCCCGGGCGGGAGATCGAGGACGAGGTAGTCGAGCTCGCCCCAGCTCACGTCGCGGAGGAGCTGGATGAGCGCGCCCGTCACCATCGGGCCGCGCCAGACCAGCGCCTGGTCCGGCTCCACCAGGAAGCCGATGGACATGACCTTGAGGCCGTGCGCCGTGAACGGATCGAGCTTCTGGCCGTCGCTCGAGGTCGGCTTCGAGGTCACGCCGGTGAGGATGGGGATCGACGGACCGTAGACGTCGGCGTCCAGGATCCCGACCTTCGCGCCCAGCTTCGAGAGCCCGACGGCCAGGTTGATGGCGACGGTGCTCTTGCCCACGCCGCCCTTCCCTGCGCCGACGAGGATGATGTTCTTCACGCCCGGGGTGAGCTGCCCCTCGGCCGCCCCCGGCGCCGCGCGCACCTGCGCGCCCCAGGAGATCTCCACGCGCTGGAAGCCGGCGCCGCGGAGCGCGGCCTCGACGTCGCGGCCGATGGTGTCCTTGAGCGGACAGGCCGGCGTGGTCAGCTCGACCCGCAGCCGGACGGCGTCACCCTCGACCCGGAGGTCCTTCACCATCCCGAGCGACACGAGGTCGCGGTGGAGCTCGGGGTCCATCACCTTCCGCAAGGCTTCGAGGGCGGCGCGATCGTCCATGGCCGCGCTCTTATAGCGGGCGGACGGGGGGTTCTCAACGGCGGCGTTCGCGCGCCGGCCCGCTCACTCCAGCCGGTCCACGCGCCACCCCGCCGCCTCGGCGACGAGGACCGCGCGACCGCCCGCCACCGGCAGCGAGGCCTGGCCGTCGGCGACCTGCAGCGGCGCGCGTGCCGCCAGCGCGGAGCGGACGTGCGCCACCGCCTCGCGCGCGAGGGGACCCGCGCCGCCGTAGTCGGCCGCGAGCCGCGCGGGCGTGTACGACGCGCGCCACCGGGCCGAGAGCATGCCGTGGGCGTGGCTCCAGCGCCCCGCCTCGAGCGCCTCCACGAACCGCTCGAGCACGGACGCCGGGTCCTGGGAGGCGGGCGGGATCGCGGACCCGCCCCCGGGCCTCGCGCCACCGGTCGCGCACGCCAGCGCCGCCGTCAGCATGGCGCAGAAGACCGTTCGCCGCACGGTCGAGGGGGAGGTCATGCCTGTCGATTACACCATGCCGGCGGCTTGCGCACGCGGTAGGCTGTGGCGCGGCGCGGCCCCGACTTCCCCTCGGGCGCGGGCGCGGGCTCGGACTCGGGCTCGGGAGAGGAACGGAGGGGCGCCATGCGGGTGCTGCGGCTGGAGAAGAACCAGGTCCAGTGCGGGGGGCAGGAGCTCGCCGGCCCGGGCGCGCCGCTCTGGATCGACCTCGCCCCCACCCCCGAGAACCTGGCGTTCCTCGCCGACCGCTTCCAGTTCCACCCGCTCGCGCTCGAGGACTGCGCCCACGAGGACCAGCGGGTCAAGTTCGAGCAGTACGAGGGCCACCTCTTCATGGTCGTCCACCGGATGATGCCCGCGCCGGACGACTCGGAGATCTGGCCCAAGGAGCTCCACGTCTTCCTCACCGCCGACGCGCTGGTGACGGTCCACTCGACGCCGATCGCCGAGGTCGACCGGGTGTTCGAGCGGTGCGCGCGCGAGCCGAACCTGCTCGGCCGCGGCATGGACTTCGCGCTGTACCTCGTGTTCGATGCGCTGGCCGACGTCCACTTCGCGCTCGTGGACGCGCTCTCTGCGGAGGTGGAGGAGCTCGCGGACGAGGTGCTCGCCCGCGACGATCCCTCGGCGCACGAGGACCTGCTCGACCGGATCATCCTCGCGCGGCGCCGCCAGTCGGTGCTCCGGAAGCGGCTCGCGCCGCAGCGCGAGGTGTTCGCCACGCTGGCCCGCCCCGGCCTCGTCGGCGTGAAGCGCGCCAACGCCGTCTACTTCCGCGACGTGGTGGACCACGCGGTGCGGCTCACGGAGGAGGTGGACACCGAGCGCGACCTGCTCGCGTCGGCGCAGGACGCCCACCTCTCCCACGTCAACAACCGGCAGTCGGCCGTCATGGCGCGGCTGACGCTCGTCTCGACGATCTTCCTGCCCCTCAACTTCGTGGCCGGCTTCTTCGGGATGAACCTGGAGATCGTCCCGCCGCGCGTCGCGATCCCGCTCGTCGTCGCGATGATGGCCGCGCTGCCGGTGCTCCTGTACCTGTTCTTCCGGAAGAAGCGCTGGCTCTAGCGCGGATCACCGCTCGAGCGGCACCACGTCGGCGGAGGCGTCCCGGCGGAGGACGCGCACCTCGCCCTCCTCGCCCTCGCGCCCCTCGACCGTGACGTCGAGGTCGAGGAACCGCCGGATCACCTCGGCGTTGGTGAGCAGATGGGGGGTCACCTCGCTCACGGAGTAGCGCACCGCCGGCACGACGCCCGGCGGGCTCTGCGGGTAGCCGGCGACCGCGAGGGCCGCCGGCACGAGCAGCTGATCGCCCAGGTGGCGATCCACCGCCGCCCCGCCCGAGAGATAGGCGCGGAAGCCGTCGACGGCCAGGTCCGCGGTCTCCTCCGGGGAGCGTTCGCGCGCCGTGACCGCGCCGTGTCCGGCGCGCGTGCGCTCGAAGCTCGAGACGATGAGCACGTGGCCGCCCCTGGATCCGCGCGCGGGCACCGGCACGCGCTCCGCCTCGGCCGCGATCCCCTGATCCCGGAGCCGCCGCACGGCGCGCGCCGCCTGCCGCTCGGCGACCTCGTACCCGAGGCCGCCGACCATCGAGACCACCTCCACCTCGAGGAGCGTGCCCCGGTGGCGGAGATCGAGCGGCGGGAGCGGCGACGCGGGCTCGATCCGCGCCGTGAACTCCCCGCCCCCCTCGGGGTAGAAGCCTGCGGCCTGCAGCTCGACGGAGACGCGGAAGCCGAGCCGCGCCACGGCCGGGGCCCAGATGAGCGCGAGGTAGTGAAAGCTCGGCGCGTGGTCCTGGTGGGTCCCGCCCCGGAGCGTGACCGCCGACGCGCCGCCGGCGAGCGCGAGCGGCCAGCAGATGGTCTGGAGCAGGAGCGGCGTGGAGCCGGCCGTGCCGATGTCGAAGGCCCACTCGCCCGCCCGCGGGGGTGCGCGCGGCGTGAACTCGAGCCGCGTCGAGCCGACCTCGTCGCCGGCGAGCCGGCCGTTCACGATCCGGGCGACGGCGCGCGCCGCCTCCCGGTGCTGCGGCCGCAGGCCGGACTTGAGGCGGTTCGCGCGGATCCGATCGATGACGAAGGGCCGGCCGGTCACGGCCGCGAGCGAGAGCGCAGTCCGGAGGATCTGGCCTCCACCTTCGCCGTAGCTTCCGTCGAGCTCGAGCGGTGGCTGAGAGGGCACTGGCACCGGGCCAATGTAAACGGCGGCGGGTGATTCGGAAACTTTGCGGGCGGCGGGGGACCCGCGGAGAAAGCCCGGCGACCCGACCTTGCGGGGCTCCCGGCCCGGCGGGGCGCCGCGGGCGCAGATCACCGTCCCGGCGATCGCCCGGACGGATGCCCGGCCCCGACGCGCGGCGCTCACCGGCGCCGCGCTCCGTCACCGGGGCCGGCTCGGCCCCGACGGCAGCTTCGCGAGCGCCTCGACCGCGGCGCGCCGCACGCGGCCGTAGTAGTCGGTCCGCAGCGCCTCGAGCCGCTCCGCCGCGGGCTCGTGGCGCAGCCCGGCGAGGCCGCGCGCCGCCGCGGCGCGGAGCTGCGGGCGATCGCTGGTGAGCTCCCGCGTGAGCGCGGCCGCGCCGGGGGCGCCGCCGAGCTGGGCGAGGGCCTCGACCATCTCCAGGCGCCCGGACGCGCCTGCGTCCTCGAGCGCCTTCGCGAGCGGCGCCGCACCGGCGGGCGCGCCGATCCGGCCGAGCGCCTGCGCAGCGGCGCCGCCGCACGGACCGCCGAGCCGTCCCGCGAGCGCGGGCACCGCCTCGGGCGCGCCGGCGTCGCCGAGCGTGCGCGCGAGCGTGGCGCACCACTCGGGGTCGAGGCCCTCGGCGCCGATCGCGCGGATGAGCGCCGCGGCCCCCCGGGGCCCGAGCTGGCCGAGCGCCTCCGCAGCGGCGGCGCGGACGCGGCCGTCGCGATCCGCGATCGCCTCGGCGGCGAGCGCGACGGCCTTGTCGTGGCCCATCGCGCCGAGCCCCTCGAGCGCGCCGGCGCGGACCGCCCCGTCCGCGTCCGCCACGAACGAGAGCAGCAGCGGCTCGGCGCCGGGGGCCTTCAGACGCCCGGCGGCCCGGAGCGCAACGCCGAGCTCCTCGAGCTCTCCCCGGGGCAGCGGCACGAACGGCGCGAGCTCGGGGTCCAGCGCGTCGCCTCCGGCGCGCGGCCCCGCAGCGCGGGCCACCACCGCGGCGATCCGGTCCTCGCCCACCGCGGCGATCCCCGGCGCGGCCTCTGCCGCGAGGCGCCCCGGGATCCAGCGCGCGCGCGCCGCGGCGACGCGGGTCTGGAGCGCGGCGGCCCGGTCGCGCACCGGCTGCGCCGCCGCGGCCGGCCGCAGGACGGCGAGGGCGCGGAGCGCGTCGATCCGCATCTCCGCCGCCGGCGTCCGGGCGGGATCGACGAGGGCGAGGAGCCGCGGGACGACCTCCGGGTCGGCCGCGCGCAGCTCGGCGAGGGCGGCGACGGCCGCGGCGGTGCCGGGGCGGCCCAGCCGCGCGAGGAGCGGCTTCACGGGACACTCGGCGTCGCGCTCCCGCGCCGCGCGCGCGGCCCGGCCCGTGAGCGCGGGTTCGAGCGACCGGAACGCGACCTCGCAGAGCGACGTCGCGACCTCCGGCGCCTGCGGGAGGGCCTCGAGGGCCTCGACCGCCGCCGCGGCGATCCGGCCGGCCCCCTCGACCGCCGCGCGCGCCAGCGCCTCGGCGGCCCTGGGATCGCCGAGCCTCCCGAGCGCGTCCGCCGCCGCCTCGGCCAGCTCCGCGTCTCCGCCGGCGAGGAGCGCCTCGAGGTGCTTCCGCGCCGCGGGATCGCCGGCCTCGCCGAGCCCGCGCGCCGCCGCGGCGACGAGCGTCCGGTCGGCGTTGCGGCTCGCGTCGACGAGCGGGAGGAGGCGCGCGACGGCCTCGGCGCGCGCGCTCGCGCCCAGCTCCTCGGCGGCCCCCACGCGCGCCGGCCCGGGCGCCGCCAGGGCGCGGACGTTCCGCTCCCAGAGCACCCGCGCCTCGAGCTCCACCGCCTCGCGCAGCGAGGTCCCGAGCGACTGCAGGGCCTCGGCGATCGCGGCGCGCCCGGCCGGCGTCGCCGCGGCGTACGCGCTCACGAGCGCCTCGCGGGTGCGCGGCGCGGACGGCCGCTCCGCGAGCGCGCGCGCCGCGACGGAGACCACCTCCGCGTCGGCGTCGACGAGCGAAGCGGCGAGGGCCTCGACCGCGGCGACGCCGTCGCGCGCGGCGAACGCCTCGACGGCGGCCCGGCGCACGCGGGCGTCCGCGTCGCGCTGGGCGACGAGGAGCGCCGCCATCCCGTCGCCGCCCCGCCGCGCCGCGGCCCGCACGCCCGCGACCCGGGCCTCGGGATCGGGAGAGCTCACGTCCCCCCTGGGCCCGCAGGCGAGGACGGCGGGGAGGACCCCGACGGCGAGCATCCGGAGCGTCCGCATCGCTCCGCATGGTCGCCGGTACTCGACCGGGGCGCAAGGGTCCGGTACCCGGGCTTCGCGGACGTGCCCGCCTGGCACTTCGCCCGGGCGCAGGCGCTCGCGGAGCGTCCCGCCCCGAGCTCGTCCACCCGTATCACTTCTTCGAGCGGTTCTTCCTGGGCATGTGGTCGGGCGGCACCGACGTCCGCGCCGAGCCGGGGCGATCTGAACGGGGGAACCTTCGCTCCCCACCGCTGCGCGTGAGCTTCGGCTCCCCCGAACCCCCTGCTCGCTCCGGGCCAGCAAAGCTGGCCCTGCGCTCGCCGGAGCCGCGCGGTCCCGGTCGCCGCCGCTCGGCCGAGTCGGCGCGCACGGCCGCATCCCGGGCCGGCCGCTCCGGCGGCGCGGCGGGCTCGGAACCCGGCACGGGCGGCGGCCCGTGCCCGTGGCGGCGTGCGGCGCGCGGCAGCTTCCGGGGGGGCGGCGGCGCGGCCGCGACGCCCGGCGCGAGCCCGACGCGCTGGCGCATCGCCTTCACCTCGCCCGGCGTCAGCGCCCGGAACTCGCCCGCCCGGAGCCCCTCGACGGTCACGCCGCCGAACTCGGGCCGGTAGAGGCGCTGGACCTGGAGGCCCACCGCCTCGCAGAGCCGCTTCACGAGGTGGTAGCGCCCCTCGCCCACGACGACGCGGATCCAGACGTTCTTCTCCGCGTGCTCGTGGATCCCGACCTCGAGCGCGTGGGCGGGGCCGTCCTCGAGCCGCACCCCGCGCGCCATCCGCTCGAGCGCGCGCGGATCCGGCGCGCCGCGGACTTTCACGAGGTAGACGCGCTGGTGGCCGTAGCGCGGGTGGGCGAGCCGGTTCGCGAGCTCGCCGTCGTCGGTGAGAAGCAACGCCCCCTCGGCGTCGTAGTCGAGCCGCCCGACGGGGAAGACGCGGGCGCGGACGCCGGCGAGGTACTGGAGCGCGGTCGGCCGCCCCTCGGGATCCGACGCGGTCGTGACGCAGCCCGGCGGCTTGTAGAGCAGGAAGTAGCTCTTCGCCTCCGGCTCGGACACCAGCTTGCCGTCGACGGTGACGAGATCGGCCTCGGGATCGACCTTCGTGCCGAGCTCGGTCACGGTCTTCTGGTTGACCCGGACGCGGCCGGCGGTGATGAGCTCCTCGGCCTTGCGGCGCGAGGCGACGCCGCTCGCGGCGAGGAACTTCTGGAGC
>DASPMI010000043.1:0-93158 GCA_035627135.1 Anaeromyxobacter sp. | reverse complement strand
CTCGTTGAGCGCGGCCTCGGTGGTCTGGATGACCGAGATGCCGTCGTTGGCGTTGCGCGCCGCCTGGTTGTAGCTGCGGATCTGCGCCTCCAACTTCGTGCTGATGCCGAGGCCCGCGGCGTCGTCGCCGGCCTTGGTGATGCGGTAGCCCGACGACAGCCGGGACATCGACGAGTCCAGGGTGCTCTGGGTCGTCGAGAGGTTGCGCTGCGCGTTGAGCGACGCAACGTTCGTCCGGATTGACATCGCCATGAAACTCTCCTCTTGGTGGTCGGGCGGCCGGTGTGGACGCCCTCACCCTCCGCTTCGTCTCGCCCGCGGCTTCTGATAAGCCCGGAGCGTCCGGACGAGGTGGGTGCGCATGCGCCGGAGGGCGAGCGACCGCGCGTAGAGCGCCAGGAGCCCGCCCCGTCGCTTCCCCCGCGCCACCGCCGTGACCGTGCTCACCGCCAGCCGCGCCTCCATCTCGCGCGGCCAGCGGACGAGCAGCTTCAGGGCGCCGTCGCGCCAGGTCCGCCGGCTGCGCCCGCCGTACCACTCGCCCTCCACCTGGATCTGCACGTCCCAGGGGAGGACCGCGCGGACCGCGAGGTGGATGGGCGGGCTCGGCGGCCCGGCCCGCCGCACCGCCGCCTCGAGCTCGTCGGCGAGGTGCACGGTGAGCACCGCGCGCGGGTCGGCGGCCTGGAGGATGGCGCGGGCTTCGCGCAGGTGCTCCTCCAGGTCGGAGAGGAAGACCACCTCGCGCAGGTGGCCTTGGGCCCGGTCCGAGTAGAGGATCACCGCGCGGCGCGCGTCGAGCGGCAACGCCCGGCACTCCACCACCGAGGCGCCGCCGAGGCCGGACGGCCGCCGCTCGCCGGGGGAGAGCGCGAGGTCCGGGGCGTCCGGATCGGGGAGGTACGTGCGGGGCCGGGCGGCGAGGCGCTCCAGGCGGAAGGAGCGGAGGCCGTCCTCGCCGAGCAGCAGCGCGCGCCCGGCGGCCTCGACGGCGACGGGGAGCTCCCCGCGCTCCTGCACGAGGGCCGCGAGCTGCGAGAGGCGCGCCGCGACCGGGTGGGCCTCCGGCCGTGAGGCGAGCACCTCCACGCGTGTGCCCGCCGCGACCTCGTCCAGGAGCCGGTGCACGAGCTCGGCGGCGGTGAGGGCGCGCGCCGAGGGCCGGCGCCCCGGCGCGAGCCGGATGGCGAACCCGCCGGGGAACCCCAGGTTCCGCTCCGGCCCGCGGTTGAGCGGGTCGTAGGGTGGGCCGGAGGGGCCCGCCGGCTCGACGACGAGGAGGAGGGTGGGCTCGATCCGGGGCAGCGCCAGGCGCGCCGCCACGCTCCGCCAGGGCGGCTCCGCGTGGGCGAGGAGCGGGTCGAGGGCCGCGGAGGCGAGCACCGACAGCGCGCGCACCCGCGCCTGGAGCGGGGTCGCGCCGCGGCCGAGCACGGCGCCGCCGGGGAGCCGGATCTCGTGCCGGCGGCCGTCGCTGTGGAGGAGGGTCTCGAGCGCGCCGCCGGTCGCGAGCCGCGCGCCGAGGGCGGGGAGGAGCGCGCGCGGGAGATCGGCGCCGACGCGCTCGCGCCAGCGGGCGCGCTCGCCCGGGCCGAGCCCGGCCCGCCGCGCGGCGCGGATCGAGCGCGCGAGCGGGAGCGCGAGCTGGCGGGCGATGAGGAGCACCGCGCCCGCGTCCTCCGGCGGCAGGTCGGGCGCGGGCGACGTCAGGCGGGCGATCGCCTCGAGCGCGGCCGCGTGCCGGGGCTGCGCCTCGACCGCCCAGCGCGTGCAGACGACCGCCGGCGCCGCGACGCGCCGCGCGGGCGTGCCTTGCTGCAGCAGCCGCTTCGCCACGTCGAGCGGCGGCGCCGCGCGGCCGCCGGACACGAGCGCCAGCGCGAGCGCGGGCAGCCCCGCCGGCGCCTCCCCGGCGAGGTCCGCGAGATCGCGCGGGTCCACGGGCCGCTGCGCCGCGCTCTCCATCGCCGCCCAGGCCGCCGCCGAGAGGCGCCCGCCGACGAGCGCCCCGAAGAGCACGATCCGGTGCGAGAGGAGCGGGTCACGGGCCAGCGCCGCCGGCTCGAGGACGCGGAGCGCGCAGGCGCCGCCGGCGGCCGAGAGGATGCCCTGCACGACGGAGGCGCGCTCCTCCACCCAGTGGAGGTCGGCGCGGGTGATGTTCGGGACCGTGACCACGAGCACCGTGACCACCGCGTCCTCGGGGATGGCGAGCACCGCGTCCACCTGCGGCGTGTCCCGCTGCGCCCGCCACGGCGGGGGCAGCTCGAAGCTGCGCGCCAGCGAGGCCCAGCTGCGGCGGTACCGCATGCCGGCGACCCCGGGGGCCTCGCCGCGCAGCGAGGGGTGCTGGAAGCTCGCGTGGAGGAGGATGGGCGCGAGCCGCGCGGCCAGCGCGGCGCGCCCGGGGAGCGTGGCCGGGAGCACGCGCAGGCAGCGCCACCGGAGCGCCGCCGCGAGCGCGCGGCGCACCGCCGCCGGATCGGCGGGGGCCCGGGGCGCGGTGCGGGGCGGGCTCCGGAACACGGTGGCCTCTAGAGCTTCCCGAGCAAGCTCAGCTTGAAGCTCTGCGCGGTCGCGGTCAGGGCCGCCTCGAGCGCGTGCTGCGCCAGGGCGAGCTCGCTCGCCGCCTGGATCACGTCCGCGTCGGCGAGGGTCGCGATCCGCTTCTCGGCGTCGTCCCGGGCCGCGTCGTTCGCCGCGACCGCGGTGTCGAGCGCGTTCATGATCGCGCCCGCCTGGCCGCGCGCGGTGGAGAGCTGCGTGATCGATCGGTCGAGCCGGCCGAGCGTCGCGGCCGCGCCGGCCCGGTCGTTCGCGGCGAGCGCGTTCGCGAGCTCCGCGAGCGTCGCGATGACGTCGGCGGCGGGTGGCCCGCCCGCGCCGCGCAGCGCCACGTCGGCCCGCACGCTCGCGTCCTGGTACACGCCGGGCGCGATCTCGACCTTCCGGACGTTCGCGTCGCCGCGGTACACGCCGGTGGCGGCCGCGTCCACGTTCCCCGCGGCGTCGAGCACCAGCCCGTCGAACGGCGCGCTGCCGTCGGAAGTGCCGCCGAAGACGTACCGGTTGCCGACCTTGACGTTGAGCTCGGAGAGGATCGAAGCGAGCAGGCCCTGGACCTCCTTCGCCCCCGCCGCGCGCTCCGCGGCCGAGTAGGGCTCGCTCCCGAGCTGCACCGCGAGCTCGCTCGCGCGGGCGAGGGCGTTCGCGACGTTCGAGAGGGCGCCGTCGGCGGCGGCGAGCTCGTCGGAGGCGCGGCCCGCGGCGGAGGCGATCGCCTCCAGCCGCTGCATCCGGACCCGTTCGGCCGTGACGAGCCCGGCGGCCGCGGGATCGTCGCCGGGGTGCACGACGCGGACCCCGGTGGAGGCGCGGGCGGTGGCCTCGTCGAGCCGCGTCCGGGCGGCGCCGCCGTCCACCATCGCCCGGTCGAAGATCATCTGGTCGCTGACGCGCATGGCTCGCCTACTTGATCTGGAGGAGGGTGTCGAACATCTGGTTCGTCACCGTGATGACCCGGGCGATCGCCTCGTAGGCCTTCTGCGCCTTCTGGAGCTCGATGAGCTCCTCGTCCGTCGAGACGCCGGAGGCGGACGCGCGCAGGGTGACGAGGTGCTGCTTCAGGCCCGCGTCCGCGTCGGCCATCGCGTCCGCGCTCCGGGCGGCGGTCCCGAAGTCGCTCGTGATCCGGGAGAGCCGGGCCGCCGGGTCGAGCGTGGACGAGGTCCGGAGGAGCGCGAGCACGTTGCTCGCGTCGCCCGCGCCGCCGGCCACGCCGCCCGTGACGCCGCGGGTGGCGAGCCGGTCGGGGTCGGCGAGGAGGGCCTCGTTCACCGCGATCTCGCGCGCGGCGGTAACCGGGCCGGTCGCGCTGCCGAGGGTGAACAGCGCGAGGCCCGCGTTGCCGTCGAGGTCCACGCCGGCCTGGTGCACGCTGTTCACCGCCGCCGCGAGGTCCCAGGCGAGCGCGTCGAGGCCGTCGACCGCGGCGCGCAGCGCGCCGTTGCTCGCCGAGAGGAGGCCGCCCAGCTCCCCGCCGGGCGTCAGGGCGGTGGTGATGCCGCCCGACGTGAGCTGGAGCCCCACGTGGCCGCCCTGGGCCGGGTCGGGGAGCGCGGTGAGCCGGCCGGCCTGGGTCGAGGTCACGAGCGCGGCGCCGCCGGCGAGGAAGAGCGACACGTCGCCCTCGCTCGTCGGCACCGGGATGGCGCCGGTGAGCTCGGCGAGGCGGTCCACCGCCTTCTGGCGCGCGTCGAGGAGATCGTTGGGCTCACCGCCGCCACCGGCGCGCGCGGCGCGGATCTGCTCGTTCAGGCTCGCGACGTGCGCGGCGAGGCCGTTCGCCTCGTCCACGTCGGCGGCCACGCGCCGATCCACGCCGGCGCGGGCGTCCTCGAGGCTGGCGCGCGTCTGGTGGAACGAGAGCGCGAGCGTGCGGGCGGCGCCGATCGCCGCCTGGCGGAGGCCCGGGTCGGAGGGGTTCTGCGAGAGCTGCGTGAGGGCGGCGTAGAACCCGGCGAGCGCGTGGGAGATCCCGCCGCGCGCCTCGGGGTCGAGCACCTCGACCGAGGCGAGCACGCCCGCGGCCGCCGACGAGCCGGCGGCGTTGCCGAAGGCGGCCGGGAGCTGCGCCTCGAGGAACCGGTCTCGCGCCTGCGAGACCGTGCCCAGCAGGGCGCCGCGCCCGACGAACGCGTCCCCGACGACCTCCGCGGGGAGGGTGGTCTCGAGGTTGACCCGCTGCCGCGCGTAGCCCGCGGTGTTGACGTTCTGGAGGTTGTGGGCGGCGGTCGCGGCCGCGGCCGTCTGCGCCGCGAGGCTGTTGGCCCCGGTCGTGAGGACGCGAAACAGGTCGGGCATGACGGGCCTACACCTTCCCCCAGGTCGTGCTGGTGCGGGATGCACCAGGGCGTGCGCCGCGACGGTCGTAGGCGGTCGGGGCGGGCTGGAGGGCGGTGAGGTAGGCCTGGACGCAGGCCATCGCGCGCCCCGCGAGCAACAGGTTGAGCCTGTCGAGCTCGGCCAGGGCGCCGGCCAGGGCGCGGACGTCGGCGAGGACGCGGGAGAGCGAGGCGGTCTCCCCGGGGGCGCACGCGGCGAGGCGCTCCAGGGTGACCTCGGTCGCGCCGATGCGGCCGGCGGCGCGGGCGAGGGCGCCCGCGAGCCGCGACTCGAGGTCGGCGACCGACGCGTTGAACGAGGAGCGGGCGGCCGCGCCGGCGAAGATCCGGTCGGAGTCCAGGCTCTTCAGCGCCTGGCGCTCGGAGCGCGCGCGCTCCACCTCGGACTCGAGGACCCGTCGCAGCTCGATCGTGATGGCGAGGGCTTCCTCGAGCATGATCCCACCCGTCCCGTTCACCCGCGGTGCAGCATCTTCTGGAGCATCGCGGTGAGCTCCGCGTCGTCCAGGATCTTCTGGGCGATCCGCTGTGGGTCGGGCTTGAACGTCCCGTTCCGCACGGCGGCCGCGATCTCCTCGAGCCGCATCCCGTGGTTCTTCGTGATCGCCGGCCGGGCCGCCGCCACGGCTGCCTCGACCTGCGCGCTGGAGTCGGTCGACACCTTGTCCGACGCGGCGGGCGCGCTCCCGGCCTGGGTCGTCTTCGACTCGGCCGGCCGCACGTCCACGCGGCGGATCTCACTGGCGTCCTTGACCTTCATGGGAACCTCCTTGGTCAGGGTCCGCTCCTGGGATCCGCTTCGACACGCGCCGCGTACACCTTAAGGACGCGGGCGGGATCGACGGCCTTCCCACCCACGCGCACCTCGAAGTGGAGGTGCGGGCCCGTCGAACGCCCGGTGCTGCCCACCCGCGCGATCTCCTGGCCCGCGCGGACGAGCTCGCCCGGCGCGACGAGCAGCTCGGAGGCGTGGGCGTAGAGCGTGGTGAGCCCGTTGCCGTGATCGACCTCCACCGCGTTGCCGTAGCCGCCGCGCGGTCCGGCCGCGCGCACGATCCCGTCGGCGGTGGCACGGATGGCGCTGCCCTCCGGCGCGCCCACGTCCACGCCGCGGTGCGCCCGCGGTGCGCCCGTGAAGGGATCGGTGCGCACGCCGAAGGGGCTCGAGAGGCGGCCCTCGGTGGGGAGCGCCGCGATGCCGGGCCCGAACCCGGGCGCGGGAACGGGCGCGGGCACGGGCACGGACGCGGGGCGGGCGGCCGCAGGCCCCATCGCCCGCGTCAGCGTCTCGGCCAGCCCGAGCCCGCCGGCCTGCACCACCGCGTCCGCGAGCGCGTTCACGAACATGTCCTCGCGGACGGACGCGCCGGGGCCCTCGCCGCCGCCGTAGACGCCGCTGGAGCGCAGCATCTGGCGGAGGAGGACCGCCTCCATGTCACGCGCCGCGGCGCGGAGCGCGGCGTCGTCCGGGGCGGGCGGGGGAGTGGCGGGGCCGACCCTCACTCGAGCACCTCGAGCTCGCCGTCGAGCGCGCCGGCGGCCTTGATGGCCTCGAGCACCGCCACGAGATCGCGCGGCGAGGCGCCGAGCAGGTTGAGCGCGCGGGCGAGGTCCTCGACCGTGGCGGTGGGCTTGAGCGCGACGGCGCTGCCGGCCGCCTCGCTCGCGTCGAGGCGATCGCTCGTCGTCGAGACGGTCTCGCCCCTCCCGAAGGCGCCAGGCTGCGAGATCACCGGGTCGCGCTGGACGCGGACGGAGAGGCCGCCGTGCGCCACCGCCACCGGGCGCAGCCGGACGCCCTCGCCGGCCACGACCACGCCGGTCCGCTCGGAGACCACGATGCGGGCGCGCGCGTCGGCCTGGACCTCCACGGCCTCGACCTCGGCGAGGAGGCCGACGACGTCGCCCTTCCGCTCCTCGGGGACCGCGACCTCGACGGCCGCGGGATCGAGCGCGCGGGCGGTGCCGTCGCCGAGCTTCTGGTTGAGCGCCGCGGCGATGCGCGCCGCGGTGGTGAGGTCGGGGCGCCGCAGGGCGAGCGTCACGGGCCCGGCGCCGAGCGCGTAGCTCACGCTCCGCTCCACGGTGGCGCCGTTCAGGACGCGGCCGGAGGTGGGCGTGTTCTTGGTCGCGCCGGCGCCGCCCGCGGAGGCGTCGAACCCGGCCACCTGCACGGGGCCCTGGGCGACGGCGTAGACCTGGCCGTCTCCGCCCGTGAGCGGCGTCACGAGGAGCATTCCACCCTGGAGCGATTTCGCATTCCCCAGCGAGGACACGGCGACGTCGAGGCGCGCCCCGGGCCGCGCGAAGGGGAGGAGCCGGGCCGTGACCATCACGGCGGCGACGTTCTTCGCCTGGACCTGCTTGGGATCGACGCGGATGCCGAGGCGGCCGAGCATGCCCGCCATGGACTGCGACGTGAAGGCGACGCGGTCGGAGTCCCCGGTGCCGGCGAGCCCCACCACGAGGCCGTAGCCGAACAGGACGTTCTCGCGGATGCCGACGACGTCGGTGAGCTCCTTCACGCGGGCGGCGCGGGCCGTCGAGGGCGCGGCGGCGAGGGCGAGCGTGAGGAGCAGGAGGAGGAGGCTCTTCCCCGAGGCCTGAGGCCCGAGGCCTGAGGCCCGGACGAGGAGCGGGGCGGGGAGGAGGGCGGCGGACGCAGGGGACACGATGGGTCCTCGGACGCGGGCGCGTTCACGGGGTGGGGTGGGTGCGTTCATCGCGTTCCTCAGAACGGCCAGACCCAGCCGAGGTACTTCTGCATCCAGCCCTTCTGCTGGTTCTCGGTCATGACCCCACGGCCGGTGAACTCGATCTCGGCGTCCGCGACCAGGCTCGACTTGACGGCGTTGTCGCCGTCGATGTCGATCGGCCGGACGACGCCCGAGACGTAGAAGTGCTGCTCCTCGCTGTTCACGAGGACCACCCGGTGCCCCTCGATGAAGAGGTTCCCGTTGGGCAGCACCTTCTTCACCACCGCGGGCACCGTCGCGACGAGCCGCTCCGTGCGGCCGGTGGAGCCCGAGCCCTTGAACTTCGTGTCGGTGGTCCGCTTGCCGGCGACCGCCGGGATGATGTCCTCTCCCGCGAGGCTCGCGGTGATCCCGGCGGAGCCCTGGCTCTGCCGGCTCAGGTCGGTGTCGGACGACCGCTTCGCGTCGGCGTACTCCTCGATCTTGATCACCACGAGGTCGTGCTCGCGGAAGGCGCGGGCGTCGGTGAAGAGCGTCCCCGCGTTCCGGTCCTGCCAGAGCGACCCAGGCGCGGCGGCCTGCGCCGACGGGCCGGCGGCCGCGGGCACCGGGTAGTCGCGCTGGCGCGCCTGGTACTTGCCCACGTGCGGGACCTCGGCGCAGCCGGCCGCGAGCGCGGCCGCGAGCGCGACGACGGCGCCGCCGCTCCAGAAGCCCGAAGCCCGACGCCCGAAGCCGTCTCTCATGGTGCCTCCAGGATGAGCTGCCCGCCCTCGGGCCGGCCCTCGACGCGGCGGCCGCCCGGCAGGACCGCGCAGGCGCGGCCGCGCGCGCAGGGGACGGCGCGGCCGTCCTGCGAGAGCTCGAGGCCGCCGCGGATCCGGACCACCACCGTGATGGGTTCGCCGGGGCGGGGACCCTCGCGCACGTCGTCGCCGAGGATGGCAGTGCCGGCGGCCAGGGTGCGGGCGGCGCGCCCGCCGGGCGGGACGGCGGCGAGCGGGGCTGCCCGGCCGGCGCGCAGCTCGACCGTGTCCGGCGCGACGGCGCCCTCGAGCGGCTCGCCCGCGCGGATCGTCCGGACGGCGACCAGGCCCGGCGCGGTGAGGCGCACGGAGGCCCACCCGAACGCCTGGCACGCGCGGCCGTCCGGCGCCGCGCCGGCGAACCGGAGCGGGACCTCGCCCGAGCCCGTCACGGGCCGCAGGACCTCGGCGTGGCGCGCCGGGCACGTCGCGCCCGCGGTGCGCCGCACCTCGCGCACCTCGGCCCGCGCGCCGGGGACGGCGACCGCGGCGGCGATCGCCGCGGCGGCGCTCGTCTCCGACCCGGGGTCGGCGACCGCGGCCAGCGCGGCGAGCGTGAGCGCGAGCGCGATCATGGCTACCGGAGGTTGGTGACGCGCTGGAGCATCTGGTCCGCCGTCTTGATGACGTTGGTGTTGAGCTCGTAGGCGCGCTGGGTGGCGATCATCTCGACCATCTCCTCGACGGCGCGCACGTTGGCGCCCTCGAGGTATCCCTGCGCCAGGCTGCCGAAGCCGTCCGAGCCGGGCGCGGCCGCGGTGGGCTCGCCGCTCGCGGGCGTCTGGATGAGCAGGTTCCCGCCGATCGCCTCGAGCCCGCCGTCGTTCGGGAACCCGTAGAGCTGGATCTGCCCCACCTCTTGCGGCTCGCCGCCCTGCGAGACGGTCGCGAGCACGACGCCGTCGGAGCGAACGGTGACGGAGATGGTCTCGACCGGCAGCGAGATCTCCGGGTCGAGCGCGTCACCGCCGGTGGTCACGAGCCGGCCCGTGGAGTCGGCGCGGAACGAGCCCGCCCGCGTGTAGCCGTACTCGCCGTTCGCGCGCTGCACGCGGAAGAAGCCGCCGCCCTGGATGGCGAGGTCGAGCGGGTTGTTGGTGGTGAGGAGCTCGCCCTGCCCGAAGTTGCGGGCGGTCGAGGCGGCGCGCACGCCGAGGCCGCACTGGAGCGGCGTGGGGTTGGTCCCGCCGCGGGGGTCGGGCGCCTCGCCGCCGCGGATGGTCTCGGAGAGCAGGTCCTCGAACTCGGCGCGGACGCGCTTGAACCCGGTGGTGTTGGTGTTGGCCAGGTTGTTGGAGATGACGTCCATCTTGAGCTGCTGGGCTTCCATCCCCGTGGCGGCCGTGTAGAGCGAGCGGAGCATCGCGTTCTCCTCGGGTTCACTTCAGGCGCACGACTTCGACCGCGCGCTGGTTCATCTGGTTGTAGGTCTGGATCGCCTGCATCGAGGCGTCGTAGCTGCGCTGCGCGGAGATGAGCTGGACGACGCTCTCCACGGCGGGGACGTTGCCGAGCTCGATCTCGCCCACGCGGACCGACCGTTCGTCCCCCGCAGGCACGGCGCGCCCGCCGGGCGCCGGCGCGAGCAGGGCGGGGCCGACCCTGTCGAGCGGACCCTGGAGCCGCGCCAGCCCCAGCTCCCCGGCCTGCTGATCGTCCACCCACACCGTCCCGTCGCCGTTCACCCGGGGGGTGCCCGTGGGGGGAAGGGTGATGGGCTGACCGTCGGGGGAGAGCACCGGCCGGCCGTCAAGGAGCAGGCGGCGATCGGCGTCCACCGTCATCCGCCCGTCGCGCGTGTAGGCGGGTGTGCCCGCCTGCGTCATCACCGTCAGGAACAGGCCGTCGCCGGGGACGACGTCGAGCGGGTTGTCGGTCCGCTGGGTCGGGCCTGGACGGAGGTCGAAGCCGGCGGCCACGACCGCCGGATACTGCTTGTCGGACGCGGGTCCCGCGCCTTCGGGCAGGAAGGCCTCGAACGCGGGTCGCGTGGCCTTGAACCCCGGCGTCGACGCGTTCGCGAGGTTGTCCGCGATCGCGTCGAGCTGCTCGGTCCGCGCCACCGCCCCGCACATGCTGACGTAGATGCCATCCGCCATGGATCCGTCTCCCGGGGGACCATGGAGCAGGGGGCGTGCCACGCCGGCCACCGTCAGGCGACCGACGCGCGGCCGCGCTCCGCCCGCCGCGGAGTCCGCGCGACGCGGGGCGCCGCGCCCGGAGCGCCTCCGCGGCGGCCGGCACGCGGGATGAAGGGATCCGGAGAGGACGCCCACGCGGAGTCGCACCGTGCCCCCCAAGACCCGACTCGACAGGCTCGTACACTTCCGGGAGCGCTCGGAGGAGACCGCGCTCCAGGACCTGGCGCAGGCGCAGAGCCGGCGGGACCTCGCCGCGCGCACGCTGGCAGGGCTCCGGCTGCGGGCCCGCGCCGACGAGCGCGCCCCGGGCGCCGCCGAGCTCTGGGTCCTCGAGGAGGTGGCCCACCTCCGCGCGCTCCGCCAGGTTCAGCGCGCGGAGGGCGAGCTCGCGGCGGCGCTGCGGAAGGAGCAGGTGGCGCGCGCCGGCTACGGCGTCGCCCACCGCAACGCGGAGGTCGTCCGGAAGGCGCAGGAGAAGAAGCGCGCCGAGATCCTCGCCGAGCGCGAGCGGCGCGAGCGGAAGGCGCTCGACGAGCTCGCGACGCTCCGGTTCAACGCGAAGCGGTGATGGACGGTCGCGCCCGCCCTCGACCCAGGGGCGAGCGCCACCCCGGCCGCCCATACCCTCGGTCCGCGTGCTTGCGCTGGCACACGGGTGGCAGACCTCGCACCGAGCCGCGGCCCTCCCCGCGGCGAGGGAGGTCCACATTCCGCTTCGCGCGTTTCCTCGTGGCTCCGCTCCTCCTGCTCTCGGCCTGCGGCGGCGGCGGAGGAGGAGGAGACCGGCGGATCGGGACCAACCCGTGCCGCGACGGCGCGGCGTGCGGCGCGCTCGCGCTCTCGCTGGACGCCGTCAACGCGAGCGCTCCGGCCGATCCCGCCGGCGGGCCGGCGCTCCGGATCGGCGCGCAGGCGTTCGCGCTCGCCCCCGAGCCCGCGCCGTGGCGGTCCAGCGGCATCATCTCCGGCCCGCCGGACGAGCTGCGCCTGTACGTGAAGCTGATCGCGGCCGCTCCCGCCGACGGCGGAGCGCTCGTGCCCATCTTCGAGTCGCAGGAGGAGCGCGGGACGGTCGTGACGCTCACCCACGGCACGGTGGATCTGGCCGAGGCCCTGGGCGTGGAGGGCTTCGAGCTCCCGCCCGGCGACTACACGCGGCTCGAGGTGGACGTGTCCCGCGTGGCGGAGATCTCCGGGTGCGTCTCCGGGGTGTTCGCCGCCACGAGCGCCGTGACGGCCCTGGTGTCCGACGTGAACCCAGGCTGGGCGACGTCCGCCCCGCTCACGCGGGCAACGTCTACTCGAACGATCCGATCACCGACGAGCAGGTGCACACGTTCTGCACGGCGGCCGACCGGAGCGAGGTGGCGGTCGGCACCTTCACGACCGCGCTCGTCGGCTCCAACGCCCAGTTCGAGGCGGTGGAGACGCCGGAGCTCACCGAGATCGACCTCGCGCTCGACAACCGCGAGAACCTGGACGCGCCCGCGCGGCGCGCCGCGACCGTCACCGTGGCCACGCCGGGGAGCTTCTCGGTCGCGGAGGCGACCGACGTCTCGCTCACGCTGGCGATGGATCTCAACCGGATGCTCCGGTACTTCGCCAACACCCGCGCCGAGCTGGGCGCGCCCAACCCGAACATGAAGGGCGGGACCTCGTACTTCTTCACCACCGTGTTCCCGTTCTCGACGGTGCTCGTCGCCGGCGAGGGTGCGACCATCGAGGGGTACCGGCTCACCGTCGTCGCCGCCTCGGAGCTCGGCGCCTCCCAGGTCCCCGGCTGGCTCACCGTGATCCGGGGCGCCGACGGCGCGGTGGTGGGCGGCGTGGTGATCGGCGACGACGACAACGACCTCACGGTCGCGAAGGGGAACCTGGCGCCGGCGGTGGACGACGACGAGGACGGCCAGTGGGTGCTGGAGTATGGCCTCGGGGCGGGCGACGGCGGCCAGCCGTTCACGGGGCGCCTCCAGGGCTTCCAGTTCCTGGGCGCCGGCGCCTCGGACACCTGCGACGTGACGGTCGAGGGCGCGAGCTGGCTCGACGGGTACACGGGGTTCACGGCGAGCTACACGCGGGAGCTGTGAACCCGCCGGCGGCGCCGGGAGCCAGCGCGGTCCCGGCCGCCGCGTGACACCCTCATCGATCCTGGCAGCGGTGATCCGTGCGCACGCCGGCCCGGTTCCTGCCCTCCATCTCGCTCGCCCTCGCCCTCGCCGCGCCCGCGTCGGCCTCCCTGGCGCAGGGGGCGCAGTCCAGGGAGAAGAAGCCCCGCGCTCCGACGGTTGCGCTCGTCGTCTGGGGCGGCGGCGCGAGGGCGGAGGACGCGGACGCCGCCGAGGCGGCGATCGGGGCCTCGGGGCTCTCCACCTCGGAGCCCGTCACCAACCTCCTCTCCAGCGGCGTGACGGGGCTCAAGCCCGGCCTCCACCTCGCCGTGCTGGGGGCGTGCCCGCCGGCGGAGGCGGCCGCCGTCCTGCGGCAGCTGCTTCTGAGCACATCCGCGGTCGCGGCCGAGCGCCCGTCCTTCCCCCTACATGGGTGCCCTGGAAGTACCCGGCTGGCCTTTGGCACACTCTGGGTGCCCCCGGACGGGCGAATCCCTTCGGGACGACCCACATTGGATGGGCGGCCGGGCAGGCCGCGGAAAGGTCCGATGAGCGACCCGCACGACGACTGGAACGAGGTGGTCCGGCGGCTGACGCCGGGAGAGGCGCCGAGCGCCGAGCTCCTCGCCACCGCAGGCCGCCAGGGGACGGCCCTCTCGACGGGGGGCGTGGCAGTGCTCCTCGCGGGCGAGGTGGGACGGTACCTGGCGACCCGCGAGCAGCGGCTCCGCCTGAAGGTGGAGCTGGAGGCGCGGCGGGCTGCGCTCCAGACGCGGCTCCGCGAGCTCGAGCTCGTGCGGGCGGCGAACCGGACGTTCCTCGAGGCGCAATGCAAGGACCGCGCGGACGCGCGGGCCGCGCTCGTGACGGTCGCCCGCGATCTCATCGGCGTCGCCGAGGCGGTGATCCGGGCGGCGGGCCCGGACGGCGGGGCGGACACCGCGGAGCTCGTCACCCTGGCCCGCGAGAGCCTCGCCGCGGCGGTCGAGGTCATCCGCGAGAAGTTCCCCTCGGGCGCGCTGGCCACGGTCGCTCCCACCGGATGACGACCTGGCGGCTGGCGACGCTGGCCTTCTCGGCGCTCGGGCGGGGCGCGGCCCGACGGGAAGCGGCCCGGCGCGCGGTGTACCATCGGCGCGCCCAGCTCGAGGATGCGCTGGCGTGCCACGCCGCGGAGCAGACGCTCCGCGGGATCGCGATCGACCACGACGAGGCCTGTCGCGCCGATCTCGGGGACGCCGCCACGAGCCTGGAGTCGCTGGCCGCGGTGACGACGTCGCTGCGGAACCTGGAGGCGCCGGGCCGCGACCCGCTCCGGACGGACCTCGAGGCGCTCGATCGCGCGCTCGCCGAGAAGCGCGCCGAGGTCGGGCGTGGGCTCGAGGCGCTCGCGCGCAACGTGATCAAGGTGCGTTGAGCCGGCGGGCGCGGCCGACCCTCAGCGGCTCGCGCCCTCCCGCGCGCGCCGGCGCGCGGTCCGGATGAGGTCGCGGGCGTGGTTCAGCTCGGCCGCGAGCTGGGTGCGCCGCGCGAACTCCCGCGCGTCGCCGGCCGCGCGGTCGGGATGCACGTCCAGCAGGCGCCTCCGCCAGGCCTGCGCCACCTCGGCGTCGCTCGCGGAGGCCGCGACGCCGAGGAGCGCATACGCGCGGGCGAGCTCGTCGTCCGCGGGCGCCGCGCGGTGCGCGCCCTCACGGGCCCTCGGCGCCGCGGCGGCAACGAAGCGGGCGGCCACCCGGTCCGCGGCGACCTCCTCGGCGGCGACGTGCAGCGCGGTCCAGAAGGGCACGAGCCGGCGGAGCGCGGCCGACCACGCGGCGCCGAGCACCACGCGGCGCACCAGCTCCGGGGCGTCCTCGAGCGCGGGCAGGCCCGACGCCCAGGCGAGCACCTCCCCGTCGCGGAAGAGCCAGTACCCGGGCGCGATCCCGAGCGCCTCGGGGCCCCCGCACGCGCGCAGCCCGTCGTGCAGGACGGGGACCGCGGCGCCGCCGGCGACGAGCAGCGCCCGGAGGTCCACGGTCCCGAGGGCGACCGCGGCGTCGCCGGCGCGGAGCCGCGCGCAGAGCGCGGGGCTGAAGACGTGCCGCGGGTGCACGGAGACCAGGATCACCGCCAGGCGCGGGCCCGCCACGAACTCGAGCAGCCGGTCCGGGTCCACGAGGATCGGCTCGTCCCCCGGGGCGCGCGGCGGGCCCGGCCACGGGCGCGATCGGCGGGCCCGGCGCGCGGCTCCCTCCCTCACGGCGGGCCGGCGGTGATGGCGCGCGCGAGCGGATCGCCGTGCTGCTCGCGCAGCCGCTCGCGGAGCCGCTCGTTCTCCGCCTCGAGCGCCGTGCGCCGCGCCACCTCGGCGTCGAGGGCTCGCCGCAGCCCGGCTTCGGTCTCGCGCGCCACGAGCGCGTCGGCGAGCGCCCGGCGGCGAGCGTCGCCGAGCCGGTTCGCGAGCAGGATGCGCCGCTCCGACCGGCGGATGAGGCTCCGCGCCGCGAGCGCGGGCGCGACCGTCCGCACCGCGACCTGGGCGGCCACGCTCCCCTGACCCGAGGTCGCGGTCAGCACCGCGGTCGCCCCGGCCACCTCCAGGTCCGATGCGCCCACGCCGGAGATGAGGAGCTGCCCCACGATCTGGTGGCCGAGGCGGCCCTGCATGAGGGCGACCCCGCCGGCGAGGCGCGCCAGGCGCGCGAGCGGCCCCCGGGAGGCGCTCATTGGCCCCGGCCTCGCGGGCGGCCGCCCAGGAGCGCCTGCGCGGTGGCGAGGCTCGCCACGGGCGCGATGATCGCCAGCACGCTCGGCGCCGCGCCGGTGACGAGCCCCAGCCGGCGCAGGAACGGGTCGAGGAGGCTCCAGAAGAGCTGGTTGGCGGCGAGGACGACGTTCGCCGGGGCGAGCACCGAGCCGCGATCCCCGAGCGCCGTGCTCTGGAGGGCGGTCGAGATCGCCGACACCTGCTGCACGACCGCGGCCGTCCGCTGCCCGGCGAGCTCGGCCCGCAGCGCCTGGGCGCGCGCCTGGCCTCCACGGCGCGCGGCCAGCGTGCGGCCCTGTGCGCGCCGGACGGCGCCGAGCTGTCCGCGGAGCTCGCGGATCGCGTCGAGCAGCCGGAGCGCCGCGGCGTCGGAGCGCTGCTCGAGCCCGGCGAGCCGCGCGCGCGCCTCCTCCGTGGCGCGCTCGAGGTCCTGGACCGCCCGGCGCTGCGCGGCCAGCATGGCGAAGGCGGTCCGGTCGTTCGCGGCGCCCGCGCGGGCGATCGCGGCGAGCTCGTCCCGCTGCGCCAGCGCGGGGCCGGAGACCGCCTCCGCGATGCGACCGTCGGGCAGCCGGAGCCGGAGCGGCCGCGGGCGCGCGAGGGGCGGGAGCGGCGCGGGCACCGGATCGTGCGCGGGGAGGGACGGGCGGGGCGGCGGCCCCGGCGCACCCTGGACGAGCCGCGCCAGCGCGTCCTGCAGCGCGGCGCGCGCGCGGAGCCGGGCCTCGTCGGAGCGCGTGGTACCTGCCATGATCAGGCCCCCTGGGTGTCCACCATCCACGCGACCCGCACCGCGGGGAAGGCCGCCGCGACCACGTCGGCGGGGGTGGCGGGCGGATCGACCGTCACCTCGGCCACGACCGCGAGCGTCTGCGCGGCGCGCTGCACGAGCGGCGCGACGCTCTGCAGCTTCGCCGTGACGCCCGGGGGCGGGTTCCGGGTCTCGATGGCCAGGGCGCTCGCGACCGCGGGCGTGCCCCGCTCCGGATCGCCGTCGCCGAGCGGCGGCAGCTCCACGATGCTCGCGAAGAGGTACTGCCCCGGACCGATCGCGCGCGGCGGCCCCACGTCCGAGACGCCGGTCGCGAACCGCCGGTGGTGGCTCTCCTGGAGGAGGAGCCACCCGGAGAGGAGGTTCGCGGCCGGAGCGACGTAGGACCAGAGGTCGGCCTTGCGGACGACGTCCCGGGCGTCGCGCGCGCCCGAGAGGAAGTCGGAGATCTCGTCGCCCACGAGCCAGATGGCGACGGACAGCGAGAGCACGAGGTTGCGCTCGGCGAGCGGGTCGGCGCGCTGCCCGTAGGCCGCGAACAGCGGGAACGCGCTCGCGACGACGAGCTGGTCCCAGAGGTCGCGCCGGTCCAGGCGGCGCGCCAGCGCCCGCTCGCGCCGGCGCAGCGCGGCGAGCTCGGCGGCGAGCGCGCGGGAGCGCGCCGCCGTGCGCCGCTCGAGGGCTGCGCCTTCGCGGGCGAGCCGCCGCCAGAGCCGGCGGCGCCGGCGCGCGGCGCCCGTGGAGAGCCGCGCCGCGTCGGCCGCGACGGTGCGCGACAGGCGCCGGAGCGCCTCGGTCGCGGCGTGCGCCTCCGCGGCGCGGCGGTGCTCCATCCGCTCCACCGCGTGCGCGAGGTGGTTCAGCTCCGGCACAGGCGCGAGCGGAGGGTCGAGCTGGAGCCAGGCGATGCGCCCGCTGGGCAGCGTCGCGGTGAGCACCTCGGTCCCGCGGACGGGTGGCGCTCCCGCGCT
Organism: Anaeromyxobacter sp.; assembly: GCA_035627135.1. Classification (GTDB taxonomy): domain Bacteria; phylum Myxococcota; class Myxococcia; order Myxococcales; family Anaeromyxobacteraceae; genus Anaeromyxobacter. The sequence goes on along the minus strand of DASPMI010000043.1, from coordinate 76,008 downwards.
GGGGGCGGGGTGCCACCCGTCCGCTCCGATCCCTCCCGGGCTCGGGACGTGGCTCGCCTCGGCGCGCCGAGCGGAGTCGGGCATCTCGGGCCTCCGGGACGGCGCGTCAGGTGCTGGGCTGCGTGTCCATCATCCACGCCACCCGGGTGGTCCCGTCCACGGCGGCGTCGGCGGAGAGCTGCAGCTTGCCGTTGGCGAAGGCCGCCGTGACGTTCCCCGGCCCGGCGAGCTTCGTGATCACCACCGGGATCTTGTTCGCGGCGGCCGCCTTCTCGAACGCGCCGGCCGAGTCCTTCGCGATCGTGAACGCCGCGTCGCGCGTCTGGTTGGCGGTGAAGCTCCCCTCCACGGCGGTCGCGAAGCGCTGGTTCTGGGCGTTGCGGAAGAGGAGGAACGAGACGCCCGGGTTCACGATCGCGCCGGCGTAGGCGGCGAAGTCGCCGAGGCGGCGGAAGGTGGCCCCGCCCTTCCCGCCGCCGCCGAGGAGGTCGATCACCTCCGGGGCGACGAGGGACGCGGCGAGCACCCCGGTCAGCTTCAGGTTCGTAGCGGAGAGCGGGCTCGTCCGGTCCCCGAACGCCGCGAACGTCGGCAGGGCGGTCGTCAGCGTGAGGGTGCGGGCCAGCGACCGGCGGCGGTGGCGGCGCAGCATCGCGCTCATCCCCTTGCGGTGCTTGGCGAGCGAGCCGCCGCGCGTGGAGAGCTCGGACGTGATCCGCTTGTCGAGGCGGGTGAGCCCCTCGGTCATCCGCTGGGACAGGGCGCGGTCGCTCTTCACCTGCTCCGAGGTGAGCTTCTTCACCGCGTCCGCCTGCGTGGCCGCGAGCGCCTTGAGGGCGCGCGCGTTGGCGCTGATGGCGGCCGACTGGCGGCGGTCGTTGGTGTTGATCGTCGCCCGCAGCCGGTTCACCTCGCTGATGGGCGCCGGCGTGGGGGCGAGGATCATCCGCGCGGTCCGGCCGTTCTCGAGGCGGGCGGTGAACACGTGGCTCCCCTGCAGCCGGCCGAGGGCCTGCGCCCGGGGCTGCGGGACCGCGGGGATCGCGCGGAGCTGCTTCGCGATGGTCTGCTGCGTGGCCACGGCCCGGGCCGCCTCCTTGCGCTGGTCCGCCTGGACCTTGCCGACCCAGCGCCGCGAGCTCGCGGTCGCGGCCACGACCGCCTCGTCCGGCGGCTCCTCCATGATCTCGCCGTCATCCTCCGCGTAGGCCTCCACCCCCTCGTCCCCGGAGAGATCCGCCGCCTCGTACATCGCCTCTCCCGGCTCGTCGGAGGCCTCGTCGTCGGTCTCGTAGTCCCCCTCCGCCTCCGGCTCGTCGGCGGCCTCGTACGCCTCGTCGTCCGCCGCCTCGAACGCCGCCTCGGGCTCCACGTCCTCGTACTCGAAGCCTTCCCTGCCCATCGTGGCCATGTCGTCCTCCTGCTTCGTGAGCTCTGCCGCTTCCTCGCCCTGCGTGCTGCTACCTCGTGCGCGTCCCGGGGGCGCCCCGGCCCGGCTCCGTGCGGGCGTCGGCGCGCGCCCGCACCGCTGGTTCGCCCGGTTCCTCGGGAAGGTCCTCGATGATCTGCACACGCGCCATGTGCCGGGCCAGCTCGAGCACCGCGGCGACGACGGCGCGCTGCTGCTCGGCGACCGCGCGCACCTCGGCGAGGGTCGCCTCCTGCAGCTTCACCGCGCGGTGCAGCGCCTTGCGCAGGTGGAGCACCTCCTCGCGCAGCGGCGCGAGGTCCTCCCGCTGCACGCCCTCCAGCTTCTCGAGCAGCTCGTCCCGCTCGTCCTCGTCGCGCGCGAACAGCCGCGGCAGGAGCGAGCCGAGGACCCCGAGCGGATCGTGGCCCTCCCGCGGGCCGTTGCCGTTGAGCCGCTGCGCGGCCGCCTGCAGCGCCTCCTCCATCGCCTTCGTGCTGTCCGTGCTCATCGCGTCCACCCCGCTTCCCGGGCCCAGACGTCCAGCTCGTCGCCGGCTCCCACGCCGTCGAGGCGGCGGGCCCGCTCCGCCTCCTGCGCGACGCGGAGCATGAAGGTGGCCGCGCGGGCCCGCTCCTCCGGGCTCGCCACGTCCACCACGAACTCTCCGTCCTCGCCGACGAGGTACTCCGGCACCTCGGGGGCGTCCTCCCGCGCCGCCTCGTCCAGCTCCGCCACGGCCTCCGTGGCGAGCCGCGCGATGGCGTTCATGACCGCGCCGAGCGGGAGTCCGACGTCGCGGGTCGCCCCGGGCTCGGTCGTGGAGGGGATCTGGAGCTGCACCGACCGTGGCGCCCGGGGCCCGAGCACGGCCGCCCACTGGAGCGCCTGCTGGAGCTGGGGGTTCCCGAGGATCAGCCCGAGCATCCCTGTCGCGTCGAGGGGCGGCGCCGGCGCGGGCGCCGGGGGCGCCGCGCTCGGAGGCCGGACCGGGCCGGGGAGCGACAGCAGCTGGCCGGACCGGAGCCCCTGGAGGAGCACGGTGCGGAGCGCGCCGGCCGGGCCGCCCGGCGGCGCGGCGGGTGGCGCGTACGGCGCGTACGGGGCATGCGGAGCCGCGGCGTACGGGGCCGGTCCGCCGTCGGGGGCCGGAGGGGGCGCGGGCTCCGGGGCGAGACCCGGCGCCGGCTCCGGCCCGGGGCCGGGCGCGGGGCCGGGAGGAGGAGCCTGACGCGGAGTGAACTGCGAGACCACCTGCGCCGCTTGCTGGAAGACGTCGAGCCCGGTGCGGAACCCGGAGGCGAGCCTTCCCCAGTCGAACCCGGTCGAGCGTCCGCCGCGCGTATCGCCGCCGCTGCGGGCGGGGCCGGGGCGCGTGGGCGCTGCCGCACCCGGTCGTGGCGGCGCCGCGCCAGGCCGCGGAGGGGCCGCGCCCGGCCGCGGCGCGACGGCGCCGCCGCGCGGCGGCATCGAGCCGGTCGACCGCGTCCCCGGGCTCGCGGGCCGCCCCGCAGCCGAGGTCGGCCCCCTCGGGACGGTCCCGGACTCCACGTCCTCCACGACGGCGCGGAGCAGCTCGGCGCGCTCGAGCGGCGTGAGGCGCGGGGTCGCCTCCACGAACCGGCCGACGATCTCCTCCAGCCCGAGCGCCTGCCCCGTACCGTCCGCCAGCTCCGCCCCGAGCGACGCGACCGCCGCCGCGACGTCCGCCGTGTGCTCGGGCTCGATCGATTCGAAGAATGGCTTCATGCCGTCACCTCGCCTCCGCTGGGAGCCCACCACTCCGAGGGCCTCGCGCCTGCGGGCGCGACGGGCGCCACCCTGGGTGCCGCGGGCGCAGGCGCCGGTGGAGGCGCCGCCAGGGCCGAGGTCCGGATGTCCTGGATGCGCCGCAGGTATCTCGCGGCCGGCGCCACCGGGCGGACCGCGGCGGCGAGCGCGCGCTCGGAGGAGCGCAGCGCGCCCTGGAGCGCGGTCCGGGTGGCCGGGGGGGTGGCGAACGCGAGGCGGGTGTCCTCGGCCCGGAAGGTCGCGTCGATCGAGGCGAGCGTCGCGTCGATGGTGGAGCCGCGGAACGGGGCCACGTTCACGACGTCGCCGAGCCGCGTGCGCGCCTCGCCGACCTTCCGGCGCGCCTGGCCGAGCTCGGGGCGGGCGAGCACCGCCGGTGGATCGGTCGCCCCGGCCTCGCGGGCGAGGGACTCGAGCAGCCCGCGCACCTCGGCGACCCGGGCGGCGACGTCGGCCGCGGCCTGGAGGTCGCTCTCGACGCGCGCGAGGACGTCGGCCTCGCGCGCCTGCAGGTCGGCGGAGGTGGCCGCGGCCCGCGCCGCGTGGACGGCCCGGATCACTCGCTCGAACCGGATGCGGCCGCCCCCGGTCCCCTCCTGGATCGCCCGGTCGAAGAGCATCGCCATGCCCTGCTCCGACCGGAGGAGATCGCGGAGCGCCGCGGTGACGGTCCCCCAGGACACGTTCGCGTCGAGGGAGGGGAGCACGTAGTCGCGGATCGCCGCCTCGATCTGCACCCGCTGCACGTCGCCGTCGCGGCCGGACAGGATCAGGGCGGCGGTGAGCTTCTTGTCGGCGCGGATCGCCTGCTCGGCGTCGGCGGCGCGCAGCACCCGCGCCGCGGTGGGGTCGAGCACCGCCACGCGCGCCGCGCGGATCCGGCCGCTCGCCACCGTGAACTCGACGTCGATCCCCAGCTCCTGGAGGAGCGTGCGGAAGGAGGCGGGGCGGCGCGACTTGAGGAGCGCGAGGTAGGGCGGGAGCCCGCGGCCACCCGCGAACTGGACGAAGCCGGCGCTCACGCGGGCGGTGTCGTAGGTGTTGATCGCGTCGAAGTTCCCCTCGTGGAGCGAGACGTGGCGGAGGGCGGCCGCCTGCGGCGCGGTGAGCCCCAGCGCGACCCAGTCCGCGACGGGGATCGCAGACGGCGACGCGATGCCGTCGAACCGGACGCCGATGGGGCTCTCGGTGACGTCGCTCACCACGTGGTCCTGGAGCCGGAGGCGGTCGGTGCCGGAGGTGATCTCGTGCACGGCGATCCGATCGAGGAGGGCCGCGGTCGCGTCCCCCGGCGCCACGACCCCGGCGGTGGACCCGCCCGCCACCTCGCCCCGCGCCGCCCAGAACCCCACCCGCCGCTGGAACGTCCGGATCGCGGCGATGGTGCGGCGCAGGCTGCCCTGCGGGACGGGCGCCGTCGCGCCCGCGGCGGGCGCCTCTCCGTGCGCCGAGGCGAGCACGCCGAGGGCGACGAGCCGCCGTTGCACCGCGGCGACGTCGGCGGGCGCGTTGCCCGTGCCGACCGCGCCCACCGGGCCGCCGATGGTGAGCCCCCGGTCCACCGTCTCGACGAGGGCCGCCCGGCGGGTCTGGACCGCGGCCAGCTCGGCCGCCGTCGGGTGCGGGATGGCGCGGTCGAGGTCGAGCTGCGCCGCCGGGCCGTCGATGGCGCCGGTGACGGCCTGCCCGACGTGGCGCTGGAAGCTCTCGATCGCCGCGATCGTGGCGCGGAGCCCACGCTCGGCGACCGCGGCGGTGCCGGAGGGGCGCTCCGCGGCGGCGTCGGCCGCGGCGAGCTCCCGGAGCTCGACGAGCCGGTCCTGCACCGCGCGGACGTCCGCCGCCCGGTTCCGCGCTCCGCGCCCGACGCTCCCGCGGAGGACGATGGCCGGCCGGATGGGCGCGACGGGATCGCTCGCGACCTCGGCGGCGCCGGCGTCCTCCCGCGGCGCCGCTGGGGCCGCGGAGGGCGACGGTGCCGCCGCCGGCGCGGGCGCAGCCGGCACGGCCGCTGGCGCGGGCGGCGAGGGCGCCGCGGCGCCGTCGCGCGCCGCGGTCGCGGCCGGTGCCTCGCCGCGGAACCGCGTCCGGAAGCCGGGCGGGTTGTACTCCCAGTGCCAGGGCTCGCGGCGGTAGGGGAACCAGCCGTGATCCTCTCCCCGCAGGAACATCCACTTGTGGACGGGCGACCGGTACATGTCGACGACGTTCTGGAACGGTCGGGTCGTCGCCTCCGCGAAGCGGAGGCCGCCCTGCGCCATGCGGAGGTCGACCGCGAGGCCCAGGGAGTGCGACGAGAAGGACGCGACCGCGGCCGCGTTCCCCGCCCGCGCCGCGCTCGCCGCGGCGCGCGCCGGGCTGCGGTAGGAGCTGCCGATCGTCAACGTCACGCCGTCGCCCGCCGCGGCAGTGCGCATCCGCACGTACGCCTCGGCGGCCTCGCGGTGCAGCCGGTGGCCGCGCTCGTCGGGGACGGGCGCGAGCGCGCCGGCGACCCGCCGCTGCATCGCGGCGTCGAGCTCGTCGCGCTGGACCACCGCGTCGCTCCCGCTGTTGGGTCGGCGCTCCGGACGCAGCCGCGCGAGGGCCGCGAACAGCCCTTCGGCCCGGGCCTCGTTGGGGCCGTGGGCGCCGCCCGGGAAGTCGTCGGCATCCCAGGCCACGCGCAGGTAGCGATCCCGCTCGCCGGGCTCGAGCAGCTCGAGCGTGGAGCGCGCCGGATCGAGGATGAACTGCCGCTCCGCCGCGGCGAGCACCGGGCCGGCCAGCGCCTCGAGCAGCTCCGCCCGGCCGGGCGTGCCCGCCGGGCCCCGCACCCGCTGATCGAGCTCCGCGACCGCCACGGCCCGCTGGAACGCCTCCGCCGCCGCGCCCGCGCCGGACCGGACGATCGCGCGCAGGTCCTCCTCGCGGAGCGAGCGGCGCCGCCGGGCGCGGATCGCGAGCAGCGCCTCCAGCAGGCCCGCCGCGACGCCCGCGGGCGCGTCCTCCGCGAACGGCGCCGCGGGCAGGAGCGCGCCGCCACCGCGGTGCGGCGCCAGCGCGCCCGGGGAGCGCCAGCGACGGCGCGCGGCGCCGAGGCGGAGGACGGCGGTGTCGGGCGGGGCGGTCCCGTCCGCCGTCGCGACCTGCCGGCCCACGGTCGCTGCGCCGTCCCGCTGCACCGGGACGAAGAGGCCGTCGTCGGCCCCCTCGCACGGGATGCCGAGCGCCTCCAGCTCGGCGCGGCGCGACAGGCCGCCCGCCGCCAGCTCGGCCACGGTGAGCCGGCCCTCGCCGAGGAGGCGCCGCAGTACGACGTCGCCCTCGCGCACCGCGGCGGCGCGCCCGCCGGGACGGGCCACGGCGATCACGCCCATGCGCTGGAGCTCCGCGGTGCCGCCGGGCGACCGCGCCGCCTCGAACAGCTCCGCGGGCGATCTCGAGAACGGCTCTGCCCGGGGCGCTCGACCCACCGTGCCTCCTTCACCGCGGATCCCGTTCTCGTGCGTCGCCATCGCCGCCGCTCTCCCCTCAGGACCTGCGCGCCCGCAGCTCGAACGCGAGCGCCACGTCGTCGAACAGCTCGGTCACCTTCGCGCCCGCCGCGCCGATCGAGACCTTCCAGGTGCCGGCGGGCCCGGACACCTCCGCGCCGGCGCGGAGCGCCCGGGCGCCGGCCCACGGCCGGTCCCACGCGGCGAGCGGCGTGCCCGACCCCCTGGGCGGCTCGACCCGGACCCGGAGGCCCCCCGGCGTCGCGCCGCGCGGGTGGGCGAACGCCACCACCCGCTCGACCCGCACCTCGTGGCCGCGGAAGCGCCCGGGGAGCGCGGCCCCGTCGAGCGCGATCGCCAGCTCCACGTCGGCGCCGGGCGGCGCCTCGGCGAGCCGCTGCCACGCGCCGGGCAGGTCGCGCCGCAGGCTCACGAGCTTCTGCGGGGCGGGCTCGAGGCCCCCGCGCCCGAGCAGCTTCTCGCGGCTGGCCCGCGCCGCCGCGGCGAGGGGCGCGCCGCCGCCGCGGGCGGTGTAGGCGAGCGTCAGCACCACGTCCGAGACGCTCGAGAGGTCCAGGGCGTTGTCGTCCTGGCGGAGCTCGATGCGCCAGGTGGAGATCGCGCCCGCTCCCTCGAACGGCAGGAGCCGGTCGTCGTCGAAGCGGAGCTCGAAGACGCCGGCGTCGCCCGCGGGGCGGCTCGTCGCCACCGCCTGCACCGGGGCGAGGTTCACGAGGAACCGGCCGTCCGCGCCGTCCTCCGAGGGCGGGTACGAGCCGCTCGCGTTCGGGTCCACCCGAATCCGGTTGGCGAGCAGCGTGAGGGTGCAGTTCACGTTCGCGTGCGCGCCGACGGCGCCCGCCACGGTGAGGCTCGCGCTCCGCAGGCGTCGGAAGTAGTGGCCCGGGAAGTCGCCGTCGAGCAGCGCCTCGGTCACCTGCACCTCGCAGCTCCCGGTGGCGAGGAGCCGCTGGAGGGCCGCCGGGTCGTCGTCGCGGAGCGACAGGTGGCGGGTGACCTCCAGCGCGCGGCGATCGCCCTCGAGGTGCGCGGCCTCCATGCGCCGGAGATCGACCAGCAGCCGCTCCCCGGCGAGGAGCCCCTTCTTCAGGCTGTCCCAGTACGAGAACTCGACGAAGGAGGCGGAGGGCTCGCCGCGCTCGAAGCGGTAGGCGCGCTCCGCCGTCTGCGCCGCGTCGAAGGCCAGCTTGTACGCCTGGAAGTGGACCGCGGAGAGCTGCCCGAGCATCCACCCGTAGAGCTGCTCGCTCGTGTACTTGTCCCGGAGCCAGCGCTCGGTCTTGCGGGCGTTCTCCACCGCGACGTCGTGCCGGCGCAGCTCCGCGTTCGCGATCTCCAGCCGGAGCTGCACCTCGGCGAGCTGCTTCTCGACGCGCGCCTTCTCCTTCCCGAGCAGCTCGAGCTCGTTCTGCCACTCCTCGCGCCGGCGCTGGTACTCGGCCTGCACCGCCGCGAGGTCGGCCTCGGTGTCGTTCCGCGCCATCACCTTCTGGGCGCTCTCGGCGAACGCCGCCGCGATGTCGCCGAACATCTGGCCGCCGAGCTGGAGCGTCACGAACGGCGAGCTGAACCCGCCGGCGGTGCCGGTCTGGAAGTCCGGGATCGCGTAGAGCACCCTGGAGAGCAGGTCGGCGCCCTCGGCCACCGTGGAGATCACCTGGCCCGCCGTGAGCGACTTCTGGCGCGCCTCCTCCTGCGGGTTCATCAGCGTCTGGAGCTGCGTGGTGACGTGCCGGATCTGCAGCTCGACGTGCTCGCGCTCCACCCCGAGCTGCGCCACCACCTCCTCCACCTGCCGGACCTCCTTCTTCTTCACGTCGCGCATCGCTTCGAGGAGCGTGGCCTCGCTCGACGCGCGCACCGCGGCGAGCCCCTCGGCGTCCTTCCGCTCCAGCGCGCGGAGCGTCGCCGCGCCGAAGGTGCGCAGCTCCTCGGCGAGTGCCAGCGCGCGGCGGAGGAGGACGCGGAAGCGGTGGTTCGGCGGCGGCGCGTTGAGGCTCGCCGCCACGCTCCCGAGGTCCACGCCGGCGGCGGCGGCGCGGACGAGCAGGGCAGGGTCGATCGGCGGCTCGAACAGCGCGAGCTGCCGCACCACGCCCTGGATGTTCATGCAGTTGCGGATCTTGAAGAGCCGATCGGCGACCGTGTCCCACTGCTTGTCGAGCTGCGGGTTGGGCGGCAGGCAGAAGTACTGCGTCGCCATCCCCAGGATCGACGCCGCGCCGCTCACGTCGGGCCGCGCGGCGACCCGGAACGGCCGCCGCACCTGGGCGTTCTCGAGGCGCACCTCCCAGTTGGCGAAGACGTCGAGGCGATCGCGGACCTGGGCGAAGGTGGCCGGCGGCCGGGAGACGATGGGCGCGATCCGCTCGGGGCGCGGCCCGAGGATGTTGCCGGCCAGGATGTAGAGCTGGGTCGCCTCCTGGATGGTCTCCATCGTGTCGCGGCGGAACTGCTTGTCCGCCCACTCGATGAGGTTGTCGACGTACTTCATGACCACCGCCTTCTGGTAGGCGGCGGTGCGGAGCCGGGCGATCGCGTGCGGGTCGAACGGCTTCTCCCACCAGGAGGTCACCTGCTCGAGCACGAGCCGCTGGCGCCGGATGAGCGCGGGGCTGTCGCCGGAGTAGGAGAGGAGCGCCACGAGCTCGCGCGCCCCTGCGTACTCGGTGTTCTCGTGGAACGGGGCGAAGCGCCAGTACCGCTGCGGCGCCGGATCGGACACGTCGGTGGTCGGATCGAAGATGAAGTGGAACCAGCGCTGCGCCTCCTCGTGGCGGCCGTCCTTGGCGAGCCGGATCGCCACCTGGAACGGGGCGTGGAAGAAGAGCTCCCAGTTGTAGAGCCCGTACGGACCGTCGGGATCGAAGTCGACGTCGAGGTGCGGCGGGTGCGCCTGGTCCACGAGCGGCCCGGGCCGGTAGCGCCGCTCGAACCAGGTGGGCCGCCGGAGCTTCCACTCCACCCGCGCCTCGCCGCGGTCGCCGGGGACGAGGACGCGGTCGTGGTCGAGCCCCTGGGCGGGCCGCGTCGTGCCGAGCGCGAGGAGCCCTTCGATCCCGCGCGCCTTGAGGGCGAGGACGAGGGCGCAGGTGGTGGGGTGCTCGAACGGCGTGAACCGGAGCCGCTGCTCGTGGTGACCGGCCACCCGGGTGACGCGCACGAGCGGCCGCCGCGCGACGGCCGGGCGCGCAGCGGGACGCGCCCCGCGGACCGCCGGCCGCCCCGGCGCGGGCCGCGGGGCGGGCGGGCGGCTGCGGACGCGCGGCGCCGGCCTGGCCTCCCCGGCGTCGTCCGGGTGCCAGGCCTCGTCGACGAGGTCCTCCCAGGCGTCCCGCGCGTCGGGCGCGAAGGCCTCCAGCTCGACCTCGCCGGCGGAGGGCGCGAGGAGCGCCGCCGCCGGGTCGGTCTCGAGGACCTCGACCTCGAACGCGCCGAGCGGCTCTTCGTGCGACTCGCGGCTGCGGCCCGCCGGGCGCGCGCGCTGGGCGGGTCGCGCCGCGGGGCGCGCGGCGGGGCGCGCGACGGCGACCCGGCCGAAGCGCGGCGTGAGGCGCGGCGCGCGGGCGCCCACGAGCGGCATGGCGAGGAGCCGTGGCGGCCGCCAGCCGGTGAAGACCGGGCGCGCGAAGTAGCTGCGCGACCGATCCTGGTAGAAGAGCGGCTGGAGCCCGGCGCCCCCGAGCGCCGCGTCCACCACCGGCACCACCCGCGCGCCGCGGCCCGCGCCGCGGTCGAGCCCGAGCGCCACCTCGAGGCCGCCGCCCCGCGGCGCGGGGAGGGCGAGGAGCGGGCCGCGGCCGGCGTGGATCGGGACGTACCCGGTGCCGCTCACGCGGTAGCCGAGCGGCGCGGCGAGCGCGCCGCCGCGCTGGACGTCGAACGGCCGCGCGGCCGGGAGCACCGGGGCGCGCGCCGGGGCCCGCCGCCGGGCGAGCTTCCCGCGGTGCCGCGGATCGACGAAGCCGATCGCCCGGACCTCGCCGCCCGGGCGCACCTCGTCGAGCACCAGCTCGCCGTTGCAGCCGTCGAGCGCGAACCGCGCGACGAGCTCCACCTCCGCCGGGCGCGTCCGCACGTTGCGCTCGCCCTCCGCCCCCGTCCGGAGGAGGTCGACCCGGCGGCGATGGAGGTGGATCCGGAGCGAGGGCGGGTCCTCGGAAACGGTCGCACGGAGCGTGTAGTCGGCCGGGTCGAGGAGGTTGCTCCCGTCGAGCTGCACCGCGCCCCCCGCGGCGGTCGAACGGAACCGCTGCACGTCCCGCGCGCCCGCGGCGGACATCCGCTTGGGCGACCAGCGGCCGCGGTCGAAGACCGCGTAGGCGAGATGGATCTCCCAGTCCTTGCCGACCTGGGGCGGCGCGCCCTTCTGATCTCTCGGGGGCGGGGGCGCCGGCTTCGGGGCCTCGCGGAAGACCGTCCAGAACAGGTGCATCCGCCGCTGGAACATCACCGGCACGAGGTGCTCGCCCTCGATGTCGGCGTCGACCTTCTGCCACGGCGTCCAGCGCCTGCCGTCCTCGAGCCGGCGCTGATACCAGACGTGCGGCGCGTTGAACGTCCGCGCGAAGACGTGATAGGTGCCCTGGTCCCACTCGGACCGCGGCGCGGCCGGCGCACGACCGCCGCCCGGAGCTCCGCGGCGGGGGGCCGGCGCGGCGGGCGTCCGGGCGCGCCGCTCGAACCAGACGCCCCGGACGTCTAGGCGCGAGATGCCGTCGAGCCCGGCGAGGTAGTCCGCGAACGCCGCCTCGACGTTCTCCTTCTTGATCTCCTGCTGGAGGATGCTCCGCTCCAGCTCCTCGAAGAGCGGAGACTTGTCGTCCCGTAGCTCCGGCTCGATCCAGTTCTCCGGGTACAGGAAGACCTTCCGGTTGGCTTCCCACACGCGGTAGCTCTTCAGCCACTTCCAGTCCGCGTCGTCGACGAGCCGCGGGTTCACCTCGGGCTCGAGGTTCATGAGGCAGCGCTGGAAGAACGTCTGGACCGCCGAGATGGCCTGCTTCACGCGCGAGGTGAGCATGCAGGGGCTCATGTCGACGTCGACGAGGAAGAACTCGAAGAGCTGGCTCCGCTTCCGCACCCCCAGCGATCGCAGCCCCGGCAGCAGGTAGGCGACCAGCGCGTCCCGGCGCTCCGCCCGGAGCGGATCGTTGAGCGCCCGGGCCACCTCCAGCCAGCGCGCCTCGTCGTAGCGCGCCTTCACCGCCTGCACGATGGCCGCGGCGGCGTCGGCGTCCGGCGCGCCGGAGGCCCACGCGGTGAGGGTGGGGGGCGCGACGCCCACGCGCCGGTGGACGTCCATCGCGCGCGCGAGCCGGAGCACCGCCGGCTCGGCGCCGTCCGGGGGGGGGCGCAGCCCGACCGCCGGGTCGAGGCCCAGGCCCTGCGGCCCGGCGAGCGCGTCGAGGGTGGCGCGGTCCCAGCCGGTCGCGGCGGCGAGGCGGTCGAGCGCCTCGGCGAGCGATGGGGCGCGGAGCGCCTCGAAGGGCTCCGCGTCGGAGCGCGGCAGCCGCCGCCGCAGCGCGACCAGGGCCGCGACCGAGCGCCACCTCCGGAAGAGCGCCACCGGATCCCCGCCGCCCGGCTCCATCGGGAGCGCGTCGAGCTCGAGGTAGGGCGGGTCGCTCGTGAGCCAGGCGAGCTGCGCATCGTCGGATCCGAGGCCGAAGCCGGCGAGGAGCAGGCCGGCCTTGTGCAGGCGGCGGTAGCTCGCCTCCACCGGCGCGAACGACTCGAGGCTGCCCGGAGGGAAGAGATCGGCGGTGGCGATCGGGGCCCGGGCGCCCGGCGCCGTCCCGACCTCGACCGACAGCGTCGCGGGCCCGCCGGTGTTCCGGTACTCGAGGCGGAGCTCGACCAGCGCGCCGCCGGGGAGCTCGACCGGCTCCGACACGAGGTCCACGACGCGATCGCCGGCGGCTGCCCGGTCGAGGATCACCTGCTCCGCCCCGGCCGCGCGCACGGCCAGCCGCACCGCGCCGTCGCTGCGGACGTAGAACACGTGCGGCGCGGTCCCGCGCGGGAGGAAGCGGCCCGTCCAGCGCGCGCTGAAGCCGCGGGCGGGGACGCCGTCCGCGGGCGGTGCGCCGGACCACGAGAACGAGAGCTCCGGATCCAGCCGGACCACGGCGGGCGTCCCGCCGAGATCGCCGTTCGCGAAGTACTCGCCGGAGAGCCCGGTGCCGGCGAGCGCGAGGAAGTCGGCCAGGAGCGGCGCGCCCGCCTGGCGGCGCGAGCGCAGCACCACCTCGAGGAGCCGGCCCGTCGCGGGTGCACCCAGCCCGAGCTGATCCGCGAGCGCCTGCACGATGGCCCCGCGCGTCTGGCGGACGCGGAGGTAGGGCAGGAGGTGCCCCAGGACGAAGGCGGCCTGGGCGAGCCACCGCTCCTCGGCCGGATCGGCGGGGGCTGCCGCGGCGGTTGCGGGTCCGGGGCCCGCGGCCGAGGCTTCCGCGGGCGCGGCGACCGGTGCCGCGGCGAGCGTATCGAGCGCGTCCGGCGGCGCGGGCGGAGCCGGCGCGGCGGTCGCCGGCGCGGCGGTCGCGGGCGCAGGCGTCGCGGGCGCAGGGGGCGCCGGAGCGGCGGGCGCGGCAACGGCGGTCGCCGGAGCGGCGGGCGCAGGGGTGGCTTGCGCAGGGGTGCCAGCCGCGGGCCCCGGTGCGGGGCCGAAGAGGCGGGCGGCCGCGGCTGCAGGGTCCGGGAAGATCCGCGCCAGGTGCCGGTCGAAGAAGGCGCGGCGCTCGGCGGGCGTCACCCGGGTCCGGGCGTCGATCACGTCCATCGCCTGCGCCACGAGCGGCCCCTCGAGGAGCGTCCCGAGCTTGCGGCGCAGGCTCTCGGCGGCCGGCTCCGCGCCGGCGCTGGTCTCGGCGATCGCGTCGAGGAGGCCGCGCCGGATGTTCGCCAGGACCGCCTGCACCTGGGCGGCGAGCGGAGACGGATCGCGCCCGGGCTCGGCCTCGTGGCGGAAGAGGTACACGAGCCGCTCCGGCGTGAACTCGGACGCCGCGACCTCGTCCGCGAGCTCGACGAAGCGGCGCGTGCCGGCGGGGTCGCCGGGGCGGAAGGGATCCGCCTCCGGCGGCGCGAGCCGGAGCAGGGCATCGAGCTGGTCCACGCGGAGCCGCAGCGCCCGGGAGAGCACGACCACGCGCAGCACGGCGGAGAGGCCGGCCAGGTCGAGCCTCGGCGGCGCGCCCCGGCGCGCGAGGAGCGCATGGATCCTCGCCAGCTCCGGGCTCGTGATCCGGAAGGCGGCGAGCAGGGCGGGGGCGATCGGGTCGAGGCGTTCGCCGGTCGCGGCCAGCTCGGCCCGGTCCTCGCGGAGCTGGAACGTCCGGAGGTCCTCGGTCCGCCAGGCCACCGCGCGGGACGCGAGGAGGCGCTCGAACTGCGCGTCCGGGCCCCACGTGTCGAGCGGCGCCCAGAGCACGAGCAGCTCGGCGATGGGGCGATCGAGCCGCCGCGCCAGCTCCCGGGCGTCGGCGAGCTTCTCCACGATCCCGAGGTCGAGGTCGGTCGCCCCCAGGGCCTGCAGCGCTCGATCGAGGTCGGCGAAGCTCCAGCCGAGCCGCCGCTGCAGGCGGACCAGCCGGATCATCCGCCCGACGCGCGCCGCGTCCAGGCCGGCGAGGACGATCTTCTCCGGGTCGCAGTCCGGGGCGGGCGACTCGAGGGCGAGCCCGCCGTCGGGGTTCACGAACCGCGTGGCCGCGAGCTCGACCAGCGCCGCGAACGAGAGCCCGGTCGCGTCCAGGAAGGCGGGGACCCGCGACACGGCCTCCAGCCATCGCGCGGCGCCGTCGCCCGGTGCCCCGGCCTCGAGCCCGAGGTGCCGCCAGGGCTCTGCCGGCGGACGGATCACCTGCTGGAGCTCCTCCGGCGACATCCCGAGCGCCTCCGCCGCCAGGCGCTCCGCGTGTGCCGGGCCGGCCCCGAAGGTCCGGAGGAGCTCGAGGCGCGAGACCCCGAGGTGGCCGAGGTAGGCGCGGGCGACCGCGAGCGGCTCGTGGAACGGCAGCACCAGCGGGTGGACCGCCTCCTGCAGGCGCCGGTAGGCCTCGCGGCTCAGGTGCTGCGGGACGGCGCGCAGCACGTCGGCCGGGGTCTTGCCGGTGTCGAACGCGGCGCTCCCGCCGGTGACGCGCGCCTCGAGCACCTCGTTCACGAGGTCGATGTACGGGAGGGGCGTGAGGGTGTTCTCGCAGGTGAGCGGGAGGTGGGCGAGATCGGGACGCCGGGCGAGGAGCACGTCCAGGGGCCGGTAGCGGCCGAGCCGCTCGATCGCGCGCGTGTCGAGCCCTCGCTTCGCGAGCCGCTGGCGCAGCTCGTCGAGCCGCTTCGGATCCTGCACGTTGAGGTACCGGAGCAGGTCGACGAGGTAGGCGGACGGGCTGTAGACCGAGCCGCACTCCTCGCAGGCGCAGAGGCTCGCGCCGCCGAAGAGCGCCGCCGCGTCGGGCATCTCCTTCAGGGCGCTCCCGAGCACGAACGGGGCCTGCTGGTGGGCCTGGACGAGGCGCACCGTGGCGAGCTTCGCGGCCGCCGCGGCCTGCTGCGCCTCGGCGTGCAGCCGGGCGGCCTGGGCGCGGCCGCCGAGCGCCTCCGCGTACGCGGCGATGAAGTGCCCGCGGGGCGTGCTGGCGACGTCGAGCGCCGACCGCATCCCGGTGCCGACGAGGAGCGCGACCTCCTCCGGCCGGGCCGTCACCCGGCTGATCCGCTCGACCGCCTCGATCTCGGCGAGGGCCGCCTCGGCCTCCGCATCTTCGAGCCCTTCGAGGAGGGCGGGATCGGCCTCCGCCGCTTCGCGGATCGACCCGGCGCGGAGGTCGTGCCGGGCGCGGGCGAGCAGCTGCCGGGCCGCGGGGCCCACCTCCTCGCCGTCGATCACCGCCTTCCGGATGAACGGGCTCGGGTAGGCCTCCTCCAGCGCCGACACGATCTCGCCGGCGCGAGCCTCGACCGCCTCCGCGTCCGGGGCGTCCTCCCCGTCCCCGGCGCCCGTCTCCTCCACGAGCTCGCACCAGTCCTCGAAGCCGAGGTCGGCGAGGTCCTCCGGCGCGCGCCAGCGCCCCTCGCGGCGGAGCGCGTGCAGCCGCTCCAGCAGCGGGGGGTCGATCCCGACGATGCCGGCGAGCTCGAGCGCGACCCGCACCGCCGGCGCGCCGCGGTCCTCCGCCTCTCCGTCCGCGTCCTCGAGGGCCTCCCAGAACTCGTCGTCTCCCTCGCGGTGTTGCCACGCGCGGAGCACGTCGCGGATGTTCTCCTCGGGCAGGTCGGCGGCGGCGAGGACGTCGCCGAGGCCGGGCTCCGAGGCGCCGCGCGACGCGAGCGCGGCGTCCAGGGCGCGGGCGGCCACCGCCTCGAGCAGGGGCCCAGGGTCCTCCAGGGCGGCGGCCTCCACGATCCCGGCGGCCACCGCCTCGTCCGCCGCGAGGCGGAGCGCGCCGAGCGACGCCTCGGCGAGATCGGCCAGCTCCGGCGAGAGGCCGCTCCGCCCGAGCGCGTAGAACACGGCGGGCGGGAGTCCCGTCTCGGCGCCGAGGGCGCGCGCCCGCTGCAGGAGGAGCAACCGTTCGGGCTCGACGTCGAGCCAGCCTGCCACCTCGCCGATGACCTCCGGCGCGAGCCCGTCCAGCGCCGCGAGCCCGCCCTCGAGGGCGCTTGCGGCGCGTTGCTCGAGGAGCGCCTGCTCCGAGGGGCCGGCGGCTGCGCCGGCCGGGATCCGCACGTCGATCCGGATCGAGGAGGCCGGCGAGAGGAGCGGGGCCGACTCGGCGAGCAGCTCGCCCGTCGCGTCGCGGAGGCGGACGCTCAGGCTCGCGGGTCCGGGCGCGTCGGCGCCGGGTCCGTCCCAGCGCAGCCGGTACCAGCCGGCGGCGTTCACCGCGCCCTCGGCCATCACCGCCTCGCGGAGCTCGCCCGCGGCGAGCGTCGTCACGACCGCCTCGGCGCGCACGGGGCCCCGGCGCGGGCCCCGCGCCCGGCCCCGGACCGCGAACCGGGTGACGCGCGGCCCGGGCGCCGGGTCGGCCGCCTCGGGGACGCCGGCGTCGCGCGGGACCTGGAGCTCGATCGCCTCCGGCGCGTCCAGCCGGACGCGGCGGACCTCGGAGTGGATCAGCCGGCCCGCGTCCTTGACCCGGAACTCCAGCTCGGCCGCGCCGGCGCCGCCGGGCGGGCGCCCGGGGAGGCGGGCCGCGAAGACCCCCGCCTCGTCGCTGCGCGCGGCGGCGAGCGGCGCCGGGCTCCCGGACGCGCTCCAGATCTCGACGCGCAGCCGCGACAGGCCTGCGCCGGTGTCACCGTCGGCGACGAAACCATGCAACGAAGCGCCCACGGGGATCTCCAGCACGCCGCTGCTCCAGGCACAACGAAACGTCGAGTACGTGAAGCGCGATCTAGGCCCGATCCCGCGCGGCGTGGAGGGTCGGGCGCGCGATTCCACGGGTTGCCTCCATCGACCGCCTTCACCGTGAGACACGGGCCTGCCGGACGGCGCCCGGGCGGCGGCGGGGCGAGCGACGGCGACCAGGCTCCGCGGCGGGCCCGCCGCGCCGACCGGCATGCTCCCACGGTGAAAAGGTGTTTGTACTGAGAGAGAACCGTCCCGCGCCGGCGGCGCGCGCCGGCGGCGCGCGGGGCAGACGCAACGTCCGGGCGTCGCCGCGGCGAACACCGATTCGAGCCGTGCGAGGAGACGAGCCGCGCGGACGTGAGTCCCTATCTTCGGGAGACTCGGACGATGGGAGGTCACCGTGCGCCGATCGCTGATCCACGCCGGAGGTCCGTCCGAGGCGGACCTCTTCTACGCCGAGCTCATGGGCGTCCCGCTCCGCCGCCCGCGCCCGGGCGCCGCCGGTGGGCGCGGCCGTCCGCCCGCCGCGCCGCTCCTCGACGGCGAGGAGGACCTCGACGGCGGCCCCACGCCATCGCCCGCGCCGTCCACTGCACCGACGTCACCGGCGCCGGCGGCGCCCGCCCCGGCTGCACGCGACGTCGCCGTCACGGAGACCATGGCGCTCGTCGTCGCCGACGCGGCGCCGCTCCCCGTGACGCCGGCCGAGCGCACCCGCGTCGCGTCCGACGCGGGCGCGCGCGACGACTACCGGTCGGTGTGCGCGATCGTCCCTCGCGCCGCGGGCTCCCGGCTGCTGGTCTTCTTCCACGGGAACGACAACTACGTGACCGTCGCCCCGGACGGCGCGTCGCCGCCGCGGGCGGCCTCCCGTCCGCCGCGCTGGGCGGACGCGGTCGGGCGCGCCGCGGCCGCGCGGAAGCCGGCGGCGGCGCTGCACTACCGGCTCGACCGCCTCCCCGCCTCGCAGCGCGCCCTCGCCGACGAGGCGCTCCGGTCGCTCGATCCCAAGGATCCCGTGGTCCTCGTCCCGGAGGACGCGCAGCGGACGGTCGGCAGGTTCTGGTCCGTGCCGCCCCGCGGGCAGTACGGGACCGGCAGCGACGCGCGCTCCACCGGCCCCGGGACGCCGGGCCTGGGCGCCCTCGTGGCGGAGTGCGACGCGCGGCTCCGGGCGCTGCCGAGCCCCGCGGGCCGCCCCTACCTCGACGCGAGCGCGCCGCGGCTCGGCGCGGCGGGCCGCGTCTACCTCGCCGGGCACTCCGGCGGAGGGAAGCCGCTCGTCGAGGCGGCGGGATCCGAGCTCGTGCTCGGGCCGTTCCCGTCGAGCGGCGAAGGCGGTGGGCGCGCGGCGGAGCTGTGGCTCCTCGACTGCACGTACGGCTGGGGCACGGCCAACTACGTGACCTTCTGCGAGCGCTGGCTCGCCGCCGGCCGGCTCGCCCACCGCGCCGACGCCGCCCGCCTGGTCTGCGTCTACCGCCCGGCGTCGCCGCAGTCGAACACCGAGACCGAGGCCGACGCGCTGCGGACGGCGCTCGCCCGCCGGCTCCGCGTGACCCCGGCGTCGCTCCTCAAGCTCCACGACGCGTCGAGCATGACCTCTGCGAGCATGGCCCGCGAGGTGATCCCCGCCCTGACCACCGCGGCGGTCGTCTTCGTGCGGACCGCGGTTGCGCACGACGCGATCCCGACGCAGTTCATGCCGCTGCTGCTGCGCACCGCCGCGTCCTGAGAGGGAGCCTCGCCGAGGCCACGATGCTGTTCGACCCCGCGCTCTGGGAGCTCTACGAGTCCGGGCCGCCGGACGAGGAGGTGAGCGCCATCCTCCGGCTGGCCGAGGGTGCGCCGCCGCCGCCCGGCGTGCGGGTGGTCTCGCGGTTCGGACCCGAGATCGTCACCGTCCGCCTGCCGCGGCAGGACATCCCGCCGGTCTGGGAGAGTGAGGCGGTGGTGAGCCTGAAGGCGGCCCGCCCCGTCCACGAGCCGCGCATGGCGGAGGAGCTCGAGCCGCTCGCCGAGTACGAGGTGGACGCGGACGGCGCGGTCGAGGCGCTCCCGGCGGCGCCGCCGCTCCCCAGCCTGCCCGAGGACGGGAGCGGGGTGGTCGTCGGGATCTGCGACTGGGGGCTCGACTTCACGCACCCGAACTTCCGGAACCCGGACGGCTCGACCCGGCTCCTGGCCCTGTGGGACCAGCGCGGTCACGGCGATCCGCGCGCGCCCGAGCCGTGGCGCTACGGCCGCCTGCACACGCGCGCCGACCTGAACGCCGCCCTCGCCAGCGACGATCCGTTCGGCGCGCTCGAGTACCACCCGGCCGACGCGGACCCCGGCGAGGTCGGCTCGCACGGCACCCACGTGGCCGACATCGTCGCCGGGAACCGGCGCGAGCCGGGGTCGGTGGTGGGGCTCGCCTCGGGCGCCGACCTCGTCTTCGTCCACCTCGCGTCGCAGCGCCTCCGCGATCTGCAGAACCTGGGCGACTCCGTCACCCTGCTCGAAGGGCTCGACTTCTGCCGCCGCACGGCGGCCGGGCGGCCGTGCGTGCTCCACCTGAGCGCGGGGAAGACCGCCGGGCCGCACATCGGCTCGACGCTCCTCGAGCGGGCGATCGACGCGATGCTGCTCGGGGAGGCCGGCATCGCCCTCGTGCAGAGCGTCGGGAACTACGGGGCCTCGGCGATGCACACCCACGCCCGGCTCGGTCCCGATCAGCGGCACGTCCTCCACTGGATCATCCCGGGCGGCGACCGCACGCCGAACGAGCTCGAGGTCTGGTACGCGGGGCAGGACGTGTTCGACGTGGAGCTCACCGCGCCCGGCGGGCAGCGCTTCACGGTCGAGCTCGGGGAGCGGCTGCGCCTCGGCGACCGGCTCGAGCACTGGGGCAACCTCTACCACCGCCGCCACGAGCCCAACAGCGGGCTCAACAACATCGAGGTGGTCCTCCATCCGAGCGCGCCCGCCGGCACCTGGAGCCTCGGCCTGCACGGCCGCGAGGTGGTGGACGGCCGGCTCCACGCCTGGATCGAGCGGGACGTGGCGGGTCGATTCCAGTCCCGGTTCCCGCGGAGCGAGGCCACGTCGCGGTTCACCACCAACACCATCTGCAACTGCTTCCGGGCGATCGCGGTGGGCGCGTACGACGCCCGCCGTCCGAGCCGCCCCGCCACGCGCTTCACGAGCCGCGGCCCGACCGCCGACGGCAGGCAGAAGCCGGAGATCGCGGCGCCCGGCCAGGCGATCCGGGCGGCGCGCTCCACCCCGCGCCGCGGCTGGTGGCCCGGCGAACCGCGCCTGTGCGTGAAGTCGGGGACGAGCATGGCGGCCCCGTACGTCTCCGGGGCGGTCGCCCTCATGTTCCAGGCGGCGGGACGGCCGCTCACGATCCACGAGGTCCGGCGGCTCCTCATCGGCACCGCGGTCCGGGGCGCGGGCCCCGAGGGCCGCAGCTCGACCCGGCTCGGGTACGGGTATCTCGACGTCGGGGCAGCGGTCGCGGCGGCGCGCCGCCTGCGCGACGAGCGCCCCGCGCCTGCCGCCGTCCTCCCGCCCGACCCGGGAGAGGCCGACGAGGGCGGCTGGGCGCCCGTCTGGGCCGAGGCAGCCGCGCCCGGCGACGTGCGACACGAGGTGGCGGGCGAGGCGGAGCAGGTCCTGGTGTGAACGGAGCGCGAGCGAGGTCCGACATGAGGCGGCGTGGGACGAGGATGGGGCGGCGGCTCGAGGAGGCGGATCGGTTCCTGGCGGATCTCCTGGGCGAGCCGGCGGTGCCGTCGCGCCGCGGCGGGCCCGGGACGGCGAGGGACGCGAGCCGGTTCCTGGCCGAGCTGTACGGCGAGCAGGACGCCGGCGCCGGCGCGCCGGCGCTCCCCGCGCCCGCGCCGGCCCCCGCTCCGCCGCCGGTGACGGTGGCCGTCCGCGGGCAGGTGATCGTCGGCGACCAGCTCGCCGGCAGCATCACCCCCGCCGCGACCCTGGTCTGGCTCTCGCGGCGGGACGTGAACCCGCCCGCGCCCCCGGCCGCCTTCGCCGACGCGATCCCGGTGCAGAACGCCGCCGCGCCGGGCGGGCCGCCGGTGACCGTGCTCCGGCTGGCCGGCGTGGACCCGCTCTTCGGGTTCGACGTGACCTTGCCCGCCGGGGCGGCCGAGCTCGCGGCGTGGCTGATCGTGCGCGCCACGTGGGATCACCCGCGGATCAGCAATCCTCCGCTGCGGGTGACCCGCACCGCGCGGCTCCCGGTCCGCTTGCGCGGCGGCGTGGCCGAGCCCTTCCGCACGGTGGTCCTGCACCCCGACGCCGACCCGCGCTACGTCTGGATCGCGCCCCGCCTCACCGCTCGCGCCGGGGGCGGGCCGCTCGCCGCGGCCGAGGGCTCGGCCAGCGTCCGGATGCGCGGCCAGAACTCGCGCGCCCACTACCGCGCCCGGATCTCCTTCGGCGCGGACGGCCGCGCGCGCTCCGCCGCGGCGCCGGCGACGCCGGTGGCGCTCGGCGTCCCCGCGGACACCGCCCTGCTGGTGCGGGCGGCGGAGCGGCCGCACGGCGAGCTGCTCCGCCGGCTCGCCGTCGCGGCGGCTGCACCGGACTTCGCGACGAACCCCGCCCGCGTCCGGACGGCCGGGACCTTCTTCCCGATCGCGCTGCTGGCCACGATCCCGAGGGCCGCGCGCGCGGCGGTGCCGTCGGCGGTCCCGGTCCAGGCGATCGCCCTGACCTCGAACGCGCTCGCGGGCCGGCGCGTCCTCCTGGATCCGGGCCACGGCGTGAACTACGAGTTCAGGGCCCAGGCGCGGGTCTACGAGTGGTTCGTGGCCCACCGGGTCTGCGCCGCGATCGAGGCGGCCTGGCGCGGGCTGGGCGGAGACGTGGTGCGGGTCCCCACCGCCCGCTTCCGGACGCAGCACCTGGATCTCGGGGTGACGCTGGCCGGGTTCGCCCCCGTCGATCCGGAGATCGCCTCGTCCGACGCGGTCCTCGTCCTCGACCGTGGCGCGACCCCGCCGCGCCGGGACCTGCGCGTCCGGCGGGCGGCGTTCGCGCTCCCCGCGCTCGCCGCCGCGCTCGGGTACGACGAGCGGCCGGGCCGCGATCCGTTCTTCACCCCGGACTACCGGACCCGGAACGAGTTCGTGGCCGATCACCCCGCGTTCGCGCGCGCGCTCGCCGCGCGGGCGACCGCGCCCGGCCCAGGCTTCGCCCTCGTCGCCGGGTCGGAGCGCTGGAATGCGGCCACCTCGCGCTACGAGGTGACCTTCGAGCGTGCCGGGCCTCCGGTGGAGCGGCGCGAGGTCGCGCTCACCCTCCGGGCCGGCGACGTGCTCCCGCTGATCGACCGCGATCTCGCCTTCCTCGCGAAGGCCAGCGTGTGGAGGTCGTGGCGGGAGGAGATGGGCGCGGCCTTCCGGCCCATCCTGGCCGAGCCCGGCAGCGCCGGCGCGCGGCCGGGCGCGCCGCTCCTGTCCTACGCCACCCGGGTGCTCGAGGCGGAGGAGGGCCGGTCGCCGGGGCCGGGGCAGCGGCGCACGTTCATGGCTGCGGCGGCGCCTGCGCCCGACGCGTTCCTCACCGTGCACCTCAACGCGGCCCGCGGCTCGGGGGTGGCAGCCCTCGTCGCCCCGGGCTCCACCGCGGTCTCGCCCCAGTCGCGGTTCGGGAAGCGGTTCCTGAAGTACGTGGATCCGTTCGGCCTCGGCCGGCACGGCACCGGGCTCGCGTCCAACGGGGCGACCCTGGTCGCCGCTTCCCCCTCGCCCGCCACCCACGTCTACATGGAGACGGACTTCATGGACGGCCCCGAGCCGGGGACCACCAGCGGCATCCGCTACGAGTGGATGAACGACGACGCGCGGTTCGTGCAGCCGGCGGCCGAGCAGATGCTCTGCGCGCTGGCCGAGTTCGTGCTCGCGCCCCAGCCGGACGCGGAGATCGACGCGGCCGATCTCGGCGAGCCGCGGTGAGGGACGACCACGTGAGTGCTGCGTCGACCCCGAGTCAAGCGAGCGCGGCCGCCGCGACCCCCGCCACCGCGACGAGCCGCCCGATCTCCGCGGGGACGGCCCAGCGCCGCCGGTCCAGCAGCCCGCCGAGCGAGACGAGCGTCCAGAACACGAGGATCGCGACCGCGGCGAGCGCGACGCGCGGCGCCTCGGCCCGGAACCAGAGGGCGAGCGCGGTCGCCACCACCGCGGGCACGAACTGCAGGAGCGCGTACCAGCGGACCGACGCCGGCAGCCGCGGATCGTGCTTCGGGCGGCCCCGCACCTCGGGGTCGGGCTCGTGCGCCGCGCCGGCGGGCACCCACGGCGGCGGCATCACCCAGAGTCGCAGGCGATCGCGCCAGCGCGGGAACGCCGCGCCCTTCCGCCAGAGCTCGCCGAAGTAGGCCACCTGCGCCCAGGCGGGGTTGAAGCTCTGGAACGGCTTCACGGTGCCGTAGACGGGCGCCTCCCGCTCCTCCTCGAACGTCCCGAAGAGACGGTCCCAGACGATGAGCGCGGCCCCGTAGTTCCGGTCGAGGTACTGCGGGTTGACGGCGTGGTGGACGCGGTGGTGCGAGGGCGTGTTGAGCACCCACTCCAGGGGGCCGAGCTTCCCGACGAGCTCGGTGTGGATCCAGAACTGGTACAGCGTCGAGAGCGCCACCATCGTCGCGTAGACGATCGGCGGCACGCCCAGGAACGCCATGGGCAGGTAGAAGGGGAGGGTGGTGAAGCTCGTGCCGATCGCCTGCCGGAGCGCGACGGCGAGGTTGAAGTCCTCGCTCTGGTGGTGGACGACGTGCGCGGCCCAGAGCACGTTCACGCGGTGGCTCGCGCGGTGCCACCAGTAGTACAGGAGATCGACGGCGACGAACGAGAGGACCCAGGGCGCAGGCGTCGCTGCGTCCAGCGTGAAGAGGCGCCAGCGGTCGTGCACCCACGCGTAGACGCCGAGGAGCGCGGCCCCGACGAACACGAGGACCAGCTGCTGGGCCATGCCGCAGCCGAGATCTCCGATCGCGTCGGGGAGGCGGTACACGCGGCGGCGGCGGGCGCGCGCGACGAGGAGCTCCAGCCCGATGAACAGGAAGAAGAACGGGATCGAGAGGGCGATGAGGCGATCACCATCCATGGCGGCTCCTCGGATTCCATAAGCGGAGGCGAGGCATCCTGCCGCGCCGCGGGCCCCGCCCCCCGCCCGGACGCACGGGGCGCGGGCTCGCAGGGGCCGGAGCGTGGCCCCTCTTCGCGTCCGTGACCGGTCCGCCCGGGGATACGCGATCGCACCGCCCGCTCGCCCGCCTCCTCCCCGGCGTGCTGCTCCTCGGGACCGCGCAGGCGACGGCCCTGCCGTTCCTGGTGCTGTTCGCGAAGGAGCGGCGCGGCGCGCCTCTTCGTCCTCTACTTCGCGCTGGCGGCGGTCTCGTCCGGGCTGGCTCCTCGCTCCCGCACGCGAGCGCGGGGCGCGCCCCCGCACGAGCGCTGGCGCATCCGGTGGGTGCGACCCAAGCCTGCGGCATGGTCCGCAAGCGATCCCTCGCGCTGCTCGCCCTCTCGTCCGCCCTCCTCGCCGGGGCCGGCCCGGGGGAGCCTCCCACGGTCACGCTCGCGGGGCGCATCGACGGCGGCTCGGGCCGGCACCCCGTGGTCGTCGCGCTGTGGCGCGAGCAGGACTTCCTCAGCACGCCGGCGGCGGTGACGCGGATCCCGGCCGGCCCCGACCAGCGGTTCACGTTCGAGGTCGATCGCGGCCGCTGGGCGCTCGGGGCGTTCGAGGACGTGAACGAGAACGGGCGCCTCGATCTGGGCCGGCTCGGCCCGCGCGAGCCGAGCGGGATGTGGCGCCCGTTCCGCGCCTGGCGGTACCCCCGCTTCGAGGACGTCGCCGCGCACGTCCAGCGCGACACGGCCGACGCGCACATCCGGCTCCGGTGAGGCGCGTGCCGGGCCCCGCGCCCCAGCGAGCGCCTCAGCCGGCCGGGCCCCGCGGGTAGGTGGCCGGGCTTCCCGGCGGCCAGAACGGCCACTCCTCGATCATCCGCGCGCGAGGCCGCGCTCACCGCGCCGCGCCTTCCCCCGCGAGCTCCGCGCGCAGCTTCTTCACCGCGTCGCCGTGGAGCTGGCACACGCGCGGCTCGGAGACGCCGAGGATCCGGGCGATCTCGCGGTAGGTGAGCTCCTCGTCGTAGTAGAGCGCGAGCAGCACGCGGAGCCGCTCGGGGAGCGCGCCGATGGCGCGCGCCAGCCGCGTCTGGAGCTCGGCCCGGCCGAGGGCGTCCTCGGCGGCGGCCTCGGGCGCGGCGGCGGTCTCGTCGTGGATGGGGAGGTGAGGCGCGAGGAGCTGGAGGAGCTCGGCGACGTCCTGCGGGCTCGCCGCGATCGCCTCCGCCACCTCGACCGTGTCCGGATCGCGGCCGAGCTGCTGCGCCAGGCGGGACCGCGCCGCCTCGACCTTCTCCACGTCGGACCGGAGCCGCCGCGGCAGGTGATCCATCCGGCGCATCTCGTCCAGCATCGCGCCGCGGATCCGGTGCTCGGCGAAGCTCTCGAACCGCACGTCGCGCGCGCCGTCGAACCGCTGCGCGGCCTCGATGAGCCCCATCGCGCCGGCGGACCAGAGATCGTCGGCCTGGACCGTGTGGCCGGAGCGGGCCGCGAGCCGCCGCGCGCAGCGGTCGATGAGGGCGCCGTGGCGCGCGAGGAGCTGCGCCTCGGAGCCCGCCGACTGCCCGTATTGCGCGTAGGCGCGGCGCATGCGCTAGGCTCGGTGCTCCTGGGCGCGCAGGATCTGCTGCCAGAACAGCTTCACGCCGCCGGGGAGGAGCGCCGGCGGCTCGGACGCGAGCAGGGCGTCGCAGAGCGCGGAGAGCGCGCGCGCGGCGGGCGAGCGGGGGTAGAGCTCGACGAGCGGCTGCTGGACGCGGACGGCGCGCGGCAGGTCCTCGTCGCGCGGGACGTGGCCGAGGTAGCGGAGCCTGGCGTCGAGGAACCGGTCGGTGACCTGCGTCAGCCGGCGGAACACGTCGCGCCCCTGGAAGTCCGCGGCGAGGTTGGCGACCACCGAGAACTGCGTCACGCCCGCGTCCTTCGAGAGCACCTTCACCGTCGCGTAGGCGTCGGAGAGCGAGGTCGGCTCGGGCGAGACGACGAGCAGCGCCTCCTGCGCCGCGCCGGCGAAGAAGAGCACGTTGTCCCCGATGCCCGCGCCGCAGTCCATGATGACGAGGTCGAACCGGTCCTCGAGCGGCTCGAAGGCCGACACGAGCGTCATCTTCTGCTCGTCGGTGAGGGAGGTGAGCGACTGGATGCCGCTCGACGCGCCGAGCACGCGGACGCCGCGGGGCCCCTCCGTCAGGACCTCCTCCGCCGTCGCGGCGCCGTCGAGCAGGTGGCCGAGGTGCTTCGTGGGGCAGATGCCGAGCACGATGTCGGCGTTCGCGAGGCCGAGGTCCGCGTCCACGAGCAGCACGCGCCGGCCGGCGCGCGCCGCCAGGACCGCGAGGTTCGCGGAGATGTGGGTCTTCCCGACGCCGCCCTTGCCGCTCGTCACGGCGACGACGCGCATGGGCGGGCGTGCGCCGCCGTTCTCGGTCCGATCGCGAAGGCTCTGCGCCTGGTCCAAGTGGGATACCTCCGAGAGTCAGGGTTCGCGGCCGACCACGAGGTCGACCAGCTCCGGGCCGGTGTAGGCGTGCACGTCCTCGGGGACGCGCTGGCCGTCGGCCACGCAGGAGATGGGACGGCAGATGCGGACGGACGCGGAGAGGATGCTCCCCGGGCCGGCGGCCTCGTCCACCTTCGTGACCGCGAGGCGATCGGGCGCGAGGGTCCGGTACCGCTCGGCGACCGCGGCGAGCTCCATCGCGCCCGTCGAGGCGGCCACGCAGAGCTGGAGCTGCACGCGCGGGATGGTCCGCACGAGGGCCGCCTGGCGGGCGACGTCCTCCGGGGAGGACCGGCCCGCGGTGTCGACGAGCACGAGGTCGGCGTCCGCCACGCGCTCGACCGCGCGGAGGATCTCGCTCCGGTCGCGGGCGACGAGGACGGGCACGCCCATGATCTCGGCGTAGCGGGCGAGCTGCTCGGTGGCGCCGATCCGGTAGGTGTCCACCGTCACGAAGGCGACGCGCTTCCTGGTCTCGAGGAGCGCCCGCGCGGCGAGCTTCGCGAGCGTCGTGGTCTTGCCCACGCCCGTGGGGCCGACCATCGCGATCACGTGGCGGCCCTCGAGGAGCCACGGCGCGCGGCAGGGCACGAGCCGCTCGCCGAGGAGGTCCTTCACCGCGGCGAGGACCCGGTGCGTCTCGGGCGGGACGGCGGCGAGCGCGGAGCGGACGAGGCTCTCGGCGAGGGCGGGCTCGACGCCGCGGCAGGCGAGGCGGGCGTAAACCTCGGCGCCGGCGGGCGGGAGCTGCAGGTCCCGGCCGGCGCGCGCCTCCTGGGTGACGGCGGTGAGGGCGCGGCGCGCCTCCTCGACGCTCTTGCGGAGGTACCGGATCTCGTCCTGGAGCTCGTCGTCGTGGGGCCGCGGCGGGGGAGGCGGCGCGGGCCGCGGCTCTGCGCGCGGCTCGACGTGGTCGGGCCGCGCCTGCGGCGCCGGGCGCGCCGGCCGGCGCGGCGCCGGACGCGCGGGCAGCTCGAGCGCGGCCGTGATCTCGATCTCGGGCTTGCGGAACAGCCCGCCGTCCACGGTGCGGGTCGAGAGGATCACCGCGTCCGCGCCGAGCGCCGCCTTCACCGCGGCGAGGGCGGCCGCCGGGTCGGGTGCGCGGAAGGTTCGGACCGTGGGCGTCATCGCGTTGGCTCCTGGCCCGGGATTGTGCAACCGCGGTGCCGACGTGCGGGGCGGGGGTCACCCCGGTCGCGTCAGGCCGCGCCCGCCAGCGCCGCATGCGCGGCGAGCGTCCCGGCCGGCTCCACTGTGGTCCCCGGTACGAGCTCGCGTGCGGCGACCACGGTCACGTCGGGCACGAAGCGGCTCGCGAAGTCGAAGATCGGCTTGCGGAGGTCGGGCGGCGCGAGCAGCACGACCGGGCTCCCCTCGGTGGCGAGCCGGGTGGCGTGCTGCTCGAGGTGGGCCACCAGGCGCCGCGCCGTCTCCATGTCGGGGGCGAGCGCCGCCTCGCCCTCGCTGGCGCCGAGCGTGGACCGGAGCGTCTCCTCCGTCGCGCGGTCGAGCGTCAGCGCGCGGACGACGCCGTCGGGGCCGGCGACGCGGGCGGTGATCTGGCGGGCCAGGCGCCGCCGCGCCGCCTCGACCAGGTACGCGGGCTCCTTCGAGCGCGGCGCGGCGTCGGCCACCGCCTCGAGGATGGTGCGCAGGTCGCGCACCGAGACGCCCTCGCGGAGCAGCCCGCGGAGCACCTTGACGAGGTCGCCGAGCGAGAGCGTGCCCGGGATGACGTCCTCGACGAGCTTCGGCGCGTCGCGCGCGACCACGCCGAGGAGCTCCTGCACCTCCTGGCGGCCGATGATGTCGTGGGCGTTCTTCCGGAGGAGCTCGGAGAGGTGAGTGGTGATGACCGAGGCGGTGTCCACGAGTGTGAGCCCCATGCTCTCCGCGCGCGGGCGGTCCGCGGGGGTGATCCAGACCGCGGCCAGGCCGAAGGCGGGGTCCACCCCGCGGAGCCCGTCGATGGGCGGCGCGGCGCCGCCGGGGTCGAGCACCATGATCCGGTCGGCCATGGCGACGCCGCGGCCGATCTCCATGCCGCGCAGGAGCACGCGGTACTGGCCGGGCTCGAGCCGGAGGTTGTCGCGGAGGTGGACCGAGGGCAGCACGATGCCGAGGTCGCCCGCGAGCTGCTTGCGGAGCGCGGTGACCC
The DNA here is from genome assembly GCA_035627135.1 of Anaeromyxobacter sp. Classification (GTDB taxonomy): domain Bacteria; phylum Myxococcota; class Myxococcia; order Myxococcales; family Anaeromyxobacteraceae; genus Anaeromyxobacter. The sequence continues at coordinate 47,137 of DASPMI010000043.1, read as the reverse complement.
GGCCCGGCAGCTCCCCGCCCTTCTCGAGATCGATGAGGCCGACGAGGCCGTAGCCCACCTCGAGCTCCAGCGCATCGAGCGCGAGCAGGTCCTGCACCCGCTCCTGGCCCGGCCTCGCCTCCTCGGCCTTGGCCTTGGCGGGCCCGGCGGCGGCGGCCTCGAGCCGGGTCCGGGCGCGGCGGCTCGCGAGCAGGAGCGCTCCCGCGACGGCCGAGAACGCGAGGAGCGGCATGCCGGGGAGGAGGCCGAGCGAGACGAGGACCACCGCCGCCATCTTGAGCACGCCGGGGCGGCCGAAGAGCTGCGACCCGAGCTGCGAGCTCAGGTCGGTGCCGGCCGCGCGCGTCACCACGATGCCGGTGGCGGTGGAGATGATGAGCGCCGGCAACTGCGAGACGAGGCCGTCGCCGACGGTGAGGAGCGTGTACGTCTCGGCGGCCGCGCCGATCGACATGTGGTCGCGGACGACGCCCGCGACGAGGCCGCCGAGGATGTTGATGAAGGTGATCGCCAGGCCCGCCACGGCGTCGCCGCGGACGAACTTCGAGGCGCCGTCCATCGCCCCGAAGAACTCCATCTCCCGCTCGAGCTCCTTGCGGCGGTCGCGCGCGGTCCGGTCGTCGATGATGCCGGCGTTGAGGTCGGCGTCGATCGCCATCTGCTTGCCGGGCAGGGCGTCGAGGGTGAAGCGCGCGGCGACCTCGGAGACGCGGTTCGAGCCCTTGGTGATGACGGCGAAGTTCACCACGAGGAGGATGAGGAAGATGACGAGGCCCACCACCAGGCTGCCGCCGATGGCGAACCGGCCGAAGGTCTCGATGAGGTGGCCGGCCGCCCCCGGCCCCTGGCCGCCGTGGAGCAGGATGAGCCGCGTGGTGGCGATGTTGAGCGCGAGGCGGAAGAGGGTGATGACGAGGAGGAGCGAGGGGAAGACCGAGAAGTCCACCGCCCGGGTGAGCCCCAGGGCGATGAGGATCATGAGGACGGCGCCGGCGATGGAGATCGTGAGGAGGACGTCCAGCAGCGCCGCCGGCACCGGGACGATGAGGATCGCGATGATGGCGAGGACCGCGAAGGCGACCGCCGCCTCGCCGCGCCCCGACCGACTCGCCGTCACCGTCGTGTCGCTCACGTCGTGCCTCCGTCATCCATCCCGTGAACGAGCCCGAGCCCGCTCCCGCGCCCGAGGTCCCACCTCGTCACCACCCGGTTCACGCCCGATTCCCCTGTTGTTTCCCGCCCACCCGGTAGACGAACGCCAGGATCGCGGCGACCGCCTTGTACGTCTGGGCCGGGATCTCCCGGCCCACCTTCACCTTGCGATACAGGAACCGGGCCAGCGGGACGTCCTGCACGATCGCGACGCCGTTCTGGCGCGCGAGGGCCCGCATGTGCTCGGCGAGCGCACCCTTGCCCTTCGCGGTGACGCGCGGCGCGCGCCCCTCGTCCCGGCGGTAGCGGATGGCGACCGCCACGTGGGTCGGATTCACGACGAGCGCGTCGGCCTTGGGGACCTCGACGGTCGCCTGGTTCCTGAGGAGCTCGCGCGCCCGCCGCCGGCGGTGGCTCTTGAGGAGCGGATCGCCCTCGTCCTCCTTCAGCTCGTCCTTGAGCTCCTGCTTCGTCATCCGCTGGTCGCGGAAGAACTTCCACCGGGTGAAGGCGAACTCCCCCGCGGCCAGGATCACGAGCGCGGCGAACGCAGGGCGCGCCGCGCGGGCGAGCATGCCGAACGCGGCGGCGAGCTGGGCGCCGGGCTCGGCGGTGAGGAGCGTGGGGAGGGTGGCCAGGTCCTGGCGGATCGACGGCCAGGCCGCGAGGGCGATGAAGAAGGCCTTCCCGAGCGCGATGAGCAGCGCGAACAGGAAGTCCTTCTCGAACACCTTGGCGAGGTTCCCGAACCCGCTCGCCACGCGCGAGAGATCGAGGAGCGGGCGCTCGCTCGCGGTGCGACCCTGCGTCTGGGCGAGGGTGGCGAGCACGCCCCCCAGCGCGGCGACGAGGCACACGGCGCCCGTGACGAGGACGGGGACGCGCGCCGCGGCCGCGACGCTCGCGAACGGCGCGTCGCCGACGGAGGTCGCGGCCTCGCGGAAGAGGTGGGCGATCGAGCTGCGCAGGACCCCGGCGAGCGCGATGAGCGCCACGACCGCGGCGCCGGTGCCGGCGACGAGGACGGCGTCGTGCCCGACGGGGACCCCGCCCTGCTCGTACGCGCGCCGGAGCTTTCGTGGTGAAGGTTCTTCGGTCTTCGACTCCTTGTCGACCTCGTCGGACATGGGGTCACCCCGCGAACGCCTGCATCGCGGCGCGCGCGCAGAGCTCGGCCGCGGCCGGCGCGGCGAGGTAGAGCGCGAGGCCGCCCGCGAGGATGGCGACCGAGAAGCCGATGGACTGGAGCGAGAGCTGCGGCGCCATCCGGTTCATGATCCCCATGACGGCGTGGCCCGCGATCACGGCCGACATCACGGGGATGGCGAGCCGGATCGAGAGGCCGATGGAGAGCACGCCGAGCCCCACCGTGCGCATCGCGAGGGAGGGGACGTCGAGGGGGGCGCCGAGCGGGAAGGCCTCGGTGGCCCGCGCGAGCCACACGATCGCCTCGCGGTGGACCCCGAGGGCGACCGCCATGCCCTGCGCGACGGCGAAGATCGTCTGCGAGACGGCGTTGGACTCGGCGCCCGTGAAGGGATCGACCAGGGCGGAGAAGCCGAGGCCGGCGGCGAGGCCGGCCGCGTGGCCGGCGGCGAGCGCGGCCTCGAGCACCCACCGCGCGCCGAGGCCCGCGGCGAGCCCGATCGCGGTCTCGGTGGCCGCGTCCGCGGCGAGGCCGAACAGGCCGTCCGGCGGCGCGACCGGCGGCGCGCCGGCGCCCGTGTAGACGGCGAAGGCCACCGCCACGGACAGCGCCAGGCGGAACCGGGTGGGGACCACCTTGGCGCCGAGGATGGGCGCGGCCATGAAGAGCGCCGCCGTCCGGAACAGGAGGAGCGCGAAGCCGTACCCGGTGGCGGTCGGGACGAGCACGCTAGCCTCCGGCCATCAGCTCGACGCACCGCGCGAAGAAGCTCGACATCCGCTCCATCATCCACCCGCCGAGGGCCCAGACCACGGCCGCGCCCGCCAGCACCCGCGGCAGGAACCCGACGGCGGCGTCGTTGATCTGCGTCGCCGCCTGGAGCACGCCGAGCACGAGGCCCATGAGCAGGAGCGCGCCGAAGACCGGCCCGCCCACGGAGGCCAGGAGGAGCAGCGCCTCGCGCACGAGCCCGCCGGGCAGCTCCGGACTCACGCGAAGCTCCGCGCGAGCGAGGCGATCACCAGCCGCCAGCCGTCCGCCATGAGGAAGACGCCGAGCTTCACGGGGAGGGCGATGAGCGTCGGCGGGACCATCATCATGCCGAGCGACATGAGGAGGGACGACACGAGGAGGTCGACGAGCAGCATGGGCACGTAGAGGAACAGGCCCATGCGGAAGGCGGTCGTGAGCTCCGAGATCATGTACGCGGGGATGACGATCGACATCGGGATCGCGTCGCCCTGCTCCGGCCGCTCCGTCCGGGAGATCTCGTAGAACACCGCGAGGTCCTGCTCGCGCGTCTGCTTGAGCATGAACTCACGGGCGGGGACCGAGGCGCGGGCGAGCGCCTCCTCCGGGCCGATCCGGTCCTCGAGGTACGGGCGGAGCGCCTCGGCGTAGACCCGGTTCGCGGTGGGCGCCATGACGAAGAACGAGAGGCAGAGCGCGAGGCCGACGACGACCTGGTTCGGCGGCGCCTGCGGCGTCCCGAGCGCCTGGCGGAGGAAGCCGAGGACGATCACGATGCGGGTGAACGAGGTCACCGAGACGAGGAGGGCGCCCGCGAAGCTCAGCGCGGTGAAGAGCAGGAAGAGCTTCACCGGCGCGGAGCCGCCGCCGTTGACGGAGAGCTGGATCGCGCTGTCGGACGCGACGGCGAGCGGGATCATCGGACGCTCCCGGCCTGGCCGCGCGCCAGCTTGCGGCGGAGCTCCTGGTCCTCGGCGCTCTCGGCGAGGAGGGCGTCGAAGGCAGGCGCCGGCGCGGCGCCGGGGCGGGCGCGGCGGAGCCGCGCGACGAGACCGCCGAGCGTCGGGGGCGTCTCGCGACGCGGCTCGGGCTCGGCCACCGGCAGCGCGTCGAGCTCGGGCTCGGCGGCGCGGCCGAGGGCGGCAGGCCGCGTGTGGAGCAGGTGGATCCCGGCCTCGCTCGCGCCGAGGAGGAGGAGCTCGTCGCCGAGCCGGGCGAGCACGAGCGAGCGCTTCGGGCCGAGGGAGGTGGTCTCGAGCACCTCGACGCGGCGGCCCGCGGGGTGGCGGCGCCGCTTGAGCACGAGCGCCGCCGCGGCGAGCCCGGCGAGGAGCACGATGGGCGCGGCGAGGGCGCCGGCGTCGAGGCCGCCGCGGGGGAGGGTGAGGGCGGGCGGGGGTGCGGAGCGGGCGGGCGCGGCTGCGGGCGCCGACGCCGGGGTGGAGAGGCCGGGCTCGGGCGCGGGCTCGGGCTCGTTCACGGGGAGGGCGGCGAGGGAGAGGAGGGCGGCGAGGAGCGGGGCGTGCACGGTGGGCTCCTACCGGAGGCGCTGGATGCGCTCCTGCGGGGAGACGATGTCGGTGATCCGGATGCCGAACTTGTCGTTGACGACCACCGCCTCGCCGCGCGCCACGAGCCGGCCGTTCACCAGGATATCGAGCGCCTCGCCCGCGACCTTGTCGAGCTCGATCACGGAGCCGGGCCCGAGCTGGAGCAGGTCCTGGATCGTCATCCGCGTCCGGCCCAGCTCGACGTTCACCTCGAGCGGGACGTCGAGCAGCATGTCCAAACGGCGGGACGCCGGCTCGGTCTTGTGGTTCTGGCCTTCCATGGTTCCTTGCTCCTAGCTCACGAGCGACGCGGGGGTCTGGGCGGGCGGGCGCAGGGGCTGCTCGACGACGAGGGCCAGGCTGCCGCCGGCGACGGTGGGCGTGGCCATGAGCTTCTCGCGCCCCTGGACGATCACCGGGATCGGCTTCCCCTCGTCGGTGTCGAGGAGGAGGACGTGGCCGGCGTCGAGCTCGAGGAGGCGAGCGAACGGGATCCGGGTCCGCCCGAAGATGCCGCGGATCTCGACCGAGACCTGCTCGACCTCCCGCGCGAGCGCGTCGGCGAACCGCTCGTCGGCGCGCTGCGAGAGGCGGCGCGGCGAGGAGAGCTTCTGCTTCGCCGACTCGACGGCCGCGTAGGGGATGACGAGCTGCAGCCGCCCCTCGATGCCGCCCTTCATCTCGAACCCGGAGACGATGCCCACGTCGGTCGGCGGCGCGATCGTGGCCATGCGCGGGTCGAGCTCGAAGCGGAGGACCTCGGGCTGGAACGGGATGACGGGCGCCCACGCCTGCGCCATCGAGTCCGTGAGGATGAGGAGCAGGCGGCGGAGCACGAGCTGCTCGACGCTCGTCAGCTCGCGCCGGCTCTCCGTCCCGCCCTCCTGCTGCCGCTGCCGGCGATCGCCCAGCGCGGCCGCGAGCAGGGCCTCGCCGAGGCCCGCCTCGAGGACGGCGAGGGCGAAGCCGTACGAGGCGCCGAGGCCGAGCACGCAGACCGACGCGGGCGGGGAGAGGAGGGGGACGAGGTCCGCGAACTTGAGGAGGGTGGCGGGCGACGAGGTGACCCGGAGCGCGACGCGGGTGCGGCCGGCGAGGCCGATCCCGAGCATCGAGGCGACCTGCTCGTTGATCGCGTCGAGCGTCGGCATCTGCCCGCGGATGATCCGGTCCTGGCTGGTGAGGTCGTACGGGACCACCTGCGGCGCGGCGCCGGGCTGGGCCTCCGTGTTGACCTTCCCGTCCTGGATGGCGCTCATCAGCGCCTTGATCTCGTCGGGTGTCAGGGTCGCGGGCATGGCGCGCTCACTGGATGACGAGGTCCGTCACGTAGAGGCCCTTGATGTCCACCCCGGGCGCGAGCTGGCCCATCCGCTCCGCCAGCGCGACCTTGGTGCGGGCGATCGACTCGCTCCCGCGGAGCTCCTCGAGCGTCCGGTCCGAGAGGTAGGCGATGAAGGCGTCGCGGATGCGGGGCATGTAGCCCGTGAGCTTGGCCTTGTCCTCCTCGGTCGCGACCTCGACCTCGAACGAGACGCGGGCGTACCGGTCCGCCTCGGGGTCGCGCAGGTGCACGACGAAGTCGGCGAGCTTCTGCGTCGGGCCGGGCAGGGCGCCCTTGCCGCCCTCGCCGGCCTTCCCGTGCTCCTCGCCCGCCGCGGCCGCGGGCTTCTCTCCCCCGCCGGCCGGGGCAGGGGCGCGCGTCAGGAAGACCGCCAGCACGGCTCCGACGAGGAGCATGTTCACGACGAGCAGGATCGGGACCAGCTTCGACCCCGCCGGTCTGATCGCCGCTGCCTGGATGTCAGCTTCGGCCATGTGTTCTCCCGGACGGCGGTTTCAGCAAGCGCCGTGCCTCGGGAGAACGACCGCGATCTCGCGGAGTTGGGGCGACGTCAGCCGGATGGCGGCGGGTGGACGTCAGGGGGGTGACAGGGCTTGCTCACCTCCGCCGTCCCCCGAACAGCCCGCCGAGGAGCCCGCGCATCACCTCGCGGCCGAGCTGCGTGCCAGCCGCGCGGAGCGCGCTCTGGGCCATCTTGCCGAGCATCGCGGTGGCCGCGTCGCCGGGGGTCGCGGGGGCGCGCCCGCGCGCCGGCGGAGGCGGCGGCGCCTCGGCCTGCCGGGCCGCCGCGCGCTGCTGCAGGCGCTCGAACGCGGACTCGCGGTCCATCGGCGCGTCGTACCGGCCGCGCAGCGGCGAGCCGGCGAGGGACGCGGCGCGCTCCTCGGGGGAGAGCGGGCGGAGGCGCGAGCGCGGCGGCACCACCAGCGCGCGGCGGACCGGCGTCGGGATGCCCTTCGCGTCGAGCATCGACACGAGCGCCTCGCCCACGCCGAGCTCGGTGATCGCCGTCGCCACGTCGAGCCCCGGGCTCTGGCGGAACGTCTCCGCCGCCGCCCGGACCGCCTTCTGGTCGCGCGGCGTGAACGCGCGGAGCGCGTGCTGCACGCGGTTCCCGAGCTGGCCGAGGACGGCGTCGGGGACGTCCAGCGGGTTCTGGGTGACGAAGTAGACGCCCACGCCCTTCGAGCGGATGAGCCGCACCACCTGCTCGATCCGCTGGAGCAGCTCCGCGGGCGCGTCCGTGAACAGGAGGTGCGCCTCGTCGAAGAAGAAGACGAGCCGGGGCTTCTCGGGATCGCCCACCTCGGGCAGCTCCTCGAACAGCTCGGACAAGAGCCAGAGCAGGAGCGTCGAGTAGAGCAGGGGCGCGCGGACGAGCTTCTCGGCCTGGAGGATCGTGATCTGGCCGCGGCCGCGGAGATCCGTCCGGAGCAGGTCCTCGAGCGCGAGCGCGGGCTCGCCGAACAGGCGATCGCCGCCCTGCGCCTCCAGCGCGACGAGGCCCCGCTGGATGGCGCCGACGCTGCTCGCGGCCACGTTGCCGTACCGCGGGCGGATGGCGTCCGCCTGCTGCACGAGGTGCTCCAGCATGGCGCGGAGGTCCTTGAGGTCGAGCAGGAGGAGGCCGTCCTCGTCCGCGACGCGGAACGCGATCTGGAGCACGCCCGCCTGCGTCTCGTTGAGCCCGAGCACGCGCGCGAGGAGGATGGGCCCGAGCTCGGAGACGGTCGTGCGGAGCGGGTGTCCGCCCTCTCCGTGGACGTCGAGGAACACCGCCGGGCTCGCCTCGGGCTCGGCCGCGAGGCCGAGGGCGCGCGCGCGCTCCTGGACCGCGGGGGCGTCGAAGCCGGGCTGGGCGAGGCCGGACAGGTCGCCCTTCACGTCGGCCAGGAAGACGGGCACTCCGGCCCGGCTGAACCCCTCGGCGAGCACGCGCAGGGTGACGGTCTTCCCGGTGCCGGTCGCGCCGGCGATGAGGCCGTGGCGGTTGGCGAGCCCGGGGAGGAGGACGAGGTCCTCGGGGGCCTTGGCGACGAGGAGCGGGGGCGTGGACATGCGGGCTTCATAGCAGGCCGGCGCGGGCCTGGCTGCGGGTCTTCGATCGCCCCGCGCGGCCCAGGCGTCACCACCCGCCGCCGCCGCCCCCGCCGGAGCTGGACCCGGAGCTCGACCCGCCGGAGCTCGACGAAGAGCCGGACGGCGAGGAGCTGGAGGGCGCCGCCACGCCGGCCGCGAGCCCGGCGATCGCCGCCCATGATCCCGAGGCGCCTCCGCCGCTGAACTGGCCGCCGCCGCCGGTCCAGCCGCTCCCGGACGCGCTCGGCGTCCCGGCGGCCGAGCCGTGCCCGGACGAATCCCGGTCCGCCCTCGTGTCGTGGGTCGACGCACCGTGGATGCGCGACCAGCGCTCGGCGACTCGGCGCAGCCCGAGCGCGAACAGGTACGGGGTCCAGGCGTCCTGGAGCCTCGGCGAGGGGCGCTTCAGCTCGGCTCGGAAGAAGTCGCGGGCGGCCGCGCAGCGCCGCCGGAAGAGCAGGCGCTCCCGGCTGGTCCGCGGGACGGCGGCGAGGACGGTCACGAGGAGCAGCCCGAGCCAGGTCACGGCCGCGCCGATCGGGACGAGCGTCGCGCGGCCGCCGGGGCCGCGGTTCCCGAGCCAGTCGATCGCCGCGATCGCCGCGCCGTGGAGGACGAGCAGGACGAGGCCGGCGACCCAGGCGCGGCGGGGGGAGCCGGAGCGGAAGGTGCGCGCGATCCCCAGGAACACGAGCAGGAGCGGGAGCGCGCTCGGGAAGGGCCCGAACACCTCCAGGCGCTCGCCGCGGACCGCGCCGGCGACGGAGATGGTGAGCCCCGCCACCACCAGGAGGATCGCCGCGACCACGTAGGGCCACCTCCGCCGGAGCGGCGGCTCGGGCGCGAGCGCCTCGAGCCTGTCCTCGAGCGCAGGCGCGATCCGGCGCCCGAGATCGAGGCCGCGGTCGGCGTAGTGCTCCCGGAGTCGCCGGGTGTCGGTCTCGTCTCCGTCGAAGAAGAGCGCGTCGCACAGGGCGCGCTCGTGGTCCTCGAGCGCGGTCCGGGGGACGCGGAGGGAGAGCGCCAGGCCCGGGCCCCACGCGTCGCGCGGGAGCGGCCGGGAGGCGACCTTCCCCTCCGCCTCCATCCGCGCGATCACCGCGGCGACGGCCGACGGCCCGGCGACCCCGTGGAAGGCGTAGGCGACGAGCTCGGGCGGGTGCACGAGCACGTGCTCCGCGAGCCACGCGGCGTCCACGCGGGGTCGCGGTACGCCGACGAGCCCCACGGCGCGCGCGCGCCGGACGACGAACGCCGCCGCGGCGAGGAGCGCGAGGACGAGCCCGCCGGTGAGGAGGCGCGCCTCGTCCGGAGAGAGGCCGCCCACCGGCGGGTCGCCGGGGCCGACCCACCGCAGCGGGAGCTTCAGGATCGCGGACTCGCCGGGCATGAGCAGCCCCCAGGACTGCTCGACGTGCGCAGGCGACCCGGAGGTCGCCTCGGCCGGCGCGCGGTCGATCGGGCTCCACGCCGGATCGAGCTCGAGCCGGACGTGGACCTCGGCGATGGCGCCGGGGCGGTTGGGGAACGCGAAGTCGTGGTCCAGCTCGAACAGCCCGTCCGTGCGCTCCACGACCACGTTCTCGAGGGTGTACTCGAGCGTGTAGACGAGGTCCGTCATCTCGAACGGCGGATCCGTCGCGAGGCGGCTGCGCCAGCGCAGGACCCGGCCGTCGAGCGCGTACTGATCCACGCGGGAGAGGTCCCCCTCGGCGAGCGGGATCTCGGCGCCGTCCGGCGCGGTGCGCGTGATCCGTCCGAACCGGAGCCGCTGGCCTGGGCCGACCCAGAACGTGCGCTCGCCCCCGTTCCAGTCGCCGTCGAAGACCATGGCCTGCCGCTCCTTGACGTGGATCGCGCCGCGGTCGTCGAGCCGGGCCTCCACCGCGACGGAGCGCCAGCCGAGCATGCGCTGCCCTGCGTGCGCCGGGCGCGCGGGGACGACGACGAGCAGGAGCGGGAGGAGGGCGAACGGACGGAGCATGCGGGAGCGGTGCATGTGCGCTCGATCCTTGGCATGCGGCGGTGCGTCGATCAATCTCGGCCGCGCGGACGGAGCGCGCCGGTTCCGGCGGGCGTGGGATTCCCGTACGATGGTTCGCGGGGGAAACGCCGCACGGAGATCCTGCCGCATGTCCGCTCCCCGCCTCGTCCGCGCCGCCCTCGGCGCGCTGCTCCTCGCGTCCGGCTGCGAGTCGGTCCCGCGCGTCGTCGTGGACGCGCTCGACGACGGCGCGCCCGCGGACGACGACGTCACGACGCTCCGCGAGGCCGTCGCGGCGACACGCCCGGGCGTGCCGATCACCTTCGATCCCGCGCTCGACGGCGGGACGATCACCCTCACGATCGTCGGCGCGCCGCACACGACGCTGCCGGGCGAGGTCTACGCGGGCGGCCCGCCGACGTACCAGGGCTACCAGGACCGGGACTACGGTCCCTCCGCGCTCTTCGCGGAGAAGGACCTCACCCTGGACGCCTCCGCGCTGCCGAACGGCGTCACGATCCGCTGGGGCGGCGGCGAGGAGGTCCCCGCGCGCGTGCTCGCCGTCCGCGGCGATCTCGTCCTCCGGAACGTGACCGTCGCCGGCGGGTTCTCCCGCGCCGAGCCGCGGGACGACCCGGCGCAGCCGTACACGCTCGCCCGCGGCGGCGGGCTGGCCGTGTGGGGCACCGCGCGCCTCGATGGGTGCACGGTCACCGGGAACCGGATCGAGGGGGACGCGACCGCGAGCCGCGATCGCGGCGCGTACGGCGGCGGCATCTACGCGAACGGCCTCGACCTCGTGGACACGGTCGTCGCCGGGAACGCGGCCGCCGGCTACGGCGCGGCCGGGGGCGGGATCTACTCGGTCGGCGGCGCCACCCACCGCGGCGGGAGCGGCAACGACACCCGGCTCACGCGCTGCGCCGTGAGCGGGAACCGGGTCACCGGGCAGCACGCCTACGGCGGCGGGATCTTCACGCTGTCGGGCGGGCCCGAGAACGTCGCGACCATGACGCTCACGGGCTGCACGGTCGCGCGCAACGTCGTCGAGGACCACCCCGACCTGCCGCAGGTCGGGCAGTGGTACCACCGCGGCGGCGGCATCTACATGGGCGGGGGATCGCTCGCGCTCGTGTCGACCACCATCGCCGAGAACGCGATCACCGGGACCCCGGCGGTCTTCGGCGGAAAGCCCAACATGGGCGGCGGCGGGCTCGCGGCGACGATCGGCGACGCCCACGTCGTCGAGGACGTCTCGATCCGCCAGTCGATCGTCGCGGGGAACACGTCCAACGGCGCCGCGGAGGACTGGTTCACCGGGTCGCTCCTCTTCCTCACGAGCGAGGGGTACAACCTCGTGGGAAGGCTCGACGCCGGGCACGTCCTCGTGCCGGTGCCGGACTGGGGGATGCTGAGCCGGAAGCACTGGCCCAAGACCGGCGACCGGGACGGCGTCGCCCCGGCGGAGGCGCTCGACCTCGCGAACGCGGCGCGCCACCCGACGGCGCGCTCCGCCGGCACGGACGCCGGCGAGGCGGCGGTGGTCTGGTACCCGCCCGGCGCGGCGGCGCACGACCGGGTCCCGGGCCGCGGGTACGAGGTCCGCCACGTGAGGGCGGGCGCGACCGGCTTCGGCCGGAGCACGGACGACCTCCTGGTCCACGTGCTCGCGAAGGTGCGGGCGGAGTACGGCGGGATCGTCGGGACCGACTTCGGTCAGGGCCTGGGGGATCTCACGGGGGTGACCTGGTTCGGGCCGTCGCGGACCTGGCCCTCGAACCCGGACAACCAGGCCTGGATCGCCGCGTGGCGCGCCATCGAGGCCGAGCTCGCGGGCCGGCTCGGGGCCGTGGGGCTCGGCGACGACTTCTGGGGTCGGTTCCAGACCGGACCGCTCAGCGCCCATGTCTCCGTCACGGTGGTGCGCGACGTCCGGCGGTACACGCCGTCCGGCACGCCGGATCAATCGGGCGGGGCGCGCCCGGCGGGCGCGGCCGGGGACATCGGCGCGATCGAGCGCTGAGGGGCGCTCGCGGCGGGGCCTCGAAAAAGTCGATTCAGATGCGCGACGGCGGAGAACGTTTCACCTCCGGCGGCCGCCGGGCGCAACGCGCAGGCTCCTGATTTTGCGTGCAAATCCGGTCACCCCAACAAAGACCTCCCGCCCTGGTGCATTTGGTCAACTGTTCTGCTTTATTGCGAGCTTCCCCGTGTCCGCCGGGTCCTGTGCCCGGCATGCAGCGAAGAACGCTCCGACCAAGGAGTCCATATGACCCGTTCCCTACGCCTTTCCCTCGTGGCCGCGCTCTGCTCCTCGGCGCTGGTCGCCGGTCCGGCCGCCGCCCAGACCGCCACCACGCTCGGCGCCGCCGCGGCGCGCTCCGGCCGCTACTTCGGCGCGGCGATCGCCGCCCACAAGCTGAGCGACACGACCTACACCACGATCGCGGCCCGCGAGTTCACCTCGGTGACGCACGAGAACGAGCTCAAGATCGACGCGACTGAGCCGCAGCAGAACTCCTTCAACTTCACCAACGGCGACCGCATCTACGACTGGGCCGTCGCCAACGGCAACAAGATGGTCCGCGGGCACACGCTCGCGTGGCACTCCCAGCAGCCGCCCTGGATGCAGAGCCTGAGCGGCACGGCGCTGCGCCAGGCCATGATCAACCACATCAACGGCGTGATGGCCCACTACAAGGGCAAGATCGCGTACTGGGACGTCGTCAACGAGGCGTTCGACGACGGCACCGGCGGCCGCCGCGACTCGAACCTCCAGCGCACCGGCAACGACTGGATCGACGTGGCGTTCCAGACGGCCCGCGCCGCCGACCCCGCGGCGAAGCTCTGCTACAACGACTACAACATCGACAACTGGACCTGGGCCAAGACGCAGGGCGTCTACAGCATGGTCCGCGACATGAAGGCCCGGAACATGCCGATCGACTGCGTCGGCTTCCAGGGCCACTTCAACTCCGGCAGCGCCTACAACCCCAACTACCGGACGACGCTCTCCAGCTTCGCCGCGCTCGGCGTCGACGTGGCCATCACCGAGCTCGACGTCGAGGGCGCGTCGCCGACGACCTACGCCGCCATCGTCAACGACTGCCTCGCGGTCTCGCGCTGCGTGGGCATCACCGTGTGGGGCGTGCGTGACAGCGACTCCTGGCGCGCCTCGCAGACCCCGCTCCTCTTCGACGGCAGCGGCAACAAGAAGCCGGCCTACCAGGCCGTGCTCGACGCCCTCAACGCGGGCGGCGGCGGCACCACCTACGCGCTCACCGTGACCCGGTCGGGCAGCGGCACGGTCGCGGGCGGTCCCATCAACTGCGGCACGACCTGCTCGGCCAACGTCGCGAGCGGCACCACGGTCACCCTGACGGCGACCCCGGCGACCGGCTCGACGTTCACGGGCTGGGGCGGCGCCTGCACCGGCACGGGGAGCTGCATCGTCACCATGACCGCAGCGCGGTCCGTCACCGCGACCTTCACCCCCTCCGGCGGCACGACCTACCTGCTCAGCGTGGCGAAGTCCGGCACGGGGAGCGGCACGGTCGCGGGCGGCCCCATCAACTGCGGCTCGACCTGCTCGGCCAGCGTGGCGAGCGGCACGAGCGTCACGCTGACGGCGACGCCCGCGGCCGGCTCGACGTTCGCGGGCTGGAGCGGCGCCTGCACCGGCACCGGGAGCTGCGTCCTCTCGATGACGGCGGCCCGGTCCGTCACCGCCGCGTTCAACGGCACCACCCCGTCGACCAGCGTCTCGATCAACGCCGGCGGCGCGGCCGCGTCGCCCTTCGTGGCGGACGCGTACTACTCGGGTGGCCAGGCCTACACCGCCAGCAGGACCATCGACACCTCCCTCCTCTCCGGCACGGTGCCCCCGCAGGCGGTCTTCACGAGCGAGCGGTGGGGCGAGTTCAGCTACACGATCACCGGCCGCACCGCCGGGAGCGCGCAGGTGGTGACGCTCTACTTCGCCGAGATCTACTGGACGGCCGCCGGCCAGCGCACGTTCAACGTGTCGATCAACGGGACGACGGTCCTCTCCGGGTTCGACATCTTCGCGGCCGCCGGCGGCGCCAACCGCGCCATCGCCCGGTCGTTCAACACCACGGCCAACGCGAGCGGCCAGGTGGTCATCCAGTTCGCCCGCGGCGGCGGCGTGGACAACCCCAAGGTGTCCGGCATCACGGTCGCGGCCGGCGGCACGGACCCGGATCCGACGAGCTACACGCTCACGGTCACCCGGGCGGGCACGGGCAGCGGCACGGTCGCGGGCGGCACGATCGACTGCGGCACGGTCTGCGCGGCGAGCTTCGCGTCCGGCACGTCCGTCACCCTGACGGCGACGCCGGCCACGGGCTCCACCTTCGCCGGCTGGAGCGGCGCGTGCTCCGGCACGGCCGCGTGCGTGGTCTCGATGACCGCGGCCCGGGCCGTCACCGCCACGTTCGACACCTCCAGCGTCCCGACCTACGCCCTCGTCGTCACGAAGTCGGGGACGGGCGGCGGCACGGTCGCGGGCGGCCCGATCAACTGCGGCGCGACCTGCTCGGCGAACGTCGCGAGCGGCACGACCGTCACCCTGACGGCGACGCCCGCCGCCGGCTCGACGTTCGCGGGCTGGAGCGGCGCCTGCACCGGCACGGCGGCCACCTGCACCGTCGCCATGACCTCGGCCCAGACCGTCTCCGCCGCGTTCAACCCCTCGGGCGGCGGCACGGCCCCGTGCGCGAACCCGGTGACGTTCACGAGCAACACCGGCAACTTCAACACCACCGGCGCGGTCTGCTACCGGACCGCCCAGCGCGTGAACGGCTGGGGGTGCTCGAACTTCGCCGGCCGCACGGTGAGCGTGAACGGCGGGACGGCGACGGCCTCGTGCGGCGCGGGTCCTTTCCCGCTCGCCCAGGTCGACGGCTACACGTACTTCTCGGCCACCGCCGGGTCGTACCCGTGGGCCAGCATCTACATCTGGTAGCACGGCGACGTCCGACGACGTCGTGAAGCAGCACGCAGCTCCGGCGGCCTCGGCCCAGCGAACCTGGGTCGGGGCCGCCGCGCTCGTACCGCCCGCGTCTCCCGAGTGCTCGGCGTCGTCGAGAGGGAGGGGGCCCCAGCGAAGCTCGGCGGCTTCGCCGACAGGGCGGGGGCGCAGCCCCCGTTCAATCGTACAGCCCGGTCACGCGCTCCCGCAGCCCCTTCGTGAGCGTGCGCAGGATGTCGTCCGAGATCCCGATGACCGATCGCCCGATCATGATGACGGCGTCGTTGTCCTCGGCGTCCACCGTCCCGGCGTAGATCCCCGCCTTCTTCGAGAGCGCGTTGGAGAAGCAGACCGCGTTCGCGAGGGAGTGGCGATCGCCCTTGTCGTACTCGCCGGAGTCCTTGATGCAGGTGACGATCGGCGCGGGGAGCTGCCACTTCTCGGCGAGCGCGACGGCGATCTTCCGGTGGACCGCCCCGATGACGGCGAGCCACTCCCCCGAGTCGATCCAGCCCTTCTGGTAGACCTCCGTGAGCTGCCGCTCGAGCTCGAGGAGCACGCTCGCGACGACGGGCTTCCCGACGTCGTGGAGCAGGCCGGCGAGGTACGCGGACTCGGAGTCGCCGTTCCCGGTGAGCGCGAGCACGTCGCGCGCGAGGATCCCGACGGCGACCGAGTGCTCCCAGAGCGTCTTGAGCTGGTCGTTGATCTGCGGGTTGCGGGAGACGAACAGCTTCTGGGCGGACGCCTCGACGAGCAGCCCCTTCAGCGCCTTGGTCCCGATCCGCGCGAGCGCCTCCTGCAGGGTGATCTTCTTCCCGCCGCCCGCGAACGCGGCGCTGGTCGCCATCCGCAGGGTGCGGGCGGCCAGCACCGGGTCCTTCTCCACCAGCTTGGCCACCTCCTTCATGCCGGCGTCCGGATCCCGGAGCACCTCCATGATCTTGGTGGCCACCGCGGGCATGCTCGGGAGGAACAGCTGGTCCGCCTGGATTCGCTTGACCAGGATGACCTCGAGCTCCGCGGACAGCTTCTCGACGCTCATGGTGTGCCTTACGCCGCGGCCCCCGCGCGCGCCTCCGGCACCGAGCCGAAGAACTTGAGGTCCTTGGTCTCGGTGTAGCCGCCGAGCACCTTCCGGACGTCGGCGGGCCCGACGAGCGACAGGCTCATGCCGAACTCCTTCGACTTGTCCGCGACCGCGAGGACGAACTTCGGCAGGCGGTCACCCTCGAGCGGCGGCGTGCCGACGTCGAGCACCACCTCGTCGTAGCAGGCGGCGGCCACCTTCTCGAGCGCCGCCGGGAAGGCGCCGTGCAGCCGCGCGTAGAACCGCTCGATGCGGTCGGCCTTGCCGGAGAAGGCCGCCACCTTGAGGACGTTGTCCTCGACCTGGAGGAAGTCCTGGTTGTCGAAGTAGCGGAGGAGGAAGTCGTCCACCGTCTCGGGGCGGAAGGGCTTGAACAGCACGTCGTCGAACCCCTGCTCCCGGACCTCCTTGGTGACGTCGTTGGAGGTGCGGAGGGCGAGCGCGACCATGGCGGCGTGCGGCTGCAGCACGCGGATCTGCTGGGCCAGGACCGCGCTGTTCACGTCGGGGATCTCGGTGTCGATGAGCACCACCCGGTAGACCTTCTCGCGGCAGGCGCCGAGCGCCGCCTGGGCGCTCGTGTGCGCGTTCATGGAGATGTGGCCGGGGAGCATGGAGCGGAGCTTCTTGTGCACGTTCTCCATGTCGTCCACGACCACGATGTCCACGAAGCGGCCGCCCGCCGGCGAGGCGCCGGAGGTCGGATCGGGCGTCGCGGGCGTCGCCCCGCCGCCCATCGGTGGAGCCTCGGCCTGCACCACGTCGGCGCCGCCGGGCTCGCCCTGCAGCACCGAGAGCACCTTCTGCCGGAGCTCCTCGGGCTTGAAGGGCTTCAGGATGTAGTCGGAGATCCCCATCTTCATCGCGCCGGCGACGATGGAGCGCTTCGACTCCGAGGTGAGCATGATCACCGGGGTCTGGTTCCCGCCCTCCCGCATCTTCTGGAGCATGGTCGGGCCGTCCATGTTCGGCATCGTGACGTCGAGCAGCACGAGGTCGACGGTCGCCTGCGCGAGCTGCTCGAGGCCCTGGACGCCGTCCTCGGCCTCGAGGACGTCGAACCCGAGCTCCTTCACCTGCTTCCCCACGATGGTGCGGACGGCGCGGCTGTCGTCCACGGTCAGGATGGCGGGCATCCGGTTTCCTCCAGGCTCCGCTGGCCCCGCGCTGCCCGGGGCGAGCGTCGCGGATCAGACGACGAGCCCCTCGAACACCCAGAGCACGAGCCCAAGGCGATCGGCGCGGAGCACGACGCGGTTCGAGTCCCGCCGGGGCGGAGAGATGGGGAGCTGGTTCTCGGGCATCACCTTCGGCAGCCCGAGCGCCTGCTCCAGCTTGAGGTGCGACTTGAGCAGGCCGGCGGTCATGTTGACGAGCTCGCAGAGCGAGTCGGACAGCATGTCGTCCGAGACCTCCGCCGGCGTCACCTGGAACATCTTCGAGCCGAGCGTCTCGCATCCAGGCTTGTCGGAGGAGAGCCCCACGGTGAGTGGAAAGGCGCCGGGGATGGGCAGCACCGCAGCCCGCCACACAAGGTGGGACCAGGGCGCATCCTCCGGGTCCGGGTGGAACGTGAGCCCGAGCATCGTCTCGGTGACGCCGGACACGACGGCGGCCATCTTGTCGGGAGGCGGGAGGGTGGGCATCACGGGCACTCGTGGGCGGCGCGCGGTCGCGCGGTCGTTCGCGAATGCCGCTGCAAGCGCCTTGCCCTCCGCGGCTTCGCCGGCCTCGGGCCGCGCGCGCCGTCCCGGATCGCCGCGAACGCGCGTGGCCACGGCCTTCCCGCGCCCCGGGTCGCGGTCGACGGGGGAAGGTCGCCAGGGGTGCGGCCCGGGTGTCCCCTGCGACCCAGGTTGCGGGGTGCCCCGGTGCCCGTCACACCTGCACCGCCGGGCCGATCGCGCGGCCTGCGGCGCGGGGACGGCGGAAACCGGCTCGCGCGAGGTGGAGGCCGCACCCGGGCACGGCGACTGCAAGCCTCTCCCGTGGAGAAAGGGGCGACGCACATGCAGATCCTGGTGGTGGACGACTCCAAGGCCATGCGCAGCATCGTGATGCGCGCGGTGCGCCAGGCCGGCTTCGACGCCACGTTCGCCGAGGCCGCGAACGGCGCCGAGGCGCTCAAGGCGATCCGCAGCTCCCCGCCGGCGCTGGTCATGGCGGACTGGAACATGCCGGAGATGAGCGGGATCGAGCTCCTCCAGGCGCTCCGGGCGGAGGGGAACACGGTGAAGATGGGGTTCGTCACCTCCGAGAGCGATCCCTCGATGCGCGACCTGGCGTTCCAGGCGGGCGCGCTCTTCATGCTCACGAAGCCGTTCACGCCGGACGCGATCAAGGCCGTGCTCGACCCGGTGCTCACATGAGCGCCCCCGCCGCGAAGACGACGGAACGTCGAGCCGGCCCCGAGCGGCATGGCGGGACGGTCGCCGCCGACCTGGGTGCGCTGCTCACCGAATTGGAGGTCGCGTTCCGGGAGGTCGCCGAGACCGCGCTCGCCCGGCCGGACGTCGCGGTCGAGGGGCACGGGGACGAGCCCGAGCAAGGGCAGCAGGGCGCGTACCTGGCGCTGGTCGCGCCCGCGGGCGCGCTGCAGATCGGCATCGCGTCGGACGAGGCCGGCTGCCAGGCGCTGGCGAAGGGCCTCATGGGGATGGGCGAGGCGGATCCGGCGCTCTCCCCGCCGGAGATGGCGGACGCGTTCTGCGAGATCGTCAACATCGTCGCGGGGGGCTTCAAGGGGAGGATCCGGGAGAAGGTCGGGAGCCTCACGATGGGCCTGCCGGTCTTCTTCCACGGCCCGGCGCAGCCGACGGAGCACACCGCGGTCCGCGTCGCCCGCCTCCGCGCGGGCGGCGTCGCGGTGGCGCTCCTCCTCGTCTTCCCCCGGGCGCACGCGGAGGGCTGACCATGCGCGTCGTCCCGCTCCCCCCCAACGCCGAGCTCGAGAAGATGCTCCAGGGGCTGGTGCAGCGGGAGGTGCGCCTCAAGCCCGCGGAGACCCCGCCCCACACGCCCGTCGCGGTCGGGCTGTATCGCACCGACCAGCCGGTACAGGAGCTCGCGGTGCTGTTCGAGCTGCCGCTCGCGGGTTCGCTCGCGGCCTCGCTCACGCTCGTGCCCCCCGGCGCCGTGAAGGAGGACGTCGAGAAGGGGATGCTGGAGGAGTCGCTCCGGGAGAACCTGGCCGAGGTGATGAACGTCCTCTCGCGGTTCGTGTCCATGAGCGGCCGCCGGTTCGGGCTGGTGAAGCACTGGTGTCCTCCGGAGGTGCCGGACCCGGCCGTGGTGAAGGCGGCGCTCGAGTCCGACGAGACCCGCGTGGTGACGGTCGAGGTGCCGGGGTACCTCGGCGGCGTGATGGCGTTCGACACTCTCTGAACGGAGCGCAAGATGGCGGGTCCCAAGGCACCGGAGCTCCTGGCGGCGCTCGCGGCCGCGGCGGTCGAGGCGGACGCGGGCGATCCCGCGTCGCTGCGCGAGCTGGGCAAGGCGCTCGAGAAGGCGTGCAGGGCGGGCGCCGTGTCCGGCCCGCTCGCCGCCGAGGCCGGGGCCCTCGGAGAGGCGCTCCAGGCGAAGGCTGGCGCGGCCGAGGCGCTCGCGCGGGTGATCGCGCTCCTCGGCGACGAGGCGGCGCAGGCGCCCGCGAGCGCGCCGGGCGCGACCTCTGCGCAGCGCGATCCGGAGACAGTCGAGCTCATCGGCGACTTCCTGGAGGAGAGCGGGGAGGGGTTGACGCGCGCAGACGAGATGCTGCTCGCGGTCGAGAAGCACGGCCCCGAGGCGGACAAGGTTCACGCCCTGTTCCGCGTGTTCCACACGATCAAGGGCGTCGCGGGGTTCCTCGAGCTCACCGAGATCGTCTCGCTCTCGCACACCACCGAGAACCTGCTCAACCTCGTCCGCGACGGGAAGATGCAGCTCCAGGGCGACGTGTTCGAGGCCGTCTTCGAGGCCACGGCGGTCCTGCGACGCCTGCTGCAGCGGCTCCGCGCCGCCGTGGACGCCGGGCTCGAGCTCCAGTCGGATCCGGGGGTCGCGCCCCTCGTCGAGCGGATCTCCCGGATCGCGGCCCGGGCCGAGGACGCGTGCGAGGCGGCCGCGCCGGCGTCCGACGGGCCGCAGGCGGCTCCGGCCGCCCCGGAGACCGGCGCGGCGCCGCCGCAGCCGACCCCGGCGCCCGAGCCGGTGGCCGCCCCCGAGTTCGTCGTCCGGCCCGCGGCGGTGAAGCCCGCGGCGGCGGGCGCCGAGGCGGCGGGCGCGCAGCTCCGGGAGACGGTCAAGGTGGACCTCGAGCGCGTGGACTCGATGGTCGAGATGATCGGCGAGCTCATCATCGTCGAGGCGATGGTGGTGCACGCGCCCGAGCTCCAGCGCGTCTCCTCGCTCGCGCTGCGGAACTACCTGAACCAGCTCACGAAGATCAGCCGCGACCTGCAGAACGTGGCCATGCGCATGCGCATGGTGCCGGTCCGGGCCGTGTTCCAGAAGATGGCCCGCATGGTCCGCGATCTCTCGCGGAAGACGGGCAAGGACGTCGTGCTGGAGCTCTCGGGCGAGGACACCGAGATGGACCGCAGCATGGTCGAGCGGATCGAGGACCCGCTCGTCCACCTCATCCGCAACGCGATGGACCACGGCGTCGAGACCGCCGCGGAGCGCGAGAAGGCGGGCAAGCCCGCGCGCTCGACGCTGCGCCTCTCGGCGTACCACGAGGGCGGGTCGATCATCGTCGAGCTCGCGGACGACGGCCGCGGCCTGCACCGCGACAAGATCCTCGCCAAGGCGCGCCAGAAGGGGCTCGTCGCGGAGAGCCAGGAGCTGAACGACGTGGAGGTCCACGCCCTCATCTTCCTGCCGGGGTTCTCGACGGCGGCGAAGGTGACGGAGATCTCCGGGCGCGGCGTGGGAATGGACGTCGTGAAGCGGAACATCGAGGGCATGCGCGGCCGGGTGAGCGTCACCTCGCAGCCGGGGCAGGGGAGCACGTTCCGCCTCGTGCTGCCGCTCACGCTCGCCATCATCGACGGCATGCTCGTGATGTGCGGGTCCGAGAAGTACATCATCCCGAGCCTCTCGATCGTCGAGTCCCTGCGGCCGACCGAGGACATGATCTCGCGCGCCGCCGGGCGCGGCGAGGTGATCAACGTCCGCGGCGAGATCCTCCCGCTCCTCCGGCTGCACCAGCTCCTCGAGATGCGCGGGGCGGAGCGGCCGCTCACCGAGAGCCACGTCGTGGTCGTGGAGAGCATGGGCCGCAAGGTCGGCGTCGTGCTCGACGACGTGCTCACGCAGCAGCAGGTGGTGATCAAGCCGCTGGGCAGCGGGCTCGGCGACACCGACTACCTCTCCGGCGCGGCCATCCTCTCGGACGGGCGCGTGGGGCTCATCCTGAACGTGGATCGGCTGTCGCAGCTCGCGGGCCGCGGCGCGCGCCGCGAGGCGATGGCGGCGGGGGCCTGAGTCGCATGGAGCAGGAGACCTTCCAGGCGTTCCAGCAGCTCGCCTATCACAAGGCGGGCATCTTCCTGCGGCCCGGGAAGGCGGCGCTCGTGCAGGCGCGGCTCGCCCGGCGGCTGCGCGAGCTGGGCCTCGCCACCGAGAAGGACTACCTCAAGGTCCTGCAGGCGGACGCCGGGGACGAGCTGGTGCTCTTCCTCGACGCCATCTCCACCAACTTCACCAAGTTCTTCCGCGAGCCGGACCACTTCGAGACGCTCGCGAAGGACGTCCAGGCGGCCCTCGCGGCGGGGCAGACGCGGTTCCGCTTCTGGTGCGCGGGGTGCTCCTCGGGGGAGGAGCCGTACACCGCGGCGATGGTGCTCGAGCCGCTGCTGCGGCACCGCGACTGGAAGCTGCTCGCGACCGACATCTCGACGCGGGTGCTGACGCGGGCCGCGGAGGCGGTCTACCCGGCGGAGGACGTGGAGCCCATCCCGGACGCGCTGAAGAGCAAGTACCTCGAGCCGGCGGGCACGGCGGACGGGGTGGCCCGGTACGCCGTGGCCCGCGCGCTCCGCGAGCGGATCGTGTTCCACCGCCTCAACCTTGCGGAGCGGCCGTACCCCATGAACGGCCCGCTCGACGCGGTCTTCTGCCGGAACGTGATGATCTACTTCGACCGGCCCATGCGCGCGGGGCTGGTCGGCGAGATCGAGCGGGTGCTCCGGCCGGGCGCGCACCTCTTCATCGGGCACTCCGAGACGCTGAACGGGATCGACACGCGCCTCCGCTCGGAGCGGCCCTCGGTCTACCGCCTGCCCGCGGAGGCCCGGTGAACCTCGTGACCATCGGGATCGGCGGGATCGAGGTCTCGGCCGACCGCGGCGCCGTGCTCATCACCCACGGCCTCGGCTCCTGCATCGCGGTGATCGCGTACGACGCGCGGCGGAAGATCGGCGGGATGCTCCACTTCCAGCTCCCCACCTCGTCGCTCTCGCCCGACCGCGCGGCGGAGTCGCCGGGGACGTTCGCCGACACGGGGATCCCGCTCCTGTTCGAGCGGATGTACGCGCTCGGCAGCCGCAAGGCCGACATCGTGGTCAAGGCCGCTGGCGGCGGCAACTTCCACAACGACAACGGCACGTTCGACATCGGCAGGCGCAATCATACGATGATGCGGAAGATCTTCTGGAAGGCGCAGGTGCTCGTGGCGGCGGAGGACGTGGGGGGGAGCAAGTCGCGGACGGCGCGGCTCTTCGTGGACACGGGACAGGTGACGATCCAGTCCGGGTCCGAGGTCATGCCGCTCTGAGGCGCCGTCGGGCGCGGGCGCGCCCGGGAGGTTCGTCGTGGGACTCGACCTGCTGGTGGTGGACGACTCGCCGGTCACGCGCAAGATGGTGCGCCGCGCCCTGAGCCTGTGCGGGCTCGAGGTGACGGAGGTGATCGAGGCGGCGGATGGCGCCGAGGCGCTCGAGAAGCTGGGCCAGCGCCACGTCGATCTGGTGCTCGCGGACATCAACATGCCCGTCATGAACGGCATCGAGCTCGTCGAGCGGATGTCGCGCGACCCGGAGCTCTGCACCGTGCCGGTGGTGATCGTGGCCACCCCGATGAGCCAGGACCGGGTGGAGTTCGTGCTCGACAAGGGCGCCCGCGCCTACCTCGCCAAGCCCTTCCGGCCGGAGGCGCTCCGCGACGTGGTGGTCCAGATCCTCGGAACGACCGGAGGCCCGAATGCCTGAGCCGACCCCCGCGCTGCTCACCGACATCCTGGGCCAGGTCCTCCAGGAGTCCGCGTTCATCTTCGCGGAGCCGGACGACGAGCCGGCGGCCTGGCAGGGGCCGGTCCTCACCGCGCGCATCGCGTTCGAGTCCACCCGCGGCGGGACCCTGCGGCTCGTCACGACGCCGGCGGCCTCGGCGGAGATCGCCGCGAACATGCTGGGCATCGACCCCGGCCAGGAGGCCGACGAGAACGGCCGCGCCGCCGTCGCGGAGCTGCTCAACGTGCTCGGGGGCGCGTTCCTCACGCGCTACTTCGGGACCGCGGTGCCGAGCCAGCTCGGGCTGCCCTCGACGGAGCTCGGCGACCCGCCGCCCCCGGCGCGGCGCCGCTGCTGCGCGACGACCGTGCGGCTCGAGAGCGGCGCGCCGGTCGTGATGGAGCTGGATCTGGAGGAGGGGCGGTAGGGGCGACGGTCCGGCGCGCGGAGCGTGTCGAGGGCGAGCGAGCGCGTTCACGATCCGTACGCCTCGCCTCAGGCGCGTCCCTGATGGCGGAGCCCTCGCAAGTCCGCTCGCCCTGATCCTGTCGAAGGGCGAGTGTCACGGCAAGCACGCGGCTCGCGGCTTGCAGCGCGTCCGCATGGAGCGAGTTCGCACGAAAGGGCGTCATGAACCTGGCGGCCGGATCCTCCCAGAAGGCGGCACGCGCCGAGGCGCTGCTCGAGGCGGCGGTGCGGCTCCTCGAGCTCGACGAGAACGATCTGGCGCTGGCCGTGCTCGAGCGGGCGGAGCGGACCTCGCCCCGGCAGGCGCGCGTGAAGCGCGCCCGCGCCATCGCCCTGGCACGCCTGGAGAAGCCGATCCTCGCGGCGCACGCGCTCCTCGAGGAGCTGGCGCTCTCTCACGACGACGTCGAGGCCTTCCGGACCTATCTCGGCGTGCTGGACCGTGTGGACGGGATTCGCACGATGCCGGAGGGCAGCTTCGTGCGCCGGCTGCTCCGACGCCTCGACGAGGGAGCGGGGGTCGTGCTGCCCGGGCGCGGTCGCGCGGTGACGCTCCAGGCGGCGGCGCAGCACCTCATGATCGTGCTGGAGCGCGTGGCCGCCTTCGAGCTCGCCTTCCAGGCGCTGGCGGACGACACGTCGCGCACCCTCATGCTGGAGCTCTCGGCGTTCCGGGCGCTGGGGGACGGGAGGGTGCAGCTCCCGTTCGACGCGGACGGGATGCTGGCGTTCATGCGTCGTGCCGAGGCGGAGTGCCTGCGCGAGCGCGACCTGTACCCGGCCGCCACCGCCACGGGCGCGTCCATCTTCGGCCGGTGCACGGTGGATCGCTGGGACACGGCGCCGCTGGGCCTGCCGCTCGACGTCCTCACCAGCGTCGAGCAGCTCGCGGGCTTCGCCCACCTGCGCGAGTACGAGCTGGACCGGGACGGCGTCCGCGTGGGCCCCCGGCCGGGCGACGTGGTCATCGACGGCGGCGCCTGCTACGGCGACACGGCGCTCTGGCTCGCGCACCGCACGGGCCCGGCGGGACGCGTCTTCGCCTTCGAGTTCATGCCGGCGCACGTGGAGATCTTCCGGCGCAACATGGCGCTCAACCCGGCGCTGGCAGGTCAGGTGGAGCTGATCACGCGGGCCCTGCACCGCCGCTCCGGCCTGCAGCTCTCGTTCGTGGACAGCGGCCCCGGCTCCCGCCTCGAGGCGGGCGCGGGGCCGGTCACCACGGTCACGATCGACGACCTCGTCCGGGAGCGCGGGCTCGAGCGCGTCGACTTCATCAAGCTCGACATCGAGGGCGCCGAGCTGGACGCGCTCGCCGGGGCGGAGCAGACCATCCGTCGCCATCGGCCGCGGCTCGCGATCTGCGCCTATCACAAGCCCGAGGATCTCGGCGTGCTCCCGGCCTGGCTCCACGGGCTCGGGCTCGGCTACGAGCTCCGGCTCGCCCACTTCTCGCCGATCGGATGGGACACGGTGCTGTTCGCGGAGGCGCCGACGTCCGCAGCCCGAGGGTAGGGGAGCGGAGGCGACCACCGCCTGCGGAGCCGTGACTCCTCGGCGTCCGCGGCTCACGCACTCGCCGCGTCGCCCTCGGGGCTCGGCTCGCCCTCGTCCGCCTCGCAGCGCTCCGCCCTCCGGGCGTAGACCGGGACCTCGAAGTCGGCGGCGTAGTCGACGCCCTCGTCCTCGGCCCGGCGCCGCAGGCGCCAGAGCGGCCGGTCGTCGTCGGGGTCGAGCTCGGTCGCGGGGAGGCTCTCCGGGATCCGGAGATCGAGGCGGACCTGGAAGGTCGGGCCCTTCGGGGAGACCGCGCCGCGCACGGTCTCCTCGTGCTCCCAGAGCGTCTCCTCCGAGACCTGCGTCTCGCTCCGGCCGTCGCTGCCCCGGACCGTCCGCGAGCTCCTGCGGACGCAGCGGAGCCGGACGGCGAACGTCTTCTCGCCGCGGCCGCGCAGCGGCACGCCGGTCTCGACCGTCCCCTCGAACCGCTCGCCCAGCCAGGCCGGCATGGTCCGGCACTCGATCACGCTCGTCCCGAACTTCTTCTCCCGGATGCGTGCGCGCACCGCGAGGACGGCGATGGCGACGCCGACCGCCGGGAAGATGAGCAGCATCTTCGGCCAGCCGGGATCGCCGGCCGCCCAGAGGAGGAGGAACCCCCAGCTGAACACGTTCCATACGATCGCGAACGCGATCAGCATCCCCGACTGGCCCGCGCCCTCCTGGACCACCTTGCCCTCGGCCCAGTCGCCGCGCTGGGTCCAGGGCTCCTCGGCCCAGCGGCGCTGCTGCGCCTTCACCTCGGCCTCCGGCACGTCCTCGTCCACGCTCACGTAGGTCGCGCCGGAGGTGGTGTCCCCTGTCCTCGCCGCGACCCGCACGTCCTTCTTGCCCGCAGGCGCCAACACCCGGCGGGCCAGGATCCCGACGGCGCTGAACACGAGGCCGAACACGCCCAGCCCGGCCGCGCCCGCGAACTCGCCCTCCAGCACCAGGAGGGCCACCGCCCCCGCGATCATCAGCAGGCCGACCCCGCCGAACACGAAGAACTCCAGGGTGCCCATCTTCCTCGGAGTCATGTCCACGTACGCCCTCCCCACGCCGCGGTGATCGCCAACTTGCGGATCAGAGCGCGGATGGGACTCTAGCGTCGACCCTGGGCGGAGGGCCCCGCAGAACACGAGCTCCTCCCCCTGCGCCCGCAGCGCCGTGACGCGATCTCCGCAACGTCATCGGCGCTCGGGTCGATCGCCAGCGTGCAGCCGGCGCAGAACGTGACGGACACGGTGCGCTCCGCGCGGGCGCCGCCGGCCGGTGCGTGACCTCGTCTCGAGGGCGCGCCGACACACGCCTCTCCTCCCCGCCGCGGCAGAGCGGGCGCGTCCTTCCGCTCGCTCGCCCTCGAGGCGCCGGAGCCGGCCGGAGCCGACCAGGCCTGCCTACTTGCCCAGACGACTCCGCACGCGCTCCGGGCTCCGCTGGGAGCTGGGGGAGGTGCGGTGATGGTCGAGCTGCTGGCTGAGGATCCGCTCCGTCAGCGCCCGTCCTCGCGCCCCGCGTCCTCGGCGGCCTTCACGATCTCGCCCGCGATCCGGTCGACGGGCAGGACCTCGTCCACCGCGCCGAGCTCGATCGCCACCTTCGGCATCCCGAACACGACGCAGCTCGCCTCGTCCTGGGCCACCGTGCGCGCCCCGGCCTCGTGCATCGCGAGCAGCCCCTGGGCGCCGTCGGCGCCCATGCCGGTGAGGAGCACGCCGACGGCGTTCCGGCCCGCGGAGTGCGCGACCGAACGGAACATCACGTCGACGGAGGGCCGATGCCGGTTCACGCGCGGACCATCCTTCACCTCGACGACGTACCGGGCGCCGGAGCGGCGGAGCAGGAGGTGCTTGTTCCCGGGCGCGACCAACGCTACGCCGGGCACGACCGACTCGCCACCCTCGGCCTCGCGCGCGTCGAGCTTCGAGACCTCCTTGAGGCGCGTGGCGAAGTAGCGGGTGAAGAGCTCGGGCATGTGCTGCGTGATGATGACGCCGGGCGCGTTCGGCGGCAGGGCCTTCAGGATCCGCTCCACGGCCACGGTGCCGCCGGTCGAGGCCCCGATCGCGACCACCTGGTTCGTGGTGCGGGTGAGGGCGCGGAGCGGGCTCGGCGGCTCCACCGCCGCCGAGGGGAGGGCGCGGATGCCGGCCGCGGCGACGTCCTTCACCTTCTGGAGGAGGTCGGCCGTCATGTCGCCGACCGAGTACGCGGCGCCGGGCTTGCACATCACGTCGCACGCGCCGGCGGAGAGCGCCTCGAGCGCGAGCGCACCGCCGGCCGGGGTGAGCGAGGAAACCACGATGACCGCGGTCGGCCGGTACCGCATGATCTTGTGCAGGAACGTGATGCCGTCCATGCGCGGCATCTCGACGTCCAGCGTGATGACGTCGGGCTCCTTCTCGAGGATGAGGTCGCGCGCGACGTAGGGGTCCGGCGCGGTCCCGACGACCTCGATCCCCGGGTCCTTCGAGAGCTCCTGCTGGAAGACGTTGCGGACGACGGCGGAGTCGTCCACCACGAGGACGCGGATGCGCCGCGGGCTGCTCGGTTGCTGCACCATCCGCCGCCCTCCTGGCCCGCGCGTCGGGGCCGCGTCGTCAGGCCGGGTGGCTCGTCGGCTGGGCGCCCGCGCGGGAGACCTCGTGGGCCTCCTCGTTCGAGAGGATCCGAGCGATGTCGAGCAGGAAGACGATCCGCTTGTCGTGCTTGCCGACGCCGAGGATGAAGCCGTCATCGAGCGCCGCGTGGCCGAGCGAGGGCGTGGGCTCGATGTGATCGGCGTCGATGGTCAGCACCTCCAGGACCTGATCGACGAGGAGCCCCATCGTGAGCGGCCGGCCGTCGACCGAGCACTGCACGACGATGATCACGGTCTGGTCGGTGGTCTCGCACTTCTCCATGCCGAACTTGAGCCGGAGATCGATGACCGGGATGACCTTGCCGCGCAGGTTGATGACGCCGCGGATGAACTCGCGGGTGCGCGGGACCCGGGTGATCTCGAGCAGGCCGATGATCTCGCGGACCTTCAAGATCTCGAGGCCGTACTCCTCGCGCGCGAGCTGGAACGTCATGTACTTGCCGGCGAGCCGCTTCCCGAGCTCGACCGCCGTTCCGCTCCGCTCCGCCTGGTCCATCGTCGTCTCAGCCACGGTGTCCTCCGAAGTGCGACGGCCGGGTGCCGGAACGCCGCCGGTGCGGCGAGGAAGAGCAGCGAATGTGCCACCGGTGCGGGCCGCGAGCCGCCGCGGGGCCGGTGGTGAACTCCACGTGATGTCGGGGGGATACGAAGTCCGGACGTCGCTGCGGCGGACGTGCCGGGTCGCCGGGGCTCCGCTTGGCGCAGGTCGGTCCGAACCCGGGCACTCGGATGACCCCGGGCACGGGCGCGGGAGCTACTCGAGCCCGGTGCCCAGGATCTCGTCCTTGGGATCGAGCTCCAGCACGAGCTCGACGCGGCGGTTCTTCTCGCGCGCCTCCTCCGTGTCGCCCTTCGCGAGCGGGTGGGCCGAGCCGAGCCCGACGGCGGCGAGCAGCTCGGGGCGGGCCCCGTGGGCCTGCTCCAGGTAGGTCACGACCGTCGCCGCGCGCGCCGACGAGAGCTCCCAGTTGTTGCGCCAACGGTCGCTCCCGAGCGGCGTCTCGTCCGTGTGCCCCTCGGCCCGGACCAGGCGCTCGAGCGGGACGAGCTCGCCGGCGATGGCGTCGAGGACCGGGAGCACCTGCGGGCGGAGCACGGCCTGGCCCGGATCGAAGAACTCCGCGGCGGCGAGCCGGACGGTGAGCTTGCGCCCCTCCACGACCACCTGGATGACCGGGCGCACCTGCCGCTCCATCACGAACGGCCGGACCCGCTTCTCCAGCTTCTTCCGGAGCATCTCGATGGCTTCCTTGTTCTCCTCCATCTTGGGCTTGCCGGACCGGAGCGCCGGGCCGCCGCCCTCGCTGGGCGGGCCGTCGAAGACGGGCAGCGCGCCGGTGCCGCCGGTCCCGGAGAAGTGCATCGCCCACTTGATCGACTCCGCCACCTGCACGAGCCGCTTGTTGTCCACGCGCGACACCGCGTACATGACGACGAAGAACGCGAAGAGCAGGGTCATGAAGTCGGCGTACGAGACGAGCCACCGCTCGTGGTTCTCGTGCTCCTCGTGCTTCTTCTTCCGGGCCAACGGAGACCTTTCCGCTCCACCGAGCGTCACGCCGCCTTCTTCGCGCCCTCGTCGGCGGGCCCGGCCTCCTCGCCCGTGAACGCCCGGAGCTTCTCCTCGAGGACGCGCGGGTTGAGGCCCTCCTGGATGGACAGCACGCCCTCGGCGATGAGCGTCTTCCGCTCCTTCTCCGCGACGAGCTTCAGCTTGATCTTGTTGGCGAAGGGCAGGAAGAAGATGTTCGCGGCCCCGACGCCGTACACCGTCGCCACGAACGCCACCGCGATGCCGCCGCCCAGCTTGGACGGATCGGAGAGGTTCTCCATCACGTGGATGAGGCCGAGCACGGCCCCGAGGATGCCGATGGTCGGGGCGAAGCCGCCGGCCGACTCCCAGACCTTGGCGCCGACGATGTGCTCCTCGTAGTCGGCCTCGATGGCCGCGTCGAGGGTGGAGCGGGTGACCTCCGCGTCCACGCCGTCCACGACGAACTGGAGCGCACGCCGGAGGAACGGGTCCTGGACCTCGCCCAGCTTCCCCTCGAGCGCCAGCACGCCGTCGCGGCGGGCCACGCTCGCGAACTCGACGATCTGCTTGGCCAGCCCGCCGAGGTCCGCCTTCCGATCGGTGAAGGCGAGCTTCACCATCTTCATGCCCATCGCGAACTGCTTCTTGGGATAGGCGACCATCACCGCGCCCAGCGTGCCGCCGAAGATGATGAGGGCCGCCGTGGCCTGGAGGATGGAGCTGACGTGGCCGCCCTCGAGGGCCTGGCCGAGGAGGATGAGGCCGAGGGCCGCGACGATCCCTCCGATGGTGGTGATGTCCATGAGCTACTCCTCGGCGGGATCGGAGGTGGGAGGGCGCGGGAGCGGGACGAGCGAGGCCCGGCGCTCGGGTCCGGGCGCCGACGACGAGAACGGTCCGACGGCGATGCGGCGCCGGTAGGCGACGGTCCGATCCACCACCTCCTCCGGCGGCTCGCGCACCATGAGGTGCAGGCCGCCGTGGAGGAGGAGCACGGTGTCGGGGGTGGCCTCTACGGTGAGGATCTGGTCCGCGTTGACCCAGAGCTCCTTCCCGTCGAGACGCGTCACGCGGATCATTGTCGGCTCCAGCCACTGGGGTCTTCGTCACGGAGCCCCCGGGCGATAAGGGGCCCCGCGGCGCGGATCACCGCTTCAGGTTGATGAGCTGGTCGAGGAGCTGGTCGGCGGTGGTGATCGACTTCGAGTTGGCCTCGAAGGTCCGCTGGGCGGAGATGAGGCGGACGAACTGCTCCGCGAGGTCCACGTTGGACTGCTCGAGCGAGCCGGAGATCACGGAGGCGCGGCCGCCGGCGCCGGGGGCTCCCACCACGGGCTGACCGGAGGCCTGGCTCTGAGCGTACAGGTTGCCGCCGATGGACTCCAGCCGGTCGGGGGCGGAGAAGCCGGCGACCGCGACCTGGCCGAGCGTCCGGCTCTGGCCGTTGGTGAAGATGCCGTTGATGTTGCCGAGCGTGTCGATCCGGATGGAGGCGAGCTGGCCGGAGCCGAACCCGTCCTGGCCGATGAACGTCGAGGCCGAGGCCGAGGCGAACTGGGTGATGCCGGCGAGGCCGGTGCCGCCGCCGGGGACGGGGTCGCCGAAGTTGAAGGTGAGGGTCTGCGTGCCGCCGGGCGCGATCGGGTCGAACACCGGCGCGCCTGCGCCCGTGTCCATCGTCGAGCCGGTGAGCCGGCCCTGGCCGTCGAACGTCAGGGTGCCGGAGGCGATCTCCTGGAGGACGCCCGGGGTGCCGCTCGTGAGGCCGCGGCCGTCGGTCATCGCGTGCCAGTCCCAGGTGTTGGCCGCGTTCTTGTGGAAGAACACCTGCGTCTGGTGGGCGGCGCCCATCGCGTCGTACAGCGTGAGGCTGGTCGAGAAGTTGGAGGTGAGGCCCGGGTCGGTGGCGTGGAACAGGCCGTCGGAGGGGATGCCCAGGCCGAGGATCGGCGCGTCCGCCTGGAGGTTGGCCTTGATGGTGATGCTGTTGGTGGCGCGTGGCGTGGCCGAGGCGGTGCCGATCAGCAGGTCGCCGGGGAGGCCGGAGATGACGCCCGCCGCGTCGGCCGGGAACCCCTGCACCCGGAGGCCCTCGATGTTCACCATGTAGCCGTCGCGGTCGACCGTGAACTGGCCGGCCCGCGTGTAGAAGTTGGCGGTCTGGCCGTTGTGGTTGCCGTTCACGATGAAGAAGCCGTTGCCCTGGAGCGCCAGGTCGGTCGCGATGCCCGTGGAGGTGAGGGCGCCCTGGGTGAGGATCTTCTGGACCGACTGGAGGCGCGCGCCGAGGCCGATCTCGCCGGTGCCGCCGATGACGGACTGCGTGAGGGCGTCCTCGAAGGTGGCGCGGGCGCCCTTGAACCCGATGGTGCCCGCGTTGGCGATGTTGTCGCCGACGACGGAGAGCTCGAGCGCGGAGGCCTGGAGGCCGGTGGTGCCGGAGGAGAGAGCGGTCAGGAGCGACATGGCTTTCCTTTCTGTGCGGGCCGGCTACTGGCCGGCGGGGGGAGCGGAGATCTCGACGACGTCGGACATCGGGACGCGGCGGCCGGCGACGAGGAGCTGCGCGACGCCCTCGTCGAAGGAGACGCCGGTGATCGTGGCGCGGGTCATCGCGCTCGCCTGGACCGTGCTGCCGTCGTTCCTGGTCCCGGAGACGGCGAGGAAGTACTCGCCGGAGGGGAGCGGCTTGCCCGCGTCGTCCATGCCGTCCCAGGTGACGTCGCGCGTGCCCGCGGCCTGCGCGGCGAGGTGGAGGGTCCGGACCACGCGGCCGGTCCGATCGGAGATGACCGCGGTGGTGTCGTCGGTCGCCTCGGGGAGCGAGAGCTGGAACTTCGACGTGGACCCCGCGACGAGGCCGATCCGATCGGCGCGGAACAGCGCCTGCTTCCCGACGAGCTGGGTGGTGACGAGCTGGCTCGACGAGGCAGTCGCCACCGTCATCGCGTCGATCTTGGAGTTGAGCCCCTGGAGCGTCTCGAGCTGCGAGAACTGCGCGAGCTGCGCGATCATCTGCTGGTTGTCCACGGGCTTGAGCGGGTCCTGGTACTTCAGCTGCACGGTGAGGAGCAGCAGGAACTGATCCTTGCCGAGCTCGCTCGACGCGGTCTTCGCGGCGGGGGCGCCCACCGCGGGGAGGTCGCCGACGAGGCTGGAGACTGCGGGCGTCGTGGACATGCGGGGCTCCTAGGCGGTGACGTCGTGGCTGCCGCCGTGCGTGCGCGATGCACCGCGGGCGGCGCGGGGCTCGGTGCGGGACGAGCTGGACCGCGGCGGGGGTTCGTCGCCGGCGTGCGCGCCGCCGTGACGCTCGGAGGCGTCGCGGGATCCGCCGTTGCCGTCCCGCGAGAGGTCGCCGGACGTGCCGGCCCCGCCGGGCGGCTGCGCGTTGCGCGGCTCGTGCTCGAGCCGCGCGAGGCCGAGGCCCTCTGCGGCGAGCGCGCGGACGAGCTCCGGCGTGCGGGCCTCGACCGCGGCGCGCGATCCGCCCTCGACGCGGACGTGCGCGGCGCCGTCCTGGATCCGCAGGTGCAGCGCGAGCTCCCCGAGCGTCTCGGACGAGAGGTGGAGGTGGGCGGCCGCGGGCAGGACCGCGCCGGAGACGACGGCCTCGCCGGGCTCGACGGGGAGGGCCGGGAGCGGCGGGGCGACCGGACGCGTCCGGGTGGGCTCGGTCCGCGGCTCGGCCGGCGCGGGGGTCGTGCCGGCGGCGGCGGGCGGGGGCGGGGTCGGGGTGACGGAGCCCTGCGCCTCCTCCCGCCCGTCCAGCTCGAGCTGCTTGCCCCGCTTCGCGATCGTGGCCCCGCCGCGGGCGTCGTTCGCCCGGAGGGCGTCTGCCGGCGTGCGGCCGGGCGGCTCCGTCGCCGGCACGGTCCCGGCGGCGTGTTCCGGGTGCGGTTGCGGGACCGGGGACCCAGCGAGCGGCGTCGCGTCCCGGGGCTCGCCGGGCCCTCTCGCCGAGGGACCGGCGTCGCCGATCGTCCGGGGCGCTGCGGGCACCGGCTCGGGGCGGGAGGAGCGGCGGGCGGAGGCTGCGCCGGCGAGAGCTGCCGGGGAATCGATGGCCGCCGCCACCGCCAAGGGCAAGGGTGCGCCGGCGGGAGGCTCCACCGCGACGGCAGCGGTCGCGAGGGGATCCGGAGCCGCATTCGAGTCGGGCGCGGCGACCGCGGCGTCGCCGGTCGCGGTGGCGGTGGCGGTGGCGGTGGCGGTGTCCGTGGCGGTGGGCGTGCCCGTGGCGGTGGCCGCCTCAGCCTGCGGTGCAGCCGGTGCCACCGCGGACGCCCGTCTCGACGCCCGATCGAGAGCCGGGGCGGGTCCGGAGGTCCCAGCGGGACGCGACGCCGCCCGCTGCCCTCCACGCCACCGCTGCGCCTCGTCGGTTTGCGGCATGCCGCGGGTCTCCGCCGGAGCGCACGCCCCTGCGGCCTGGCCGACTGCGGGAGCGACGGAGGAGGTGAGCGCCGGGACCGCGATCGTCCCCGCAGCCGGCTCCGGCTGGGCGTCCGGCGAGGTCGCGGCGCCGCGCACCGCGCCGTCCGACCCGCCGCCTTCGGGCGCCGCGCCGGCTCCGCGCGGCACCGCGGCGTCGAGCTGCGCGAGCACCTCCTCGAACGCGCCCGGCGCGTCGCCGGCGGCGCGGGCGGTGGGGTCGGGCGCCGGGGCGCCCGTCCGGTGACCGAGGAGCAGGCGGGCGAGGACGTTCACGACCGGTCCCTCCCGGCGAGGAGCGCGACGAGCGACGCGCTCGTGGCGGGGTCCATCTTCTCGAGCACGAGCGCGGCGTCGGCCGGCTTCATCCGCCCGAGCACCGCGGCGGCGAGCCCGCGATCGAGCCGCCCGACCATCGCCGCGGCGGCGTCCGGGCGCATGCCGCGGACCGTCCGGGCGAGCGCGTCGAGGCCGCCGTCCTTCGACTTCGCCCCAGGGCTGGTGCGCTTCTGCGCGGCGGCGCCCGCCGCGACGAGCTCCTGGAGCCGCTTCGTCTCCTCGCGCAGGGCCGCCCGCGTCTCCTCGAGGTCCCTGCGCTCCTTCTCCAGGGCCGCGCGCTCCTCGGCCATCGAGGCCTGCTCCTGGCGCCGGGCCTTCGCCGAACGGCGCAGCTCCTCGAGGAGCGCGCGCGCGGTGAGCGAGGGCGGGGTCGTCGTGGCGCCGGTGCGCGTCGGCGTGGACGCCTCGGCCTTCGGAGCGGCGCCGCGCGCCGGGAGCGGCCCGGGCGTGGGCTCGTGGGGCTCCTGCGCCTTCTCCGCCTCCGAGCCCTGCGCGCCCGCCGGCGTGGCCTGGGCCGGTTGCGCGGAATGGTGGGCACGGGCCGGGGGCGTCGGCGTCGCCGGCGCGGTCGGCGCGCTCGGAGCGCGCACCTCCTGGACGGCCGGCGGCTTGGGGTGCGCCGCGCCCGGCGTTTCGGACGCGAGCAGCAGCGCGAGGACGAGGGCGCTAGGCATGGCCCTTCTCCTTCCTCTGCGGTGAGGCGAGGAGCTTCGAGAGGCGCGCCAGGGTCTCGGGCAGCGGCGAGCGCTCCTCGGGATCCTGGCGGAGGAGCTGACGGAGCGGCTCGATGCAGGCGATCGCGCGATCGACGCGCGGGTTCGAGCCCGCGGCGTAGGCGCCCACCTCGATGAGGTCGGCCGCGTCGCGGTGGGCCGAGAGCACCTCGCGCGCCTCGCGGGCCAGCTCGCGGTGGGCGGGCGAGACGATGTCGTTCATGACGCGGGAGACCGAGGCGAGGACGTCCACGGCGGGGAAGTGCCCGGACTCCGCGAGCCGGCGCGCGAGCACGATGTGGCCGTCGAGCGTGGCGCGCGCGGCGTCGGCGATCGGATCGCCCGTGTGGTCGTCGCCCTCGGCGAGCACGGTGTAGAAGGCGGTGATCGAGCCGCGGCCGGCGTCGTTGCCGGCCCGCTCGACGAGGCGGGGGAGGAGCGCGAAGGCGGAGGGCGGGTACCCCTTGGTCGTGGGCGGCTCGCCCGCGGCGAGGCCGATCTCGCGCTGGGCCATGCACACGCGCGAGAGCGAGTCCATGAGGAGGAGCACCTTCCGGCCCCGGCTCCGGAAGTGCTCGGCGACGGCGGTGGCGCTCATCGCGGCGCGCAGCCGCTTGAGGGGGGACTCGTCGCTCGTCGCCACCACGACCACGGAGCGGGAGAGCCCGGCGCCGAGGTCGCGCTCGATGAACTCGCGCACCTCGCGGCCTCGTTCGCCGACGAGCCCGACCACGACGACGTCGGCCTGGGCGGACCGGGCGAGCATGCCGAGCAGGACGCTCTTGCCGACGCCCGGGCCGGCCATGACGGCCATCCGCTGCCCCTCGCCGACGGTGAGGCAAGCGTCGATCGAGCGGATGCCGAGCGAGAGGGGGGCGCTCACCCGCCGCCGCTGCAGCGCGGGCGGGGGCGCGGCGTGCAGGGCGGTGTGGTGTCGGAGGACCGGGGCGGGCCCGCCGTCCACGGGCCGGAGCGACGCGTCCACCACGCGCCCGAGCAGCGCCTCGCCCACGGCGATCCGGTCGGCCGCGGCGCGCGGGACGACGTCGCAGCCCTCGGCCACGCCCTGGATCTCGGAGAGGGGCATCAGCCGCGCGGTGCCGCCCTGGAAGCCGACCACCTCGGCCTGCACCAGCGCGCCGTCGTTCGAGCGGATCTCGCACGCGGTCCCCACCGGAACGCGCGGGAGGAGCGCCTCGACGAGGAGCCCCGTCGCACGCACCACGGTCCCGGTGAGCGGGGTCGGATCGGCGTCGTCCATGGCCCGGGAGATCCGCTCGAGATCGACGAGGGTCATCCGCCCTCCTCGGCCGCGGCGACCGCCGCCCGGTGCAGCTCCTCGAGGCGCGTGTCCAGCCGCCCGTCGACCTTCCCGAAGTCGGTGTCCACGATGCAGTCGCCGGGGGCGAGGCCGGCGTCGGGGAGGACCTCGACCGTGGCGGCGGCGACGCCGAGCGTGCCGGCCGCGAGGGCGGGCGCGAGCGTCTTCGCGTCCTGCGGGTGCACGCGCACGGAGACCTTGCGGGAGTCGCCGGCGCGCTGGAGCGCCGACCGGACGAGCGAGAAGAAGGCGTCGGGCGAGGTCGAGAGCTCGGCCTCGAGGATCCGTCGCGCCACCCGGAAGCCGATCTCGAGCGCGTCCGCCCGGGCCTGCTCGGCGAGCCGCTCGGCCTGGAGTCTCAACACCTCGACGGCGTGGGCGACCTTCTGCATCGCCTCGGCCCGGATCGCCGCGAGCTGCTCGGGCGTGGGGCCGGCCGGCGCCGCCGCCTCGTGGCCGGGCGGGCCGTGGCGCAGCGCCGGGCGCGGGGTCGCGGTCGCGCCGCCGGCGGCGAAGGGCGCGGGGCGGACGGCGGCCTCGGGGCCCTGGAGGCCTGCGAGGAAGGCCGGGGTGCGTGGCGTTCCGAACATGGTGGCGGAGGGCTAGAGCATCTTCTCGGAGGGGCCGACGATCGTGATGCGCCCCTGGCTGGCGAGGTCCTGGGCGGTCTTGGCGATCTCCTGCTGCGCCGCCTCGACCGAGGACAGCTTGACCGGGCCCATGGCGGCGAGGTCGTCGGAGAGCATCTCCGCGGCGCGGGAGGAGAGGTTCTGGAGGAACTTCTGGCGGATGTCGGCTGTGGCGCCCTTCAGGGCCACCGTGAGCCGCTGCGCGTCGATCTCGCGGAGGAGCTGCTGCAGGTCCCGGTCGGCGAGGTGGACGAGGTCGCTGAAGGTGAAGAGCCTTCCGCGCAGCTCGCCCGCGAGCTGGGCGTCGTCCTTCTCGATCTCCGCCAGGACCACGCCCTGGGCTTGCGGGTGGGTGCGGCGGAGGATCTCGAGCGCGGTGGACTTCCCGTCCACGCGGCGCATCCCGCCGGCGACGAGGGCCTTGAGCTCGGTGGAGAGCGCCTGGCCGACCTCGCGGAGCACCTCCGGCGCGACCGACTCGATCGTGGCCATCCGGCGCAGCACCTCGGGGCGGAGCTTGTCGGCGAGCCGGTCCATCACGCCCGCCGCGCGCGAGGCGTCGAGGGAGGAGAGGACGAGGGCGATCGTCTGCGGCTGCTCCCGCTGCAGCACCATCGCCAGCGACTCGGGGTCGGCCTGCGAGACCGGGCCCAGCACCTCGTCCGGCGGCGGCGGCGGCTGCACGCCGTCGAACGCCCGCCGGGCGGCGTCGACGCCCAGGGCGCGCTCGGCCACCTGGCGGAGGAGGTCGTCGCCCGCGGCGGCGTCGCCGGCCACCGACTCCATCGTGGTCACGAACTGCTCCAGGGCCTCGCTCATGACCTGGGAGCCGCGCGTCCGCAGCTCCTTCGCCCCGAGCGCGATCCGCCGGAGCTCCGGCTCGCCGAGCGCCTTGAAGACGGCGGTGGCGACGTCCGGGCCGATCCCGAGGAGGACCGCGGCGGCGCGCTGGCAGCCGATGCCGGAGGAGTCCACGAGGGCGCTGGCGGCAGCGGCGGGGGCGATGGCGGCGTCAGGAGGCATTGGCGGGGTTCCTGTTGCTGGGCGAGTTCTGCTCGGCGGCCATCCAGGCCTTCAGGATCGAGGCGGCGCGGGCGGGGTCCTTCGTCGCCAGCTCCTTGGCGCGCTCCCGCAGGTTCATGGCGGGGTCGGGCAGGGCGGCGCGGGCGCCGGGCGGGAGCGCCCCCGCCTCCCGCGCGAGCGCCGCCTCGAGCTCGGCGACGCGCGCGCCGGTGGGGAGGATGGGGAGCGGCGCGCCCGCGGCGCTGCGCCCGCGGAGGGCGAAGGCGACGATGAGGAGCGCGAGCAGGCCGCCCACGCCGATGAGCGTGGTCCGGACGATCGGCTTGTCGAGGACGGAGGGCGCCGGGGCCGCGACCCCCGGGCCCTCCTCCGCGCGCACGAACGGGGACGAGGAGATCTCGAACGTGTCGCCCCGCTCCTCGTCGAAGCCCACGGCCCGCTTGGCGAGCACGCCCAGGCGCGCGAGCTCGGCGTCGGGCAGGGGCTTCCCTTCCTTGCCGTCCACGAGCACCGCCACCGAGATCCGCTGGAGGCGCGGGACGCGGCTCACCGTGGTCGTCGTGGTCGTGGAGATCTCGAAGTTCCTGGTCTGATCGTCGGTGGTGGACTGGCTCGCCCCACGGCCGCCCGCCGCCGGGCCCGAGGCGGCGAGGGGCTGGTTCCCCGCGGCGCCTGCCAGCCCGCCGCCAATCGCGCCGCCGGCGATGGTCTGCTGCGAGAGCTTCCGCTCGCTCCGGACGGTCGCCGAGTCGGGATCCACCACCTGCGCGCTCGTCTGCACCTCGTTCGCGTCCACCGTGGCGGTGATGCGGGCGACGACGGCGCCGGGGCCCACCGCCTGCTCGAGGAGCTCGACCACGCGCCCCTCGAGGTCCTTCTCGAGCCGCTTCTGCCAGCCCATCGCCTCGCCGAGCGCGCCCTCGGAGGTGAGCACCTGGCCGCGGCCGTCCATCACCGCGACGGCGCCGGGGGCGAGCCCCGGGACGGCGGACGAGACGAGGTGGCGGATGCCGGCGAGCTCGCGCTCGCCGAGCGTGCGCCCGGGCCGGAGGTTCACGACCACCGACGCCGCGGCGGCGCGGTCCTGATCCTTGTAGAGCCCCTTCTCCGGGAGCGTGAGGTGGACGCGGGCGGTCCGCACCTCGGCGAGCCGCGAGATGGTCCGGGCGAGTTCACCCTCCGTCGCGCGGCGCAGGTTGACCTTCTGCGTGAACTCGGACACGCCCAGATCGCCGCGGTCGAAGATCTCGAACCCGACGCCGCCGCCGCGGGGGAGCCCGGCGGCGGCGAGGAGCAGGCGCGCGTCGTAGACCTTGTTCGCGGGGACGGCGAGCGCCGACCCGCCGGCCTCGAGCCGGAACGGGACGCCCGCCGTCTTGAGGGCGGCCGCGGCCTCGGCGGAGTCCTCGGGCGTGAGGTTCGTGAACGCGTACTGGTACTGCTCCGCGGAGGAGACGGCGTTGAAGACGCCGACGCCGATCGCCGCGACCGCGCCGAGGAGGAGCGTGAGGCGCAGGCCCGCCGGGAGGGCGGCGATGAGCCGGGGGAGCTCGCGGAGCTGCTTGAGCAGGGGTTCCATCCGTTCCTCGCGTCCGGGCTACACGGTCATCCGCATCACTTCGTTGTAGGCCTCGACCACCTTGTTCCGGACGCGGGTGAGCACCTTGAGCGCGACGTCGGCCTTCTCCAGCGCGAGCGCCGTCTCGTGGAGGTTCCCGCCGCCGAGGGCGAGCTTCTCGGACTCGGCGTCGGCCTTCGTCTGGAGCGCGTCCACCTGGCCGATGGCGCCGCCCAGCACGTCCGCGAAGCTCGCCGCGCCGGCGGGCGCGGGCGGCTCGGGCCGGTCGATCGAGAGGGGCAGTCCGTCGAGTCCGCGGATCGCGTTCATGGGAGCGCTCCTTCGGAGCTACCGGGTGATCTCCAGGGCCCGCTGGGCCATGGTCTTGAGGGTGTCGATGGCGGTGGCGTTGGCGTCGTACGCGCGCTGCGCGGTCACGAGGTTCACCACCTCGTGCACCGGGTTCACGTTGGGCAGCGTCACGTACCCGGCGGCGTCGGCGTCGGGGTGCGAGGGGTTGAAGACCTTGCGCCCCGGGCCGTCGTCGCGGACCACCTCGGCGACGCGCACGCCGGCGA
Source organism: Anaeromyxobacter sp. (assembly GCA_035627135.1). Lineage (GTDB taxonomy): Bacteria > Myxococcota > Myxococcia > Myxococcales > Anaeromyxobacteraceae > Anaeromyxobacter. The sequence goes on along the minus strand of DASPMI010000043.1, from coordinate 7,059 downwards.
CGCCCGACTCCAGCGCTCCCGCCGCGGAGAGCGACTCCTCGAAGGGGACCGCCTCGAGCACCGGATCGAGCCGCTGGTACGGCTTGCCGTCGGGGCCGCGCGTGGTCTCGGCGTTGGCGAGGTTCGACGCGGCCAGGTTGACCCGCGTCCGCTCGGTGGAGAGGGCGGAGGCGCTGACGTGGAGGGCGGAGAGGAAGTCCATCGGATGCTCCTAGGTTCGCTATCCTTGACCGTCCGTCGCGGCGTACCGGAGGATGGCGAGCTTCTTCGCCACGGCCTTGGCGGCGGCGCCGTACTGGAGGGAGTTCTCGGCGATGGAGGCGCTGGCGGTGTCCAGGTCCACGGCGTTGCCGTCGAGCCCCGGCGCGGCGCCGGGCACCTCCCCGACGAACTGCTCGGGGGTGCCGGGACGGGACGCGGCCGTGGAGACGGGGAGATCGCCGGGGCGATCGGCCACCGCCTGCTCCGGCGCGGCCGGGGCGGAGGCGGCGGCCATCGCCGCGGCGAAGTCGAGGTCGCGCGGGACGTAGCCCGGCGTGTTGGCGTTCGCGAGGTTCCCGGCGAGCACCGTCTGGCGCGCCAGCCGGACGTCGAGCGAGCGCTCCAGCGTGGACATCGTGGCGTCGAAGATCCTCATGCCTGCCTCTCTTGCGAGCGGCGTGCCCACGCGCGCGCCAGGATCGCGGCGGTCACGTCGGCTCCGGGTTCACCGGGCACCGGCAGGTCCGGCCGCGCGTGCGGGGAGTGCGGGACCTCCTCGCCGGCCTCGCGCCAGGCGCGGAGCTTGTTCCGCAGCGTGCGGAGGCCGATCCGGAGCAGCCGGGCCGCCTTCGTCCGGTTCCCGCCCGCCCGGCGCAGCGCCTCCTCGATGGCGAGCCGCTCGAGCTGGCCGAGGTCGAGGGGGAGGTCGGCGGGGAAGGCCGCCCGCGGAGGGCGTGGCCCGAACAGCGCGGCGGCCGTGATCGGCTGTGCGCCGCCGAGCGCGCGCGCCTGGCGGAGGCGGCGGGCGAGCTCGGGGATGCCGTCCTCGTACTCGCGCCCGCGCAGCGCGGCGAGGGCGTCGTCCGCGAGGGCGGGGACCGGCGCGCCGGGAAGCGCGTCCTCGCGCAGGATCGACGCGACGAGGCCGGCGAGGTCCTCGGCGCGGTCGCCCAGGGACGGCACGACCACCGGGAAGACGTGGAGCCGGTAGAAGAGGTCGGACCGGAACGCGCCCGCCTCGGCCCGCGCGGCGAGGTCGGGGGTCGCGGTGGCGACGATCCGGGGGGCGTCGGCGTCCGCCGCCCGGTCCTGGAGCGCCCGCGCGAGGATCGCCTGCGCCGCGCCGCGCAGCGCGCCCACCTCACGCAGCACGAGGGTGCCGCCCGCCGCCTGCGCGAGCGCGGGGCGGAGGGACGGGAGCATCCGCTCCGCCTGCGGCGCGCAGTCGATCTCGACGAGCGGGCCGGTCCGGCCGGAGAGGGCGTGCAGCCACCAGGCGAGGCGGCCGCGGCCGGTGCCGCGCGCGCCGAGGAGGAGCACGGTGGTCGGGGCCGGGGCGACCTCCTGGATCGAGCGGGCGGCCTCGCGCATCGCGGGGCTCTCGGCGACCGGGGCGAGGTCCTGCGGCGCGGCGGCGGCCGACGGCGAGGCGGGGATCGAGATCACGGCGTGGCTCCGTTCCGGACTGGCTGCTGCGAGGTGACGAGGCGGGCGGCGTCGAGCGCGCCGCGCGCGGCGGCGAGGTCGGCGTCCTGCGGGGGCGGCGCGGCGCGGGCGGCAGCCGGCGCGCCCCGGACCCGCCGGCGGAGCGCGGCCCAGGCCGGCGCCTGCATCGCGGCGGCGCCGAGCTTCGAGCGGGCGTAGCGGACGATCTCGTCGGCGCGGGCGCGGTCGTCCGCGGCGAGGTAGAGGCCGGCGACGCGGCGGAGGTGGGGCTCGAGCTCCTCGGCCGGGATGCTCCCCGTGGTCGCGGCGAGCAGGTTGGCGGCGAACGCCGGGGCGCCCGCGCGCTCGGCCTGCCGCGCGGCCGCGCGGGTCAGCTCGAGGGCGAGCGGGCCCTCGCGCCGGCCCCACAGCTCGAGGTAGGCGGTGAGCGCCTCGGTCCCGTCGGGCCCGGGCAGCTCGAGGGCGAGGAGGATCAAGCGCCGGCACCAGCCCGGCAGCGCCTGGCAGGCGCCCCCAGGACCGGACTCGGCCGAGAGCCGCTGCGCGGCCTGGAGGAGCCCGCCGTCCAGGGCGGCGAGCCGCGCGCGACGGAGCAGGAGGTCGGATCGGAGCGCGCGCTCGACCGCGGTGGTGTCGTAGACGGCCTCGAACGCCCGTGACGCGAGGCACTTGGGCTCGAGCTCGCACAGGCGGGCGCTGGCGAGGCGGCCCCACGGCGCCTCGGCGCGAGCGAGCCGCCAGTGGCCGACGGCGGTGGAGGGATCGTCGGCCCGGATCGCGAGGTCGCCGAGGCGAAGCCGGGCGAGGGCCGAGGGGCCGGCCGCGATGGCATGCTCGAACCGCTCCTTCGCGCGTTCGAGGTCGCCGGAGGCCAGGGCGCACTCCCCCTGGATCTCGGGGGCGTCGCCCGGGCACGGGCCGAGGTGGAGCGCGGCGAGGTCGAAGGGCACGAGCGGCGGGCCCTCGTCCTCCGGTCGCCACGACGGGATCGAGAGCCGGAACAGGTCCACCCCGATCCCCCCGGCGTCGCGGACCACGCTCGCCCGCACGCGCGAGGTGGTGCAGCGGAGCGTCACGCGGTCCTCGCCCGCGATCACCTCGGGGCAGATGCGGGAGGCGCCACGGAGCTGGAGGGCGGTGGGAGCGACCGCCGCCCGCGGGAGGAGGAGCACCCACTCGCGGGTGAACGGGTGGGCCTCGATGCGCACCGCGTGGGCCGACGGCGGCAGCTCGAGCCGCTCCGCCTCGCGGGTGAGCGCGAGCGGAGGGCGCGACAGGAAGAGGAGCGCCAGGATCGCGGCGGAGGCCGTCACTCCCGGGCGTCAGTGCAATGGGCGTGCACGAGAGTGGCGCCGGGGATCTGACGGGCGAAGCGTGTTCGTGGTGTTGCGGGCTGGAGAAGAAGCCGGGTGCGGGACCGGGAGCGGGTTCGGCAGCGGGAACGGGGCCGGGGACGGGTACGGAGGCGGGGACGGTGAACGGGGACGGTGAACGGGGACGGCGGCGACCACCCGTGCCCGTGCACCGTCCCCGAAGCCGTACCCGTCCCCGTTCCCGGGCCCGTCAACGCACCCGCTCCCGGTCCCGCACCCGGTTTTTCCTGCCGCGGAAACGCGACGTCAGCTCACCGCCGCATCAGGCCGGTTCCGTCTCCTCAACTTCTCGACCAGGGTGGTCCTCTGCAGCCCGAGCAGATCCGCCGCCGCCTTCTTGTTCCCTCCCGTGCGAGCCAGCGCGGCAGCGATGTACGCCTCCTCGAGGCGGCGCAGCAGGCCGGGGAGATCGACCGGGCGGCCGGCCGCGAGGCCGGGGTCGACGAGGGGCGGCGCGTCGTCGGTCGTGAGCGCGCGGAGCAGGGCCGCGTCGATGCCCTGGTCCGCGGACCCGGTGGTCGCGGGCAGACCGGGGACCGCCGTCGCCGCGGCAGGGTCGGCGGGGGCAGGGGCTGCGGCGTCCGCCGCGGGCGCGGCCTCGGTTGCGGGCTCGTGCGCCACCACCGCCAGGGTCGCCCCGTTGACGCGCTTCGCCCGGAGGGCGAGCGGAAGGTCGGAGACGCGGATCGTCGCCCCCTCGGCGCACACGCTGAGCCGCTCGACGAGGTTCTCGAGCTCGCGGACGTTGCCCGGCCAGTCGTACGCCTGGAGCGCCTCGGCCACTGCGTTCTCGATCGGCCGGGTCTCGCCGCGCTGCGTCCAGAAGTGCTGGAACAGCCGGAGCACGTCGCTGCCGCGGGCGCGGAGCGGCGGGATCTCGATCGGGCACACCAGCAGGCGGTAGTAGAGATCGCGGCGGAAGCGGCCGGCGGCGACCTCGGCCGCGAGATCCCGGTTGGTGGCCGCCACGAGCCGGAAGTCCGCGGGCACGGACTCGGCCGAGCCGACCGGCTCGTAGGTCCGCTCCTGGAGGACGCGGAGCAGCTTGACCTGAAGCGCGAGCGGGAGCTCGGCGACCTCGTCGAGGAAGAGGGTGCCGCCCTCGGCCGCCGCGACGCGCCCGCGCCGGGAGGCGTTGGCGCCGGTGAACGCGCCGCGCACGTGGCCGAAGAGCTCGGACTCGAGCAGCGTCTCGGGGATGGCGCCGCAGTTCACCGGCACGAGCGCCCGGCCCGCGCGCGGGCTGCGCTCGTGGATGGCGCGGGCGAAGACCTCCTTGCCCGTACCGGTCTCGCCGGTGAGGAGGACGGTGGCGTCGCTCTGGGCGATCCGCTCGCAGGTGCGCACCAGCCCGACCAGCGGACTCTCCGGACCACAGACGATCTGAGCCCGGGTGCTGGTCTGCGCGGTGAGTGCCCTGGTCGTCATTTCCGTCGCTCCCTCTCGGTGTCGCCCCTGCGGCGTCGTTGCGCTGGCGTCAGGAGCAAGGCAAGGGCCAATTCCACGACGCCGCGGAACGCCCGGAATCCGGGGGCTTCTGACCGGCAGTGCGTCCCAAGCTTGGGGGTAACCCTCGACCCCGCGGGGGTCGAACCCCACCAGCGCTCACGCCTTCACGCCGAGCCGGCGTGACTTTTCGTGAAGCGCGCCCCGCCGGTGTGCGGAGGTGCGTGGCCGCAGCGTCGGCGCCTTGACACCTGAGATCACGCGCCGTTACCCTCCGCGCCTCCATATGGCTCAGGACGGCGACGGGAGGGCGGCGATGGGCGGGTCCGCGGCGGGCGACGTGCCCGACCTCCCCCCGGGCTCTCCGCGCGCCGCGTTCGTGTCCCCTGAAACCAGGACATGGCTCCACCCCGGCCCGTTCCCGCTGGAGCTGGGCGGGGTCCTCCCGGAGCTCCGGATCGCCTACCGCAGCTGGGGCACGCTGGACGCCGAGGGCGCCAACGCGGTCGTCGTCTGCCACGCGCTCACCGGCTCGGCGGACGCAGACCGCTGGTGGACGCGGATGTTCGGGCCGGGGCGCGCGTTCGATCCCGCGCGAGACTTCGTGGTCTGCTCGAACCTCCTCGGGAGCTGCTACGGCACCACCGGGCCCGCGTCCATCGATCCCGCCACCGGCGCAACGTGGCGAGGGCGGTTCCCCGCGATCACCATCCGCGACATGGTCGCGGCGCAGCACGCGCTCGTCCGGGCGCTGGGCGTGCGGCGGGTGCAGCTGGTCATCGGCGGATCGCTCGGCGGGATGCAGGCGCTGGAGTGGGCGCTCCTGTACCCCGAGCTCGTCGAGCGCGTCGCGTTCATCGCGTCGACGGCCCGCCACTCGGCCTGGGCGATCGGGCTCTCGGAGGCCCAGCGGCAGACCATCTTCGCGGACCCGCGCTGGCGCGACGGCGACTACGACCCCGACGATCCGCCGACCGCGGGCCTCGCCGCTGCGCGCATGCAGGCCATGCTCAGCTACCGCAGCGCCCTCTCGTTCGAGGAGCGGTTCGGCCGGCGCCCGCAGGCCGAGGACCTCTTCGCGGTCGAGAGCTACCTGCGCTACCAGGGGCGGCAGCTCGTCGATCGCTTCGACGCCGCCACCTACGTCACGTTGACCCGCGCGATGGACACGCACGACGTGGCCCGCGGGCGGGGCGATCTCGACGAGGTGCTCCGGGGCCTCCACCAGCCGATGCTGGTGGTGTCGATCGACTCGGACGTCCTCTACTGGCCCGCCGAGCAGCGCGAGGTGGCGCGGCTCGCGCCCAGCGCACGGTTCGCGGTCCTCGACTCGCCGCAAGGGCACGACGCGTTCCTCATCGACGTGGATCGGCTGTCGGAGCTCGTGGCCGAGTTCCGCGGCGGCGAGGCCCCGGCGCGGCGCGCGACGGGGGAGCCGCTGGCGCGCGGTTACCGCGAGCGCGGCGTCTCGCTGCTCGTGGCGGGGAAGGGGAAGGTCGGGGCGGAGCTCCTCGCGCAGATCCGGTCCCAGGCGCTCGCGCTGGAGCAGGACTACGACGTCGTCCTCCGGGTGAACGGGCTCGCCGACACGCGCGCGGCGCTGTTCGCGGAGGAGGGGATCGACCTCGAGGGCTGGCGCGAGGCGCTCGCCGCGGCGCCGGCCTCCGGCCCGCTCGACGCCCGCTCCGCCCCCGCGTTGCTCGACCGCCTCGCCCGGCTCCCACGACCCGTGCTCGTCGACGTCACCGCCGACGAGGGCATGGCAGAGGTGTACGCGCAGGCGTTCCGGCGCGGGATCGACGTGGTGAGCTCGAACAAGCGCCCGCTGTCGGCCGACCTTCGGCGCATCGAGGCGGTCCGCGACGCGCGCCGGCAGCACGGGCGCCACTGGCACTACGACGCGGCCGTCGGCGCGAGCCTCCCTGTGCTCGCGACGCTCCGGCGCCTCGTCCGGAGCGGCGACCGGATCCTCCGGATCGAAGGCTCGCTCTCGGGCACGCTCGGGTTCCTCGCGGGCGAGCTCCAGCGCGGGACGGCCTTCTCCCTGGCCCTGCGCTGGGCGATGGGCCTCGGTCACACGGAGGCCGATCCGCGCGACGACCTCACCGGCCTCGACTCGGCGCGGAAGGCGCTGATCCTCGCCCGCGAGGCGGGCGCGCCGGCGGCGATCGAGGACGTGCAGGTCGAGCCCTTCCTCCCGCGCGCGCTGCTCGCGCCGGGGAGCCCGGACGACCTCCTCCACGCGCTCCGCGTCCACGACGAGGCGACGGCCGCGCGCTTCGAGGAGCTGCGGCGGCGCGGGAAGGTGCTCCGGTTCCTGGCGCGGATCGCCCTCGGCCCGGAGCGCGCCGCGTCGATCCGGGTCGGCGCCGTGGAGGTCGAGCCCGATCACCCCGCCGCGCGGCTCGTGGGCGTCGAGGCGTACGTGGCCTTCACCACCGCGCGCCACCCGGATCGCCCGCTGGTGGTGCAGGGCACCGGCGTCGGCGGCGCGAACACCGCAGGGGCGCTGCTCGCCGAGATCTTCCGGATCCCGGTGGGCGGTCACCCGGTGTAGCTCCTCCCGAGCCCGAGCCCGAGCCCGAGCCCGAGC
>DASPMI010000042.1:0-14962 GCA_035627135.1 Anaeromyxobacter sp. | reverse complement strand
CAGCTCATCGCCCGGCGGCTCCGCGAGCTCGGCGTCTACTGCGAGATCCACCCCTGCACCGCCTCTGCGGCGACCATCCGGGCCTTCGCCCCGAAGGGCGTCGTCCTCTCCGGCTCGCCGTCCTCGGTGACCGCCGAGGGGAGCCCGCGCGCCGACCGCGTCGTCTTCGAGCTGGGCGTGCCGGTGCTCGGCATCTGCTACGGCCTGCAGCTCCTCGCGCACGAGCTGGGCGGCAAGGTGGGCGGCGCCGTGCACCGCGAGTACGGGCCGGCGACGATCGACGTGAAGGCGTCGTCGCCGCTCTTCCAGGGGCTCCCGAACCGCCTCGACGTCTGGATGAGCCACGGCGACCGCGTCGAGGCCATCCCGCCCGGCTTCGAGCCGGTCGCCTCGACCGCGAACGCGCCGTTCGCCGCGGTCGAGGACGCGCGGCGCCGCTTCTACGCCGTGCAGTTCCACCCCGAGGTGGTCCACACGCCCCGCGGCAAGGACGTGCTCTGGAACTTCGCCCACCGCGTGTGCGGCTGCTCCGGGACCTGGTCGATGCGGGCCTACGCCGAGGTCGCCGTGGAGCAGATCCGCGCCCAAGTCGGCGACGGCCACGTGATCTGCGCCCTGTCCGGCGGCGTCGACTCCGCGGTCGCCGCGCTGCTCGTGCACCGCGCGATCGGCGATCGGCTCCGGTGCATCTTCGTGGACAACGGGGTGCTCCGGGCCGGCGAGCGCGAGCAGGTGGAGCACGTCTTCGGGAAGATGTTCCACCTCCCGCTCGTCACCGTCGACGCGTCGTTCCGGTTCCTGGCGCGCCTCGCGGGGGTGACGGACCCGGAGCAGAAGCGGAAGATCATCGGGCGCGAGTTCATCGCCGTGTTCGAGGAGGAGGTCGAGAAGCTCGCCGCGCACGGCGAGCGGGCCCGCTTCCTCGTGCAGGGCACGCTCTACCCGGACGTCATCGAGTCGGTGTCGTTCAAGGGCCCCTCGGCGACGATCAAGAGCCACCACAACGTCGGCGGTCTCCCCGAGGTGATGAAGCTCGGGCTGGTCGAGCCGCTGCGCGAGCTCTTCAAGGACGAGGTCCGCAGGCTCGGCCTCGAGCTCGGGCTCCCGCCCGCCATCGTGCAGCGGCAGCCGTTCCCCGGGCCGGGGCTCGCGATCCGCGTGCTGGGCGAGGTGACCGAGGAGCGGCTCGCGGTCCTGCGCAAGGCGGACACGATCGTCCAGGAGGAGGTCCGCGCCGCGGGGCTCTACGAGAAGCTCTGGCAGGCGTTCGCCGTGCTCCTGCCGGTGCGGAGCGTCGGCGTGATGGGCGACGAACGGACCTACGAGTCCACCTGCGCCATCCGCGCGGTGGAGTCCACCGACGGCATGACCGGGGACTGGTCGCGCCTCCCGTACGAGCTCCTCGGCCGGATGTCCTCGCGGATCATCAACGAGGTCCGCGGCATCAACCGCGTCGTCTACGACATCTCCTCCAAGCCGCCCGCCACCATCGAGTGGGAGTAGGTAGGACGGCCTGCGCCGTCGGGTGAACCAACCAGCGGTCCCGTCGTTTGCCCGTGGGACGATCGCGGGTATCATGGCGGTCGATCGGAGGTCTTCGATGTCGCGACCGTCCCGCGTCCGCGCGATCGCGCTCCTTGCGCTCGTCGCTGCGGCAGGGTGCCAGGACTACAACTTCAACCCCGTCGGCCACTGCGTGATCCAGCCAGGCACGAAGCGCGTGACGCTCGAGACCGTCACGTCCGCCGATGTGCTGTTCGTCGTGGACGACTCCGGCTCCATGGGCGGCGAGCAACAGAAGCTCTCGGAGAACTTCAGCGCCTTCGTCAACAACCTGAACCAGACGAACCTGGATCGCGTCGAAGCCGACCAGGAGCCGATCGACTTCCACCTCGCGGTCACGACCACGTCGGTCTTCCACAACGAGCCGGTCGGCGCGAGCTGCCGGAGCGACTGCCCGAACGCCACCGGCACGGGCCCGGTATGCTGCACGATGTCCGGCACCACGCCCACCGGTCCGCTGCGGACCGTGCAGAAGTGCGCCGGGCCCGGCGCCGCCTGCGTCGCCGGCACCTGCCAGAACAACTGCCGCAACTACGTCGGCGAGTACGTCTGCTGCGACGCCACCACGCTGGTTCCGGCCACCAACCAGGAGATCTCCTGCTCGGTCGAGGGTGACCCGTGCGGCGACCTCCGCACGCACTACCGGTTCCCGGGGAGCTGCACCGCCGGGAGCTCCACGGGCCAGGACCAGCGGCCGTATCCGCAGGGCTCGTTCGTCGGGTACAGCGCGCTCCCGCGCGTCGTCCACTTCGACAAGGACCTCTACACCTGCGCGACGCCGCCCTGCCAGACCGCCCAGGGGTATACGTCGCAGGAACTCGTGGACGCGTTCAGCGACAACGTCATCGTCGGCACCTGCGGCTCGGGGCAGGAGCAGGCGCTCGAGGCCGCGCGGCGGGCGCTGCAGAAGGCCCGCGACGGTCAGCAGCTGGAGACGATCGGCCCGGACGGCAACCCAGCCCCGCCGAACACCCGCGCGCGCTGGCTGCAGAACCGGGACTCCAAGCTCGTGCTCGTGTTCGTGGGCGACGAGGACGACTGCTCGTCCGAGCAGGACGCGAACCGCGGCATCGTCCTCTCGGGCCCGCCGGGCGCGGACGCCTGCGTCGCCGACGCCGCCAAGCCGGACGGCCAGCAGAAGCAGTTCTCCGTGGACTCGATGGTGGACTCGATCGTCGCCCTCGCCGACGGCCGCCCGCTCGGTGCCGCGTTCATCGTCTCCGCGCGCGCAGCCGGCCGCGACGTCTGCGAGGACGCGACCTGCGTCCCCGACATCTGCTGCGACACCGCCTGCACCGGGAGCGCCTCCGTCTGCACCACCAACGTGTGCGGAGGCCAGGCCCGAGGCACCCGGCTGCTCAAGGCCGCCGAGCGGTTCCGCGGCCGCGGCGCGGACGTGGTGGCGGGCTCGATCTGCGATCCCAACTTCGGCCAGATCTTGAACCGCGTGGCGGAGATCGTGAAGCCGCCCTCGGGCCTGCTCCTGCCGACGGCGCCGGCCTCCGAGGAGGTCGCAGTGCTCCGCATCGCGCGCGCCGACGGGACGACGCGGAAGACGTGCAAGGGGCCCGCGCCGGCCGAGCTGACGTCGAATCAGGCGAAGGGGCTCGAACCGCTGCCGGACGGCAGCACCGTCTCGCCGGCCTACGACTGGTGGTTCACTGCCACCCGGGAGCAGCTGCCGAACCAGACTCCCGATCAGCAGGACCCCGTCGCGGCGAGCCGCTTCGTCTACATCAACCACGACACCCGCAACTGCGAGGCGAATAACGGCGAGACGTACTCCGCGGACTACCTCGGCCGGCTGCCGGCCAACGGTTGCTCCGGCGCGACCGCCGCAGAGGCGGACGCGTCCTGCGTGGCCCAGCTCGGCGGACGCGACGGCGACTGGACCTGCTTCAACGGGACGGATGCGCAGGACTTCTGCACGATTCCGACCGGCGGTCCGGTGGTCGGGACGTGCATCTGCGGCCCGCGGTACATCGCGCCTCCGGAGGGCGCCGACGCCTGCACTCCGGCGCGGGGCAACTGCCCCTGGGGCTGCACGCCGGGGGACGACTACTGCCCCACGCGCCTGCACGACGGCTGCGAAGACCCCTAGCCGCGGGCGCGGGGCTTGAAATCCGAGGTGGGAAGAGGGAGCCTGTTCCCCACATGAAGAACCGGGGAGCCATCCTGGCCGCGCTGGGCGCGGTTCTCGCCGCGGGGTGCGATTCCATCCCGAAGAACGCGCTCCTGTCCTGCGAGCAGGACGTCCAGGTGCTGCCCGCGCAGACCGACCTCCTGTTCGTCGTCGACGACTCGCGGTCGATGCAGGAGGAGCAGGAGAACCTGCGGCAGAACCTCGCCGCGTTCGTCGCCGAGCTGGCCGCGAGCCCGGTGCCCAACGACTTCCGGATCGGCGTCACCACCACCGACGTGCACAACACCTTCGGGATGGCGTCGTTCTTCCCGACCGACGTCGCGCCCTTCGACCAGTTCCCGTACGCGGTCCCCTTCGCGCAGGGGACGATCCTCGCCATCGATCCCGGCGCGCTCGCCGACGACGCCCTCCGGGGAAAGCCCGTCTACGACCAGGTGAACGGCTACGTCGTGCCCGGTGCCCGGAGGTTCCTCGGGGCCACGCCCGCCGACGTCGACGCGTTCGAGACCAACGTGCTCGTCGGGACGTACGGCTCCGGCAAGGAGGAGCCGCTCCGCGCCACCGAGCTCGCCCTCGGCGCCCGCATCGACGACGGCACGAACGCGGGCTTCCTCCGGCCGGGCGCGCGCCTCGGCGTCGTGATGCTCACCGACGAGGACGACTGCTCGGAGCGCGCCGCGATCGGCGCGCCGCTCGCCGCGATCAACAACGACCAGTGCCACGACGCCACGATCAAGGCGAACGGGCTGCTCCGGCCCGAGGACTTCGCGACCTTCCTCGACGGCCCCATCGCCGGCGAGGAGCGCCGCCCCGTCGTCGCGGTCATCGCCGGCTTCGATCCCCAGAGCGGCGCGCCCACGGGGTGCGCGACCTCCTACGACGCCCCCACGCGCCTCGACAGCCTCCTCGACCTCCTGGGCGAGGAGCGGGCGTTCCGCGGCAGCATCTGCGACGCGAGCTTCGGCCCATCGCTCCGGCGGATCGCCGATCTCCTCGTCCCGCAGACCGTCCCCATCGACGGCGCGCCGCCCGACGCTCGCATGCTCGTGGTCGCGGTCCAGCGGCGCGACTCGACGATCGACCGCTGCCCCGTCGCCGAGGCCGGCACGCCGGAGGCCGCGCAGGCAGCCGCGGTCTACGCGCCGCCCCGCGAGGGGCCGGCGACGCTCACGTTCCAGGGACCGTGCCGGCTCCGCTCCGGCGACCGCGTCGAGCTGCGCGTCGCCTGCGCCCGCTGAGGCACGTACTGGAAACAACCGACAGTGAAGTCGGTCCTGCTTGCGGCGGCTCCTCGCCGTGAACAGAATCCCGGGGCCTGAACTGCGGCATCAAGACGCAGTGCGTCAGGCCCGATCGGCCATCGGTTCCGGAGGTCCCCCTCCCGGCCGGGGAGCGAGAGAGGAGCGCGCATGATCGCCGAGCCCGAGCTCATCCGCGGTGCTGCTTCGAGGAACCTGGTTTCGCTGCTGGAGGATCAGGCGCGGAAGCGGGGTGACCTGCCGGCCACCCGGCAGAAGCGAGACGGGTCGTGGGTGGACACCACCTGGGCGGAGCTGGCGCGCCGGGCGCGGTACGTGTCCGACGGGCTCGCCGCCCTCGGCGTCCGCCCGGGCGACCGCATCGCGGTGATCGGCGATACCCAGCTCGAGTGGATCCTGGCGGACCTGGGGATCCTCGGGGCGGGCGCGATCACCGCGACCATCTACCAGTCCAACCTGCCCCACGAGTGCGCGTACATCCTCGCGAACTCGGGCGCCCGGTTCATCTTCTGCGACACCGACGTCCAGGTCGCGAAGATCCGCGAGGTCCGCGGGCAGCTCCCCGCCCTCGAGGGCATCATCCGCGCCCGCGGCCCGGCGGCCGACGGGTTCGAGCGGACGCTCGCCGACGTGGAGGCGCTCGGCGCGAAGTGGGGGCAGGAGAACCCGCGGGCGCACGGCGAGCGCCTCTCGCGGATCGGCCCCGACGACCCCGCGAGCTTCATCTACACGTCCGGCACCACCGGCAACCCGAAGGGTGTGGTGCTCACCCACGGCAACTGGGTGTACGAGGCGCGGGCAGTGGAGGAGATCAAGCTCATCGGCTCCGACGACCTCGTGCTGATGTTCCTCCCGATGGCGCACTCGTTCGCGAAGGTGATCGAGGCGGTCTGGCTCGCGACCGGCGCCACCGCGGCGTTCGTCGAGTCGATGGAGAAGATCGTCGAGAACGCGGGCGAGGTGCGGCCCACCGTCGTGCCCTCCGTGCCGCGCATCTTCGAGAAGGCGTACAACGCGGTCATCAGCAAGGGGCTCGCGACGCCGGGCCTCAAGGGCAAGCTCTTCGCGCTCTCGATGGAGTCGTTCGACGAGTACGCGGCCGCGCGCGATCAGGGGAAGACGTACTCCTCGTTCGGCCTCATGATCGGCAAGAAGCTCGTCTTCCCCAAGCTCTCGCACGCGCTCAAGGAGCGGTTCGGCGGGCGGATCCGGCTCTTCGTCTCCGGCGGCGCGCCGCTCCCGACCAAGATCGCCTGGTTCTTCGACCTGCTCGGGATCACCATCCTCGAGGGTTACGGCCTCACCGAGACCTCGGCGGGGACGTTCGTGAACCGCCTCGGCTCGAACCGCATCGGCACCGTCGGGCCGCCCGTCCCCGGGACGCAGGTGCGGATCGCCGAGGACGGGGAGATCCTGGTGAAGGGGCCCTGCGTCATGAAGGGCTACTACAACGACCCCGCCGCGACCGCCGAGGTGCTCAAGGACGGCTGGCTCGCCACCGGCGACATCGGGATGCTGGACGCGGCCGGGCACCTCAAGATCACCGATCGCAAGAAGGACATCATCGTCACGGCGGGCGGGAAGAACGTCGCGCCGCAGAACCTCGAGAACGAGCTCAAGACCGACCCGCTCATCTCGCAGGCCATGGTCCACGGCGACCGGCGCAAGTTCCTCTCCGCGCTCCTCACGCTCAACGACGAGAACCTCAAGAAGTGGGCGGAGGAGAACGGCGTCCCGCTGGAGGGCATCCGCCAGCACCCGAAGCTCCTGGCGCGCGTGCAGCAGGCGATCGACACGCTGAACGCGAAGCAGGCGAGCTTCTCCACCGTGAAGAAGTGGGCGATCCTCGACCACGACTTCACCCAGGCGAGCGGCGAGCTGACGCCCACGCTCAAGGTGAAGCGCAAGCTGGTGACCGAGCGGTACCGCGCGATGCTCGACGCGTTCTACAAAGAGTGAACGTGGAGGCCGACCCCGGGCGACTGGACGTCCTCCTCGTCGAGGACGACGACGACCACCGCGAGCTCGTCGCCGAGGTGCTCGCCTCCGCGGGCTGGGCCGTGCACTCGGTCGCGAGCGGGCGCGAGGCGCTCCGGATCCTCTCCGAGCGCTCCGTGCAGCTCGTCGTGACCGACCTCGGCATGCCCGGCATGGGCGGCATGGAGCTCGTCCACGCGGCGCGCGAGCTCGCGCCCAGCGTGCCGGTGGTGGTGGTGACCGGCTGGGCGGAGCGGGACGATCTGGAGCAGGCCCGCGGGCGCGCCGTCGCGGCGGTGCTCGTGAAGCCGGTGGACCCCGCGCGGCTCACCGAGACCGTGGCCAGCGTCCTGGCCGGGCGGGGCCGGACGGCGCGGTCATGAGCGGTCCCCTCGCTTGACAGCCCCCGCGTCCACCAATAGCAATGGTGGTCGACTCGCGATCCGGCCGCCCTGCACGGCGCAGGGCGCGCGGACCGCGCCGCGCGCCCGCGGGGGAACCGATGCCCGAGATCGCCAGCGTGAAGGACGTCTTCGAGAAGCACCTGCCCGCGCGGCTCGCCGCGAAGCCGGACGTGGTCTCGAAGATCAACGCGGTCTACCAGTTCAACGTCTCCGGCCCGGACGGCGGGGCGTGGACCGTGGACTGCGCCACGCCCGGCGGCAAGGTCTCCGCCGGCACCTCGCCCGGCGCGCGCTGCACCGTCACCGCGACCGACAAGGACCTGCTCGCGATCGTGACCGGAAAGCTCAACCCGCAGATGGCCTTCATGTCCGGCAAGCTCCGGATCGCGGGGGACATCGGCCTGGCGATGAAGCTGCAGCTCATCCTGGGCTGAGCCACGCCCGCGCGGGGCGGCGGCCGCGTTCTCCTTGCGGCCGCGGGCGCTCCCGTGCACAACACCGGTCCCACGATGCGCCGCCTCGTCGCCGCACTCCTCGCCGTCGCGTTCGTCGCCCTCGCCTGGGCGCCGCACGTGCACGCGGGGGCGCGCGCCGAGAACGAGTGCGCGGCGTGCATCGTGCGGACCGCCGAGCCCGCGCCGGACCAGCCGCTCGTGCTCGGCCCGGCGCCCGCGGAGCGCGCTCCGGCCGCCGTCGCGCCCGTCCAGCCGCTCGCGGCGGGCGCGCCGCTCGGCGCCGTCCCCGGGCAGTCCCCTCCAGCGCACGCGTAGCTCCCGTCCGCTCGCGCCGGGCTCTTCGAGGCGCGAGCGTTCGTGTTCACCCAACGTCACGCGGACGGGTCCCGTCCGCGTCGGCTCGAGCTCACGTCCGCAGGGCGCGAACCGCGCCCGGAGGGTTCTCTCGTGCAGAGGAAGATCGTGCAGTGGTGTGTCGCGCTGGCGCTCGCCGCGCCGGCGGTGGTTCGTGCGCAGCCGCAGGAGGGATCCCCGCCCGCGCAGGGCGGGGCCGGCGGGAACCCGCTCGCGCGGCTGCTGCTCATGCCGGATCTCTCGGCCATCACGAGCGTCACCGGGGTCTGGAACAGCCACGACGTCGAGGCGCTCTCGCCGGAGCGGGGCGAGGTGTTCGGTCCGGAGGGGCGGCCGGAGTTCCTGTTCCGGGAGGTGGAGCTCGGCCTCCGGGCCAAGGTCGACCCGTACTTCGGCGCCGACATCTTCATCGCGTTCACGCCGGAGGAGGTGGACGTCGAGGAGGCGTACGCGACGACCCTCGCGCTGCCCGCCGGCCTGCAGCTCCGGGCGGGCAAGTTCTTCAGCCCGTTCGGGCGCATGAACCAGCAGCACCCGCATGCCTGGGAGTTCGTGGACACGCCGCTCGCGCGCGGGCGGCTCCTCGCCGAGGAGACGCTCTCCGGGACCGGCGCATCGGTCTCGTGGCTCGCGCCCACGCCGTGGTACGCGCAGCTCGAGCTGGCGGTGCAGAGCACGGCGCCGTACGAGGACCTCCCGCCCGACCTCACCGGCGTCGGCCGGCTCCTCCAGTACGTGGCCCTCTCCGAGCGCACCACCGTGGGGCTGGGCCTCTCCGCCGCGCGCCGGCGCGAGGGCGCCCCGGGCGCGCTCCGCGATCTCGGCGGCGTGGACGTTCACCTCCGGTACAGGGACCCCGGCTCGCGCCGGTACCTCACGGTCCAGGGCGAGCTGTACCTGCGCACGCTCCGGGACGTCCCCGACCCGGAGGGCGCGCCGGGCGACACGCTCGACGACGCCGTCGAGCACGGCTGGTGGGCCCAGGCGTTCTGGCGGCAGGACGCGTTCCTCGGGTACGGCGTGCGCTACGAGGAGGCGCCCGCGGCCGGGGTGGCGGCGCCCGGGACCGAGCGGCGCGCGAGCGCCGTGCTCAACTGGTTCCCCTCCGAGTTCTCCCGCGTCGCCCTGCAGGCCTCGTACGACCGCCTGCCCGGGGGCCGGGACGGCGTCGAGGGGCTCGTCCACTTCGAGTTCGGGATCGGCGCGCACGGCGCGCATCCGTTCTAGGGAGGCAGCGATGACTCGACTCATGAAGCGCGCGTTCGCGTTCGGCGCCGCCCTCCTGGCGATGGTGCCCGCCGCCGCTGCGGCCGCGCCGGTGCGCGTCGTCACGACGACCGAGGGGCTCGCCGCGCTCGCGCGAGAGGTGGGCGGCGACCGGGTGTCGGTGGAGAGCCTCTCCCGCGGCGTCGCCGATCCGCACTACGTGGACGCGAACCCGATGCTGGCGGTGAAGCTCCGGAAGGCGGACCTGCTCCTGGACGTGGGGCTCGACCTCGAGGCCGGCTGGCTCCCGCCGCTCGTCGCGCAGTCCCGCAACGCGGAGATCCAGCCCGGCGGCAAGCGGCGGCTCACCACCGCGGACGCCGTCCAGGTCCTCGACGCGCCGACCGGCGCGGTGGACCGGAGCCTGGGCGACCTCCACCCCGGCGGGAACCCGCACTTCCTCACCGATCCGCGCCGCGGCCTCGACGTCGCCGCCGCGATCGCCGCGCGGCTCGGCGAGCTCGATCCCGGCGGCAAGGAGGCGTACCAGGCGAACCTCGCCGCGTTCCGGTCGAAGCTGGAGGCGGCCATGGCCGGCTGGCGCGCGACGCTCGGGCCGCTCCAGGGGCGGAAGCTCTTCACGCACCACCGGACGCTCTCGTACTTCCTCGCGTGGAGCGGGCTCGCCTCCGCGGGCGAGCTGGAGCCGCGCCCCGGCGTGCCGCCGCCGCCGAGCCACCTCGCCGGGCTCGTGAAGCTCGCGAAGGCGCAGGAGGTGAAGGCGGTGGTCGTCGAGAACTACTACGACGCGCGGTCCGCCGAGACCGTGGCGCGCCACGCCGGCGTGAAGCTCGTGCGGATCCCGGGCGACGTCGGCGGCGAGCGCGGCGCCGGGAGCTACCTCGAGTACGTCGGGCTCCTCGTCGAGCGGATCGCCGGAGGGGTGCGGTGAGCGAGCCCCTCGTGGCGCTCGAGGACGCCGCCATCGGCTACGCGGGCGCGGCGCTCCTCACGGGCGTCCGGCTGTCGGTGGGGGAGGGCGACTTCCTCGCGATCGTGGGGCCGAACGGCGGCGGGAAGACCACGCTCGTGCGCGCCGCGCTCGGGGCGCTGCCGCTCCTCGCCGGCCGGCGGCGCGCGCGCAGGCCGCTGCGGATCGGCTACGTCCCGCAGCGCGAGCACGTGGACACCATCTGGCCCTTCCGCGCCGGCGAGGTGGTGCGGATGGGGCGGGTCCCGCTCCTCGGCCCGCTCCGCCGGCCCGGGCCGGCGGACGACGAGGCCGTCCGCCGGGCGATGGCGCGGGTGCGGATCGAGCCCCTCTTCGATCACCCGTACGGCGAGCTCTCCGGCGGGCAGCGCCAGCGCACGCTCATCGCGCGGGCGCTCGCCGCCGAGCCGGAGCTGCTCGTGCTGGACGAGCCGACGAACGGCATGGACCCCGCCGCCGAGCTCGCCACGATGGACCTGCTCCGCGAGCTGCACGCCGCCGGGGACCTCGCCGTGGTGATGGTCTCGCACCGGCTCGAGAACGTCGCCAACTACGCGCGCACGCTCGCCTTCGTGGACCGGGCGCAGCGGCTCTTCCGCGTCGGCCCGCTCGACGAGATGCTCCAGCCCGAGGCGCTCTCCGCGCTCTACGGCCGCGCCGTCGCCGTCGACCAGCACCAGGGGAGGTGGCTCGTGTACCCGACGGACGCCGGCCGTCGCCCGGAGGCCGCGCCGTGAACGCGCTCCAGGAGTTCCTGGAGGCGCGCGAGATCTGGGACGTCCCGCTCGCCGCGTCGGCGCTGTCCGGCGCGCTCCTCGGCGCGCTCGGCGTGTACGTCGTGCTCCGGCGGACCGTGTTCGTGTCCGCCGCGCTCACGCAGCTCTCGACGCTCGGCCTCGTGCTCGCGCTCCTCCTCGAGGAGCAGCTCCACGTCGAGACCGAGCACGCCGCCGAGCAGCTCGCCGTGGCGATGATCTTCTCCGTCGCCGGCGCGCTCCTGCTCGGGGCCGTGCGCGCGCGCCGGGTCCCCGCCGAGGCCGCCGTCGGAGGCGTCTGGGTGGCCGCGTCCGCGCTCGTGGTGATCGGCGCGAGCCGGCTCGTCCACGCCGCGCACGATCTCGGCGGGATGGTGTTCGGGAACGCAGTCGCCGTGCCCCCGCTCGAGCTCGTCGTGATCGGCGCCGTCGCCCTCGTGTCGCTGGTCGTCCACGTCCTGTTCGCGAAGGAGCTCTCGTTCGTGTCGTTCGATCCCGAGACCGCGCGGGCGCTCGGCATGAACGTGCCGCTCTGGGACGGCCTCCTGTTCCTCACGATCGGCCTCGCCATCCCCGCGACCGCGCGGGCGCTCGGCGCGCTCCCCGTGTTCGCGTTCCTCACGCTCCCCGCCGCCGCCGCGCTCCTCGGCCGCGCGCGCTTCCGGGCCGCGTTCGTCGTGGCCGCCGTCATCGGCGTCGTCGCCGCCGGGGGCGGGTACGTGCTGTCCTGGTTCTCCGGCCTCCCCACCGGCGCGACCATGGTCGTGCTGGCCGGGATCGCCGTCCTCCCCGGGGCCCTGGCCCGTTCCCGCGCGTGATGTCGCAGGCCCGAGAGGCGGCCTCACCACGCCTCAGAAACCGCTTGACCAGGGCAGGGGCCGCCTGTAGAAACCCGCCTCGCTACGACGGTTTTCCCCTGACGCGGGGTGGAGCAGCCAGGTAGCTCGTCGGGCTCATAACCCGAAGGTCGCAGGTTCAAATCCTGCCCCCGCAACCACGGACAGGCCAACTGGGCCCTCAAGAGGAACCAGGAAAGCCTGCAAGAAGACGGAGCCGGACACCTGATAACAGGGTGTCCGGCTCTCGTCTTTCTGGGTTCCGGTGCCGGTTGCTTCGCCCTCGGCCGCGGGGCTCTTCATCGTCCCGGGCGTCATGGTGAGCTCACCCACCAGAGCCCTGAGCAGCTCGCGCGCCTGGGCGTGGTCGCCGGCCAAGGCCTCGCCAAGGCGGTCCAGCCCGTGGCGGATTGCCACCTCCGGTGGCACCGGGAGCGGGCTCCCCGATGTATCGAGCTGCGCCAGCTCGGCCTCGAGCTCCCGCTTCCGCGCCTCGGCTTGGGCCAGCTCCTGCGTGACCGCCTGCGATCCGTGAGTCTTGAGGTAGTCGAGCAGGTTCTTGATTCCCTTCTCGACCTCGCGCAGCTCGCTCCGGGCCGACGAGACGCGGTTCCTAACGGCCACGTCCGCCCGCCCCGCATCGAAGGCCTTCTTGAACTGCGCCACGTAGAACCGGATGTTCTTCTCGCCGAGGAGCTTCTTCTTGATCTCGCCGATGACGGCGCCCTCGATCTTGTCCTTGCCGATGTTGAGGTCGTTCGAGCAGGCGCTCTTTCCGCGCTTGATGCGCGCCGGGCAGGCGTAGGAGCGGTAGACCTTCCCCGACTCGCTGCGGTAGCCGCCGTGCACGGTCATCGGCGTTCCGCAGATGCCGCACTTGAGGAGCCCGCTGAGCAGGTACTTCGAGTAGGTTCCGCCCGACCGCCGCCCGGTGAAGTGGCCCTGGTCGTTGCGGGTAGCTCCGCGGTTCCTCGCGGCGATGGCGGCCCGAACTGCGTCGAACTGGTCCACCGGCACGATGGTGAGCTCCGGCCGGTGGGTCACGACCCACTCCTCGCGCGGGCGCGCCCGGGCGATCCGCTTCCCGGTCACCGGGTCCTTCACGAACTCGTCCTTGTTCCAGGTGACCGTGCCCGTGTACCGCGTGTTCTTGAGCATCGCCTGGATGGACGAGACCGCCCACGCCTTGGTGCGCCCCTCCCGTCGGCCGTAGTCGGGCGGGGGCGCCTTCTCCTTGTTGAGGGTGTCGGCGATCTCGACGTAGGACTTCCCTTCCAGGGCGAGAGCGAAGATGCGCCGGATGATGCCCGCCTCGGGCTCGTACACGTAGGGCTGGTAGCCGTCGACCCGGGCTCCCGCGGTCGGATCGACAGGGTTCCCCGCCGCGTCCACCGGGCGCGTCCGGTAGCCGTAGCACTTCCCGCCGGTCCACCACCCCCGGAGCGCTTGGCCTTCCAGTCCGCGGTGGGTCTTGGCCTTGAGGTCGTCCAGGAACCACTCGGCCATCATGGCCTTGAGCGGGATCGACATCCTGGAGGACGGGTCGAAGCTGGAGATCCCCTCCTGCACGCTCACGAGCTCGATGCGGCGGAACCGTAGCTCCCGGACGAACAGCATCGTGTCGGCGATGTCGCGCGCCAGGCGCTCCAGATTCCAGAAGAGGACGCAGTCCACCGGCGATGGTGTGGAGAGGACCACACTCCGCATGTCGTTGAATCCATCGCGCCCGGCCTCCGAGGCGCCGCTCTTGGCGGCATCGCGGAAGATGTGCTTGGGGAGCAGCACGTCGCCGTGCTCCTCGACGTAGCGCCGGATGTCACGGAGCTGGTCGTCCAGCGAGGCGTCCCGCTGCTTCTTGCTGCTGAACCGGAGATACGCGGCGGCACGGCGGGCCATCAGGTCCCCTCCGGCGGCTCGGGCTCGTAGTCGACCCACTCGCCGTGCCAGCCCTTCGCACCGCGGGCCTCGTCGAGCCAGGCCTTGGCCGCGAGCTTCGCCGTGCCCTCGAGGAACGCGCGCACGAGCGGGTCTTCGGGAGCATCCACCTGCGCTGGGCCCGGCGCGCCGGCCTGGGGCCACTCGATCCAGTACTCGACGAAGGAAGGTGCCTCCTTCTCGACGGCGCGCTTCCCATCGCGGACGCGCCGCCTCACCTTGGGCCCGACCAGGAGGCGCGCTGTTCCGCCCAGCCGCCGGCCCAGGCTCATGAAATCGGCCACCGTGTGCGGCCAGTGACACTCCGGGATAGGGAGCTTGTTCGCCATGATCGCCTCGGATCAGCCACTCTGGCACGGGGGGCGGACACCGGCCATAGCGCGTTCGCCTTGGCGCCTCCGCTATCCGGAAAATCTACCCGGTGAGCTGCGCGCACCCGACCTCTGCATCGGCGATACGCTGCCCGCCCTCGACCACCAGGAGCTGTAGCTCCGCCTCGACTCCGTGCGGCTGCTCCCACGAACTACCCTGGTAGAGCACGCCGTCCTCGAAGACGTCGTCGTCATAAGAAGCCTCACCGTCCACTTCGACGTCCACTTTCACCAGCACGTCATCGTTCGCAAGACGTCGAGCGTTCGAAGCGACGATTCGCTTCAGCTGGGTCGTGTGCCGCCAGCTCCCCGACAGGGAGTGCCTCAAGCCGTCGCGGATCTCAGTGCGGTTCTCGACGAAGTCCTCCGGCTGAAACCACGCCGCGAGAAGGCCGTCGATACGCCTGCTGCCGCTCGCCTCCTCCATCAGCCACGCAGCCACGTCAACAGATGCGGTCCCGTTGTTCATCGCGCGTTCCAGTGCAACGAGCCGTTCGAGAAGTGGGTTGACGTGGTGCTCGACCACAGCCGCGATCGAGTTCGCAAGCGTCACCCGTCCTTGGAGGCTGAGCGCCTACGGTGTTCCCCTCGCCGAGGTTGACACTCCTCGGGTCGATAAACGAGGCGCGGATCGGGTAGAAGGCTGCTCGTGAAGAAGGACACCAAGGTTACTGCGAGTGCTGGTCCGGTGGAGTCTGCTCCGCCGGAGAACG
>DASPMI010000041.1:0-11339 GCA_035627135.1 Anaeromyxobacter sp. | reverse complement strand
GCGACTGCGACGACTTCGCCGAGGTCTACGGCGCGCGGCGAGATCGAGTACCCGGACAACGGCGGCCGCCAGAACTTCGAGGACGCGTGCAGGGCGCGCGGCGCCTCGACGTCGATCATCTACCGCGACCGCGCCGTCGCGCCGGCCGGGTCCGCGGAATACGTCTACGAGTCCTGCTGAGGGACCCCAGGCTTGAACCCCCGGGTCGGGGAGGGTAAGTAAGCCCTCCCATGCTGTCCTCCGAGGTCCTTCGCAAGCTCGAGGCCATCGAGCACCGGCTCGACGAGCTGACCCACATGCTGTCGGATCCCGAGGTCGCGGCCAGCGGCGATCGGTTCCGGAAGGTCGCGAAGGAGCGCGCGTCGCTCGAGCCGACGGTGGTCGCGCTCCACGCCTACCGGAAGCTCCTCAAGGACATCGAGGACAACGAGGCGCTCCTCGCCGACCCCGAGCTCCGCGAGATGGCCAAGGAGGAGCTCGGGCAGCTCCGTCCGCAGGTCGAGCCCGCGGAGGAGCAGCTCAAGACCTACCTCGTCCCGCGCGACCCGAACGACGACAAGGACGTCATCGTCGAGATCCGGGCCGGCGCCGGCGGCGACGAGGCCGGCCTCTTCGCGGCCGAGCTCCTGCGCATGTACCTCCGCTACGCGGAGCGCCGCGGCTGGAAGGTGGAGGTGGCCGACACCTCGGCGGGCGCGCTCGGCGGCATCAAGGAGGCGGTGGTCAACATCGCCGGCGACGCGGTCTACTCCTGGCTCAAGTACGAGTCCGGCGTGCACCGCGTGCAGCGCGTCCCCGCCACCGAGGCGCAGGGGCGCATCCACACCTCCACGGTCACCGTGGCGGTGATGCCGGAGGCCGAGGAGATCGACGTCCAGATCAACCCCGCCGACGTGGAGATGGACGTCTTCCGCTCGACCGGCTCGGGCGGACAGTCCGTGAACACGACCGACTCCGCCGTCCGCCTCACCCACAAGCCGACCGGCATCGTGGTGAAGTGTCAGCAGGAGAAGAGCCAGATCAAGAACCGCAGCATGGCGATGCGCATGCTCCGGGCGAAGCTCTACGAGATCGAGCAGGAGAAGCAGCAGAGCGCGCGCGACGCCGCGCGCAAGTCGCAGGTCGGCACCGGCGACCGATCGGAGAAGATCCGGACGTACAACTTCCCGCAGGACCGGCTCACCGACCACCGCGTGAACTACACCCGGCACAACCTGCCCGCGGTGATGGACGGCGACGTGCAGGACGTGCTCGACGCCTGCCGGACCTTCTACGCGGCGCAGGCGCTGCGGGAGGCGGCGCGGGGCGAGGAGAAGCGGGTGTGAGCCCATTCGGCCGCTCGGCCTTCGACAGGCTCAGGCCGAGCGGACGTCCCGGATCCGCTCGTGCTGAGCCTGTCGAAGCACGAGCGATCGGATCCCCGGGCGCGGGCTCGTTCACGGGAAGCCTCGATGGCTGAGGCCTGGACCACGCTGCGCCTCCTCAACTGGACGCAGGGTTACTTCACGCAGAAGGGGATCGACGCCCCCCGGCTGACGGCGGAGCTCCTCCTCGCGCACGCGCTCCGGTGCGATCGCGTCCGCCTCTACCTCGACTTCGACAAGCCGCTCGGCGAGGCGGAGCTCACGGCCTTCCGCGAGCTGGTGCGCCGGCGCGCGGAGCGCGAGCCGACCGCGTATCTCCTCGGCGCGCGCGACTTCTACGGGCGCTCGTTCCTGGTGGACGCCCGCGTGCTGGTGCCGCGCCCCGAGACGGAGCTCGTGCTCGAGGCCGCGCTCGGGGCGCTCCCCCGGGACGCGGCCGGCCTGCGCGCGCTCGACCTCTGTACCGGCTCGGGCGCGCTCGCGATCTCGCTCGCGCTCGAGCGCCCCGGTGCGCAGGTGGTGGCGACCGAGCTCTCGCCGGAGGCGCTCGCGGTCGCGCGCGAGAACGCCGCGCGCCTCGGCGCCGCGGTCACGCTCCTGGAAGGGGACCTGTACGCGCCGCTCGCACCGGAGGAGAAGTTCGACGTGATCGTGTCCAATCCGCCCTACGTCCCTCGTGGCGAGCTGGACACGCTCCCGCCCGAGGTGCGGCGCGAGCCCCGGCTCGCCCTGGACGGCGGCGACGACGGGCTCGCGATCTCCCGGCGCATCGTGGCGGGCGCCCCCGCCCGGCTCCGGCCGGGGGGCGCGTTGGTCCTGGAGATGCACGAGGCCCACGTGCATGACCTCCCAGCGATCTGCCTCCAGTCCGGCTTCGAGCGCGCCGAGCCCCATCGCGACCTCGCCGGCCTTCCCCGGTTCGTCGTCGCCCACATGGCGGGAGCGCCCGCCCCAGCGTAGAATCGCGCCGCCTCCCGCGCCCGGCCCCGTTCCGCCGGGCCCGCTCGCCCCCGCGCACGCGCGGAGCGGGCGGACCAACGGACCTGACGGAGACCTCTTGGACAAGATCGTCGTCGAGGGTGGAGTGCCGCTCCGCGGAGCGGTGGACGTGTCGGGCGCGAAGAACGCCGCGCTGCCCGTCGTCGCCGCCGCCCTGCTCACCGAGGGTGACCACCTCGTCCACAACGTCCCGGAGCTCGCCGACGCCCGCACGCTCGGCCGGCTGCTCGCGCACATGGGCTGCCAGGTCGAGCGGATCCCCGGGCCGGCGCGCTCCGTGACGATCCGCGTCCCGGGCGCCGTCACCCCCGAGGCGCCGTACGAGCTCGTGAAGACGATGCGCGCGTCGGTGGTGGTGCTCGGCCCGCTCCTCGCGCGCTGGGGCTCGGCGCGCGTCTCGCTCCCCGGCGGCTGCGCCATCGGCGCGCGGCCGATCGACCAGCACCTCAAGGGCCTCACCGCGCTCGGCGCGGAGATCCGGCTCGAGCACGGCTACGTCTACGCGACCGTCCCGAAGGGCCGGCTCCGCGGGACGGTGTTCACCTTCGACGGCGTCACCGTCACCGGCACGGAGAACGTCATGATGGCGGCCGCCCTCGCCGAGGGCGAGACGGTGCTCCGCAACTGCGCCCGCGAGCCCGAGGTCTCGGACCTCGCCGTCGCGCTCGCCGCGATGGGCGCCCGGATCGAGGGCGCGGGCACGGACGTCATCCGGGTCACGGGCGTGGAGTCGCTCCGCCCGCTCCGCCACACGGTCATCGCCGACCGGATCGAGGCGGGCACGTTCCTCGTCGCCGGCGCGCTCCCCGGGAACGACGTCACCGTCCGCGGCTGCCGCGCGTGCGATCTCGAGGCGCTGCTCGAGAAGCTCCGGGCCGTGGGCGCCGAGATCCAGGAGGTGCCCGGCGGCATCCGGGTGGTCGGCGACGGCCGCCCGAAGCCGGTCGACGTGAAGACCGCGCCCCACCCCGGGTTCCCGACCGACATGCAGGCCCAGATGATGGTCCTGCTCGCGCTCGCGGACGGCTCCTCGCGCATCGCGGAGACCGTGTTCGAGAACCGGTTCATGCACGTGCAGGAGCTCCAGCGCCTCGGCGCGGACGTGACCGTCGACGGCAAGCTCGCGCTCGTGCGCGGGGTCCCGAGCCTCTCGGGCGCACAGGTGATGGCGAGCGACCTCCGCGCCTCGGCGGCCCTCGTCCTCGCCGGCCTCGCCGCGCAGGGGCGCACCGAGATCCAGCGCGTCTACCACCTCGACCGCGGGTACGAGCGGATCGAGGAGAAGCTCGCGCCCCTGGGCGCGCGCATCCGGAGGGAGAAGGCGTGAGGAGACAGGCGGCCCGCCGCGCAACTGCTGTCCGGGGCTCCCGACGCTCGCCCGAGGAGCTGCTGACCGTCGCCGTCCCGAAGGGCCGGCTCCTGCACGAGTCGTCGGCCCTCTTCGAGCGCGCCGTCGGCGTCTCCCCGCGGGCGCTGCTCGAGGGGACGCGCAAGCTCGCGGCCGACGCGCCCGAGGCGGGACTCCGGTTCATCTCCATTCGCGCCGCGGACGTCGCGAGCTACGTCGAGCACGGCGCCGCCGCGGTCGGGATCGCCGGCCTCGACGTGCTGCGCGAGGACCCGTGCGACCTGTACGAGCCGCTCGATCTCCGGATCGGCCGCTGCCGGGTGATCGTCGCCCGCCCGAAGGACGCGCCCCCGCTCCCCCGCGGGGTGGCGCCGCGCGTGGCCACGAAGTACGTGTCGCTCGCGACCCAGCACTTCGCGCGCAAGGGCGTTCCCGCCGAGGTGATCCCGCTGCACGGCTCGATCGAGGTCGCCCCCTCGCTCGGCCTCGCCGACGCGATCGTGGACATCACCGAGACGGGCGAGACGCTCAAGGCGAACGGGCTGGTCATCGAGGAGGAAGTCCTCGACGTGACTGCACGATTGGTGGTGAACCGCGTCGCCCTGAAGCTGCACCCGGAGCGGCTGCGGAGGCTCGTCGATGCCCTTCGAAGGGTGGTCGAGGCCGGGCCGCCCGCGAAACCCCGTTGAAACGTCCGGCGGGATCTGCCTACTATTCCCGGAACTTCAGTCACTGGCGCTCGTCCGCTTGCCTTCCCTCACCCGATCGATCGCTTGCTAGGTCCCCGAAGGAGGACCTGATCCGTCATGGATTGCCCCCGGTGTGCCGTAGAGCTCACGGAGATCACCCGCGATGACAGCATCATTCACCGCTGCGTCGAGTGCGGAGGTCTCTGGGTCGACGTCACCGACCTCAACAAGACGCTCCTGCACGCCAACCTGCCGTCGCTGAGCGCGATCGGCGGGGTGGTGAATCCCGACGAGATCGCCGGCATGTGCCCGGCGTGCAACGTCGACCTCGTGACGGTCGAGGGCGGCGAGAAGAAGAGCGAGCACTACGACACGTGCGAGTCGTGCGGCGGGCTCTGGATCGAGGGCGAGGAGGACGAGCCCGCGGAGACGCTCGACTGGAAGGGCGCGACGACGCAGATCGTCACGTTCTTCAAGCGGTTCGCGAAGAAGAAGTAGAGCGGGATCACTCCCGCGCGTACCGATCGTCCCGCCACGGGTGCGCCGTGTCGGAGTAGCCGTTCTTCTCCCAGAACCCCTTCACGTTGCGTGTCGTGACCTCGACGCGCGCGATCCACTTCGCGCCCTTCCACGCGTAGAGCTCCGGCGTCACGACGCGGCACGGCCCGCCGTGCTCCACCGGGAGCGGCGCGCCGTCGGCGGTGTGGGCGAGCAGCACGTCCTCCTTGAGCGCCTCCTCGAGCGGGAGGTTCGTCGTGTAGCCGTCGTGCGCGTGGAAGAGCACGTGCGTCGCGTCCGGCCGCGGCGCCGCGAGCGCGAGCACCGTCTCGAGCCGCACGCCGCCGAACCGGACGTCCATGCGGCTCCAGCCCGTCACGCAGTGGAAGTCCTGCACGTCCTCGACCTGCGGGAGCGAGAGGAGCTCGTCCCAGCCGATGGAGAGCGGCTGCTCGACCGCCCCGTCGACGGTGAGCCGCCAGACCGCGCGATCGATCCGCGGGACGATCCCGAGGTCGAGGACCGGCCACTTCTCCGTCACCGTCTGGCCCACCGGGAGCTTCGGCATCCCGTGACGGTTCGGCGCGCCCGAGCCCATCGGCCGCGCGTCGCTCGCCGCCGGGGTGGCCTTCATCCGCTCGAGGAACCGCTCCCGCAGCCTGAGCCGGGCCTCGACGATCCGCTGCGTCTTCTCGTCCATGCGCGATGCCCCGATCGGTCCGTGCGCCGCCCGCCCGTGTACCCCCGAACCCCTTGACTCCAGGGCCTCTTCACGGCAGAAAACGGGAGGTAACGCGGGAATAGCTCAGTTGGTAGAGCATCAGCTTCCCAAGCTGAGGGTCGCCGGTTCGAACCCGGTTTCCCGCTCCATCTTCCGATGAACCCAACGCCCGGAGACCCCGGGCGTTTTCTCTTGCGGGGTCGCCTGGCCGGCCGCGTCGTCCAGTTCGCCTTCGGCGCCGCGCCCTACCAGCGCCCCATCGACCCCGGCGACGGCGCGGATCTGGGTCTTCACTTGGTCGCCGGGCGCGGGAGGCGGGAGTGGGAGAAGGGTCAACTTCTCCAGCTCGGCGCGCATGAACTCGGGCGCGAGGTGGCCATAGCGGTCGAGGGTGAGCCGCACGTCTGCGTGGCCGAGGATGCGGCTCACCGTCGGGAGGGTCACCCCGGACTGGAGGAGGAGGCTCGCGCAGGTGTGCCGCAGGTCGTGGAAGCGGATCGGCCGGACCTGCGCGACAGGCCAGAGCTTGTCGCCGTGAACCGGACAGCGGCGGAGGCCGCGGTCTGGAGCCGCCTCGGCGTGCTCGCAGCGGGGCGCGGTTCGGTCGCGCACACCGGCGGCATTCACGCGAGCGCGGCAGACGTGCCGATAACCCGTGACGAGGCCGGCGCGGCCGAGGGCGCGGCGTAGGACGCCGGAGAAGTCCGTCTCCTCGCTCATCATCCCGCCGTCGGGCCGCGGGAAGACCAGGGCCGACGGGGAGGCGTCGAGGGCGGCGCGGATGAAGGGCTCCAGCTCGGGGTGGATCGGGACCGTGCGCGCCTTGCCGCTCTTCGTAGTCTGGCGGCCCCAGCTCCGGGCGAAGGTGACCTGGCGGGCCGAGAGGTCCACGTCTGTCTTCCGCAGACCGCACAGCTCGCCTTCCCGCGCGCCGGTGAAGACGGCGGCCGCGAAGATCGGGCGCCAGCGGTCCGCCAGCTCAGCGAGAACGGGAGGCACCTCCTCGCGCCGGAGGTAGTCGAAGGCCGGGCGGGCACCTTCCGTCGGCGTACGTCATCGACCGGGTTCGGGCCGGCCCAGCGGCCGGCCTCCTTGGCGCGGGCGAATGCGCGGCTCAGGTAGCCGCGCAGGTGGTTGACGGTCTGCGGCGAGAGGGTGGCCGCCTTCGCCTGGAGAAACTGCTCGACGTGATGGCCCCGGAGCGCGGCGAGCGTGAGCGCAGCCACCGCGGCACCGGCGAAGTGCTTGCGGATGGTCGTCTCGTTCGTCCGGTGGGAGGGCGTCCCGGCGCTGTAGGTGGAGAGCCACCAATCGAGCAGTTCCCCGACCGTCCCGCCGCCGTCGAGCGGCAGCAGGGGATCGAGACCGAGGCGCTGCCGCTCGCCCTTCGCCTCCAGGTCCCGAGCCACCCGCTCGGCGTCGACCTTTGTGCGGGCGCCGGTGCCCACCTCACGCCACCGGCCGGTCGCGTCCTGCCACCGGGCGAACCACTTGCCCCTGCGCTTGCGAGCGTAGGCCATGGCCCTACTCCTCGTTCAGCTTCGTCTGCCTCGCGAGCCGGCTCAGCAGCGAGATCCCGATGCTCTCGAACTCGGCGCGGTCGATGTCCGTATCCATGAGCGCGTCGGCGGGGTAGTCGCGGTAGGTGAAGTGCGTGCGCGGAGCCCAGAGCCCCTCACCCACGGATTGCGCATCCTCCAGAACCAGGCGGAGCTTACCGTCCGGCCGGCGAACCAGGGACGCGAGCACGCCGATGCGACCGCGGGAGCCGTCGTGCGGTCGTCCGGAGGTGGTGCCCACAACCTTCGTTCCGGCCTCGTTCGCCTTCGCCTTCCGCTTGCTCATGCCCCACCCCGCCTCTTGGCGGCGCGCGGGCTGGGCTTCGGCAAGTAGCCGCGGTCCGTGAGCCAGCCCTCCAGGATGACGACGGCCAGGCTGCTCAGGCTGCGCTGCTCGGCTTCGGCAGCCTCCTCCAGCGCCGCGCGGGTCGCCGTGCGTAGCCGGAAGGTCATCGTCGCGTCGCGGTCCATGCAGGACATTGTAAGACACTCGCCCGGCCGGTCCTAGCGCCGCAGCGGGAGCACCGGCGAGCTGGCGGGCTCGCCCCGCGCGTAGGCGCGGACGTCCTCCGGGAAGAACCGCACCAGGCCACCGATCCGGCGGTAGGGCAGCTCTCCAGCGGCGACATGCTGGTACACCCAGCTCGCGCTCACGCCGAGGTAGCGGGCCACGTCCTTCACGGTCCAGAGCCGGTCATCCGGCGGGGTCGGGATGGTCGGCGTGTTCATGTCGTCTCTCTTGGGCTCGGGGTTGCGGCACGACGGCGCGAGCGGCGCCACGTTCCGAAGGTCGTGACGCGGCGCCTGCCGGGCAGGTACCGGAGGAGCGCGTCGAAGGTTGGCGACGGGAGCGCGAGCAGCGTGCTCGACTTTCTCGCGGTCACGTAGAAGGCGACCTTGGAGACGATCCGGTCCATGGCTCACTCGCGGAAGATCGCCCAGTGCCGCTCGACGCGCGACACGTGGAGGTTGCCGACCGCGCCGCGGCGGCCGAGCAAGTCGGTCCAGATCGAGGACAGCTCGTCCCCGTCGAGGGGAACGTCGGGGCGAAGCTCGACGACAGCGTGGAAGTGAACGTTGAACGTGCGCACGCCGCCGGGCGCCGCCGCCTTGAGCTGGAGGTGAGCCTCGCCGCCGGCGACCGCCCGCCTCCACGCGCTGCGCCGCTTCAGCTCGCTGAACGCGCGCCGCAGGATCCGAACCCCTGAGGACAGGTCGTCCGCCGCGACGGTCGCCGTGACATGCTTGAACGTTACAGCAACCTTCCTGAGTCTCCGCTCCAGGCGCTCGCGGTAGCGGATGGCCTTGCGACACTCGCATCGCGGGCAGATCGGCAGCCCGCAGCGCCACCCGAGCCGCACCGCACTCGACTGTGCGCATCTCGCAAGGCGCGCTGCGGCCGCGGCGAAGCGCTTGCTCCTGTCCGGATCGGCCACGCGGTCGGCATCGGAGCGCGCCGCGAGGTCCGCAGCCAGCGCGAGCGTCCTGCTCTTGAACGCCCCCCTATAACCGGGGTTGGTGTCGCCGGCGGGCTGACTGGCCCTGTCGACGGAGTGCGAGCGCAGCAAGAGCATGCTGCGACGATAGGAAGGCCAGCGAAGGCGAGTAACGGATCAAGATCGGCCGGCCTGCAGCCGGCAGCCGACCCCGGGGACAGTTTCGCGGGGCGGCGACGCTCGATCTGTCCCCCTTCTGCTAGGGTCGGCCGCCGCTCTTCGCCGCCGATGCGGGCCTGAGACCGGCTTCCCGCTCCAGCTCGTCCATGTCGGCACTCCACTGTTGGCCGTTCCGAATCCACCACAGCGCGTCCGCCTTCACCGCGTCCAGGAAGGCCGGGTGAATGTCGCTGACGAGCGGCCCGACCTCCCGCAGCAACGTCGAAGCTCGTCGCCGAACAGTCCGCCAGTAGGCGCGGCGCCGAGCATCGTTCTCGGTGGGGGGCTGTCCATGATCGCCCCGGGCGAAGACGGCGAGGGCAGCAAGCTCACCGTCCGAAGGCATGTCGATCCCGCGCTTCTGCGCCGCAAGAGCGACACCAATGGCCGCCGAGAGGTGCGGGTCACGCGTGTCGAGCTTTCGCCGTGCGCGTGCGCCGCGATCGACCGGAGCCTTCATCTCGTCGGCGATCCACCGGGCCATCTGCTGGAGCACACGGATGGCATCAGGGAGAAACATGGCACGGAAGCGGGCCTCGGTTTCCCAGAGGCGGAAGGCGACCTGCGTCGCCTTGATCGTGTGGCCGAACGATGCCACCAACTCCTTTCGAGGTAGAGCCCGCCGCGGGAGAGGACGGAAGGCGCCGATCAAGCACGCCAGCTCCTCGTCGTTCGGGCGCGACTTCTCCAGGAAGGCGTTGGCCGAGGCTCGGCTGAACGTCGGGTGCGGCCAGCCGCCCTTCCTCACCGGATAGGGAGGGGCCTTGGCCTTGCGTGACATCACCGCTCCTCGAACGCTCGAAAGCGAGCGCGGCGGCTCCTCGGGTAGAAGCGGGGCAGGCCGCTGAGGAAGGCAGCTCTTCGGGCCGCGAACCCTAGCCCCTCTGAAACACTTTACCGCCCCTCAGGGCAGGGCGCATGCGCTGCCACGTTAGGCTGCGGATCACCGCCCCGCGCGGTGGGGTCAACTGTGGCCACCGGGCTCGCTCTTCCACCTCAGCCACGCCTCCTGGATCGTCTTCCGGTCGGCGCGCCTCGCGTGGGAGGCGAGGAACTCCTCTTTGAACTCCCTGGCCTTCTGGAGCAACTCGCCGTCCGTGAGGCGCCCGGATTCGATGCTCGCAAGTGTGTCCCAGACGGCCGCACCGCGCTCGACCTCTTCGTCCGACATCTGCATGGCGAGGACCGTTGGCCCTAGGAGCTGCGTCTCGGCTTCGCTCGCCAAAGCGAGGCTCATCATGTCGCCGAGAGCGGCAGGATCCATGACATCGAAGCTCGCCCCGCCGTGCTCGCGCACATGGAACAGCAAGCGATCCCAACTGCAGTAGACGGACGCGCCCGCGGAATCGATCGCTTCCCTGTTGAGAAGGGCAACGACCGTAGCATCGTGACGGATGAGCACGGGCTCGCGGTGGATGGGGTCGCCGTGGCGCGACAAGTCGTTGACCGCATGCGTGAGCGCCTCCTCGGCTTCCTTCCGCAGGTCAGGTGGCGGCCGGCCAGCAGTTACGCGGATGCCGTACTGACGAAGGATCCTCGACAGTTCGCCCATGAGTCGATTCCGACCCCTACGATCAGGCTCGATGTTCGCGGTGAGGCCAAACGACGCAAGATACTTCCAGAACTGCTTCTTCGTGCCCTCCGGGTTCAGCAGTTTGAAGTGGGCCACATAGGCGTTCTTCGATCCTCGCAAATCTGCGTCCTGCTCGATCAGGGGCAGGTAGTCGCGAGCGGCGGTCAGGAGATGAGACGCACACTCCTCCAGGTACGGCTCGGGAACTGCCAGCGGGATCCGATGCACCTTCGCCTGCTCCAGAAGGTGCTGCGCCGCCAGAAAGAACCGCTGATCCGCAGTCCCGTGGAGCTGCGCACAGAGCACCGGCATCGCGACCGACGCATCCAGGACGACCTTGAACTCGCGAGCGCTCGCAGCCGCCTCGACGAACTGGGCGGTCCCGAGCCGAGTGAGCGAGAGGAAGATCTCACCGGCGAGAAGCTCCTTGCCAAACGATGACTGCATCGCGATTCGCGTCAGAACCTTGATGTCCTCGCCGCGAGTGGCGGTTCGAAACCCGTAGCCGTCCAGGACAGTATTCAAGGAGTGGAGGCGCTCCCGCACCCTTGCCTGCAACTCCGAGCGCGGAAGGTCCTTCGCCAGAGCCCCCGATTCCATCTGCGCCTGAGCCATCACGATGGAGCCGAGGTGTTCAACGACGGCATTGGCAAAGGCCTTCCGGTCGCGCAGAAGCCGCACCCCGCCGGCCGTGGCGAACTTCTCGACGGTCTTCTTCAGGCTTTCGAGGTCAGCTACCCGGAGCGAGAACGCCGCTGCCAGACGTGCCCGCTCCGCGATGCTACACGCCAGGCCTACGGTGTTCCCCTCGCCGAGGTTGACACTCCTCGGGTCGATAAACGAGGCGCGGATCGGGTAGAAGGCTGCTCGTGAAGAAGGACACCAAGGTTACTGCGAGTGCTGGTCCGGTGGAGTCTGCTCCGCCGGAGAACG
>DASPMI010000040.1:0-33037 GCA_035627135.1 Anaeromyxobacter sp. | reverse complement strand
CCCTTGCCGGCCTCCCCGGCGCGGGCCGCCTCGATCGCCGCGTTGATCGCCAGCGTCGACGACTGATCGGAGAGGAAGGAGACGGTCTCGGTGATGCTGTCGATCTTCTGGACCCGCTCGGCGAGCGCGCCGGAGGCCTGGGCGACCTTGGTGAGCGAGCCGGAGATCGCGGACATCGCGCTCACGGCCGCCTCGGCGGCCGAGCTCCCCTCCTCCACCACCGCGGACGCCGCGTCGCCCTGCCGGATGAGCTCGCCGGCGCGGTCGGCGGAGACGGCCGACGTCTGGGCCATCTCGGTCATCGTGTTCGCCGTCTCGGTCACGGCCGCGACCTGCTCGGTGGTCGCCGCGGAGAGCTGCGCGGCGGCCGACTGGAGGCTCACCACGATGTCGCCCACCTCGGCCGACACGCTCTGGGTCCGCCCGACCATGACGCGCAGGTTGCCGGTCATCCGCTGGATCGAGGCGCCGAGGGTCCCTGGCACGTCCACGTCGCGGCGGAGATCGCCGGCGGCGATCGTCCGGGCCTGCTCGGCGATGCCCTGCAGCGACTCCTGGAGGCGCGCGAACGCCTCGCCGAGGTCGCCGGGGATCCGGCTCCCGTCCACCGTCTCTCCGCGCGAGAGCGCGATCATGCGGCGCTCGAGCTCGCGCATCGCGTTCCGCGACTCCTGGAACGCCTGGAGCAGCGCGCTGTCGCCGTGGAGCTCGCGGTCGAGATCGCCCGCGGCCATCGCCCGGAGCTGCTCGAACACGTTGTTCATCTCGAGCGCGATGCAGGCGGTGGCGGTGGAGAGGTCCCCGATCTCGTCGGTGGCCACCCAGCGCGGGATCGCGGGGGCGCCCGCCACCATGCCGGCGAGCGCGGTCTCCACCTCCGCGGCGGCGCGGGAGAGGCGCCGGGCCATCGCGAGGCCGGTCACCGCGAACGCGACGACGAAGACGAGGGCCACCAGGAACAGCGGGGTGATGGCCTGCCGGGCGAGGTCCGCGAGGACCGTCTTCACGACGCTGGAGACGCCGGCGAGGTCGTACTTCTTGAGCCCCTCGGGCACCCCCTCCACGAGCCGCGAGAACTCCGCCCAGACGAGCATCCCGCTGAACACGACCATCGAGCCCAGCGCCGCGACGAACGCGTACGGCAGGTAGATCCGCTGCCGCGTCCAGAACAGGCCGCGCGGGCCGGCGGCGGCGGCCGGGTTCCGCGTGAACTCCTCGAGCGCGAGCGGCCGGACGGCGTTCTCCACCGAGAGCGAGAGCACGATCCCCGGGAACAGCGCGGCGAGGACCGCGACGAGCACCGCGTACCCGACGTAGGCCCACTCGCGACCGAACGCGAAGTGCAGGACGAGGCCGAAGAGGAACCCGCCGGCCATCCAGCCCACGACGTTCGAGAGGAGCTCGACCTTGCGCGGGAGCTTGAGCAGCGCGTGCAGGCGGCGGCCGGGGGCGTCCGGCGGCGGGTCGGCGAGCGCGCGGCGCACCAGCGTCCCCACGATGAACCACTGGAGCACCGCTGCGACCACGTAGATCGGCGCCGCCCAGTAGAGCGCCCGCTGCACCTCGTACCCGACGAGGCCAGCGAACTTGGCGAAGACGTAGCCGCCGACGAGCGCGCTCGGGATCGACGCGAAGAAGACCCGGACGAGGATGCTCCGCTGGAGGCCGCGGACCGCGGACACGGGGGCGCTCACGGCCCGACCGCCTGGGCCGCGAGGTGGCGCTGGATCGCCTCCTGGAGCGGCTGCGGCTGGATCGGCTTCTGGAGGACCTGGCGCGCGCCCGCGGCGCGGAGGCGGACCTCGGCCCCGGCGTCGCGGTTCGAGGTCAGGATCAGCACCGGGACCTTGCGGAGCTTCGGATCGGCCTGGAGCGCCTCGCAGAGGCCGAACCCGTCGAGCCGCGGCATGCGCAGATCCGCGAGGACGAGGTCCGGCGGGCGCTGCTGGATCATCCGGAGCGCCTCGGCGCCGTCCGGCGCCTCGAGCAGCTCGACGTCCTTGGCGATGAGGTAGACCTTGATGAGCTCCCGGGTCACCCGGCTGTCGTCCACGAGGAGGATCCGTTTCATCTTCGTGGTTCCTTTCAGCGGCGCTCCGAGAGGAGCTCCAGAAGTCGGGGTACGTCGAGGATCGGCAGCGGGCGCTCCGCGCCGGACCAGCCGGCGACGAGCCCCTCGGCCGGCCTCGACCCGCCGGCGGGCTCGTGCGCGACGACGTCCTCCGCCGCGTCCACCCAGAGCAGGCCGCGCCGCTCGCCGGCCGCGAGCTCCACGAGCTGGTGGTGCGGGGCCAGCTCGAGCGCCGCGCCGGCTGCGCCTGCGAGGCTCGCGGCGAAGGCGACGGGCAGGAGCTCACCCTCGACCGCGATGACGGGCGCGATGGGGGTCGGCGCGGGGCGCGCGGTCGGCAGCGCGGCGGGGTGGATGCGGCGGACGAAGCGGATCGGCAGGAGGAAGCGCCAGGCGCCGGCGCGCACGACGACCAGGTCCTCGGAGGCGGGTACACCGTCTCCAGGAGTGGACACGTGCCCCACCACCTCGGTCCCCGGGGTGATCACGGAGCGTGGATCCCTGAAAGACTCGTACCATGTGCGGGGTGGGTGGGCGGCCCAGGGCCCCACACACGCGGGACACGCGATCGGACTGGTGATTCCCCGTCCCCTCGCCGGACGTCACCCGCGCCGGTGAACCAGTTCGGTCACCGCGGCCCCGGTTCGCGCGACCCGGAGTCGCTCATGACCCCGCGTGAATGTCACGAAGAGGAGAATCAGGTGGGCATGGGGCAGCGCGGGTAGGAGCCGAGCAGGTGGAGCCGATCGACCCGCGCCAGGACCCCTGCGAGCGCCTCCGCGCCGGCCGGATCGCGCCGGTGGGCCTCGAAGTCGAGGAAGAAGACGTAGTGGCCGATGGCCATCCGCGTCGGCCGGCTCTCGATCTTCGAGAGGTTGAGGTTGCGCCGCGCGAACTCGCCGATCACCTCGTACAGCCCGCCCGGCCGGTCGCGCGGCAGCGTGAAGGCGATGCTGGTCCGGTCGGTGCCCGTGGGCGCCTCGTCCTCGCGGGCGACGAGCACGAACCGCGTGAGGTTCTCCACCGCGTCCTGGATGTCCTCCGCCAGGACCGCGAGCCCGTAGCGCGGGGCCGCGGCGCGCGAGCCGATCGCCGCGGCGTTCGGCTCGCCCGCGGCGACCCTCGCCGCCGCGTCCGTGGTGGAGCGCGTCGCCTCGAGCACCGCGCCCGGGAGCTTGTCGCGCAGGAACCGCGCGCACTGCCCGAGCGGCTGCGGGTGCGAGAGCACCTTCTTCACGTCCTCGAGCCGGACGCCCGCCGGCGCGAGCAGGTACTGGCGTACCGGCAGGAGCACCTCGCGGCGGATGCGCAGGCCGGGGCGGTGGACGAACAGGTCGAGCACGGCGGTGATGCTGCCCTCGAGCGAGTTCTCGATGGGCAGCAGCGCCCCGTCCACCTCGCCCGCGAGCGCTGCCTCGTAGGCCTCGGGGAAGGTGGCGAACGGGACCGCCTCGGCGCCCTGCGCGAGATCGCAGCGGGACAGGGCCTCGTCGCTGAAGGTGCCGGGGGGGCCGAGGTACGCGATGCGCATGGGCTCCCTGTATCACGGGGATGGCCCTGCGCGCGCAAGTGATCCCGTGACCGCGAGCACCAGCTCGTCCACGCCGAAGGGCTTGAACAGCACCGCGTCCGGCCGGAGCAGCCGGCGGATGTGCGCCGTCCGGACCGCGGTCGTCACGACGACGCGCGTCCCCCCGAGCCGAGCGTCCCGCCGCAGCTCCTCGAGCACCTGCGCGCCGTCGATCCCCGGCAGGAGCAGATCCAGCACCAGCACGTCGGGCCGGGAGGCCCGCGCGGCCGCGAGGCACTCCTCGCCGCTCGCCGCCTGCTCCACCGCGTACCCCTGGCCCGTCAGGATCTCGGCCACCGCCTCGCGATGGATGGGGTCGTCGTCGACGACGAGGACGCGGGGCGGCGAAGCCACTGCGCACGAGCCTAGCCCTCGCCTGTACGACGCGGGACGGCCCCCTCATGGGGCCCGCATGCCGTCCTCGACCATCTCCGCGACAACACCGGGGAGTTCCCGGATGTCGGCGAGCACCCTCCCCGCTCCGGCCGCCCGGAGCGACTCCGGGGTGGACACGCCCCAGGCCGCGCCGAGGGCGAGGACGCCTGCGGCCCGCGCCGAGGCGAGGTCGTGGCTCGAGTCGCCGAGGAGGACCGCGCGCCCTGGCGCGGCGCCGAGCCGCTCGAGCGCGAGCAGCACCGGGTCCGGGTGCGGCTTGCAACGTGCGCAGGAGTCCGCGCCGATGACGGCGCCCATGAACGGCAGGAGCCGCGTGTGCGCGAGGGTCCGGACGGCGCCGTGCACGGTCTTGGCGGTGACGACGGCGAGCGGGTGTCCGCCCGCGGCGAGCGCCTCGACGGTCTCGCGCGCGCCGGGGAACGTCTTCGTCGACGCGTCGTGGTGCGCGTTCCAGTAGACGCGGTACCGCTCGAGCAGCGCCGGGACGTCCTCCGGGCGCCGCGCAAACTGGCCGAGCTGGATCCCGAGCGGCGTGCCGATCCCGGCCGTCCACTCGGCGTCCGTCGGCCCCGTGCCGTACTCCTCGAACGTGTGGCGCACGCAGGCGAGGATGAACGGGACCGTGTCCACGAGGGTCCCGTCGAGATCGAAGAGCACCGCGGTCCTGGGCGTCACCCCGGCATTGTAGCCGAGGCCCCGGCGGCCGCCTGCGACACGCCGCGCGGCAGCCGGATCGTGAAGGTGGTCCCGCTCGACGCGTCCGAGCGGACCTCGACCTCGCCCCCATGCGCGCGCACGACCTCGCGCACGATGAAGAGCCCGAGCCCGACGCTCCCCTTCTCGTCGCCGCCGTGCCGATCGCCCCGCCGGAACGGCTCGAAGATCTGCGGGAGGACCTCGGGCGGGATGGGCGCGCCTCCGTTGTGGACCGAGAGCTGCACCTCGTCGTCCGGCGCGGTCCGCACCGCCACCTCGATCGGGCCCACCCCGTGCTGGACCGCGTTCCCCACGAGGTTCGAGATCACCTGCGCGAGGCGCCCCGCGTCGGCTGCGAGCGTCGCATCGCCGGTCACCGAGAGCACGAGCTCCCGCCCGCCGGCGATCGACCGGAGCTCGGCGAGCGCGCGCCGGCACACCTCGCCGAGGTCGACGACCGCCTTCGCCACCGGGATCCCCTGCCCCTGCCGCGCGCGGCTGTAGTCGAGCAGGTCCTCGATGATGCCGCGCATGCGCTGGGCGCTCCGGGCGACGCGCGTGAGCGTCCGCTCCTGGTCGGGCGCGAGGCCGCCGCGCTGGAGCGCCGTCGTGATCCCGAGGTGGATGACCGACAGCGGCGTCCGGAGGTCGTGGCCGACGATGGCCATGAGCCGCTCCTGGAGCCGCCCGATCTCC
Organism: Anaeromyxobacter sp.; assembly: GCA_035627135.1. GTDB lineage: Bacteria > Myxococcota > Myxococcia > Myxococcales > Anaeromyxobacteraceae > Anaeromyxobacter. Next base: position 27,608 of record DASPMI010000040.1, on the reverse strand, counting down.
CGCGCCTCGCGCTCCGCCCGCGCGAGCTCGGCGATCGTCTCTCGCTGGGCCTCCTCGATCCGGCGCAGCGCCTCCGCCGCCCGGGCCTGCTCCTCCGCCTTCGCGCGATCGGCGGCGGCGCGCTGCTCCGCCTCCTCCCGCTCGCGCCGCGCGGTGAGGTCCCGCGTGACCTTGCCGAAGCCCCGGAGCACGCCGCGCCCGTCGCGCAGCGCGGTGATGATCACGTTGGCCCAGAATCGCGAGCCGTCCTTGCGGACGCGCCACCCCTCGTCCTCGAACCGCCCGAGCCGCGCCGCCTCCTCCAGCTCGCGTGCCGGCTTCCCGGCGAGGACGTCCTCGGTCGGGTAGAAGGTCGAGAAGTGGCGGCCGAGGATCTCGTGCGCCTCCCAGCCCTTGAACCGGCGCGCACCTGGGTTCCAGGTGCTCACGCGCCCGTCGGGATCGAGGGCGAAGATGGCGTAGTCGGTGACGCACTCCACCATCAGGCGGAAGAGGTCGTCTCCCGCGGGCGGCCCGTCGTGGAGGCTCCCTGGTTCGGCCATCGCGTAGGTTACAGCCAGCACACAGACATAGGGACTGCCCCCCGCCGCTTCATCCCCGATTCGCGCCGCTCCTGGGGCGTAAATGAGAAGAGCCGGGACCCGTGCTCCGAGTCCCGGCCCTTCGCTGTGGGCGCAGCAGGTTTCGAACCTGCGACCTTCCCCGTGTGAGGGGGACGCGCTACCGCTGTGCCATGCGCCCGTGCTGCGTGCCGCGCGCCGCCGGGCTCACGTCAGCCCCGTCAGCGAGGCGGCGGAGTATGCCGTCGGAGGGGAGTTGTGTCAACGAGATCAACGCGTTTCGTCCGCGCCGTCCCGGCCCGCGGGATCGAGCTTCTGCCCGAGCTCCCGCGCCTTCCGCTTGATGCGCGCGAGCTGACGCGCCAGCTCCTCGTAGTCGCGCCGGCCGGGGACCCCGGCCGTGGAGAGGACGCGCTCCTGCAGCTCGGAGAGCCGCCGCCGCCCCCGCTGCGCGAGCCCCACCGCGCGCGCCAGCACCTCCTCGCCGCGAGGGTCCTTCAGCACGCGGTCGGCGGCGCGGGAGACGAACCGCGTGCCCGCGTCCATCAGCGCACCGGACAGACCTTTCCGAGCCATCAAGCCTCCTGGAGCGTGAGCCCGAACCCGTTCTCAAGGCAGCTCGGTCGGCACCGCCGCGAGCACGTCCTCGATCACGTGACGGTAGCGCGTCCGGCGGAGCAGCGCCTCCAGATCACCCTCGATCCGCACCCGCCCGGTCAGGGCGGCCTGGACGGGATCCCCACCCTGGATGAGCCCCCGGAGCGTCCGGTACGGCGCCCGGACGACGTAGGCGGGAGCGAGCTCCAGGATCTCGTCCTCGTCCTCGAGGATGCGCCAGCGTGCGATGCGGCCCGCGCGCTGCTCGGCCCAGACGGCGACGGGGCGCGGCCACACGGGCGGGTCGGCCTCGATCACGAGCGCGCCGTCGCGGCCCAGCCCCGCGAGCGCCGCCGGCAGGTCCGGGTGCGCCTGGAGCCCTGCGACGACGGCCCTCCACCACTCCGGCGCGCCGAACCGCACCTCAGCTCCGCTTCAGCCAGCCGAAGATGCCGCCGCGCTTCTCCTCGCCGGGCTGGTCCACGGGCGCCTCGCCGGCCGCCTCTCCCTGCCCCAGCCGGCGGCGCGCGTCCTCCGCCAGCGCCTTCTTGAGGCCCTCCGGCGTGTCGCGGGTCGCGAGCTCGACCTCGGTCATGCCCTTCTCCGGATCGTCGAAGCTCACCTTGAGAAGACACTCCTCGTCGAGGCGGAAGTCGACGCGCCGCCCGGTGGCCACCGCGGGCAGGCGGATCGATCCCAGGAACTCGTCGTCCACGATCTGGTCGGACTCGCCCTGGTAGATGTCGATCTCGATCGGCTGGCCGGGCTCGCGCGGCGGCGGCAGGCGGAAGGACCGCGTCGACGGGATGGTGGTGTTCTTCTCGAGGATCTTCCGGAACCGGTTCTGCGGGGTCGCGATGCCGATGGGCATCGAGAGCACGTCGACGAGCGTCACGGAGTCGATCTGGTCGAGCGAGTCGCCGAGCAGCGCCGCGCCGAGCGCGACGCACTCGTCCGGATGGACGCCCTTCCGCGGCGGCTTGCCGAAGTGCTCCTGGATCTTCTGCTGCACGAGCGGCATCCGGCTCTGGCCGCCGACGAGGATGATCTCGTCGATGTCCTGGGGGCGGATGTCCTTCGAGGCGAGCACCTCGTCGCAGATCTGGAACGTGCGCTCCACGAGGTCGAGCGTGAGCTCGTCGAGCTGCGCGCGGGAGAGCGGCATGCGGACGTCGAGCGGCTTCCCCTTCTTCTCCTCGATGTACGGGAGGTCGATGACGACGTTGGGGATGAGCGAGAGGTCGATCTTCGCCGACTCGGCCCCCTTCTTCACCCGCTGCATCGCGATCGGCGACTGCGCGAGGTCGATCTTGTGCTCCCGCCAGAAGTCCTCGAGCACGAAGTCGATGATCCGGTTGTCGAAGTCGACGCCGCCGAGGAACGTGTCGCCGCCCGTCGCGAGCACCTCGAAGACGTTCCCGGAGAGCTGCAGCACCGAGACGTCGAAGGTGCCGCCGCCGAGATCGTAGACCAGCACCTTCTGGTCGAGGCCGCGCGAGAAGCCGTAGGCGAGGGCGGCCGCCGTGGGCTCGTTGACGATCCGCTTCACCTCGAACCCGGCGAGCCTCCCGGCCTCGCGCACCGCCTGGCGCTGCGCGTCGGAGTAGTACGCGGGGACGGAGATGACCGCCTCGTCGATCCGCTTCTCCAGGAACGCCTCGGCGATCTTCTTGATGTGGGCGAGGACCATCCCGCTGATCTGCGGGAGCGTCCGGACCTCGCCGCCGAGCATCACCGCCGCCTCGCCGTTCGGCCCCTCGACGATGTCGTAGGAGTAGTAATTCCGGAGCTCCTGGACGACCTTCGAGTTCCACTTCCGGCCGATGAGCCGCTTCGCCCCGTAGATGGTGTTCTTGGGGTTGGTGACGAGCTGGTCCTTGGCCACCGCGCCGACGAGCACGTCGCCCTTCTCGCCCAGCGCGACGACGGTCGGGAGGATGAGGCTCCCGCGATCGGTCGGGACCACCCGCGGGATCCGGCTCCGGACGTGGGCGACGCAGGCGTTGGTGGTGCCGAGGTCGATGCCGACGATGGGCTTCTCGCCTTTGGAGGCCATGCTCGGTGATCTCTAGCACGGATCCCCGGAGCGCCCGAAAAGGCGTCGATGTGCGCGACGGCTCAGAACGGCACGTCGTCGCCGCCGCCGCCGTCGTCGTCGGGCTCGTTCCCGGGTTCTCCGAACAGGGCCGGCACGACCCGGGCGTCGCGCAGCGTGGGGGCGGGCGCGTCGGCGAGCGGCAGCGAGATCACGTTCGGTGCAGGATCGTCGAGCTGCCACCGCTCGTAGAGCTCCGGCTCCGCCGGCAGCTCCTCGAGGAAGCGCGACGCCTTGAGCACGATCCGCTCGCGGTCCCGCGGCGCGGCCACCACCGGGTACGCGAGGTAGAGCTCGTCCTTCGCGCGCGTGCACGCGACGTAGAAGAGCCGCCGCTCCTCCTCCTCGCCGGCCGTGTCCTTGAGGGCCTGCGCAGACGGGAAGCGGCCGTCCGCGAGCCACACCAGGAACACCGCCCGCCACTCCAGCCCCTTCGCCTGGTGGACGGAGGAGAGGATCATCTTCTCGTCGGGCTCGCCGCCCTCGGCCACGGTCTCGGCGCTGAGCTCGGTGAGGAGCGCGATCTCGGCGAGGAAGGCCTCGGTGTCCTCGTACGCGCGGGCGTACTGCGCGAGCTGCTGCACGTCCTCGATGCGGGAGTCGGCGTTCAGGAACTCGGCCCGGAGGTACTCCTCGTACCCCTCGTCGAGGACCTTCTCGATGGCCTCGCCGGGCAGGTCGCGCACGGGCGGCCGCGTGAGCGCGCGGAGCAGCTGCGCGAGCCGCGTGTACCCCGCCCGCCCCTTGCCCGGCACCTGGCAGGCGACGTCTGGCGCGAGCAGCTCGTCCACCGTGCCGCGCCCGCCGCGCCGCCGCGCCAGGAACGCGTTCCAGACCGCGTCCGCCGTCGCGGTCCCCACGCCGGGCGTGATCTTGAGGCAGCGCTTCAGCGCCAGCTCGTCGCCCGGGTTCCGCGCGAACCGCAGGTGCGCGAGCACGTCCTTCACGTGCGCGGCCTCGAAGAACCGGACGCCGCTCCGGACGACGAAGGGGATGCCGCGCCGGGCGAGCTCGAACTGGATCTCCATCGAGTGGTGGTGGGCGCGGTAGAGCACCGCGATCTCGGGGAGCGGGATCCCCTCGTCGCGGAGCTCGAGCACGCGCTGCGCGACGAACGCGGCCTGCTGGTTCACGTCGCGGCACGGGACCAGCGCCGGCAGGGTGCCGTCGCGCCGGACGGCGGTGAGCTCCTTCTGGAACTGGCGGACGTTGGCGGCGATGGAGGCGTTCGCGAGCGCCAGGACCTGCGGGGTGGACCGGTAGTTGACGGTGAGGTCGAACCGGCGCGCGTCCGGGTAGCGCTGCTCGAACTCCAGGATGTTCTCGAAGTGCGCGCCGCGGAACGAGTAGATGCTCTGGGCGTCATCGCCCACGACACAGAGGTTCCGGCGGCCGGCGACGAGCAGATCGACCACGTCGCCCTGGAGCCGGTTCGTGTCCTGGTACTCGTCGACGAGGACGTGCTGGAACCGCTCGGCCAGCGCCCGCCGCACCGGCTCCCGCTCGGCGAGCAGGATCTTCCAGTGGAGGAGGAGGTCGTCGAAGTCCATCGCGTTGAGCTCGTGCTTCCGCTCCGCGTACCGCCGGGCCACCCGGAGGACGTCGTCGGTGAGCGGCACGAACTGCGGCCGCCGGTCGGCGACGACGTCGGCGAGCGGCGTCTGCGTGTTGACCGCCATGGAGACGAGGTCGACGAGCACGTCCGCCTTCGGGAAGCGGCGCGCCCCGACCGCGAGCCCGCAGTCCGCGATGGCGGCGGTCATGACGTCGCGCGTGTCCTCGCGATCGAGGATCGAGTAGCCGCGCGCGAACCCCAGCTCGCCGGCGTGCTCCCGCAGGATCTCGTGGGCGACGTGGTGGAAGGTCCCGCCCGCGATCCGCCGCGTGTCGATCCGGCAGACCTCCTCGACGCGCTTCAGCATCTCGCGCGCCGCCTTGTTGGTGAACGTGAGGAGGAGGATCGCCTCCGGCGGCACGCCGTCGGCGACGAGCCGCGCCACCCGCCACGTCAGCGTCCGGGTCTTCCCCGAGCCGGCGCCCGCGATGACGAGGATGGGGCCGTCGCCGGCCTCGACGACCGCGATCTGCTGGTCGTTGAGGAGCCCTTCGTAGTTGAGCGCCCGGGCCGGCGGCGCGGCGGACTTGAGCTGGTAGCGCCGGGACATGCGTTCAGGTTGGGCACGGTAGCAGGCGGAATCGCGGGGGTCAAACGAGTGATGGGGTGGAGGCCGGCACGGGCACGGACTCAGGAGAACAGGGCCGGCACCTCAGAGGAGGTGCCGGCCCGTTCCCAGGCGGGCGGGGGCAGAGGGTCGTCCGGAGGCACCCGGAAGCTTCATCGGGCGCAGCAGCGAGGACGTCGGGGGCCGATGCTATTCGCGGCGCCGCCTGCGTCCACTTTTCGTCGCGCCGCGCCTCACGCGGCGCGCGCGCGCGCCGTCCGATCCCAGGTCGCCGCCTGCGCGCCGCGCAGGTGGCGCCACAGCCCGACCGCGAGCGCCGCGTTCATGCTGACGAAGTAGTGCGCGATCGACGCGACGCGCGCGATCCCGCGGTGCGCGACCCGGAGCCGGCTGCCGCCGAGCGCGGCCAGGCCGTAGAACCCGAGCTGGCCGAGCAGCGCGAGCCGGTACGCCCAGGCGTCGGGCGCCGCCGAGAGGACCAGGTTCGCGAGGAGCGCCGCGCCGAGGAGGAACGGCGCCGCCCAGCGCAACAGCTTGTGCGAGACGAAGGCGAAGAACGGGAAGCCTGCGCGCGGGTCGAGGAGCCCCTGCACCCGCGCGAGCGCCTGCCAGTTGCCGGCGCCGATCCGCGCCCGGCGCCCGAACTCGCGGCCGGCGTCCTCGGTCGTCTCCTCGAAGCCCACCGCGCTGGGCTCGTACGGCACCCGCCAGCCCCGGAGCGCGATGCGCATGGGGATGACGAAGTCGTCGGTGACGGTGTCCGGGTCGAGCGGACCGAAGAGGAGCCTGCGGATCGCGTAGATCCCGCCGTTCGCCCCGAGCACGCACCCGCGCTGGCCCTCGAGGTACTTGAGCATCGTCTCGTACCGCCAGTACAGCGTCTCCTCGAAGTCCTTCCGCGACGGGTTGAAGAGCCGCAGCCGCCCCACGACCGCGCCCACGGCGCCGTCGCGGAACCGGCGCGCCAGCGCCTGGAGCGCGCCCGGCTCGAGCATCACGTTCGCGTCTGTGAGGACCACGAGATCGCCGGTGGCGCGGGGCACGAGCCGCGACAGCACCGTCGCCTTGCCGGCGCGCGGGAACAGCTCGTGCACCGTGACGCGCGCGCCGCCCGCGTCACGGGCGAGCTGGGCGGTCCGGTCCGTGCATCCGTCGCACCCCACGAGGATCTCCAGCCTGTCGGCGGGGTAATCGAGCGCGAGACAGTTCTCGATCTTCCGGACGATCCACTCCTCCTCGTCGTACGCCGAGAAGACGATCGAGATCCGCGGCCACAGGTGCCCGCCCGGGCTCGTGCGCCGGTCGGGGCCTCCACCCACGAACCGGAGCGCGCCGAGCGCGTCGGAGAGGCCGGCCCAGACGAGCAGCACGAGCGGGTAGCCCACGTAACTCCAGGCCACCGCGACGATCGAGAACCAGAAGAGGAGCTCCATGGCGCCGCCCGGACACGCAACGGACGGGCCAGGTGCTGTTCGCTACCCGCCCCCCTCGACGACCTCCGGCTCCGGGACCGCCGCGGGGCGCAGCCGGGGCGGCGGAGGCGGATCCTCGCCGGCGGCGGGGGGGCTGGCGGCCCCTGCGGGATCGGCGCCCTCGGGCGCCGCGTCCGCGCGGGGCGAGGGCGCGATTTCTCCCTCCGTGGAAACCGGCTTCCGCGGGAGGAGACCCGGCTTCTCCGTCCGGACCGGCTGCAGGGCCTGGTCCTCGGCCGCGGCGAGGTCCGGCGCCGGGACCGGCTGCGCGTTCGGCTCCGCACCGCGCGGCGCGATCGGGGCGGTCGAGGGCGGGCGCGTCATCGCCTCGCGCAGCCCGAGCGCGCCCTCGTGGCGCGGATTGCGCCGCAGGACCTCCTCTGCGGCGGCGAGCGCGTCGTTGCGACGGCCCGCGAGGGCGAGCCCCTTCGCGAGCAGGTACCGGGCGCGGACGAGCTCCGGCCGGCGCGCGAGGAGGAGCTGGAGCTCGTCGAGCGCGCGATCCCGCGCGGAGCGATCGGCGGCGCGGACGTCGGCGCAGTGCTCCGCCATCGTGACGAACACGTCGCCCGGGAGCTCCGCGCGGGCGGCCGTGGCGAGCCGCTTCACCTCGGCGCGGTTCGCCGAGAGCACGCTCCCGACGGCGCGGGCACGGGCGACCTCCGGCCGCGCGAGGTTCGCGCGCGCGAGGTCGTCGAGGGTGGCCGAGGCAGACGCGGCGAGCGCCCGCGCCCGCTCCCGTCCCGGATCCTTGGGCTCGGGCTCCGAGAGCGCCCCGGCGAGGAGGAGCTCGACGAGCGCGCGATCCGCCCGCGCCTCGTGCGCCACGGGCGTGGAGTCGACGAGCTGCTGGAGCGCCGCAGCCGCGTCCTCGAGGCTCTTCACGTCGTCGGCGAGGGCGAGCTCGAGCGCGCGGGCGCGGGCATCCTCCGTCCCGCGCGGCCCGGTGGCGCCCGGGAAGAAGAAGATCGCGGTCCCGATCGCCCCGGCGACGACGAGCAGGGCCGGCGCGAGCCACCGCCAGCGGTGGCTCCAGCGGAGCCGGCTCTCGAACGTGCCGACGGTGTCCCGGCGGAGCACCGGCGCGCGCGCGACCGCGGGCTGGGAGATGGGAGGGCGGTACACCCTCGGTCGCCGCGCCGGCGACGGCGGAGCGGCGCTGGCCGGGCTCGGCGCGCTGTCCTGAACGGGCGCGGGGGTGGAGCGCGCCGGGGGCGCCGGCGGCGGGGGCGTCGCCGGCACGCCCTGTACGGTCGGGCCCGCGAACGGTGGCGGCAGCGCTCGGAACACGTGCTGGCACTTCGCGCACTGGACGTCGGAGCCATCGGGAGGCAGGACGCCGTCTTCCAGCTCGTATGCGGTCGCGCAGCGCTCGCAGCGGATGATCACGCCCGGCCCTCCACCCCCAGGAGGGCACGAAGCGTACTCCAGGCCGAGGCGTGCCGCTACCGCACGACCACGGCCAGCCGTGCGCGCGCCCGCTCGAGCCGCCGCGGGCCGATCCCCTTCACGTCGAGGAGGTCCTCCACGGTGCGGAAGGGGCCGTGGACGGCGCGGTGCTCCACGACGGCCCGGGCGAGGCGTGGAGAAAGGCCGGGCACCTGGGCGAGCGCCCGCTCGCCGGCGGTGTTCGGATCGATCGGCAGCCCGAGGACGAGCCGCTCCTCCGCCTCGAGCGCGCGCCGCGGACCGGGGTCCGCGGCGCAGCCCAGCCAGTGCCGGGGGACCTCTCCCCTGCCCTCCGGCACGCAGCTCGGCACCGGCCGTGGACGCGCGGAACGGCGGAGGACCGGCGCGAGCGAGAGCGCGAGGACGATGGCGAGCGCGACCGAGCGGGCGAGCATGTGCCCGCTCCGTAGCAAGCCGCGCGCCGGACCCAGGCCACTCGCCGGCGACGCCGGGACGAGCGGGGCCGGGCAGGCCTACTTCTGGTCGAGGCCGAAGGCCGAATGGAGCTCGCGGACCGCCAGCTCCATGAACTTCGCGGCGATGACGATCGAGACCTTGATCTCGGAGGTCGAGATCATCTCGACGTTGATGCCGGCCTTGGCCAGGACCTCGAAGGCCTTGGCGGCGACGCCGGCGTGGTTGCGCATGCCGACGCCGACGATGGAGACCTTCGCGATCTGGTCGTCGGTCTCGACGGTCCCGCCGCCGAGCTCGACGAGCACGCCCTTGACGATCTCGATCGCCTTGGCGAGGTCGGTCTTCCCGACCGTGAAGCTCATGTCGGCGTGCCCACCCTTGCCGACGTTCTGGATGATCAGGTCGACGACGATGTTCGCGTCGGCGAGGGGCTTGAAGAGCTTGGCGGCGACGCCCGGCTTGTCCACCACGCCGCGGAGGGCCACCTTCGCCTCGTTCCGATCGTAGGCGATGCCGCTGACGACCACGTGCTCCATGCTCGAATCCTCCGGGCAGACGAGGGTGCCGGGATCCTGGGTGAAGGACGACTTCACCCAGAGAGGAACGTTGTACTTCATCGCGAACTCGACCGACCGGATCTGCAGGACCTTCGCGCCCGCGCCGGCGAGCTCGAGCATCTCCTCGTAGGAGATCTTGTCGAGCTTGCGGGCCTGCGGGACGACGTTCGGGTCCGTCGTGTAGACGCCGTCCACGTCGGTGTAGATCTCGCACGCGTCGGCGCCGATCGCGGCCGCGACGGCGACGGCGGTCGTGTCCGACCCGCCGCGGCCGAGCGTGGTGATGTTGCCCTGCTCGTCCTCGCCCTGGAAGCCGGCGACGACGGCGATCTCGCCGCGGGCCAGCGCCTGCCGGAGCTTGCTCGCGTCGATCGACTTGATGCGCGCCCTCGAGAACGCGCTGTCGGTCAGGATGCGGACCTGGGGCCCGGTGAAGCTGCGCGCCTTCCCGCCGAGGCCCTGGATGGCCATCGCGGTGAGGCCGATCGTCACCTGCTCTCCCGTCGCGGCGACGACGTCCTGCTCGCGCTCGTCCGGCCGGTCGGTGACGGCCTGCGTCAGCTTCAAGAGGCGGTTGGTCTCGCCGGACATGGCGGAGACGACCACCACGACCTCGTTGCCGGCCTGCTGGCTGGCGAGCGCGCGGCGCGCGACGTTCTTGATCCGCTCCGGATCGCCGACCGAGGTGCCGCCGTACTTTTGCACGATGAGGGCCACGGACCAGGGCCTCCCGCGTCAGGGTTCGGGGTGAAAAGGCCGGGTAGTCTACGGAAGCCGCGGCTCGGCTGTCAACGACGACGCGAGCCGCACGGCCTTGCGGAGCCCCGCGAACACGAGCCGCTCCGCGGCTATCCCCGGCGCGAGCCAGGCGTGCTCGTCGTGCTCGGCCGAGAGCCGCGGCGGATCGGCGCGGGGCACGGCCGCGGCGAACGCAGTCTCCTCGACGATCACGACGGTGCCGGGGCGCACCCGGTTCACCTCGGGTGAGAGGGCGAACGCGTGGACGTACCCGAGCGGCCCGACGGGGAGGTCGAACCCGGTCTCCTCGCGCAGCTCGCGGGCGGCGGCCTCGGGCGTCCCCTCCCCCGGCTCGATGCGGCCGGTGACCGGCTGCCAGAACCCGCCCCGCGCCGGCGAGCGCCGGAGGAGCAGGACGCGCCCGTCGGCGGCGGCGGGCACGACCGACACGGTCCGCAGGTCGGGCGCGCCGCGATCGAGGCGGCGTCCGAGCGCCTCCGCGAGGTGGCCCGCGAGCGCCTCCTCGACCTCGGCCGTGGGCGGCGCCGGCCGGCCGCGCGCGCCGAGCTCCGCCTCGAGCGAGGTGACCCCGAGCCCGGGCTCGGCGATCCCGCAGGGCACGATCGACCGGAAGTGCGCGAGGTCGGGCCGGACGTTGAAGGCGAACCCGTGGCTCGTGATCCACCGCGAGAAGTGGACGCCGACGGCGCCGATCTTGCGCGCGCCGATCCAGCAGCCGCGGTGCTCGGGGTGGCGGCCCGCGTCGAGGCCGTACCCGGCGCAGGTCCGGATCATCGCCTCCTCGAGCGCGGCGACGTAGCGGCGCACGTCGGGGCGATCGGAGAGGTCGAGCACGGGGTAGCCGACCACCTGGCCCGGGCCGTGGTAGGTGACGTCGCCGCCGCGGTTGGTCTCGTGCACCTCGAACCCCTGGCGCTCGAGCCAGGCGGGCGCGGCCACGATGTTCCGCCGATCGGCGGAGCGACCGAGGGTGACGACAGGCGGGTGCTCGAGGAGGAACAGGTAGTCGGTCGCGGGCGGGCTCCCCGCGCGGATCGCGGCGGCCGCGATCCGCATGAGCGAGAGCCCGTCTTCGTACTCGACCCGGCCGAGCCGGTAGGTCCGGAGCGTCCGCACGTGCGTTACGCGCTGGCCTCCGCGCCCGCGCCCGTGCGGCGCGGCCGCTCGGGCCGGTTGAGCGCGTGGATCGCCTCGCCCAGCGCGGCCTTGCAGGCCTCCATGAAGGCCTCGGGGAGCGTGGGGTGGGCGTGGATCGTGAGGGCGACGTCCTCGAGGTAGGCGCCCATCTCCAGGGCGAGCGCCGGCTCGGCCACGAGGTCCGAGGCCTCGGGGCCGCAGATGGTCGCGCCGAGCAGGAGCTTCGAGCTCCGGTCGCCGACGACCTTCACGAACCCCTCCGCGTGGTCGATGGCCACCGCGCGGCCGAGGGCGGCGAAGTTGAACTTGCCGACGATGGGGTCGTGCCCGGCCTTGCGCGCCTCCTCCTCGGAGAGCCCGACGACGGCGACCTCCGGATCCGTGAAGATGGCCGACGGCAGCGCCACCCAGTCGCGGACCGTCTTCTTGCCGGCGATCGCCTCTGCCGCGATCTCGCCCTCCTTCGACGCCTTGTGCGCGAGGAGCGGCGGGCCGGCGATGTCGCCGATGGCCCAGATCGACGGGACGCTCGTCCGGTACGACGGGTCGACCTGGATGTAGCCGCGCTGCGTGAGCTTCACGCCCAGCGCGTCGAGCCCGAGCCCCTCGATCGTCGGCCTGAACCCGACCGCGACCAGGATCCGGTCGCAGGGGATCTCGGTCGGCTTGCCGTCGATCTCCGCCCGGACGACGCGCGCGCCCCCGCCGGCGTCGTGGCCGACCGCCTTCGCGTTCACGTGGATCGTCGCGCCGCGCTCCTTGAGCCCGCGCGTCACGAGCCGGACCGCCTCGGGGTCGACGCCGGTGAGCACCTGCGGCAGCGCCTCGAGGAACGTCACCTGGCTGCCGAGCTTGGCGTAGACCGTCCCGAGCTCCATGCCGATGATGCCGCCGCCGATGCAGACGAGCCGCCGCGGGATCTCCGGGAGATCCACCGCCTCGCGCGCGGACCAGACCACCTCGCCGTCGACGCGGAACCCGGGGATCTCGATCGGGCGGGCGCCGGTGGCGACGATGAACGCGTTGGCCTCGACGCGGACCTTCTCGCCGCCGCCGTCCACGTCCACCGCGTTCGCGGAGACGAACCGGGCGGTGCCCTTGATCACCTCGACGCCGTTCCCCTTCTCGAGGAACCCGACGCCGCCGGTCATCTTCTTCACCACCTCGTCCTTGAAGGCGCGCAGCTTCGCGACGTCGACCTTCGGCTCGCCGACGAGGATGCCGCGGTCGCCCGCGCTCTTGAGATCCTCGACCAGGTTGGCCGCGGCGATGAGCGCCTTGGACGGGATGCACCCCCAGTTCAGGCAGACGCCGCCGAGCTCCTCGCGATCCACGAGGGCGGTCTTCTTTCCGAGCTGGGCGAGCCGGATGGCGGCGACGTAACCGCCGGGGCCCGCTCCGATCACGACGGCGTCGAAGCTCTTGGTGGCCATGGTCTGGATGTCCTCTCGCTGTTCCCGTGAACGAGCCCGAGCCCGAGGCCGAGCCCGCGCCCGCGGTCGCCGCACGGTATAACAGCGTTTGCACCCCCGCGCCGCTCAGCGTGCGCGCGGGCGAGCCGGTTTCCGGCGCCGCGACCGCTCGGCCTCGGAGAGCACCTTGTGGGTGCGCGGCGAGATGCCCGTGAGCCGCTCCACGACCGCGCCCGCGGCCGCGAGCCCGAAGGCGCCGGTCACGAACACCGCGCTCCCGTAGAGCCGCGGCTCCCGCCGGCGCGCGCCCTCGGGCCGGGCGCGGACGCCGGGGATGCCGTCCTCGTCGCCTGGGAGCGCGAGCGTCGGCCGCGGCTCCTCGACCGACCAGACCGCGCGCACGCCGGTCGGCTCGGTGGCGGGGACGCCGTGCCGCCGCCGGAGGTACTTGCGGACGTCCTTGGCGAGCTGGTCGGTGTGCGACTCGCAGAGGTCCGTCACCTGGATCGCCGTCGGATCGAGCCGCCGCGCCGCGCCGAGCGCGGTCACCAGGAAGACGCCGCGCTCCCGGCAGCGGACGATGACGTGGAGCTTGGCGACGACGGTGTCCATCGCGTCGATCACCGCCGACACGCCGTCGGGGACGAGCCGGTCCGCGTTCTCCTCACCGTAGAACTCGGGCACGGCGTCCACCCGGACGTCCGGGTGCACGAGCCGGAGCCGCGCCGCCATGACCTCGGCCTTGTTCTCGCCGTGAACCCCGCGCAGGGCGTGGAGCTGGCGGTTCGAGTTGGTCGCCTCGATCTTCTCGCCGTCCACGAGGGTGAGCCGCCCCACCCCCGCCCGCGCCAGCGCCTCGGCCGCGAAGGTTCCCACGCCGCCGATCCCGAGGATCACGACGTGCGCGCGCGCGAGCTGCCCCATCGCCTCGAGGCCGAGGAGGCGCGCGGTGCGGTCGAGCTCGGGGGCGATGGGGCCCGGCATGGCGGCCATGTATCACCGCGCCGGCCGCGACCGCAAACCCGTGAACGAGCCCGCGCCCGAGCCCGAGGACCTCATGGGCCGACGGACGCGCCGAAGAGCCTCCGCGCATTCGCCGTCGTCAGCCCGTCGAGCTCGCCCACGCTCATCCCCAGCGCGCCCGCGAGCGCCGCCGCGGTCTCGCGGAGGAACGCCGGCTCATTCCGCCCCTCGTGCGGGCGCGGGGTCTGATCGGGCGCGTCGGTCTCGACGAGGAGCCGGTCGCGCGGGACCGCGCGCGCGGCCTCGAGCGGCCTCCGCGCCCGCTCGTACGTGACCGGGCCGGCGAACGAGAACCAGAGACCAGCGGCCGCGTACGGGCGGACCAGGTCCGCGCTTCCGGAGTAGCTGTGCATCACGCCGCCCGCCGGGAGCGACTCCCCTTCGAGCAGCGCGAGGAGCGTCGGGTGGGCCCGGAGGCAGTGCAGCAGGACCGGGAGGCGGTGCTTGCGCGCGAGCGCGAGGTGGCCGCGGAGGACCGCGACCTGGCGCTCCATCGGCACGGGGAACGGCCCGGCGCCGCGCTCGGCGGTCGCCGCGTCCAGCCCGCACTCCCCGACGGCGACCGCCCCGCCGCGCCCGAGCGCCGCGTCGAGATCGACGAGCGCGCGGTCGTCGTCGCGCGGATCGAGCTCGGGCAGGAGCTGCGGGTGGATGCCCAGGCCGAAGTGCACGCCCGGCGTCGCCCTCGCGAACGCCGCGAGCGGCTCCCAGCCGTCCGGGCCGATGGCGGGGACGAGGAGGTCGGTCACCCCCGCTGCGCGCGACCGCGCGAGCACGTCCTCGCGATCGGCGTCGAACTCGGGGCGATCGAGGTGGCAGTGGGTGTCGAACACGCGTCGAGGATAACGCGGTCGAGGCGCGCGGACCTGTTCCCTGGACCGGGCGCCGCTCGGGCTCGGGCGCGGGCTCGTTCACGGGTTCCGCGCGTCGTCACACCATCTGCATGAACAAGAGCCCCGGGTCCTCGAGGTACTTCACGACCTGGTACGTGAACCCGGCGATCATCTGGCCGTCCACGACACGGTGATCCCCGGTCATCGAGACGTGCAGCACGTCGCGCGCCACGATCTGGCCGTTGCGCACCACCGGCGTCGGCCGGATCCGGTGCACGCCCATGATGCCGACCTCGGGGTAGTTGAGCACCGGCGTCCCGAAGAGCCCGCCGAGGCCGCCGAGGCTGGTGATCGTGAAGGTCGAGTTCCCGACGTCCTCGGGGCGCGAGTGGCCCGCCTTGGAGTCGCGCGCGACGCGCGCGATCTCGCGGGCGACGTCGAGGAGCGAGAGGCGGTCGGCGCCGCGGATCACCGGGACGATGAGCCCCTGGTCGGTCGAGGACGCAATGCCGATGTCGTACCACTTCTTCACGACCACCTCGTTCCGCTCCTCGTCGAGGCTGGCGTTGAGCTCGGGGAACTTCTTGAGCGCGGCGACGACGGCCTTCACGATGAACGACAGGTACGTGAGCCGCACACCCTCGGCGCGGGCGGCGTCGGCCATCCGGTGCTTCACCTGGACGAGCTCGGTCACGTCGGCCTGCTCGACGAAGGTGAAGTGCGCCGCGGTCCGCTTCGACCGGGCGATGTTGTCGGCGATCCGCTTGCGGAGGCCGCGGAGCGGGATGCGCTCCTCCTCGCCGCGCGTCGTCGAGCGCACCGTCGTGGGAGGGGGCGGCACGGGGACGACCGTCGCGACCTGCGCACTCCGCTCGCCCTGAGCCTGTCGAAGGGCGAGCGGTACGGCCTCGACGCCGCCCTTCCCGTTCGCGCTGGCACGCGCCGCCTCGAGGTCCTCCTTGGTCACGCGCCCGTCCTTCCCCGAGCCGTGCACGGCGCGGAGGTCGATCCCGAGGCTCCGCGCCATCGCCCGCACGGCAGGGGTCGCGAGCGCCTTGCGCGGCGCCTCGGTCGCGACCGCAGCGGCGGCGGCGACGGCGGGCACCTCGGCCGGGACCGGCGCGTGCGCGTGCCCGTTGGACGGCACCGCCGCCTGCGCCCCCTCCTCGACCTCCAGCTCGACGAGCGGCGCGTGCACCTTCGCGATGGCGCCCTCCTGCGAGAAGAGCCGCACGACGCGCCCAGGCCGCGGCGACGGGATCGTCACCGTCGCCTTGTCGGTCATCACCTCGACGAGCGGCTGGTCCTCCTCGACGCGGTCGCCCGGCGCCACGAACCAGCGCTGGACCTCCGCCTCGACCACGCCCTCGCCGATGTCGGGCAGCGTCAGCTTGAAGAGCATCGCGGACTCCGGGTGAAGGTCAGTACGCGAGCGCCTCGCGCACCGCCCGCAGGATGCGGGGCGCGCGCGGGAGGTACTCGTTCTCGAGCGTGTACGGGAACGGCGTATCGAAGCCGGTCACGCGCGCCACCGGCGCCTCGAGGTGCAGGAAGCACCGCTCCTGGATCAGGGCCGAGAGCTCGGCGCCGAAGCCGCACGTCCGCGGCGCCTCGTGCACCACCACCGCGCGCCCGGTCTTGGAGACGGAGGCGACGATCGTGTCGAGATCGAGCGGCTGGAGCGAGCGGAGGTCGATCACCTCGCAGTCGATCCCCTCCGCCGCCGCCTCGCGCGCCGCTTGGTCGGCCTCGTGCCACATCGCGCCCCACGCGAGGATCGTGACCTGCGCGCCGGTGCGGGTGATCCGCGCCTTGCCCAGGGGCTCCAGGTACTCGCCCGCGGGCACCTCGCCCTTGGCGGCGCGGTAGACCCGCTTCGGCTCGAAGAAGAGGACCGGGTCGGGATCGCGGAGGGCCGAGAGGAGGAGCCCCTTTGCGTCGTGCGGGTTGGACGGCACGACCACCTTGAGCCCGGGCGTGTGGATGAAGTGGGCCTCGGGCGACTGCGAGTGGTAGTGCCCGCCCTTGATGCCGCCGCCGTACGGTGCGCGCACGACCATCGGGCACGAGTACTGGCCGCCGGACCGGTAGCGGTATTTGGCCGCCTCGTTCACGAGCTGGTCCATCGCCGGGAAGATGTAGTCGGCGAACTGGATCTCGGGGACCGGCCGCAGCCCGTAGAGCGCCATGCCGATCGCGGTCCCGACGATGCCGCCCTCGGCGAGCGGCGTGTCGATGACGCGGTCGGCGCCGAACTCCTCGAAGAGCCCCTGCGTCGCCCGGAAGACGCCGCCGAACCGGCCCACGTCCTCGCCGAGCACCACCACGTCGCGGTTGCGGCGCATCTCGACCTTGAGCGCGTCGTTGACCGCCTGGAGCACGTTCAGTACGGGCATGGCGACCTCAGGCGTCGGCGTGGCGCGGATCGGAGATCCGCGGATCGTCGGCCAGCGCGGACTCGAGCTCGTCGAGCTGCTCGCGCTGCTGCCGGAGCGGCGCGGCGTAGACCTCGTCGAACATGCTCGCGAGCGGCGGCTTCGGCGGGCGGGACTCGGCCTCGCGCAGCGCGGCGACGAGCTCGTCGCGGACCTCGTCGCGCAGCCGCGCGTCGGCCGCCTCGTCGAGCACCCCGCGCCGGAAGAGGTAGCTGCGCACGCGCTGGATCGGGTCCTTCTTCTTCCATGGCTCGACCAGGGTCTCCGGCCGGTAGGCGCGCGGATCGTCGGAGGTCGAGTGCCCCTCCATCCGGTAGGTGACGAGCTCGAGCAGCGTCGGCCCCTGCCCCGCGACGGCCGCCGCCCGCGCGCGCCGGGTCGCGGCGTGCACGGCGAGGACGTCGTTCCCGTCCACGCGCTCGGCGCGGACCCCGTAGGCGTGCGCCTTCTGCGCGATGGTCTCCGTCGCCATCTGCTGCTCGAGCGGCGTCGAGATGGCCCAGCCGTTGTTCCGGCAGGCGAACACGACCGGCACGCGCCGGACCGCGGCGAAGGACATCGCCGTGTGGAAGTCGTGCGAGCTCGTGGCCCCGTCGCCGAAGTAGACGAGCGAGACCATCTCCTCGCCCTTGATCCGCGCCGCCCACGCGGCGCCGACCGCCTGCGGGAGCTGCGTGCCGATGGGCGAGCTCACCGACATGAAGTGCCCGGGGCGCCAGGCCTCGTGGCACGGCATCTGCCGCCCCTTCACGACGTCGGCGGAGTTGCCGAACAGGTTGTGGAGGAAGGCCGTGAGCGGGAAGCCGCGCATGAGCGAGGCGACGTGCTCGCGGTAGCACGGGAAGATCCAGTCGCCGTCCCCCATACCCGCGGTCGTGCCGACGACGGTCGCCTCCTCGCCGAAGAGGCCGACGTAGAAGCCGATGCGGCCCTGCCGCTGGAGCATCACCATCCGCTCGTCGAGCGCGCGGGAGAGGACCATCCACCGGTAGAGCGGGCGCACCGCCTCGTCGGGCAGGAGCACCGCCGCCGGATCGGCGCGGCCGTCCTCGTCGAGGACGCGCTGAATGGGGAACTCGCGGAGGAAGCGGGTGGCGCGGGGCTCGGCGGTGCGTTCGCTGCGGCCGGGCAGAGGAGCTTGACGGGCGTCAAGCGCCGGATCCAGGTCGGGGCCTACCTCTTCCTCTCGCCTCATCGAGCCTCCTGGAAGGTTCAGCGCCGGGCGGCGATCTCGCCGCGCAGGAACAGCTCGGCCGCGCGGTACGACGACCGCACGAGCGGCCCGCTCGCGACGTAGCGGAACCCGAGCGCGAGCCCGCGCTCGCGGTACGCCGCGAACCGCTCGGGCGAGACCCACTCCTGCACCGGCAGGTGCCACGCGCTCGGCCGCAGGTACTGACCGAGCGTGAGGATCTCGACGCCGTGCGCGCGCAGGTCGCGCATCGTCTCCTCGACCTCGGCCTCGGCCTCGCCGAGGCCGACCATGATCGAGGACTTGGTGACGACCTTCGGGAACTCGGCCTTCATCCGCGCGAGCACGCCCAGCGTCTGGTCGTAGCCCGCGCGCGCGTCGCGCACGACCGGGGTGAGCCGGCGCACGGTCTCGACGTTGTTCGCGAAGACGTCGGGCGCGGCGCGCCCGACGGTGCGCACGGCCTCGGGATCGCCCTGGAAGTCGGGCGTCAGCACCTCGACGAGGAGACCGGGGATCTCCTTCAGCCGCCGGATGGCGTCGGCGAAGTGGCCCGCGCCGCCGTCCGGCAGGTCGTCGCGGTCGACGCTCGTCACCACGATGTAGTCGAGCCCGAGCTGGGCGACGGCCTCGGCGAGGTGGCGCGGCTCGTCCGGATCGAGCGGCGGCGGCCGGGCCGCCGTCTTCACGTGGCAGAAGCGGCATCCTCGCGTGCAGGTGTCGCCCATCAACATGACGGTCGCGGTCCCGCCGCCCCAGCACTCACCCACGTTCGGGCACTGCGCCTCGGCGCAGACGGTGTGGAGCCGGAGCCGCTGCAGGGTCTCCCGAACCGTCTGATATCGCGCACCGCCGGGCAGGTTCACCCGCAGCCACTCGGGCTTCGGCGCGCGGATCGGCTTTCCGTTCGCGCGCATACGCTCCGCGACCTCGCGCGGGGTGGCGGGGAGCTCCGTGCCGACGACCGGCAGGCTGTGCTTCGAGGGCTCAGACATTTGCCAGCCCCGGCGATGTAGTGGGGCGCCCTGGTCAGGTCAAGGTGCCGAGGGACCGAAGCGTCCCACCGCCAGTGATGATGGCGGCGGATCGCCGCATGGTATAGTCCCTCGTCACGCCCGGTATGGGCTCAACGTCAAACGTCGCTCCCCACGCGTCCATGCCCGACATCCCCTCGCAGGAGACGACCCGGATCCTCATCGTCGACGACGACGCCTCGGTGCGCGAGGTCATCCAGGTCCTCCTGCGCGAGGAGGGCTATGACTGCACGGCCGTGAGCCGCGCGGAGGACGCGCTCGACGCAGCGCGTCTCACCGAGTACCCGCTCGTGATCTGCGACGTGCGGATGCCGGGCCGCGATGGGTTCTGGCTCCTGGAGCAGCTCCGGGAGGTGCAGCCGGACTCCGCGGTCATCATGCTGACCGCCTTCGGGGACACGGAGGCGGCGGTGCAGTGCCTCCGCAACGGCGCGGCGGACTACCTGCTCAAGCCGCCCAAGCTGACGGAGCTGGTGCGCGCGATCGAGCGGGCGCTCGGCCGCCGCCGGCTGGAGCTGGCGCGGCACCGGTACCGGCGCAGCCTCGAGAACCGCGTCCAGGAGAAGACCGCCGAGCTCTCGGCGGCGCTCGAGAACCTCCAGGCCACCTACTCGCAGACGCTCTGGACGCTCGTCGCCGCGCTCGACGCGCGCGAGCACGAGACTGGCGATCACTCCCAGCGCGTGGTCCGCTACACGCTCGCGATCGCGCGGCGCCTCGGGATCCCCGAGGCCCAGCTCCCCGACCTCGGCCGCGGCGCCCTCCTCCACGACATCGGCAAGATCGGCGTGCCGGACGCCATCCTGCTCAAGCGAGGCCCGCTCTCTCCCGACGAGTGGACCGTGATGCGGACGCACCCGCAGATCGGGTGCAACATCCTCCGGAGCGTGCACTTCCTCTCGGGGACCGCCGACATGGTCCTCTCGCACCACGAGCGGTTCGACGGCAGCGGCTACCCGCACGGCCTCGCCGGCGAGAAGATCCCCCTCTCGGCCCGCATCTTCGCCCTCGCCGACACCTACGACGCGATGACGAGCGACCGCCCGTACCGCGCCGGCGTCTCGCCCGAGGCCGCGCGCGCCGAGATCGAGCGGTGCGCCGGGACGCAGTTCGACCCGAGGTGCGCGGAGGCGTTCCTGTCGCTCCCGGCGCAGGAGCTGGCCGAGCTGGCGCGAGGGCGGGAGCTGCCCGCGGCGTGAGCCGCGCACCGCTCGGCCATCCGTTCGCCCTGAGCGTAGCGGCCGCCGCATAGGCGGCCGCGGAGTCGAAGGGCGAACGGAGACGGGGAAGCGCGTTCCTCGACGGCTCGCTATGCGCTCGCCTTCAGCGCCGCGTGCATGATGGTCTCCTGGCTCGCCTCCGCCCGTCCGAGGATCGCCTTCGCCCTGCCCTCGTGCATGACGAGCACCCGGTCCGCGAGGGCGAGGATCTCCGGGAGCTCGGAGGAGATGAGGAGGATGGCGACCCCGCGGTCCGCGAGCTCCGCCACGATCCGGTGCACCTCCGCCTTCGCGGCGACGTCGATGCCGCGCGTCGGCTCGTCCAGCACGAGGACCCGCGGCTTCGTGGCGAGCCACCGCGCGATGACCACCTTCTGCTGGTTGCCGCCGGAGAGGTCGCTCACCGCCTGCTCCCGGCTCGCGAGCCGGATGCGCAGCGCGCGCACGAACTCGTCCGTGACGGCCTCCTCGGCCGGCCGTGAGAGGAAGAGGCGGGCCCGCCGCACCGCGCGGTGGATGGCGAGCGTGAGGTTCTCCCGCACCGTCATCCCGAGCACCAGCGCCTGGACCTTCCGATCCTCGGGGACGAAGCCGAACCCCGCGGCGACGGCGTCCCGCGGGCTGCGGATCCGGAGCTCCCGGCCGTCGAGGACGATCCGCCCACTCGCCCTCCGGTCGGCGCCCAGGAGCAGCCGGGCCATCTCCGTCCGCCCCGAGCCGATGAGGCCGGCGACGCCGAGGATCTCTCCTCTGCGCAGCGTGAAGCTCACGTCGCGCACCGGCCCGCCGCTGAGCCCCTCGACGCGGAGCACCTCCGCGCCCGGCGCGGCGGCGCGGCGCTCCGCCGCGAACGAGCCGAGGTCGCGGCCGACCATGAGCGAGATGAGCTGGTCGACGGTGCCGGTCCGCGGATCCAGCTCGCCCGCGTTCCGCCCGTCGCGCAGGACCACGACGCGGTCGGTGATCTGGAAGACCTCCGCGAGCTTGTGCGAGATGAAGACGACCGAGGCGCCGCGCGCCTTGAGCTCGCGGATCACCCGGAACAGCCGCTCCGTCTCCTTGTCGGTGAGGGAGGAGGTGGGCTCGTCCATCACCAGGAGCTTCACGTCGGTGAGGAGCGCCTTGCCGATCTCGATCATCTGCTGCACGGCGGTGGAGAGCCGGCGCGCCTCGGCCTCGAGATCGACGCTCACGCCGAGGTGCTCGAAGAGCTCCAGCGCCTTCCGGCGCATGGAGCGGTAGTCGAGGAGCCCGCTCCGCCGGCGCAGCTCGCGGCCCAGGAACAGGTTGTCGACGGGCTTCAGGTTGGGGCAGACGTTGAGCTCCTGGAAGATGAGGGAGACGCCGGCCTGCTGCGCTTCCCGGACGCCGCGGAACGCCGCCGGGCGCCCCTGCCACCAGATCTCGCCCGCGTCGGCGCGGTGGACGCCGGCGAGGATCTTCATGAGCGTGGACTTCCCGGCGCCGTTCTCGCCCAGGAGCCCGACCACCTCGCCCGCGTTCACGGTGAACCGCACGCGGTCGAGGGCGCGCACGCCCGGGAAGGACCTGGTGATGCCGTCCATCTCGAGCACGGGCGTCATCGCTCAGGCCTTCTTGGTCTTCACGTCGAGGACCGCGGCGAGCACGATCACCACGCCGATGATGGAGATGTGCCAGTACGGGTCGATGCCCATCATCACGAGCCCGCTGCGCAGGACGCCCATGATGCAGGCGCCGATGACGACGCCGAGGACCGTGCCGGATCCGCCGGCCAGCGACGTCCCGCCGATCACCGCCGCGGCGATGGCGTCGAGCTCCCAGCCCCTCCCCGTGTCGGGCTGGGCCGACCCGAACCGCGAGGTGAGGACGACCCCGGAGATCGCCGCCAGGCCGGCGGAGATCATGTAGAGCACGAACTTGATCCGGTCGATGTCGATGCCGGAGAGGAAGGTGGCCTGCTCGTTGCCGCCGATCGCGTACGTCCGCCGCCCGAACGCGGTGTACGTGAGGACCACGTGCGCGGTCACCGCGAGGAGCCCGGCGATCCAGACCGGGACGGGGAGGTACAGGATCGACCCCTGCGCCACCCAGTGGAACGACCGCGGCAGGCCGGTGATGGGCCAGCCCTTCGAGAGGCCGAGCACGAGCCCGTACGCGAACGACAGCATGCCCAGGGTGGCGATGAAGGGAGGGAGCTTCACGTACGCGATGAGCGAGCCGTTGATCGCGCCCATCGCCACGCCGGCCGCGACGCCGACGAGGATCGCGAGCGGCGGCGAGAGCCCGAGCGCCACCATCGCCCAGGCGGAGACCATGCCGGCCCAGCCCATGACCGATCCGACCGAGAGATCGATCCCGCCGGTGAGGATCACGAACAGCTCGCCCAGGGCGACGATGGCCACGAACGAGATCTGCCGGGACACCTGGTACAGGTTGGTCCCGGAGACGAAGCGCGGCGCGATGACGGCGATCACCAGCGTCAGGAGCAGCAGCGCGATCAGGATCGCCGCCTCCTTCCGGCGGAGGAGGTTCGCGAGCGGGTTGCGCCGGGAGGGGGCGAGGGTGGCGTCCATGAGCTACTTCGCGGCGATGTCCTTCTTCATCTGGTCCATGTAGTTCCCGACGTTGCTCTTCGTGACGAAGATGACGCCGGTGTCGGTCGACTTCGGGAGCTGCTTGCCCTTGGACGCGTCGAGGAGCGCCTCGACCGACATCCAGCCCATCTTGAACGTCTTCTGGACCAGGCAGAACGCGACGGTGCCGTCCTTGATGCCCTCGAGCGTGTCCTTGAGGTCGTCGAAGCCCGCCAGGACGACCTTCCCCGCCTTGTTCTGCTGCCGCAGCACCGCGGCCGCCGCCGGCGCGCCCTCCGCCGAGACCGAGAACAGCGCGGTCAGATCGGGGTACGCCTGGAGCACCGTCTCGGTCTTGTTGGTGGCGACCGAGAAGTCCCCGGCCGTGTCCACGACGTCGAGGATCTCGATCCCCGGGCCGTGCTTCGCGATGGCCTCCTTGAAGCCCTGCGTGCGGAGGTTGAGGTTCGCGGCCCCCAGCCCACCCTGCAGGATGACGAGCTTCCCCTTCCCCTTCAGGACCTCGGCCATGCGCTTCCCGGCCTCGAACCCCGCCGTCCGGTTGTCCGTGCCGATGTAGGTGAGCGCCTCGGACGACGGCGCCGGCGCGTCGAAGGTGATGACCTTGATCCCGGCCTTGGTGGCGTCGGCGATCACCGGGGCCAGCCCTGCGTCGTCCACCGCCGAGATGGCGATGCCGTCCACGTTGCGGGCGATGAGGTCCTCGATCACCCGCACCTGCATCGAGAGCTCCATCTTCTGCGGATCGACGCGCTGGGCCTTCACGCCGTACTTGTCGGCGGCGGCCTTGAACCCCTCGTAACAGGGCTCGTAGTAGGGGTGGACGGCCTTCGTGACCATCACGAAGGTCGGTTTCTCGGCGGCGGCCTCCGCCCACCCGCCGTAGGCCAGCGCGCCGGCGACGGCGAGCACGGAGACCGCGACTGCCACTGCCCCGAGCTTCCGCTTCATGGGTGCTCCTTCTCTGTGGTTCGAACGGTGACGGTTCGTGAATGCCGGGAGAGCACGGAGCCCGTGAGCAAGGACGCGGGAAGAGCCATGTGCCACCGGCCCACGCCCCTGCCCTAACGATCGCGCCGCCGGCGGCACCGGCCGTTGGACGGCAAAATCGGGGAACCCGGCGCCGGGGTGACGCGGAACTCCTCGATTCGTCCGGACAATGGACTTACCGGGGGAGGCGACGCCATCTCCCACGGACCGGGAGGCGCCTCGGCAGGCGGGGGGCCCGTCGCGACGAGCGCCCCGGGAGCGGGCTGGCGACCTGCGGTTCAGGGTCGCTCGAGCACGGCGATCACGTCCGGCGCGGCCGCCGTCCCCGGCGAGAGGCCCGTCGTGCTCGTGAGCTCCACCACCCGCAGCCCCGCCCCGCGCGCGAGCTGCCCCCACTCGTCCGGCCCGTAGTACCGGAGCGAGGCCGTGCCCTCGAGCGCGGTCCCGTCCGGCCGCGCGAGCCGGCGGCGCGCGGTCTCGAGCCCGGTCGCCGCGTCGAAGCGCGCCTCCTCCTCGACCACGGCACCGTCCGCGAGCGTCCGCCGCGCGTGCGCGACCGGCTCGGCCGCCAGCCGGAGCGGGTTCGCGTGGTGCACGAGAGCCCGGCCGCCCGCGCGCACCACGCGCGCGAGCGCGCCGAGCGCGGCCGCGTTCCCGGCGTCGTCCCACATGAAGAGCGCCGAGTACCAGGAGTAGACCGCGTCGAAGGCGCCGTCCGCGAACGGGAGCGCGCGGAGATCACCGTGGACGTAGCGCGGCGGCGGCGACCAAGCGCCCGAGCTCGCGCGCGCGCGGTCCAGGTACGGGCGGCTCCGGTCGAGCCCGACGAGCACGGCGACCCCTCCCGCGAGCACGCGCGCGTGGCGCCCGTGGCCGCACGCGAGGTCGAGGACGCGGTGCTCCGGCCGGAGCGCGAGGAGCCGCGCGATGACCGCGGCCTCGAGCGCGGAGAGCTCCGGCGTGAGGAGGTCCGCGACCGAGTCGAGGTACAGCGGGCCGTAGTAGGCGTCGGTCCAGCTCATCGGCCCGAGCGTACACCTTGCCGCCGCGTGATCGGAGCCGTGACCGGAGCGTGGGAGCGCTCTACCGGTCGAGCGTGGTAGCGTCGACGCATGCGAGGAACGACCATCGCAGCCACCGCCCTGCTCGCCCTGCCCAGCGTGGCCGCCGCCTCCAGCGGCGGCATGACCGGCCCCGCTCTGCTCGGCCTCGTGCTGCTCGCGCCCGTGGGCCTCGTGCTCGCGGCGATCACCTGGCCGTTCCTGCCGGAGCGGACGCCCCGCAGGTCCTTCGGCGCCCGGGCGCGAAGCTGGCTCGGGCTCGCCTTGCTGTACGACGTGCTGCTGCTCGCCATCTTCGCGAAGGCGTGCGGGCTCGCGTAGCCGGAGCTCTGGAGCCCGCGCGCACCGGCGGGCCCGGCGTACGGGTGACGTCGTTGACAGCTACTCGTCGACGGGTTGGACGCCCTGCGCGGCGAGACGCGCGAGGCCGTCCTTCATCGCCCGAACCTGTTCGGGCGCGTGCCCCTTCCAGTCGGCGAGCTCGCCGATGACGTGCCGCGCCGCCACGCCCGAGGAGGCTGCGCTTGACACGGCGTGGCTCGGCGCGCAAAAGAGAACGTTGAGTTCTCTTTATGGCCCAGTGTCCCAAGCCGGAAGTCCGAGAAGCCATCCTGAACGCCGCCGCCGAGGCGTTCGCCGCCGGCGGGTTCGAGCGCGCCGCGCTCGGTGACATCGTCGCGCGGGCGGGCACGTCCATCGGCAACCTGTACAGGTACTTCGCCGGCAAGGACGAGCTCTTCGCGAGCTTCCTCCCGCGAGGATTCACTACGGAGCTCACGAGCCGGATCCGGGCGCAGGTCGAGGCGATGCGTTCGGAGAAAGACGTCCGTGCGCTGGACGACGGTCACCCGTACCGGCGCGCATCGGAGGACCTCCTGGCGTTCACGATCGCGCATCGAGAGCGGGTCGTCTTCCTGCTCCTCCGGGCCCACGGAACGAAGCACGAGCGCTTCGCCAGCGAGGTCGTGCGGCTTCTGGTCGACCTGGCACTCGAGTACGCCCGGGCCACGTATCCGTCCTTTGCGGTCACGCCGGCGAGAAGGCGAACCCTCACGCGAATCTACGAGGCATTCGTCGCCACGCTCGGGACGATCCTCGAGGAGGAGCGAGCCGCGCAGGCCGTGCGCGAGGCCGTCGCCCAGCAGGCCACGTATCACCTCTCGGGGCTCAAGGCCCTCTTCGTCTCCGGGCAGACGGGGGAGACGTCTCGATGACGTTGACCAGGCGCGGCGCTCACGGACTGACCAGGACGAGTTCGCTGCTGAACAGCCTCGTCGAGCTGCCCGATCTCGCGCGAACGATCCAGGCGCTCCCCGCGACGACGTTCGCAGCGCTGGTTCGCAAGGTGGGCGTCGAGGACGCCGGTGCGCTCGTCGCCCTCGCGACGACGGAGCAGCTCGTCCAGGCCTTCGACGGGGAGCTCTTCGTGAGCGATCGCGCTGGCGAGCGCGAGTCTCTCGACGTGGGACGCTTCGTCGTCTGGCTCGAGGCGCTGCTCGAGGCCGGGGACGAGGTCGCCGCAGCTCGAGTCGCCGAATTGGATGAAGACCTCGTGGCCCACGCCCTGGGCGGTGTACTCCTGGTCCTCGACGAGGATACGCTCCGCGACCGCCTCGAGGAGAGCGACGAGGACGCGGCGAGGCAGGTCGACAAGGCCCTGGAGAGCGCGCTGACGGAGGACATCGACGGGTACGTCCTCGTCGCGAAGCAGCACGACGGCTGGGACGCCGCCTTGACCCTGGTGCTCGCGCTCGACCGCAACCACCGCGCGTTGCTCGTCCGGCTCCTGGATCGTCTCGCGCGGGTGGGGAACGCCTGCCTCGACGACCTCGAGGAGCTCTCGACCGCGCTCTCGCAGGGGGAGTCGCTCGCGGAGGACGCAGAGGCCGCGCGTGAGGAGCGCCGCAGCAAGCAGGGGTACGTCGAAGCGCGAGCGGCGCGCGCGTTCCTGTCGCTCGCGCGGAAGCCTCCGGCGGACGAGGAGCGCCCCACCGATCGCGACCCACTCACCCGGGCCTACTTCCGCGAGCTCGAGCGCGCGCGTCCCGCTCCCGACCCCGCCGCGCACGCGGCGGTGCAAGCCCTCCCACCTGCGGTGCTCCGCGAGCTGGAGGAGCTGGGGGCGGGCGGCGGCACGCCCGCGCTCAGTGGCCCGTCTACCCGGACGACGGCCATGGGCGCATTCGCCGAGGCGCTGCGCGACCTCGGCGCGGAGGTGCCGACGCTTTTCGGCGAGCGGATGGAGGAGCTCGCGTACCTCGCGAACGTCCTCGTCGCGGGTCACGATCGCGATGGCGCTCGCCTCGGCCCGAAGGAGGCGGCCGACGCGGCGATCGCGACCGTCTGCTACGGCGCGGTGATCGAGGTGCGCGCGCGCCGATCGGAGGGAGAGCGGAAGGCGCCGCCGACCCCCACCGAGTTCGGCGAGGTGCTTCGACGGCGGAGCGGAGACGTGCTCTTCCGCGTGGTACGGTGTTCCCCTCGCCGAGGTTGACACTCCTCGGGTCGATAAACGAGGCGCGGATCGGGTAGAAGGCTGCTCGTGAAGAAGGACACCAAGGTTACTGCGAGTGCTGGTCCGGTGGAGTCTGCTCCGCCGGAGAACG
>DASPMI010000039.1:0-8209 GCA_035627135.1 Anaeromyxobacter sp. | reverse complement strand
ACGTGGTGCCGCTCGAGGTCGAGGTGGACGTGCCCGGGGACGCGCGCGGGCAGCCACTCGAGGGCGCTCGTGCCCAGCCTCGCCGGGGGAGCGAGCCAGCGCTTCGCAGCGAGCTGCCAGCCGTCATGGAGCAGGGAGGTGCGGAGCATTGTGGGACAAGGTATTCGGAAGCGGGACGGAAGAGAACGGCGAGCGATGGGCGTCGCTTCGATGCTAGAACCGGGAGTCGATGGCACGAGCGAAGAGACGCGACGCCAGAGGCAACCGGAGCGCGGCGCCCCGCGGTACCCGGAAGGTGAGCCCCCAGAGGCGCAGCGCACGCGCGCCCTTCCCGGAGGACTTCCTCTGGGGGGCGGCGACGGCCGCCTACCAGATCGAGGGCGCGGTCCAGGAGGACGGGCGGGCGCCGTCGGTCTGGGACGCGTTCTCGGCGAAACCGGGCGCCGTCACGGACGGCGACACCGGCGCGGTGGCCTGCGACCACTACCACCGCCACCGCGAGGACGTCGCGCTGATGAAGCGGCTGGGTCTCCGGGCGTACCGGTTCAGCGTCGCCTGGCCGCGCGTCCTGCCCGAGGGCACGGGGGCGCCCAACGAGAAGGGGCTCGACTTCTACGACCGCCTCGTCGACGACCTGCTCCGCGCCGGGGTCCAGCCGAGCCTGACGCTCTACCACTGGGACCTGCCCGTCGCGCTCCACGCGCGGGGCGGGTGGCTGAACCGCGACGTCGCGAGCTGGTTCGCCGACTACGCCACGCTGGTCGCGCGGCGGCTGGGCGATCGCGTGAAGCTCTGGGGGACGCTCAACGAGCCGGCGGTCTTCGTCGTCTTCGGCTACGACGTCGGCAAGCACGCGCCCGGCGAGCGCCGGCCCCGCCGCGAGGTGCTCCTCGCCGCCCACAACGCGCTTCGCGGCCATGCACGCGCGGTGCAGGCGCTCCGCGCCGCGGCGCCGGACGGGAAGATCGGCTGGGCGCTCAACATCAGCCCGGCGAACCCGGCGACCGACGCGCCCGCGGACGTCGAGGCGGCCCGGCGCGTGCTGTTCCGGGTCGAGGAGGGCGAGCTCTGGCCGACGGCCTGGTGGAGCGACCCGGTGCTCGAGGGCCGCTACCCCGAGGACGGCCTCGCGGTCTACCGCAAGGACATGCCAGAGGGCTTCGAGGCCGATCTCGCCGAGATGAAGCAGCCGATCGACTGGCTGGGGCTCAACATCTACTCCGGCTCGCTCTGGCGCGCCGGCGCGGACGGCGAGCCCGAGCAGGTCGCGCTGCCGCCCGGCTACCCGCGGTCGGCGGTGATCTGGCAGCGCATCCTCCCGCAGTCGCTGTACTGGGGCCCGCGCTTCTACCACGAGCGGACGGGCCTCCCGATCCACATCACCGAGAACGGCGTCTCGACCCGCGAGTGGATCTCGCTCGACGGCGAGGTCCACGACCCGGGCCGCGCGGACTACCTCCACCGCGTGCTGCTCGAGATCGCGCGCGCCCGCCGCGACGGCGTCCCCGTGGACGCGTACTTCCACTGGTCGCTCATCGACAACTTCGAGTGGGCCGAGGGGTACAAGGAGCGGTTCGGCCTCGTGTACGTGGACTACTCGTCCCAGCGGCGCATCCCGAAGGACTCGTACGCGTTCTACCGGAAGGTGATCGCGACGAACGGGCGGGCGCTGCTCGGGAAGACGGCGATGCCGGCGACGAGGGTCGTGGACGAGGGGTGAAGAAGGCTTCGGGCCTCAGGCTCGAGGCAGCTCCCCTGAGGCCTGACGCCTGAGGCCTGATGCCCCCTCGTCAGATCATGTACCTCTGCTCCAGGATCTCCCTCATCCGCCTCCGCGCAGCGGCGGTCGCGGGGAGGCTCCGCCGGAGGGCTTCCACCTCGCGCGCGGCCTCGGGATCCTTGATCGCCTCGACGAGCCAGCGCTCGTAGTCGCCCTGCTCGAGGTGGAAGCGCCAGGTGTCCTCGTCCACGCCGTCGGCGAGCTGGAGGAACAGCTCGAGGTTCTGCGCGCGCAGGTCGAGCCGGCCGTCGCGCCCGCGGAACCGGAAGGCCTTCTCCTGCACGTCGCCGTGCGCGTACTTGCGGAGGTGGCGGTGGCGCGCCGCCCGCGGCGGCTCGACCTTGATCGCGGTCGCGGCCCCCGGGCGGCTGCGGGACCAGCAGATCGCCTCGCGCTCCACGAGCGCCGGCGGCCGCACCGCCGGGTGCCCCGCCGCCTCGAGGAAGCGCGCGAGGCCCTCCCCCGCGCCCTCGCCCACGGTCACGACGCCCGTGAGCGAGCGGAGGAGCACCGGCGCGAGCCGGTCGGGCGAGAGCGTCACGAACAGCGCTGCGCCCGGATCGGCCGGCCACGCCGCGGGCGCGGCCTGCCACTCGCGCGGGAAGAGGTGGTGCGCCTCGTCGGCCACCCACACGTGCGGCCGCCCGGTGCGGCTCCGGAGCTCCTGGAGCCTGGGCAGCAGGGCCGCGAACCACGAGGGCCGGTCCGCGAGCTTCACGCCGAGCAGATTCACCGAGGGAGAGACCGACGGGTCGGCCAGGAGCGACAGGACCTCGTCGGCCGTCGGCGCCCGCCCGGCGGCGCCCAGGCTGGTGAGCCCCGCGAACCCCTCGTAGTCGCCCTCGGGGTCGATGACGCAGAGCTGGTACCG
This sequence comes from Anaeromyxobacter sp., assembly GCA_035627135.1. GTDB lineage: Bacteria > Myxococcota > Myxococcia > Myxococcales > Anaeromyxobacteraceae > Anaeromyxobacter. Next base: position 5,558 of record DASPMI010000039.1, on the reverse strand, counting down.
GCGCTCGAGCAGCCGCTCGATGACGCCGCTCGCGGCGGTCGTCTTGCCGCTGCCGGAGGCGCCCGCGAAGAGGAGCCGGTCGCGGGCCGGCCGGAACCCGATCGGCCCGGCGGCCGTCGTCCCGAGCGGCACGTCGCGCCGCGTCGGGTCGGCGCCGGCGAGGTCCTCGGCGATGAGCCGATCCGCGAGCTCCTGCACGCCGTCGCCCCAGGCGCGCGCGGTGACGAGGTCCGCCGCGTCCTTGAGCGCGGGCACCGCGTTGGCGACGGCGACGCCGCACTCCGCGGTCGTGACGAGCGCGTGATCGTTCTCGGCGTCGCCCACGCCGACGGCCTCGTGCGCCGTGAGCTCGAGCTCGGAGAGGGCGGCGGCGAGGCCGCTCGCCTTGTTCACCCCCTCGGGGAGCACCATCACCGCCCCCTTGTTGAAGATGACGGTGTGGCCGAGCCCGAGCTCGCGGATCGCCTCGAGCACCGCGTGCTGGTGCGGCTCCCAGGTGGCGAGGATCACCTTCCCGAGATCGAACGGGACCCCGCGCTGGCGGAGGAGGCGCGTGAACGTCTCCGGCGGGGCCGCCGCGAGCGGGCGCTCGACGTTCCGGCGGGGGTCGTACAGCACCGCTCCGTTCTCGGCGACGACGAGGTCGAAGAGGTCGAGCCGGTCGAACACCCGCGCGAGATCCGCGACGATCCGGCCGGTCACGAGCAAGGTCCGCCGCCCGCTGGCCCGCAGCCGTTCGAGGGCCCGGGCGGTCTCCCCGGACACCGCGCCGTGGTGGGCGAGGGTCCCGTCGTAGTCGGTCGCGAGGACGTGGTAGCGCACGCGGGAGAAGTTAGGGATCCCGGGAGGAGGCTTCAGGCTGCAGGCTGCAGCGTTGGCGCGGATCGCGCCCCGAACCGAAAGGCTTCTCCCGAACCCCGGAGCCTGTAGTCTGTCGCCCTGAACCGGACCTCCCGTGCCCAGACCCTACTTCGACCGCCCCGCCCCCTGGCTCGTCGCCCACCGAGGCGGGAGCCTCCTCGCGCCCGAGAACACGTTCGCCGCGTTCGACCGCGCCCAGGCCCTCGGGGCGGACGCGATCGAGACCGACGTGCGGCTCACGAAGGACGGCGTGGTCGTCGTCTTCCACGACGACGACACCGCGCGCCTGCTCGGCGCGCCGGGCACGATCGAGGGGCGGACGCTCGACGAGGTCCGCCGGCTCGACGCGGGCGGCCGGTTCACGCCGGACGGCGGGGAGACGTTCCCGTTCCGGGGCCAGGGCCTCAGCGTCCCGACGCTCGCGGAGGTCTTCGCGCGGTACCCGGACATGCGGTTCAACATCGACGCGAAGCTCGACGACGCGGCGCTCGCGCGCGCGCTCGCCGAGGCGGTGACGGCCGCCGGCGCCGAGGACCGCGTCTGCCTCGGCTCGTTCTTCGACGCGCAGGCGGATCGGCTCGGCGTGCTCGCCCCGCGCTGCGCCCGCTACTTCCCTCAGGACGCCGCCACCTGCCACGTGCTCGCCGCCCGGGCCGGCGCCCTCGGCGAGAGCTGCCCCGACGGCTACGACCTCGCCGACCTCCCGCACCGGCTCGGCGACGCCGTCGTGGTGAACGCCGACGTCCTGGCCCACTTCCACCGGCTCGGCGTCCCGGTCCACGTGTGGACGGTGGACGACGAGGCCGAGATGCGCGAGCTCCTCGCGCTCGGGGTGGACGGGATCGTCACGGACCGGCCCGACCTCCTGAAGCGCGCGCTGGGGCGCTGACCCGCCGCGCGGCCGGTCCCATTCCCCCGGGATCGCGCGGCGTTCCGATTCCTGGAAGCGGCACGCGGCGCGGGCCCGGCGTCTATTGGGCACGCGGCGTGCTCTCGCACGCGAGATGACCCCCGCGGCGCCCCTGACGCTCCGGCGCCGCGCCGCCCCGCTCCCCGATCGGGAACAGGCGTAGACGTTCATTTGACTCGGACGGGTGCGCCGCACAAAACCACGGCATGCCCGACGCCGAAAGTTCACTCATCGAGGAGATCCGTCGGCTCGGCCGTTTCCTGGGCGAGACCCTCGCGGAGCTCCGCGGCCCCGGCGCGCTCGAGCGCGTCGAGCAGACCCGGCAGGCCGCGGTCGCGCTCCGGCAGGGGAAGCTCCCCGGCGGCCGCGACGCCTTCGCGGCGGCGATCGGCGCGCTCGAGCTCGGCGACCTGACGCTCCTCGCCGAGGGGTTCACCGACTTCTTCCACCTCATCAACGCCGCCGAGGAGCAGCACCGCTCGCGCGCGCTCCGCGCCCGCGACGGCGCCGGAACGCCCGTGGACGCGTCGCTCGCGGCGGCGTGCGCCGAGCTCCGGCAGTCGGGCGCCGGGCCGGAGGAGGTGCAGGCCCTGCTCGACCGCGCCCTGGTCATGCCGGTCCTCACCGCACACCCCACCGAGGCGCGCCGGCGCACCGTGCTCGATCACCTCGACCGCGTCTCGCGCCTGCTCGCGGCGCTCGACGATCCGCGCGCGGGCCTGCGCGAGAAGGCGGCGCTCGAGGAGCGGCTGCGCGAGGCGGTGACCGGGCTCGTCGCCACGCGGAAGTCGCGCACGGTGCGGCCCACCGCGCTCGACGAGGTGCGGGCCGGACTCGTCGTCTTCGAGCGGACGCTCCTCGACGCCGTCCCCGAGATCTACCGCGCGCTCGCGCGCGGCCTCGCGGAGCAGTGGCCCGGCGCCGAGCTCCGGATCCCGCCGTTCCTCCGGTTCGGCACCTGGATCGGCGGCGATCGCGACGGGAACCCGTTCGTCACCGCCGAGGTGACCCGCGCCGCCCTGGAGCGGCAGCGGGCGGTCGTGCTCGCGCGCTACGCGGCCGACCTGCGCCGCCTCCAGGCCGAGCTGTCCGCCTCGTCGGCCGGCCTGCCGGCGCCGGCCCGCGAGCGGCTCGAGGCGTCCATCGCGCAGGACCGCGAGCGCTTCCCGGAGCTGCCCGCGTCGTCGCGCTCGCTGCGCGACGACGAGCGCTGGCGCGAGAAGGTCCGCTACATGGCGGCGCGGCTCGAGGCGGCGCGCGTGCGCGGCGAGGGCGGCTACCCGGACGCGGAGAGCTACCTCGCCGACCTCGAGCTGCTCCAGCAGACGCTGGCGGCGGCGGGGCTGGGCCGGCTCGCCCGCGGGACGCTCGAGGACGCGCGGCGGCGGGCCGAGGTGTTCGGGTTCCACCTCGCGTCGATGGACCTCCGCCAGCACTCCGACGTGCACGCGCGCGTCGTGGACGAGGTGCTGGCCAGGGGCGGCACGCCGGGGTACCGCGAGCGGAGCGAGGCCGACCGGTGCGCGCTGCTCGGCGAGCTCCTCGCGCGGACCGCGCTCCCGGTGCCCGACCGGCGCGCGCTCTCGCCCGAGGCGCGCGAGGCGCTCGAGACGCTGGAGGTCGTCGGCCGCGCCCGCCGCGAGAACGGCCCGGCGGCGTGCGAGCGCTACATCACCTCCTTCACGCGGAGCCTCTCGGACCTCCTCGAGGTCGCGTTCCTCGCCCGCACCGCGCGCCTCGCGCCCGACGAGCTGCGGCCGGTGCCGCTGCTCGAGCAGCTCGAGGATCTCGAGAACGCGGGCGCGCTCGCGCAGGCGATGCTCTCGGTCCCGCCGCTCCGGGCCGCGCTCCGCGGCGAGCTCGAGGTGATGGTCGGCTACTCCGACTCCGGCAAGCAGGTGGGCTACCTGCCGAGCCGCGTGGCGCTCCACAAGGCGCAGCTCGTGCTCGCGCAGATCGCCGAGGCCGAGGGGATGACGCTCACGATCTTCCACGGTCGTGGCGGCTCCGTCGGCCGCGGCGGCGGGCCCGCCAACCGGGCGATCCGCGCGCAGCCGCGCGCCGCGCTGCGCGGGCGGTTCCGGGTCACCGAGCAGGGGGAGACCGTCGCCGCGCGCTACGGCCGGCGGGAGATCGCGCTCCGCGATCTCGAGCAGATGGTGAACGGCGTGCTCTGCAGCTCGATCGGCCCGGCGGAGCGCGCCGCCGACGCCGCCGCGGGCGAGCGCGAGGTCGTGCTCGACCGGGTCGCCGGGGCGGCCCTCGAGGTCTACCGGCGGCTCACCGCCGACCCGGACCGCCTCGCGCGGTACGCGCTCCGCGCGACGCCGATGGAGGAGGTCCCCGAGCTCCGGTTCGCCTCGCGCCCGGCGAGCCGGACCGGGAAGGTCTCGCTCGAGTCGCTGCGCGCGATCCCCTGGGTCTTCTCCTGGAACCAGAGCCGGCACGGCATCCCCGGCTGGTTCGGCCTCGGCACCGCGCTCGCCGCCCTGCTCGAGGAGGTCGGCGTCGACCGCGCCCGCGCCCTCTACCGCGAGTGGCCCTTCCTCCGCGGCGTGGTGGACGACGCCCGGATCGCGCTCACGCAGGCCGACATGGACGTCGCCGCCCAGTACGCGCGGCTCGCCGACCCCGCGGACCAGGCCATCATGGCGCAGATCGGGGAGGAGCACGCCCGCACGCTCGAGGCGATCCGCGCCCTCTCGGGCGAGCCGAGCCTCATGGGCGCGTGGCCCGCCGTCGAGCGGGCGGCGCACCGCCGGAACCCGTACGTGGACGTGCTCTCGCACGTGCAGGTCGAGCTCCTCCGCCGGCTCCGCACGGCCGAGGGCGCGGAGCGCGAGCGGGTGCGCGAGGCGCTCCTGCTCACGGTCAACGGGATCGCGGCGGGGCTGCAGACGGTGGGGTAGCGAGGCGCGCCTCGCTCCGTGCAGCGCCCCGGCTCCTCCGCTGAGCCCGCGGCGGAGTACGATGGCGTCGATGCCCGACCGCCCGATCCCCCCGCGCGACGAGTACGGGCTTCGGCGGCTCGGCCGCGTTCGCCCGCGCGTTCCGGGCCGCGTACGGGATGACCGCCACGGAGTTCCGCAAGATCGGCAAACCGCTCCGCAAGCGCGGTGAAGAGGGCCTCGAGGCCGCCGGGTACGTTGCCCCCGTCGGCGCGGCGCCGGATGGACCGGACGCCGCCGACGCTGGGAGGCCGGACATGAACGGCAAGGCGAGGAAGAAGGCGGATTCGATCAGCGTGGAGGAGCTGCCGGCGTTCACGGTGGCGTACGTGCGGCACGTGGGGCCGTACGCGGGCGATGCGGAGCTGTTCGGACGGCTGTTCGGGCGGCTGGGCCATTGGGCGGGCCCGCGCGGGCTCATCGGCAAGGATGCGCGCTGGCTCGCCATGTACCACGACGATCCCGAGATCACCCCGGCGGAGAAGCTGCGCCTGAGCGTGTGCCTCTCGGTTCCGGCGGGGACGCAGGGCGAGCGCGACGTGAGCGTGACGGAGATCCCGGCGGGGAAGTGCGCCGTGGCGCGGTTCTCGCTCCACACGAGCGAGTACGCCGCGGCGTGGAACTGGCTGATGGGCGAGTGGCTGCCCGCGAGCGGCTACCAGCCCGACGACCGCCCCTGTTACGAGGTCTACCTCTCGCAGCCGGAGGACCCCGTCCAGCTCGTGGACATCGTCCAGCCCGTGAAGGCGCTCTAGTCCCGAGCCCGAGCCCGAGCCCGAGCCCGAGCCCGAGCCCGAGCCCGAGCCCGAGCCCGAGCCCGAGCCCGAGCCCGAGCCCGA
>DASPMI010000038.1:0-4279 GCA_035627135.1 Anaeromyxobacter sp. | reverse complement strand
GAAGACACCCGCGGAGTACCGAGCCGAGAAGCTCGGGCTCGTCGTCGAGGAGGCTGCGTAGCAAGCCAAGACCGTGCCGCTCAACCTGCCCGATTTCTGCCGGCGGCACTGTCTTGACAGAGGGTGGACACTACAGAAGCGCGCCTAGGTCCCGCTTCACGGATCCGCCGCCGGAGAAGTTTGCCGAGGAGAGCGTCGCGCCGCTGGGCTGGAGCACCGCGATCGCGACGGGCGATGCGAACGTGGAGGCTGCCGTTGCCTGAGCGGTGAGGCGCTGGCCCGCGACGCCCTGGAAGACGTACCGGCAATACTGGCCAGCGAGGGTCAGCTCGCAGCGCGCCAGCGTGCCGTCCGTCGCGATCTCTCCGGTCAGCGAACGCGAGCCGACGAGCCTCATCGACGTCGCGGCGGAGTCAGACGGGACGAGCGTCAGAGTGTACACGCCTGAGACCGGAAGCGCGGGGAGCTTCCAGGTCGCGGGCTGCGACGTGCTCTTGTTGGCGAGGATCTTCCCGTCCGGTTGAAGTATCGTCAGGGAAACCGGGCCCGACGGCAGGACCGTGAAGCTCGGCCAGCCGAGGCTCACGAGGTCCCCTGCCCGCCCCTCGAAAGTGACCCGTCCGTTCTGCCCGGCCGCGAGCGACAGAGAAAGCGGGGCACCCTCGAGTGCGAATGTCCCGGTCGCCTCCGGCAGAATTCGAACTGCGAGGCTCCCCGCGCTCCCCGGGCCGGGGCGAATCACGGCGGTGTAGGTCCCGGTGCTCGGGAGAGGCCCGGGCACAAGCTTCACCTCTGCGTATGGTGGAACGACTCCGGAGTAGAACGTCGCGCCATCGGGGCGGAAGATGCTGACGTCGGTTCTGCTCGCGTACGTGTTGCCGCTCGTGTACACCGTCACGCGCTGACCCTGCACGCCGTCGAACAGCAGCACGTGGATCCTGCCGTCCGCGCCCGCGATCGGCGTTGCCGCGGCCGCGTCTGCGCGGCCCGCGTACGCTACGTCCGAAGTGGTGAAGTCGCCCGGGAGCAGGAAGAAATCGGCTGCGCTCGTCGCGGTCGCGCCTCCCGCGGTGACCTTCACCTTCCCCGACGACTGCGAGCCCACCCGCGCCAGCAGGGAGGCGACGTTGGCGCTCGTGACCGTCGCAGTGCCGTTGCCCACCGCGACCGCGTTCCCGGAAGCCGAAGGGTCGAAATTGTGCCCGCGGATGGTGATGGTGGTGCCGGGCCTGCCCATCCTCGGCTCGAAGCCGGAGATCGTGAGCGCGGTGATGACCGTGAGCGTCTCCGCGCTCGTGACCGAGTCCCCTTCGCGAGCGATCGACACCCTCCCCGAGGTGGCCCCCTGCGGAATGAGGAAGCCGATCGAGGTCTGCGTGGCCCACTGCACGGGAGCGAGTGCGCCACCAACGCGCGCCGTGTTCTGGGAGGCAACCGGAGCGAACCCGGTCCCATACAGGGTGACGAGCTGCCCGGGGCACCCTTCTGCCGGATTGAAGCCCGAGACGCTCAGGGCCGAGGTGCCCGACCGAACCGCCACGAGGTTGCCACCGGGATCGTACGCGTACTGCGCGGACTCACCGCCGCTCTCCGAGACGGAGACGGCCCGGCGGTGGTGCCCTGGCGAGGACGACACCGCGGATTCCTCTCGCGCGTGCTGACGCCCGCAGGCAGCCGCAGCTACGAGCAATGCGGTGGCAACGAGCGCGTTCCGAGGTCTCGAGCCGACTCGTCCGTTCGCGAACGCTTCGCGTTCATCGCGGTGCGCCATCCGCCCCCCTCGGCCGGATCGGTTGGTCCCGGCGCTGCTTGCGTGGTTTGCGCAAGCAAGCATGTCACGGCAGGTCAGGCAAGCGGATCCCGAAGGAAGCACCGCTCCCAGGGTCGTGCTCCTCGGAGGTGGTCCGCTGCACGGACCTGCACTGCTGCTCGGAGCGGTCATGGGCGCGAGGCAGGAGCACGAAGCGTGCCGCTGTCCGTTTCCAGCGATCGCACGTAGTTGACGTGGCGACTGGCGGCGGGAGATCGTCCGTCGTACGGACCGGCGTCCACGGCAACGACTTCGCGATGGGAGACGCAGCCGCTTCGCGGCCGCTACGCTCAGGATGGAGCGGACGGGAGAGACCGGGGTGTCCTCGACCGCTCGTGCTTCGACAGGCTCAGCACGAGCGGACTCGAGAGAGCCTCGTACCGCAAGTGACGCGCCCGCTTCGACAAGCTCAGCGCGAGCGGAGATCTGCGCCAGCTTCCGCCGTAGCTGTGTGGAGCCCGAGCGAGCGAGCCAAACGATGCGCACCCTCGACGCGAGCGCACCGCCTCACGCCGGCCACGTCATCCAGCGGTCGTCCTTCCGCCGCCAGCGCTGCATGAGCGAGAGCTCGGTCGCGAGCTCGTCGAGGACCATCATGATGTCGGTGAGCTCCTCGGGCCCCGGCGACTCGGCGGGTTCCGGCGGGCTCACCAGCGTGAGCTTCAGCCGATCGTCGTCGCCCGACATCCGCATGACCGGGATGCGCGGGCGCGACGGGCGGGCGCCCAGCGTCGCCGCGAAGGCCTGCGCCGCCGGGCGCTGGAGGCCCGGCCCCAGGAGCACCACCGCCGGGCGGAAGCCGCTCGCGAGCTCCGACTCGGCCTCGCGCGTCGAGCCGACGATCCGGACTTCGCGCACCCCCGCCAGCACCACCACGTCGCTGCCGAGCTCCGTCATCTTCGCCGTTCCCCCGCGGGCTGCCGGACCGACGATCGGCCCCAAGCTAGCGAACTGGGAGCTCGGAAGATGTGATGCCTGCACACCCCGAAGGGAGCGAAGGCACCGCCAGAATCTCCACCGGGGCAGGCGCATCGCCGCGCGGGGGGTTCGAGGGCCGGTCGCGCCCGGGGTGCCGCGCGGCGGCTAGCCGCGGTCCTGGTAGACCACGAGGCGGGAGCCCCGGAGCAGCTTGTGGTTGTTCGCGCTCTTGATGCCGTTCCAGCGGCAGAGGTCGGTGATCTCCACGCCGTACTTCTGCGAGATCGACCAGAGCGTGTCGCCGTGGCGGACCCGCAGGACCGTCCGGCCCGCGGTCTTGGCCTTCTGCGCGCGGTCGTGGCGCACGCGCGGCGCGGCGACCGCGGCGCGCTTCGGGCGGCGCTCCTCGTCGTCGGCAGGCGAGAAGGACGCCACGCTCGTGCCGTTGAGGGGCCGCGGGATGAGGAGCTCGGTGCCGATCCGCAGCTTCTTCCCGCTGCGGAGGTTGTTCAGCTCCATGATGCCCTGCACCGGCACGCCGTACCGGTGGGCGATGTGCGAGAGCGTGTCGCCCCTGCGGATCACGTGGCCGGCGAAGGTCATCCGGACCTTGGCGCGGACCTCGGGCCAGGCCGCCGCGAAGGTGTCGGCCGCGGCCGCCGGGATCTTCACCTTGTACTCCCGGGGCGGGGTGCAGGAGCGGCGCAGCTCGGGGTTGAGCTCGATGAGCTCCTTCTCCGAGATGCCGGCGGCGCGGGCGATGACGGAGAGGAGCGTGGCCGAGGGGATCTCCGCCTCGGCGTAGGCGATCCACTCCTGCTTCTCGATCTCCTCCTGCCGGAAGCCGAAGGCCTCGGGGTGCTTCGAGACGATCGCCGCCGCCATGAGCTTCGGCACGTACCCCTTCGTCTCCGAGCGGAGCACGCGCTGCCCGGGCGCGGCGGCCATCGACCAGAAGTCCGCGTAGCCCTTCCGCCGCGCGCTCGAGACGCGCCCGAGGCCGGCGTTGTAGCCCGCCCAGGCGAGCCGCCAGTCGCCGGTGCGGCCATGGAGCTGCTTCAGGAAGCGCGCCGCGGCGCGGGCGGACCGCTCCGGATCGCGCCGCTCGTCGACCCAGAAGTCCTGGCGGAGCCCGAACATCTTGCCGGTCGAGGCGATGAACTGCCACGGGCCCGAGGCCCGCGCGCGGCTGTACGCGAAGTTGCCGAAGCCGCTCTCGATCATCGCGAGGTAGACCGTGTCCTCGGGGAGCCCTTCCTCCTTCAAAATCTCGCGGTAGCGCGGGATGTACCGGTGCGAGCGCGACATCCACTTCACGAAGTGCTTGCGCGCCGCGGGGGACTGGAAGAACCGGATGTACGCGACCACCTGCGGGTTCACGTCGATCGGGATGTCGTACTTCGCCTGGAGCGTCGCGAGATCCATGTCGAGCTCGGGGAGGAGCTCGATCCGGCCCGGCTGCGACGGGCCCGAGGGGGCGTCGGCGACGTGGGCGGACTCCTCCGCCTGCCGCAGGTCCTCGAGCTCGGCGGACTCCTCGTCCACCTCGGC
>DASPMI010000037.1:0-29592 GCA_035627135.1 Anaeromyxobacter sp. | reverse complement strand
TCCGCGTCGCCGGGAGTCGCGCCCTCGCGCGCACCGAGCAGCCAGAGGAGGCCCGCGCCGAGCACCGTGCCGAGCACCGCGCCCGCGTGGTCCATGGCCCGGTGGAAGCCGAACGCGCGCGCGCGGATCGTCGGGTCGGTGACGCCTGCGATGAGCGCGTCGCGCGGGCTCGTGCGGACGCCCTTCCCGACGCGGTCGATCACGCGGACGGCGAGCACGTGCCAGGGCGCGAGGGCGAAGGCGACGAGCGGCCGGACGGCGGTCGAGAGCGCGTAGCCGGCGAGGATGAGCGGCTTCAGGCGCGCGCGCCGGTCGGCGACGATACCGGTGACGATCTTGAGCACGCTCGCGACGAGGTCGGCGGCCCCCTCGACGAGGCCGATGAACGCGCCCGACGCGCCCAGGGAGACGAGGAACGCGGGGAGGAGCGGGAAGATGGCCTCGCTCGACGCGTCGGTGAAGAGGCTCACCATCCCGAGCCCGACGACGGTCGGGGGGAGGCGCGAGGCCGGCGCCCGCGCGGTGGCGGGTGCTCCCGTCCTGCGCGTCACCGCCGGCCCTTCGCCCGTCCCGGCGCCGCGGCGCCGAGCTCGCGCGCGAGCTCCACCACCGTCCGCCGGAACCCCATCCCGTCGAAGGCGCGCAGCGCGCGCTCGTTCCCGGCGGCGACCTGGATGACGAGCCGCGGCTCGCCGCGCGCCGCGAACCGCTCCGCGAGCGCCTCGACGAGCCGCCGGCCGACGCCCGCCCGCCGCGCGCGCGGCTCCACCCAGAGATCGACCCCGACCGCGCACCGGTCTCGGAGCGTGTTCCAGTCGCGCTTCTCGACGCGGCCGTACGCGTACCCGACCGGCCGCCCGCGCCGGACCGCGACGAGCACCACCGCGCGCGGGTTCACGAGCTCCTTCCCGAGCCACCACGCGTAGCCGTCCTCGATCGGCTCGTCCGGAAGGAAGAAGCGGGCGGGGTCCATGCGGTGGTGCTCGCGCGCGAGCCGGGCGCCCATGCGAGCCAGGACGAACACGTCCTCGGCGCGGGCGTCGCGGATGGCGACCGGGCTCGTCGCGAGACGAACGGGCTTCTTGCGGGTCGGCATGCCCGCAGTGTGCGCCGGCGCGCCGCCGCGCGCCAGCGGGACCTCACTCGCGCACGCGCACGAGCTTCAGGTCGTCCTGCTCCCGCGCGGCGTGCCAGGTCCTCACGACGTCGTGCGGGCGCCCGACGTCGAACCGGGCGTGCGCGAGCAGGAGGTCCCCGGGCCGGGGCGACGTCGCGTACGGCAGGAGCTCGCCGCGCCCCGCGGAGTAGTAATACGAGAGCGACAGCGGGAACCACTCGCGCGCCGGGAAGGAGGCCGTCCCGCCGAGGAACGGGATCCGCCGCTGCTCGACGGTCTCGGCGCCGGCGAGGAAGATCCGAGCATCGCGGTGATCGCGGTTCAGGTCGTCCGCCACCCCGCGCAGGAACGTGGCCTCGCTCCGCTCGCGCCGCAGCGCGGGGACGACGAGATCGTACTCGACGCGCGCGAGGGCGAGGGCGAGCGCCACGGCGAGGATCCGGCCCGGCAGCGCCTCCGCGCGCCAGAACGCCACCGCCGCGCCCGCCAGCGCCGCGGCGCCGAGGAACCAGGCCCAGCGGTGCTCGACGAGCCGCCACGCGTCCGGGAGGAACGGCAGCGCGAGCGGGGCCACGGCGCCCAGCGCGAGCGCGCCGCCGAGCGCCCACCGCGCGGCGCGGGCGTGGACGCCGCGCGCGGCGAGGTGCGGGAGCGCGGCCGCGAGGAGGAGGGCGACGAACGGCAGCAGCGGGAACAGGTACCGCGGGCGCGTGCCGGGCGAGAGCCAGTAGGGCAGGGCGTTCACCGCGACGAAGATCGCGGCGAACTTCAGGAGGGGCTCGGCGCGCACGCGGGCGCGGAAGGCGGGCAGGAGGAGGACGCCGGCGAACGGCGACCAGGGCAGGCACGCCTTGGCGAGCGTGAGCGGGAACGCGACGAGCTGCAGGAGGAGCGCGCCCGCGCCGTGGCCGTCGACCACGGTCCGCTGGCTCGAGTCGAGGAGGAGCCGGAGCAGGTAGCGCCCGGCGTCGGCGCGCTGCGCGTACAGGAGGAAGTAGCCGCCGGCGAGCGCCAGGAAGACGGCGAGCCCGGCGAGGTGCTGCCAGGAGAAGAGCCAGCGGGCGCGGCGGACGGCGACGAGCCAGGCGAGCAGCGTCAGCGCCTGGAACGCGAGCGCCGGGTAGCTCTTGGTGAGGAACGCGAGGGCGGCGAGGAGGTAGGTGACCGCGAACAGCGCGAGCGGCCGCCCGCGCTGCTCGAGGCCGAAGACGGCGAGCGCCTGGAGCGTGACGAGGAGCGTGAAGAAGAGGTCGATGTCGGCGTGGAGCGTGCCGTAGAAGAGCAGGTCACCGAACGTGAAGAACAGGACGGGGGCGAGGAGCGCGGTCGTGCGCCCCAGCGGGCGGGCGGCGGCGGCGAGGGCGGCGCCCGTGAGCAGGAAGCTCAGGACGGTGGGGAGCCGGAGCCACGCCTCGCTCGCACCGCCGGTGAGCCGCATCAGGCCCAGGAGGATCCAGCTGAAGAGCGGCGGCTTGTTGAGGTAGAGCGCGCCGTTCGTCGTGGGGACGACGAGATCGCCGCGGAGGCCCATCTCGAGCGCGACCAGCGCCCGCCGCGGCTCCTCGAGCTCGAGCGGCCGGACCCCGAGCCCCAGCAGGAGCCCGAGGACCAGCGTCCCCAGGAACGCCGCGACGGCGGCCCGTCCCGCGAGGGCGGGACGCGGCGATGCGGCGGGTTCCGGTCGGATCACGTGGTTCACCGTCGTCACGGGTGCGGGAGGCGACCTCCCGGCCATCGACCCGCAGCGTCGGGGCCACCTTTCTGCACTCCGCGGCGGTTCGTGGAGGGACCAGCCCTTCGGGGGATCGCTCCCCGCGCGCCGACCCGGGGTCGCGGCCGCCCGGACTGGCCGCATCCCCGCACGACGCCGCGGGTTTTTCGATGCGAAGAACGCTTGCCTGGCCTGCGCCCAGACGGTAATCCTTCGCGCCACGTCATGACCCAATTTCCGATGCTCTGGGCGATCATCGCCCTCCCCCTCCTCGGCGCGATCGTCAACGGTCTCGCCGGAAGGCGCCTCGGCAAGGCCAACGTCTCGCTCATCGCGATCGGCGCGATGATCGGGTCGTTCCTCGTCTCGATGGTCCCGTTCCTCCGGCACGCGATCTTCCGGCGCGCCGTGGAGAGCCAGGCCGGGACCTGGTTCGAGGCGCTCACGGTGGACGGCACGAACGCGCTCTCGGTCTCCTGGGGGCTGCGCGTCGATCCGCTCTCGGCGGTGATGATCGTCGTCGTCACGGGCATCGGGACGCTCATCCACGTCTACTCGGCGTCGTACATGTCCCACGAGGACGACGCCGGGTACGCCCGCTACTTCGCGTACCTGAACCTCTTCGCGGCGGCGATGCTCACGCTGGTCTTGGGCGACTCGCTCGTCCTCACCTTCGTCGGGTGGGAGGGCGTGGGTCTCTGCAGCTACCTGCTCATCGGGTTCTGGTACACCGATCCGATGAAGGCCTACGCCGGGCGCAAGGCCTTCGTGGTGAACCGGATCGGCGACTTCGGGTTCCTGCTCGGGGTCTTCTCGCTCTTCGCGCTGTTCGGCACGAGCACGTACGGCGGCCTCGAGCTGGCGGCCCAGGGGGTCGGGCGGAACGCGAGCGCGGTGATCGCGCAGGGCATCTTCGCGGGCTGGACCTACCAGGCTGCGCTCACCTTCGCGCTCCTCTGCCTCTTCGTCGGCGCCGCCGGCAAGAGCGCGCAGCTCCCGCTCTACGTCTGGCTCCCGGACGCCATGGCCGGCCCGACCCCGGTCTCGGCCCTCATCCACGCCGCGACCATGGTCACCGCAGGCGTGTACCTCGTGGCGCGGCTCTCGTTCCTGTACAGCCTCGCGCCGGCGGCGATGGCCACGGTGGCGTTCGTGGGGGCGCTGACCGCGCTCTTCGCGGCGCTCATCGCCTTCGCCCAGAACGACATCAAGAAGGTCCTCGCCTACTCCACGGTGAGCCAGCTCGGCTTCATGTTCATCGGCGTGGGTGTGGGCGTCTGGTGGGCGGGGCTCTTCCACCTCGTGACCCACGCGTTCTTCAAGGCGTGCCTCTTCCTCGGCGCGGGCTCGGTGATGCACGGGATGGGCGACGAGACCGACATCCGGAAGATGGGCGGCCTCTGGCGGCGGATGCCGCACACGGCCTGGACCTTCGCCATCGCGACCCTGGCGATCACCGGCCTCGTCCCGCTCTCCGGCTTCTGGTCGAAGGACGCGATCCTGGGCGGCGCGCTCTTCTCGCACAACGGCGCCTGGCCCGCCGTCGGCGGGATCGCCTACGCGATCGGCTCCGTCGCCGCGCTGTGCACGGCCTTCTACATGACCCGCCTCTTCGTGCTCACCTTCGCCGGCAAGCCGCGCACGCACGCCGCCGAGCACGCGCACGAGTCGTCGCCGGTCATGACCGTGCCGCTCTGGATCCTCGCGGTGGGCGCGGTGCTGGGCGTCTTCATCAACTGGCCGTTCGGCGGGCGCGGCCCGAACGACCTCGGCCACCGGCTCGAGGAGCTGACCCGCGGCGTCTTCTCGCTGGGCGACCGGCACCTCGCCGCGGCCGCCCGGGCGCTGGGCGAGCACGGCGGCCACGGGGCGGAGCACCCCTCCTGGCCGTACTTCGCCGCCTGGGGCCTCGCGGTGCTCGGGACGATCCTCGCGTGGCTCTTCTACGCGGGCAGGCTGCGCGAGGCGCCGGCCCGGCTCGCGCGGGCGTTCCCCGCCGGCTACCGCTTCGTGGCCGACAAGTTCCGGGTCGACGAGCTGTACGACCTCGTCGTGGTCCGCCCGTTCGAGTGGATCTCGTACGTGTTCTGGCGGGTCGTCGACGTCGGCATCATCGACGGCCTCGTGAACGGCGTCGGCCGGGGGTCGCGGTGGGTCGCCTCCATCGTGCGCCTGTTCCAGAACGGCGACGTGCAGCGGTACGCGGCCATCATGGCCGTGGCCGTCGCGATCATCCTGGGCCTCGCCCTCGGGATGGGAGGGCGCCCGTGAACCTGCTGACCGCCGTCATCTTCCTGCCGCTCGCCGGCGCGCTCATCCTCGCGCTCATCCCGCGTGACGAGGCGGGCCAGCACCGCGGCCTCGCCTTCGCGGTCTCGCTCGTCACCTTCGCGGCGTCGCTCGGGCTCTGGTTCGGCTTCGACGCCGCGGCGAGCGCCCCCGAGTTCCAGTTCGAGACCCACGCGCCGTGGATGCCGTCGCTCGGCATCGGCTACCACGTCGGGATCGACGGCGTGGCGCTCCTCCTCGTGATGCTCACCACGGTGCTCACGCCGGTGGTGATCCTCTCGGCGTGGAGGGCGGTCGGCGAGCGGGTGAAGGAGTTCTTCATCGCCATCCTGGTGCTCGAGACGGCGATGATCGGCACCTTCGCGGCGCTCGATCTCGTCCTCTTCTACGTGTTCTGGGAGGCGATGCTCGTGCCGATGTACCTGCTCATCGGCATCTGGGGCTCGCAGAACCGGCTCTACGCCACCATCAAGTTCTTCGTCTACACGTTCGCGGCGAGCGTGCTGATGCTGCTCGCCATCCTCTACCTCTACCAGCACGCGGAGACCGGCACCTTCGACTACGTGCAGGTGCGCGAGGCGCTGGCCCGCAAGCCGCTCGCGGCCGCGCCCTGGCTCTTCCTCGCCTTCGCCGTCGCCTTCGCGGTCAAGGTGCCGATGTTCCCGCTCCACACCTGGCTGCCCGACGCGCACACCGAGGCCCCCACCGCGGGCTCGGTCATCCTCGCCGGCGTGCTCCTCAAGATGGGCACCTTCGGGTTCTTCCGGTACGCGCTGCCGCTCTTCCCCGAGGCGGCGCTCCAGTACCGCTCGGTCATCGCCGTGCTCGCGGTGATCGGCATCCTCTACGGCGCGATGATGTCGTTCGTGCAGACGGACATGAAGCGGCTCGTCGCCTACTCCTCGGTCTCGCACCTCGGCTTCGTCATGCTGGGGCTCGCCGCGATGTCGGAGGCGGGGCTGACCGGCTCGGTGTACCAGATGCTGAACCACGGCATCTCGACGGGCGCCCTGTTCCTCCTCGTCGGCATGCTCTACGAGCGGCGCCACACCCGCGCCATCGCCGAGTACGGCGGGCTCGCGAAGCGGACGCCGCTCATCGCGGCCACGTTCCTCGTCGTGACGCTCTCGTCCATCGGCCTCCCCGGCACCAACGGGTTCGTGGGGGAGTTCCTGATCCTCGCCGGCACCTGGCGCTCGTACCTGGGGAGCTCGACCGTCGTGGCCGCGCTCGCCGCGGTGGGCGTGATCCTCGGCGCGGTCTACATGCTGCGCCTCGTCGAGCGCGTCTTCCTCGGGCCGATCCGGAAGGACGAGAACCGGACGCTCCCCGACCTCACGGCGCGCGAGGGGTTCGTGCTGGCGCCGATGATCGCGCTCATCCTCGTGATGGGGCTCATGCCGCAGCCGTTCCTCGACCCGATGAAGCCCTCGGTGGACCGCCTCGTGCGGCGTTTCCAGACCGCGGAGACCCGCCTCGGTCGCGGGCCGCAGGTCGGCACCCCGCCGCTCGCCAACCCCGCGGCCCGGACCGCGGCCGCCGCCGAAAGGCCCTGACACCATGACCGGCTTCACCATCACCAACTTCGGCGCCCTGCTCCCGGTCGCGATCCTGTCCTTCGGGGCGATCGTCCTCTTGCTCAGCGAGGTGTTCCTCGTCTCCGGCCGGCGCGGCTACCAGTCGGCGCTGACGGTGGTGACCGCGGCCGCGGCGGCCGTGGCGGCGGTGGCGATGCCGCGGCCCGGCGCGGTGTTCGGCGGCCAGGCGACGGTGGACGGCTTCTCGGTGTTCGTCACCCTGATCATCTGCGCCGGGCTCGCGCTCTCGGCGCTCGTCGGGGCGGGCTGGCTCGAGGCGCGCGGGGCGCAGCGCGGCGAGTTCTACGCCCTCGCCACCTTCGCGGCCGCGGGCATGGTCCTCCTCGGCATGGCGCGGGACTTCCTCACGGCCTTCGTCTCGCTCGAGCTGATGAGCATCTCGACCTACGCGCTCGCGGCGTACCTGCGCCGCGGGCTCCGCCCGTCGGAGGCCGCGTTCAAGTACCTCGTGCTGGGCGCCGTCTCGTCGGGCCTGTTCGTGTACGGCGCCGCGCTGCTGTACGGCGCGACCGGCTCGACCTTGTTCGAGAAGCTCACGCAAGGTCACGGCAACTCGCTCTACCTCGTCGGGATGGGGCTCGTGCTCGCGGGCGTGGCGTTCAAGGTCGCGGCCGTCCCGTTCCACGCCTGGACGCCGGACGTCTACGAGGGCGCGCCGACGCCGGTGACCGCGTTCATGGCCGCGGGCGTGAAGACCGCCGCCTTCGCGCTCCTCGTCCGGATCTTCCTCGCCGCCGAGACGGGCGTCGGGGCCAGGGTGGTCGTGCTCGGCGGGTTCGTCTCGGGCCTGGCGATCCTGACGATGTTCCTCGGCAACCTGCTCGCGCTCCCGCAGCGGAGCGTGAAGCGGATGCTGGCCTACTCGTCGATCGCGCACGCCGGATACCTGCTCATCGGCGTCGTCTCGGCGGCCGTCGCGGGCGCGCGGAACTCCGCGATCGCGAGCCTGCTCTTCTACCTCGCGGTGTACTGCGCGACCGTCATCGGCGCGTTCGCGGTGGTGGGCGTGCTCGAGCGCCGCTGGGCGGCGGGGTCGAACCGGGAGCCGGATCAGGCCTGGGACCTGGCGCGCTTCGCGGGCCTCGGGCGGCGGCGTCCGGGCCTCGCGTTCGCGATGACGCTCTTCATGCTCTCCCTGGCGGGGGTCCCGCCGACGGCGGGCTTCTTCGCGAAGCTGTACCTGTTCCGCGCCGCCGTCTCGGCGGACTTCGTCCTCCTCGCGCTCGTCGGCGTCCTCACGAGCGCGCTGGGCGCGTACTACTACCTGCGCGTCGTGCTCTACATGTACATGCGCGCGCCGGAGGGCGAGGAGGCCGACGGGCTGCGCGCGCCGTCGCTCGGCGTCGCCCTCGCGGTCGCCGCGCTGGTCGTGGTCTTCCTCGGCATCGCGGCCGAGCCGCTCGTCGCGCTCGCGGCGGCGGCGGGGGCGGTGGGGTAGGGGCGCCGGGTCGGGCGGCGTAGTTCCGGATTCGATGCTCCGCTCGTGCTCAGCCCGTCGAAGCACGAGGGGCTCGTCGTGGGATGTTGGACGCGCGGAGCGCCGTGCATACACCTACGTCGTGACCACAGGAACCCTCACGACGCCAAGCCGCCCGAGCTCCACCCGATCCACCCGGGCGGGACCCGCAGCCCTGGTCTCCCGCCTCCGCCGCATCTGCCTCGCGCTGCCGGAGGCGCGCGAGAAGCTCTCGCACGGTGAGCCGGCCTGGTTCGCGGGGGCAGGGAAGATGTTCGCGACCCTCGACGACCATCACCACGGCGCCTCGCACCTCTCGGTCTGGCTGCCGCAGCCGCTCGGCGCCCAGGAGGCGCTCGTCGCGGCGGATCCGGCGCGGTTCTTTCGGCCGCCGTACGTCGGCCCGAGCGGCTGGGTGGGCGTGGTGCTCGACACGGGACCGGACTGGGGCATGGTGGAGCGGCTGGTGCGCGACGCGTACGTGCTCGTCGCGCGGCCGCGGCTGCGAAGGCTGGTCACGGGGGAGGCCGCCGAGGCGCCGGCGGCAGGCAGGCGGCCCCGCCGCGCGGCCGCGGCTCGCGCGCCCCGTCCGCGCGCGCCCTGATCACGCGCCCCCGAGCATCAGCCGCAGCGCCGCTCGCGGCCCCTCCCGCGTGAGCGCGGCCAGATCTCCGCGCAACGCGTCGACGAACGCAGGCGCCCGCGGGAGCGCATCGCCGAACAGGGCGCGCAGCTCGAGCAGCGGGGCCGGATCCTCGCCGCCGGCGCGCGCCCGGCGGACGAGCTCGTCGAGCAGCGGATCGCTCTTGGGCAGCGGCGCCCCGGTCGCGTCGGCCTCGGCGGCCAGGTAGCGGAACCAGGCCGCGACCGTGAACGTGAGCGCGCGCGACGCGCCGCTGCCGCGGGAGAGGACGTCGACGATCGAGGGGAGGACGAACTTCGGGATCCGGGCCGACCCTTCGGTCCCGATGCGAGCGAGCTGGTCGCGCAGCACCGGGTTCGCGAAGCGCTCGTGCAGCGTGCGCTGGTAGGCGTCGAGGTCGATGCCGGGGACCGGCGGGAGGAGCGGCCGGACCTCCGCGTGGAACCGCGCGAGGAGCTGGCGCACGTCGGCGTCGTTCATGGCCTCGTCGGCGTAGCGGAGCCCGAGCAGCATCCCGACGTAGCAGATCGCCTGGTGCCCGCCGTTGAGCAGGCGGATCTTCATCATCTCGTACGGGTGGACGTCGGGGACGAGCTGCGCCCCGGCGCGCTCCCAGGGCGGGCGCCCGAGGGGGAACCGATCCTCGATGACCCACTGGAGGAACGGCTCGCACGTCACCGGCCAGGCGTCGTCGATGCCGAACCGGTCGCGCACCAGCGCGCGGTGCTCGTCGGTGGTCTGGGGCGTGATCCGGTCGACCATCGCGTTGGGGAAGCTCCCGTCCACCTCCACCCACTCGCGCAGGTCGGGATCGCGCCGCTCGAGGAAGGCGAGGAACATGCGGCGGGCGACGTCGCCGTTGCCCTGGAGGTTGTCGCAGGACTGGATCGTGAAGGGATCGAGGCCGCGCTCCTCGCGGAGCGCGAGGGCGTCGGCGAGGAGGCCGAAGGCCGTCCGCGGCGCGTGCGGCGAGCCGAGATCGTGCCGGAGATCCGGGTGCGCGTCGTCGAGCTCGCCGGTGCCCTGGTTCACGAAGTAGCCGCCCTCCGTGATGGTGAGCGACACGATCCGGCACTCCGGCGCGGCCATCCGCTGAATCACCGCGAGTGGATCGTCGGGGGCGAGCAGGTACTCGCGCAGCGCGCCGATCACCCGCGCCCGGTCGCCGCCGGCGCCGCGCTCGACGACCGTGTAGAGGCACCCCTGCGCGCGGAGCACGTCGCGCATCCGGGCGTCCTGCGGGAGCAGCCCGACCCCGCAGATGCCCCAGCCCGGCGCGTCGCCGCGCTGGAGCAGGTCGTCGAGGTAGACCGCCTGGTGGGCGCGGTGGAACCCGCCCACGCTCATGTGGACGATCGCGCTCGTGAGCGCGCGGCGGTCGTACGTCGGCCGGGCGACGCCCGCGGGGAGGCGATCCAGGGTCTCGGGGCGGAGCGGGATGGGTTCGCTCATGGTGCAACTCCTCGCGGCGCGCGGCCTACTTGACCGCGCCGAAGGTGAGACCCCGGACGAGCTGGCGCTGGCTCAGCCACCCGAACACCACGATGGGCGCGATCGCGAGCGTGGAGGCGGCCGAGAGCTTCGCCCAGAACAGGCCCTCCGGGCTCGAGAACGAGGCGATGAAGGCGGTGAGCGGCCCGGCGCGGGCGGCGGTCAGGGCCAGGCTCCAGAAGGCCTCGTTCCAGGACAGGATGATCGCGAGCAGCGCGGTCGAGACGATGCCGGGGAGCGCGAGCGGGAGGAGCAGGTGGAGGATCTCCTCGCGCGTGCTCGCCCCGTCCATCCGCCCGGCCTCCAGGATCTCGTGCGGGACCTCGCGGAAGAACGAGAACAGCATCCAGACCACGATCGGGAGGTTGATCAGGGTGTACACGAGGAGCAACCCCGCCCGCGTGTCGAGGAGCCGGGTGTCGCGGAAGAAGAGGTAGATCGGCACGAGGACGCCGACGGGGGGCAGGAACTTGGTCGAGAGCATCCAGACGAGCGTGTTCTTGGTCCGGCGCGTCGGGAAGAAGGCCATCGCGTAGGCGGCAGGGCAGGCGAGGAGGAGCGCGAGCGCCGTCGAGCCGAAGGAGACGAAGACGCTGTTCCAGGCGAACCGGAAGTAGTCCTGCCGTTGCTGCACCGCGACGTAGTTCTCCAGGGTCGGGTCGAAGAAGAGCCGGGGCGGGGTGGAGATCGCCTCGAGCTCGGTCTTGAAGCTGGCGAGCACCATCCAGAAGATCGGGAAGAAGATGAGCAGGGCGACGGCCCACCCCGCGGCGGTGACGAGGAGCTTGCGCCGGAGCGCCCGCGGCTTCATCCGTGGCCTCACGTCTCGACGCTCCGCGCGACCGAGCGCATCAGGAAGATCGCGACCACGTTCGCGAGGACGATGGCGATGACGCCGCCCGCCGAGGCGCCGCCCACGTCGTACTCGAGGAGCGCGTACCGGTAGATGAGGAAGGCGAGGTTGGTGGAGGCCATCCCCGGCCCGCCCGAGGTGGTCACGTAGATCTCCGCGAAGATCGAGAGCAGGAACAGGGTCTCGATCATGATCACCACGCCGATCGCCCGGCGGAGGTGCGGGACGATGATGTGCACGAACATCGCGATCGGGCCGGCGCCGTCCATCCGCGCCGCCTCCTTGCGCTCCGGGTCGAGCGACTGGACGGAGGTGAGGAGGATGAGCGTGGCGAAGGGGAGCCACTGCCACGCCACCATGAGGATGATGGCGGTGAGCGGCCAGTCGCCGAACCAGTCGACGGGCTGCAGGCCCAAGGCGCGCGCGAGCCACGCGAAGACCCCGTTCACCGGGTGCAGGAGGAGGTTCTTCCAGACGAGCGCGCTCACCGTGGGCATCACGAAGAAGGGGGCGATGGCGAGCACCCGCGCCACGCCGCGGCCCCAGAAGTCCTGGTCGAAGAGGACGGCCAGGAGCGTCCCGAGGCCGACCGTGATCACGAGCACCCAGCCGACGAGCAGGACCGTGTTCCCGATCGCCTCGGCGAGGCCCGGGTCGGTGAGCAGGAACCGGTAGTTGTCGATGCCGGTGAAGCCGCGCCCGTCGGGATCGAGCAGGCTGTAGCGCTCGACCGAATACTGCAGCGTCTTCAGCAGCGGGAGGATCGACCAGACGAGGAGCAGCAGCACCGCGGGCAACTGCAGCGCCAGCGTCGACCGCCGGGTCCGGCGCGCGACCGCCTGGCCCGGCGGTTGCGCGGCCGGGCGCGGCGTCGACGCCTGGGGCGCGATCGTCTCCATGCTCCGCCCCGCCGCCGTACGTTCACTTCTCGTAGTACCCGGCGCGCTGCATCGTCCGCTGGACGAAGCTCTCCGAGTTCCGGAGCGCCGCGTCCACCGACGTCCTCCCGGCGAGCGCGGCGGCGAGCTGCTGACCGACGTACGTGCCGAGGGACTGGAACTCCGGGATCCCCACGTACTGGACGCCGGTGTACGGCACCGGCTCCGCGGACGGGTGGGCCGGGTCGGCCTGCTGGATCGCCTGGAGCGTCAGCTTCGCGAACGGCGCCGCCTTCAGGTACTCCTGCTGCTCGTACGTGGACCTGCGGGTGCCCGGCGGGACGGCGGTCCAGCCTTCGGTCTTCGCGACGAGCTGGATGTACTCCTTGGAGGTCGCCCACTGGGCGAACGCTTTGGCCTCCCGCGGGTGCTTCGTCGAGGCCGGGATCCCGAGCGCCCACGACCAGAGCCACTGCGCGCCGTTGGGGACCTTGCCGACCGGCGCGACGGCGTAGGCCACCTTGTCCGCGACCTGGGACTCCTTGGGGTTCGAGATGTAGCCCGCGGCCACGGTGGCGTCGATCCACAGCGCGCACTTGCCGGTGGCGAGGAGCGCACGGTTCTCGTTGTGCCCGTTCGCGGTCACGCCGGGCGGGCCGTACTTGCGCAAATTCGTGACGTACCAGTTGATCGCTTCCTTCCACGCGGGGCTGGTGAGCTGCGGCTTCCACTCCATGTCGAACCAGCGGCCGCCGAACGTGTTCACGAGCGTGTCGACGTAGGCCATGTTCTCGCCCCAGCCCGGCTTCCCGCGCAGGCAGAGGCCGTACACGCCGTTCTTGGGATCGTGGACCTTGGGGAGGAGCTTCGTGAGGTCGGCGTACGTCGGCTTCTCCGGCATGCCCCCGGCCTTGTCGAACAGGTCCTTCCGGTAGAACGTGAACGAGCTCTCGCCGTAGAAGGGCAGCGCGTAGAGCTTGCCGTCCGCCGAGAGCGCGTCCCGGATCGGCTTGAGCAGGTCGTCGACGTCGTAGCCCTGGGGGAGGTCGTCGAACGGGAGGAGCCACCCCTTCTTGCCCCAGATCGGCGTCTCGTACGTCCCGATGGTGAGGATGTCGAAGGCGCCGCCCTTGGTGGCGATGTCGGTGGTGACCCGCTCGCGGAGGACGTTCTCCTCGAGCACCACCCAGTTCAGCTTGATGTCGGGGTTCGCCTGCTCGAACTGCTTCGAGAGGCGCTGCATGATGATCATGTCGCCGTTGTTGACGGTGGCGATGGTGAGCTGCGTCTGCGCGAAAGCCGCCGCCGCGAGCGAGTTCGCGAGCGCGGCCACGAGGAACCGGAGCGTACGCACGGTTGCTTCCTTTCTGGGAGACATCCCGTCGAAGGGAGTGGGCCAGGCCAACCAGGACCCCGGCTCCATAGGCCACGATCGCCTGCGCGCGCCCTCGCTCGCGCGGGTGGTGCGCGACGCCAGGCTTCACCGAGGGTCTTCCCGGGTCCGGCACCCGCCGTCCGCCCTGCCGAGCGGTCCGTCGCTCTCCGCCTGGCCGCCGGCGCGCCGACCCGGCGGCACGCGCCTGTTTCCTGACCGTGTTCCGGCCCTGGAGCAGGCGAGTTCCGCGCCTTCACCGGGCTCACCCGGGGGGAGTTGCGCCGCAGGACGCGCCCGGAGCTCGGCGTGATCGAGCCGGGGGGACATTCGTACAAGCGGTGACCGCGCCCGGGACGCAGGTTCCTCCCCGAACGATCGACCCAGGAGGTCACACGATGACTCGCCACGTCCCCGAAGGTCACCACAGCCTCGCGCCCTACCTCGTCGTGAAGGACGCCGCGCGCGCGCTCGACTTCTACGTCCGCGCGCTGGGCGCGGCCGAGGTGGAGCGCATGACCATGCCCGACGGCCGGATCGGCCACGCGGAGCTCCGGATCGGCGACTCCGTCGTCATGCTCGCCGACGAGTTCCCCGAGGAGGGTTGCCTCGCGCCGACGCCCGGCGTCCGCGGGCCCGTCTCGCTCCACCTGTACGTCGAGGACGTCGACGCCGTGGTCGCGCGGGCCGCGAGCCTCGGCGCGCGGCTCGAGCGCGCGGTGGAGGACAGGGACTACGGGGATCGGCGCGGCGATCTCGTCGATCCGTTCGGGCACCGGTGGCTCGTCGCGACGCACCTCGCGGACGTCCCGGTCGAGGAGATCGAACGGCGAGCCGGGGCGGCCGCGCAGGCGCCGGCGTAGGTTCCGGCGTCACCCCGCGCGCCGCTGGACGAGCGCCTCTGCGCCGAACGGCTTCGGAAGCGGCTCCACGTGCGCGTGGCGCCGCGCCGTGCTCGCGACGAGCGATGCGTGCACGCCGGTCAGCACCACGCGCGCGCAGGCCCGCGTGGCGGCCTCGAGGAGCTCGTCCGTCTGCTCGACGCACCAGTCCACGACGCAGCACCGGACGCCGCCGCGCGCGAGGAGCGGCAGCGCGTCGGCGGGCCCGGACGCGGTCAGGACCCTGTGACCATCGAGCCGGAGGGCGATGGCGAGCGCCTCGCGAAAGTTGCGGTCTGCATCGACGAGCAGGAACGCCATGGCGAGACGTCAAAAAAAAGAGAAGTGCAAAGCGGCGCTAAGGTGGCGGGGGGGGGACCGACCTCGAGCAGGCTGCCTTGCACTTCCGCTGCGTGAGAGAGCAAGCGTGGTGCCAGGCGGCCCGAACCGAGGCGCAGCGCCGTTGCCCCTGAATTTCCCGGGCTTCCCTGGCGGGTAGGCACGATGTCGCCCCCCTCCGGGGAGGATCGCCATTTCAAACCTGAAAGACGCGTTTCAGGCTTGAAAGGTCCGGCGCCTCAGGGCTCCCGGGCCTCGATGCCGAGCCGCTTCATCTTCCGCCAGAGCGTCGTCCCGGAGACGCGCAGCTCGCGGGCGACCTTCGCGAGATCCTGACCGTTGCGGTGCAGCGACGCCTCGATGGCCCGCCGCTCGGCCTGCTCGACGGCGTCGGCGAGGGTCGTGACGGGTGCGCCGGTTCCCGACGCACGGGCAGGGTCGAGCTGGACGTCCTCGCGGCGGATCTCTCGCGCCGGAGAGAGGGCCGCGGCCTGCTCCACCGCGTTCTCGAGCTCGCGCACGTTCCCGGGCCACTCGTGCTCGAGCAGGCGCGCCACGGCCTCCGCCGTGAAGACCTTCTCGCGGCCGGTGCGGGCGTTGAACCGCTGGAGGAAGTGCGCGGCGAGGAGCGGCACGTCCTCGCGCCGCTCGCGGAGCGGCGGCAGCCGGATGGGGACGACCGCGAGCCGGTAGTACAGGTCCTCGCGGAAGCGCTTCTCCGCGATCGCCTTGCGGAGGTCCTGGTTGGTGGCGGCGACGACCCGCACGTCCACGCGCAGCGGCGTGGACTCCCCCACGCGCCGGATCTCGCCGTCCTGGAGCGCGCGCAGGAGCTTCGCCTGGAAGCCCGGCGAGGTCTCGCCGATCTCGTCGATGAACAGCGTCCCGCCGTCCGCCTCCTCGAAGAGCCCGCGCCGCGCCCGGGTGGCGCCCGTGAACGCGCCCCGCGCGTGCCCGAACAGCTCCGACTCGAGCAGCGTGTCGGTGATGGCGGCGCAGTTCACCGGCACGAACGGCCGCGCGTTGCGCGACGAGGCGACGTGGAGCGCGCGGGCGACGAGCTCCTTGCCCGTCCCGGACTCGCCGGTGATGAGGACGGTCGCGTCGGTGGGGCCGACCCGCAGGACCCGCTCCAGCACCTCGCGGATCGCCTGCGAGCGGCCCACGACGTGCTCGAGCCCGTACCGCCGGCGGAAGTCCTCGGCGTAGAGCGTCACCTCGCCGAGGAGCCGTCGCTTCTCGACCGCCTTTCCGACGCGGAGGAGCACCTCCTCCTCCTGGAACGGCTTCGTCAGGAAGTCGTAGGCCCCGAGCCGGATGGCCTCGACCGCGGACTCGATGGTCCCGTACGCGGTCATGACGATGACCTGCGTCTGCGGCGAGGTGCGCTGGACGGCCTGGAGGAGCTGCATGCCGTCGAGGTTCGGCATGCGGAGGTCGGTGAGGACGACGTCGTACGCGCCCTGCGCGAGCTGCTCGACGGCGCTCGCCCCGTCGGCCGCCTCCGCGACGCGGTGGCCCGCCTGCCGGAGGAGCAGCGCCGTCGTGGCCCGCATGTTCCGCTGGTCGTCCACCACGAGGACGTTGCCGCCGGCCGGCGGCGCCGCGGGCTCGGGGGCCGCCGCGGGCTCGGGGGCCGCCGCGGGCTCCGCGGGGGCGGCGGGATCCTGGGAGCGCGGCGCGGACATACGGCGATTCTCAGCCCATCCGGCCGGCGGTTTCAACCCGGCCGGCCGTGCGGCCGGCGACGGGGAACCGGACGCGGAACCGCGCGCCGCCCTCCGGCCCGCGCTCGACGGCGATCTCGCCGCCGTGGCCCTCGAGGATGCGCCGCACCACGGCGAGGCCGAGGCCGGTGCCGGTGGCCTTGGTCGTGAAGAACGGCTCGAAGATCCGGGGCCGCACCTCCTCCGGGATCCCCGGGCCGGTGTCCTCGAGCTCGAGCACCACCGCCTCGTTCGCGCGCGCGAGGCGCACCCGCAGCCACCCGCCCCGCGGCATCGCCTGGATCGCGTTCTCGGCGAGGTTCAGGATCGCCTGGCGGACGAGGCGGGCGTCCATCGGGACCGGGGGCAGGTCGGGGTCGGCGGCGCGGTCCACCACCACGCCCTTGCCGCCGTGGGCCAGCGCGGCGGCGACGGCCTCGTCCACCACCGCCTCGAGCGGCTCGGGGCGGAGCACCGGGGTGACGGGGCGGGCGAAGTCGAGCAGGTCGCGGACGATCCGGTTGAGCCGATCCGCCTCCTCGCCGACGATGTCGAGGAGCATCTTGGCGTCGCCGGTGGGCTGCAGCATGCGGCGCAGCGATCCCAGCGAGTTGAAGATGACGCCGAGCGGGTTGCGCACCTCGTGCGCCACCACCGCGGACAGCTCGCCGAGCGCGGCCAGCCGCTCCTTCTGGATGAGCTGCTGCTGGGCCTGGGCGAGCTGCTCGTAGCTGCGGCGGAGGTCCGCGTAGAGGCGCGCGTTCTCGACCGCCACGGCGAGCTGGTTCGCGACCGCGGTGGCGCGCTCGACCTCGGCGGCGCCGAACCGGCGCGGCCCGGCGGTCTCGATGATCACGGCCGTCCCGACGTAGCGCTCGCGCACGAGGAGCGGGACCACGAGGTAGGCGCTCCCGCCGAGGAGCTCCCGCTGCTCCGGGGAGATGCGCGGGTCGGTGCGCGCGTCCTCCACGACGAGCGGCGTGCGGCGCGAGAAGGCGAGCGCGCCGAACGAGCCGGGCAGGTCGAGGGGCGGCCGCTGGCCGACGACCTCCTGCGGCCCGAACACCGCCCGGAACTCGAGGCCGGCGCCGTCGTCCGTGACGAGGGCCAGGGCGGCGAGCGGCGCGTCCACGATGCGCGCCAGGTTGCGGACGCCGGCGTCGAGCACCTCGCCGAGGTCGAGCGTGGCCACGAGCGACCGCCCCATCTCGTAGAGCAGCCCGAGCTCCTCGGCCCGCGCGACCGTCTCCTCGTACAGCCGGGCGTTGTCCACCGCCACCGCGAGCTGGTGGGCGATGGCGAGGGCCCGGGACAGCTCGGCGGGCTGGAACGGCGCGCCGTCGCGCCCGCCGGCCACCAGGGCGACGCCGACGGGGCGATCGCGCACGTGGAGCGGCACCGCGAGCACGGGCGGTCCTCCGGGCTCGAGCGCCCCGGTCGCCGGCGCGCTCCCCTCGAGCGCGCTCCAGGCGAGCGAGGTCTGCCCTGCGGCCACGATCTCGGGCCCGAGCGGCGGGCCGCGGTGTGCGGCGCGGCGGAGGTCGCCGCGGGCGAGATCCTCGAGCAGGATGGTGCACGCGGCGGCGCCCAGGGTGGCCTTGAGGTGCTCGGCCCCCGCGGTCAGCACCTGGTCGAGGTCGAGGGTCGAGGAGACGACCCGCGCGACGTCCATCACCGTGGTCAGCTCCGCGAGCCGCCCGCGGGCCTCGGCGAAGAGCCGCGCGTTCTCGACGGCCACCGCGAGGTGGTTCGCCACCGCCGCGGCGCGCTCCCGCTCGTCCTCGCTGAACGAGCGCGGGCGCAGCGAGTCCGCGAACAGCACGCCGAGCGGCTCGCCGCGGGCGAGGAGCGGGGCGGCGATGGCCGCGCGGCTGCCGAACGTGCGATGGGCCGGGTGGGCGGCCGGCTCGCGGTCGAGGTCCTCCACCACGAGGGTGCGACCCTCGCGGAGGACGCGCGCGGTGAGCCCGCTCTCGGCGAGCGTCGGCCGGTATCCCGCGAGGATCTCCTCGATCCGATCGCCCGCGCCGCCCGCGAGCCGCAGCCCCTCGGCGCGCGCGGGATCGGCGAGCACGAGGAACGCGCGGTCGGTGCCGAGGAGGAGCCGGGCGGCCTCGGCGCCCACCGCCACGATCTCGTCGAGATCGAGCGAGCTCGCGAGCATGCGCCCCATGTCGCCGAGGAGCGAGAGGTGGCGCACCTGCTCCTGCGCCGAGGCGTACAGCTCCGCCGCCTCGAGGCCGACCGCCAGCTCCCCGGCCAGCGCCCGCGCCAGCGCCTGCTCACCTTCGGTGAATGGCCGGCCGGGGCGGTGCGCCAGGTGCAGCACCCCGCGCACGGCGGTCCGGCCCACGAGGTCCACCGCGAACGCCGCGGCCCGGTCGAAGTGGGGGCCGGCCTGGCCGGCGGGCCGGAGCGTCTGCCCGTCCGGCTCGACGAGGTCCACCGCGGCCGCGGTGCACGCGAGCGCGGCGGCGGCCTGGGCGCAGCCGTCCCGGAGGAGCGCGGCGACGTCGCCCGGCGGGTTCGCGAAGATGCGGTTGGTGAGCGCGTGGAGCGCGGTGAGGTCCGAGAGGCGCCGGGAGAGCTCGGCGATCGCCCCCGCCGCGTCGAGGGAAGCCGCCACCTGGGCAGCGAACAGGCGGACGGCGGCGAGGTCCTCGCCCCGGAGCCACGGGCTCGGGAGCACGAGGTAGAAGCGCGGTCCGCTCCGCTCGTCGAGGCGGACCGCCGCCGCGCGCGCGAGGCGCTCGGCCGCGACCATGGCGCGGGCCCGGGAGGCGTGCAGCTCGGGGAGGAAGCTCGACACCTCGGCGCCCCAGTCGTCCGTGAACGCCGCCCCCTCCTCCCAGACCTTGCGCGAGAAGGCCGACCAGCGCCCGCGGAACCCCGCGAGGCGCCGTCCGAAGAGCTCCTCGAACTCGCCCTCGAGGTGCGGGGGTAGCTGCGACCACGTGACCCGCACGCCCTCCGGCGACGCCCGCATGAGCAGCGGGTAGAGCTCGAGGCGGGGCAGCTCGGTCCGCAGCCGCTCGACCACCTCCGCCTCGGTCCGGGCGCGCTGGATCTCGGCCCCGAGCGTCGCGAGGGCCAGGAGGCGGTTCCGGCGGGTCAGCTCCTGGGTGACGTCGCGGAAGCGGACCACCACGTCGCGCCCCTCGCGGTCGACGTGCAGCTCGAACGTGGCCCGGGCGCCGTCGGCCAGCAGGACCACCGCCTCGTAGTCGGTCGGGACCGGCTCGCCCCGCAGCCGCCGGCGGTAGCGGTCCAGGATCCGCTCGCGCTCCTCGGGGGCGAAGAGCGCCTCGAACGGCAGGCGCTGGAGGACGGCGAGGTCGTGGCCAAGGAGCCGGGCGGCGCCCTCGCTCGCCATCACGACCTGGGCGTCGCGGACGACGATGGTGCCGGATCTGGGGGCCTCGTCGATCACGTTGCCCCGAGCTTAGCCGATCCCGTGAACGAGCCCGAGCCCGCGCCCGAGCGCCGAAGGCGGTGTGCCCGGGCTCTAGTCCCGCGCCCCCTGCTCCGCCAGCTTGCGCGCGACGTCCTCCAGCTCCTCGGGGCCGAGGACGTACTGCTGCCGGCAGAACTCGCACGTGATCGTGGCCTTCCGCTCGGCGCCGAGGATCTCGGCGATCCCCGACGGACCGAGCGCCGACACGGCCACCCGCGCCCGGGCGGGCGAGCAGCCGCAGCGGTAGGCGACCTCCACGTCCGCCTGGAGCTCGAACCCGCCGCCGGCGACCGCGGCGATCACGTCGCCGGCGGAGAGGCCCGCCGCGAGGCTCCGGCCGAGCACGCCCGCGGCGACGCGCGCCCGCGCCGCCTCGATCGCGTCGGACTCCTCGTCGTCCACCTGCTGCACGAGGATGCCGGCCACGTCGCCGAGCGGCTCGTCGCCGCGCGGGACGACGGCGACGTCGGCGGCCGCCGCCGCGACGTGGCTCGTCGCGAACCAGCGGCGCAGGTCCTCGGGCAGCGAGCGCGCGCGGAGGTCGAGGAGGCTCCGCTGGTGCGTGCCGTCGCCGGGGTCGAGGCGCACGGCGAGGTGTCCCTGGCCGCCCAGCGCGGCGCGCGCGGCCAGCTCCGGGTCGCCGTCGAAGTGCACCCACGGGACGCGCACCCAGCCGCGGAGCGCGCCCCCCGGCTCGGCGTCCACGAGGAGGCCGCGGAGCGGGCCGTCGCAGACGATCTGGAGGTTGGCGCGCCCGCCCTCGCGCTGGGTGGCGCCGAACAGCGCCGCCGCGGCGAGCGCCTGGGCGAACAGGTAAGCGCTCGTCTGGGCCAGGCCGTGCAGGGCCCGGCTCGCCCGGGCGGTGTCGCCGACGCGCGCGAAGACGACGCGGAGCCCGAGGTCGGGGAGGAGGCCGAGGGAGACGTGATCGGGCACGGTGGGATTTTGCTCGGACGCGAGGGAGGGCGCCAGCGGAACCCTCACGCGCTGAAGCCGCCGTCCACGGCCAGGACGGCGCCGGTCGCGTAGCCGACCGCGGGGGAGGCGAGGAACACGACCGCCTCCGCGATCTCGTCCACCGCGCCGAGGCGGTCGAGGGGGCGGACGGCCTCCAGGGCCCGGCGGGTCGCGGCGGGATCCGGCGACGACTGGATCACCCGCTCGACGAGCGGGGTGAGGGTGGTGCCGGGGCAGACGGCGTTGGCGCGGATGCCGAGGGGCGCGAGGTCCACGGCCAGGCTCCGGGTGAGGGCGACGAGGCCCGCCTTCGAGACGTTGTAGGCCACCTGGTTCCGGATCGCCCGGAGGCCCGCCTCCGAGGCGACGTTCACGATCGCGCCGCCGCCCCGCCCCACGAGGTGCGGGACGAAGGCCTTCGCCACGAGGAACGCGGCGTCGAGGTTGACCGCCAGCACGGCGCGCCACTCGTCCTCGCTCGTCGTGCGCACGTCCCCCTGGCGGTAGATGCCCGCGTTGTTCACGACGACGTCGGCCAGCCCGAGCGCCTCCTCGACGCGGGCGGGGAGCGCGCGGATCGCCTCCGGCGACGCGAGCTCGGCGGCGAGGTGGACCACGCCCGACCCGAGCTCGCGCGCGAGCGCCGCGCCACGGTCCGCTCCCGTGGACACGATCGCAACGCGGGCGCCCCGGGCGGCGAACGCGCGGACGATCCCCTCGCCGATCCCGCTGCTCCCGCCCGTGACCACCACCACGCGGCCCTCGAACGCATCCGCGGCGGACATGGCCTTCTCCTCAGCTCCTGTGCCGGAACTGGTTCATGATCGCGACGAGGACGATGAGCACCCCGATGAAGAGCTGCTGCCAGAACGCCGTCACGTTCCGGAGGTTCAGGCCGTTGCTGATCACCCCGAAGATGAGCGCCCCGAGGACCGTGCCGCTGATGCTCCCCTGCCCGCCGAAGAGGTTCGTGCCGCCGATGATGACCACGGCGATGACCGACAGCTCGGCGCCCTGCCCCATGAGCGCGTTGGCGGAGTTGATCCGGCCGAGCGTCACGATCGAGGCCACGCCCGCGAGCAGCCCGGAGAGCGCGTACACGGCCGTCGTGTGCTTCGTCAGGTTGATCCCCGACGCGCGCGCCGCCTCGCGGTTCCCGCCGACGGCGAACGCGCATCGGCCGGTGGCGGTGTAGTTGAGGACGAACCAGACGAGGACGGTCATGACCGCCGCGACGGCCACCGAGACCGGCAGGACCCCGCCGATGCGCGCCGCGCCGAGGAACGTCAGCTCGCGGGGCAGGCCCGTGACGGGCAGCCCGCGGGTGAGGATGAGGGCGAGCCCCCGGAGCGCCGAGAGCATGCCGAGCGTCATGATGAAGTCGGGGATGCGCGTCAGCGCGATCGTGAGGCCCGAGACGATCCCGCAGCCCGCGCCGACGCCCAGGGCGGCCAGCATGCACCACGCGGGCGCGACGCCGGCCCGGGCGAGGAGCGCCGCGGTGCAGCCGCTCAGGGCGAGGATGGAGCCCACCGAGAGGTCGATGCCGGCGCTGACGATGACGACCGTCATGCCGAGCGCCATGATGAGCGTGACCGAGGACTGCTGGAGCACGTTCATCAGGTTCGGGACGGTGAGGAACGAGCTCGTCGTCACCGACAGGAGCACGGCCAGGACCACCAGCGCCACGAGCGGGCCCAGGCCCTGGAACTCGCGGACGCGGTCCCGCAGCGCCGGCGTCGGGACGGTCAGCTCCGACTCCTCGCGGATCATGCCGCCTCGCCTCCCGTCGCCGCGCGCATGACGCGCTCCTGGGTCGCCTCCGCGCGGGAGAGCTCGGCGGCGATCCGCCCGCGGCTCATGACGTAGACGCGGTCCGCGAGGGCCAAGACCTCGGGGAGCTCCGAGGAGATGAGGAGGACCGTCTTGCCGGCCTCGACCAGCTTCGCGATGAGCTCGTAGACCTCGACCTTGGCGCCCACGTCGATGCCGAGCGTCGGCTCGTCCAGGAGGAACACCTCCGAGTCGCTGAACATCAGCCGGGCGAGCACCACCTTCTGCTGGTTCCCGCCGCTCAGGCTGCCGACGGGCTGGTGCACGCTCCGCGCGGCGATGCCCAGCGCGCGCACGAACCGGTGCGCGGCGGCGCGCTCGAGCCGGCGCCGGAGCACGCCGCGCGGGAACACCTTCGCGAGCTTCCCGAGGGTGATGTTCTTGGCGATGCTGAGGTGGTCGATGACGCTCTCGCGCCGGTTCTCCGACAGGTACGCGAACCCGGCCCGGAGCGCGTCGCGCGGCGAGCGGACCTGGATCCGCACGCCGTCCTTCCAGAGCTCGCCGCCGTCCGCGGGGAGGAGGCCGACCATCGCCTTGGCCAGCTCCGTCCGTCCCGAGCCCATGAGCCCGGCGAGCCCCACGATCTCTCCCCGGCGGGCGGAGAGGCTGCACCCGCGGACCGCGTCCCGCGCCCTGAGCTCCTTCACCTCGACGCGGACGGGGCCGAGCGGGACGTCGCGCTTGACGTACCGCCGCTGGAGATCCCGGCCCACCATGAGGCGGATGACCTCGTCCTGCGTCGTCGCCGCCCGCGGGCTCGTGGCGACCTTCTCGCCGTCGCGCAGCACCGAGATCCGGTCCGCGATGGCGAAGACCTCCTCGAGCCGGTGGGAGACGTACAGGACGGATGCCCCCTGCGCCTTGAGCCTGCGGAGCACCCACGCGAAGAGCAGCTCGACCTCGGCCTTGGAGAGCGCGGAGGTCGGCTCGTCGAGGAGGAGCAGCCGGGCGCGGCGGTGCAGGGCGCGGAGGACCTCGAGGAGCTGGCGCTGGCCGGTGCTGAGCGTCGACACCTTCCGCGCGGGATCGAGCCGCAGGCCGTGGTCGGCGAGGAACGCGCGCGCCTCGCGGAGCATGCCCCCGCGATCGACGACCCCGGTCCGGCGCCTCGGGTAGCGCCCCAGGAACAGGTTCTCGGCCACCGAGAGGTTCGGCGCGAGGTTGAGCTCCTGGTAGACCATGCCGACGCCGCGCGCCTGCGCATGCTCGGGGGTGAAGGAGCGCACGGCCGCGCCGTCGAGCTCGACCGTACCGGCGTCGGGGGCGACGCTCCCGCACAGGATCTTGAGGAGCGTGGACTTGCCGGCCCCGTTCTCGCCGACGAGCGCGTGCACCTCCCCCGGCGCGACGTCCAGCGACACGCCCTTCAGCGCCTGGACGCCGCCGTAGTGCTTCTCCAGGGCGGTCACCCGGAGGTTCATCCGCCGCGCGGCTCGCCGGCGCGGGCCGCGACCTCCTGCGCGTTCCGCTTGATCTCCGCCCAGGGGATCGGCTCGAGCTTGACGTTCGGGTAGAAGTCGTCGGCGTTGCCGCGGTGCACCGTGCGCGGGCGGATGTCGTACTTCTGCGGGACGGGCAGGCCGAGCGCCGCCTGGACCGCGAACCGCGTCCCGTACCAGCCCCACTCCGGGAAGCCGTGCCAGGTCTCGGCCACGAGGCGCCCCTCCTTGATGAGGCCGATCGACTCCGGGGTCCCGTCGTTGGTGAGCACGCCGACCTGCTTCTGGCGGCCGGCCGCCTCGACGGCGCTCATCGCGCCCATGCCCATCTCGTTGGACGCCGCCCAGATGGCGTCGAGCTGCTTGTGGGCCTGCAGGATGTCCTCCGCCGCCCGGACGCCCTTCTGGCGGTTCCAGTCCGCCGGAAGATTCTGGACGACCTTGATCCCCTTGAACGGATCGATGGCCTTGTGGAACCCCTCGAGCCGCTCGGTCGAGAAGAAGCCGCCCGCGACGCCCTCGATCGTGGCGACGCGCGCCTGGAGCGGGGAGTCGGCCGGCTTCACCCCCTTGTACAGCTCGCGCCAGAAGGCGAGATCGAGCGCGCGCGGCGGGTTGGGCACCATCCGGCCCTTCCCGAGCACGCCGGGTCCGCCGAGGTAGTCGAGCAGTGCGTAGCCCGAGATCTCTCCCGCCTGCGCGTTGTCGAACCCGACGTACGAGGCGACCTTCACCCCCGCGATGGGCTCGAGGAGGTTGACCACGATGACCGGGATGCCCGCCCGATTGGCCGACTGGAGCGCGGGGATGACCACCTCGACCTCGGTGGGCGAAACGACGATGCAGCTCACCTTGCGCGCGATGAAGTCCTCGAGGACCGCGACCTGGGAGCCGAAGTCGGTGTGGGAGGCCGGGGACTGCGTGATGATCCGGACGTTGATCCCCGCCTTCCGCGCCTCCGCGGCGGCCTTCTCGAAGTACTCGGTGGCCGTCGCGAAGACGCCGGTGACGTCGGGCGGGCTCCACCCGATCACGATCTCGCGCGGCAGCTCGGCTGCGGTCGCGAGCGGCGCGGCGCTCGCCAGCCCGACGGCGAGCGCGCCGAGCAACGGGTGGAGGACGAGCTTCCTGGCGCGCATGATCGTCGCCCCCGATCCATTCCTGTCGGTTTGGATCCGATAGCGTCGCTTTATGTTCAATTCGGCGGAACCCTTCCGCCAACGACCTTTCGAGGGCGGCGGCGGCGAGGCGAGGGCCCTCTTGCTCTCCGCGTCGCCGCTCGCGCGGCCGTCGGGTCGGGTCGGGTCGGGCTCGGGCTCGCGCTCGGGCTCGCGCTCGGGCTCGGGCGCGTTCACGAGGGAGGGAGCCACCGCACCGGGTCGCCGATCCGGACGACGCCGCCAACGATCACCTCGCCGAAGGCCCCGCCGCGCCAGTCGGGCCGGAGGGCGGCCTCGAGGCCGGGCAGGGTCTCCTCCATGAGGTTGCAGGGCTGCGTCGGGCCGAGGATCCGGAGCTGGGCGGCGCCGACCTGGAGGACGCGCCCGGTCGTCCGCGGCAGGGCCACGTCGCGCACGAGCAGGTTGGCGCGGCGCGCGGCGGGCGACAGCCGCGCCCCGAGCTCCGCCATCACCGCCTCCCACACCGCGGCGTCGAGGATCGTCACCTGCCGGCGCCCGCCCTGGTTCGCGTTGCCGGCGAGCCCCTTGCCGGGCTCGAACAGCGCCTCCGGGACGGCGTCCATGGGGCCTCCCTTGAAGCGCTTCAGCCAGATGGCGACGAGGGACGCGTCGGGGGCGAGCATCGCCGGAGTGTGTGCAAACGAGGAAGCGGAATCAAGCGGGGCGCGGTGATGGCAGAATGGTCCCTCGATCCCGCAGCGCGCCGCGAACCCGCAGGACGGATCCGCCATGCCCAAGAACCGCACCCGAGCCAGGACCGAGCCACGCCGCAACGACCCGGGGCACCGCCCCGCGCCGCGCTCGCTCCGCGACGTCGACGCCGCCGCCGTCCCCGAGCCGCTCGAGCTCCGCCGCGTCTGGCCGCACGCGCTCGGCGTGTTCGCCCTGCTCCTCGCGCTCTACGCCGCGACGGCCCCGCGGACCGTGGCGTTCGAGGACGACGGCCTGTTCATCCTCGCGGCCCGGAGCCTCGGCCTGCCGCAGCCCCCGGGCTACCCGCTCTTCGTCCTCCTCGGCAAGCTCGCGTCGCTGGTCCCGCTCGGCTCGCTCGCCTACCGCGTCCACCTCGTCTCGGCGGTCTGCGGCGCCGCGACCTGCGCCGTGCTGTGGCTCGTCCTGCAGCAGCTGTTCCGCGACCGGGTGGCCTCGTGGGCGGGCGCGCTCCTCCTCGGCGTCTCGGCGACCTTCTGGTCGCAGTCGATCATCGCCGAGGTCTACACGCTCCACACGCTCCTCTTCTTCACCGCCGTCTTCCTGGCGCTCCAGCTCGGCGCCACCGGGCGGCCCCGCACCGCCTACCTCCTCGCGGCGTGCTACGGCCTGGGGCTCGCGAACCACTGGCCGCTCCTCGGGCTCTCGACGCCGTGCCTCGCGCTCCTGCTCGTGCCGCGCCGGCGGGAGGTGCTGCGGCTCCTGCCCGGGCTCGCCGCGACCGCCGTCGCCTGCGCGGCGATCCCCTACGCGCTCATGGTGCTCCGCTCGCACCAGGCGCCCGAGATCAACTTCTACGGCCCGCTCCGGAGCGCGAAGGAGTTCGCCTTCTTCTTCCTCCGGAAGGGGTTCGGCGAGGTGGACGTGAGCGAGACGGCCACGGGCGCGGACCGCCTCGCGTTCCTCGGCTTCCTCGCGCGGGAGTGCGTCCGGCAGCTCACGCCCGCGGGCGCGGCGCTCGCCGCGGTCGGGCTCGCGGTCCAGTGGCGCCAGCTCCCGCGGACCGCCGCCCTGGCGCTCCTCGCCGGGTTCCTCGGCTCGAGCTTCGTCCTGCTCTTCCTGCTCGCGTTCGACTACGACGTCCTCTTCCAGTCGGTCCTCCGGGTCTACCCCCTCGTCCCGTACGGCATCCTGGCGATCTGGGCCGTGCTCGGCGGGCGCTTCCTGCTCGCCCGCGTCCGCTGGCCGGCGGCGCGGGCGGCGGGATGGGCGGCGCTCGTCTGCCTCACGCTCGCGGTGAACGTGCGCGGGAACCAGCGCGCCGGCGACACCTTCGCCCGCGACTACGCGAGCGCCGTGCTCGCCTCGGTCGAGCCGGGCGCGGCGCTCTTCCTGCACGGGGACATGGACACGTTCCCCATCGCCTACGCGCGCCTCGCCGAGGGCGAGCGGTCCGACGTGACCCTCCTGAACGACCAGGGCCTCCTCTTCGAGAACCGGCTCTACGAGTTCTCCGCCTCGTTCGCCGAGCGCCAGCGGCGGCTCGGGCTCTTCATCCGCGGCACGCCGCAGCCGGTCTACTTCGTGGACAGCGCGCCGGAGGGGTTCTCGCTCCAGGACGGCGGCCTCGTCACGAAGGTGCGCGAGGACGTCGGGCCGGGGCAGATCTTCTTCGAGCTCTCCCCGCCGGCCCTCTCGTTCGTCGCGCGCATGGAGGCCGAGCCCTCGCGCGACGCCTGGACCCTCTACCGCCGCGACCAGCTCCGCCGGCGGCTCGCCAAGGCGCTCACCTTCTACCGGACGCACCTCCCCGACCGGTTCGCGGCCGGCGGCATGGCGGAGCCCTACGAGCGGCTGGCGCGGACGCGGCAGGGGCTGCTCGGCGTGCTCGACCTGCTCACGATCCCGGACACGGGGCTCGACGCGGCCGCGCTGCTCGCGTACGCGGACCGGGCCGAGGCGACCCTCGACGAGACCGCCACCAAGCCGGAGCGGTCGCTCCCGGCCTACGCGCGCGGCCGCGCCCACCTCGAGGCCGGCCGGGTCGACGAGGCGGTGGCGAGCTTCCGCGAGTCGATCCGGCGCTGGCCGTCGCACCAGAACCGCGCGGTGATGGGGCTCCTGCGCTGCTACGCCGAGACCGGACGCCACGTGGAGTTCATCGAGGTGACCGACCGTTACCTGAAGGGGCGGAACGTGCCCCCGGCGGTCGTGGCCGAGTACGAGAAGCTCAAGGCGAAGGTGCTCGGGCGGTGAAGCGGGCCCGAAGACGAAGGCCCCGGCCCAGCGTTCGCTGGACCGGGGCCGTGTACCGCTTCCGCGCGGGGTCAGGCTACCAGATGTAGATGCTGGCCCACGGGTAGCTGCCCGCGGTCGCGGAGAAGTACGTGTAGCCGCCGGACTGCGCGAGCGGGAAGGGGCCCGCGCCGCAGGTCGTCGCCGCGCCGTTCACGCTGATCGTCCGGCCGGCGAAGTTGGAGCAGCCCCAGCCGTTCACGCGCTGGCTGGTCCGGTAGCAGACCGCGCCCGTCGTGTTGAAGTTGCCGGTGTTGTGCGTGAACGTGACGGGGTTCGCGCACGGCGTCGTGGTGACGGGCTCGAACGTGGCGACCGTCGGAATCGTGGGGTTGGCGATGCAGGTGGAGGCGCTGCCCGTGCAGCCGCCGCTCCAGCCGGCGAAGCGGGAGCCCGCGGCGGCGGTCGCCGTCAGGGTCAGCGTCTGCCCCCCGCAGAAGGACATGGGCGCGCTGCAGGTCGGGCCGCAGTCGATGCCCGCCGGCGACGAGACCACCGAGCCCGTGCCGGTGCCGGCCTTGGTCACCTGGACGACTACCGCGACGCACGCGCTCTGGAACGTGGCGGTGACCGACCGCGCCGCGGCCATGGTGACCACGCAGCTCCCGGTGCCGACGCAGGCGCCGCTCCAGCCGGTGAACGACGAGCCCGTGCTCGCGGCGGCGGTGAGGGTCACGACCGTCCCCGCGCTGTACGCGGCGGCGCACGTCGTGCCGCAGTTGATGCCGGACGGGCTCGACGTGACGACGCCGGTCCCCAGGCCGGCCTTCGTGACCGTCAGGACCGGGTCGTCGACGATGACGAGGTCGAACTGGGCGGTGCAGGTCTTGTTCGCGTCCATGACCACGCCGCTCGCGCACGTCCAGCGCACGAGCGCCGAGCCCGCGGCCGGGG
The DNA here is from genome assembly GCA_035627135.1 of Anaeromyxobacter sp. Taxonomy (GTDB): domain Bacteria; phylum Myxococcota; class Myxococcia; order Myxococcales; family Anaeromyxobacteraceae; genus Anaeromyxobacter. The sequence goes on along the minus strand of DASPMI010000037.1, from coordinate 551 downwards.
TGGCGGTGAGCGTGACCGACGCGCCGGCCGGGTAGCTGGCCGTGCAGGTCGCGCCGCAGCTGATGCCCGCGCCGGTGACCGTGCCGGAGCCGCTGCCGGTCTTCACCACCGTGAGGGTGTAGTTCTCGGCGATGATCGGGTTGAACGTGGCCGTGACGGTCCGGGCCGCGGTCATCGTCACCGTGCAGGCGCCGGTGCCGGCGCAGGCGCCGCTCCAGCCGGCGAACGCCGAGCCGACCTCGGGCGAGGCCGTGAGCGTCACGACCGTTCCGGACTCGAGGCTGGCGCTGCACGCCGCGCCGCAGCTGATCGCGCCGCCGGAGACCGCGCCGAGGCCCTGACCCGCCTTCTGGACGGTGAGCGTGTAGTACGTCGGGCCGGGGCCGGAGCCCTTGAGCGGCGTGAGGAAGGGCTTGATGACGTCGTAGCGGACCGTGTCGATCGTGGTCCAGTCGTCGAGGAAGAGGCCCTTGGTGTCACCCGAGTTCGGGTTGAGGCACCAGTAGGTCCAGCTCATGCCGTTCCGGTTGGCGTAGTCGAGCAGCTTCGGC
>DASPMI010000036.1:0-3029 GCA_035627135.1 Anaeromyxobacter sp. | reverse complement strand
TACGCGCCACGTTCACTCCTCGCAGGCCTTCACCCCGGGCAGCTCGCGCCCCTCGACGAACTCGAGGGCGGCGCCGCCGCCGGTGGAAACGTGCTTCATCCGGGAAACGAGCCCGGCCTCCTCGACCGCCGCTGCGCTGTCGCCGCCGCCGACCACCGTCACGGCCGCGCTCTCCGCCATCGCGCGCGCGATGCCGAAGGTCCCCTCCGCCCAGGGCCGCTGCTCGAACAGGCCCATCGGCCCGTTCCAGAAGACGGTGCCCGCCCCGAGGATCCGCTGGCGGTACACGTCCAGCGTCTTCGGGCCGATGTCCAGGCCCATGAACTCGCCGGGGATGGCGCGGTCGTTCACCACCCTCCGCGAGCCCGCGTCTCTCGGCTCGGCGCCGCAGACGTGATCGACCGGGAGCAGGAGGTCCACCTTGCGGGCGCGGGCGCGCTCCAGGAGCTGCCGCGCGAGCTCGAGCCGATCCTTCTCCACCAGGCTCCGGCCGGTCGCGACCTCCTGCGCCGCGAGGAAGGTGTACGCCATCGCCCCGCCCACGAGCACCGCGTCGGCGCGGGCGAGCAGCGCGTCGATGACGCGGATCTTGTCCGAGACCTTCGCGCCGCCGAGCACGGCGACGAACGGGCGCCGGGGCTGGCCGAGGGCCTGCCCGAGGAACTCCAGCTCCTTCTTCACGAGGAAGCCCGCCGCGCGCTCCTTCACGAAGGCGGCCATCCCCGCGGTGCTCGCGTGCGCCCGGTGCGCGGCCCCGAACGCGTCGTTCACCCAGACCTCGCAGAGGCCGGCGAGCTCGCGCGCGAACGCGTCGTCGTTCGCCTCCTCCTCGGGGTGGAAGCGCAGGTTCTCGAGGAGCAGCACCTGCCCGTCGCGCAGGTCCTTCACGAGCTTGCGCACGCCGTCGCCGACGCAGTCGTCCGCGAGGATGACGTCCTGCTCGAGGAGCTCGGACAGCCGCGCGGCCGCGGGCTCCAGGGTGAGGCGGACGCGGTCCTCCGGCTTCCCCTTGGGCCGCCCGAGGTGCGAGGCCACGATCAGCCGGGCCCTCGCCGCGAGGGCGTGCTGCAGCGTCGGCAAGGCGGCGCGGATGCGCGCGTCGTCGGCCACCCGCCCCTGGGCGTCGAGCGGGACGTTGAAGTCCACGCGCACGAACACCCGCTTGCCCGTGAGGTCGAGCTTGTCGATGGTCCGGAGTGGCATCTGCCGGCCGTTGAACCCGTGAACGTGAACGAGCCCGCTCCCGCGCCCGAGCGAAAGCCGGGCTCAGGCTCGGGCTCGTTCACGGGCTCGGTGAAAAAATCGCCGAAAACTACTGGTCGCCGCAGGGGGGTGTCAACGGAAACCCGAGCGCGATCGCGGGCTCGAAACGCAGAGGCGGCGCCAGCTTGGCTGGCGCCGCCTCTGGTGCGGCAGCGGAAACGGGATGCGGTGCGGCGGTGCGCCCTAGAGCGCGGCGCGCCAGGTGCCCTGGCCCGCCGGGTCGGCCGGCGGCGCGGGAGGCGCCGCGTGATCGGCGCGAAGATCCTGCGTGACGAGATCGATGAGCTCGGTCGAGAGGCTCAGGATCTGGTTCGGCGAGTACCCGTTTCCCCGAAGCTCCTTGAAGAGAGACTTGGCGAGGATCCTCGTGCCCTTGACTTCTTGTCCTGAGATCATTTCTGAGCTTTCTCCCCGGAGTAAGCTTGGTGCCCCACTCTTGGATGCTGGAGGGAGTGAGCAAACCACGGGCCAGACACACCTCTCCCAGTATGACTTCAAGGTTTTCACCTGGTTCGGGCCGCCTACTCCCTTTATGGAGAGCGGCCCGGGTGCGTAGTTCCGTACGCATCCCACCATCCCCGGACAGCGTGGCCGCGTAACCCGCTTCGCGCCGAAGGCCTGCCGATTGCGCTACCGAGTCTCGAACATCCCCCTCTGGCTCGACGAGGACGAGTCCCTGCTCGTCGAGCGTGCCGCCGAGCGCCTGGGCGTCTCGCGCGGGCACCTCTCCGACGTCCTCGTCGTCCGGCGCTCGCTCGACGCGCGGAAACGAGGCCACCCGCGGTGGCTCGTGAACCTGGAGGTGGAGCTGGAAGGCACCCCGCGCGGCACGACGCAGGACGTCACGCCTGTGCCTGCGCCGGAGCCCCAGCCCGGCCGCGTCCGCGCGCCGGCCCTCCCTCCCGTCATCCTCGGCGCGGGCCCCGCCGGCCTCTTCTGCGCGTGGGCGCTGCTCGAGCGGGGCGTGCCGTCGATCGTCCTCGACCGCGGGAAGCCGGTGAGCCCCCGGCGACGGGACGTCGCCGCGCTCATGCGGGCCGGCGCGCTCGATCCCGAGTCCAACATGAACTTCGGCGAGGGCGGCGCGGGCGCCTACACCGACGGCAAGCTCGGCACCCGCATCCACCACCCCGCCGTCCGGAAGGTCGTCGAGCTGTTCGCCCGCTTCGGCGGCGTGGCGCGCATCCTCGCCGAGGGGAAGCCGCACGTCGGCTCCGACCTGCTGCCCGGCGCCATCTCCGCCATGCGCGAGGAGCTCGAGCGCGGGGGGTGCACGTTCCACTGGAACGCCCGCGCGGTCGACCTGGGCGTGTCCGACGGGCGGATCCGCGGCGTGCGCCTGGCGGACGGCCGGACCCTCGACTGCGACCGCCTGGTGCTCGCGCCGGGCAACAGCGCCCGCGAGCTGTTCGAGCTCTTCGCCGCGCGCGGCTGGCCGATCGAGGCCAAGGCGTTCGCCGTCGGGTTCCGCGCCGAGCACCCGCAGCCGCTCATCGACCGCATCCAGTACGGCATGGAACGCCGGCACCCACGGCTCCCGCCCGCGGACTACAAGCTCGCGGACAACCCGAAGGTCGGCGGCGCGGCGCGCGGGGTCTTCTCGTTCTGCATGTGCCCCGGCGGCGTGGTGGTCCCGACGCCCACCGAGCCCGGCATGCAGTGCACGAACGGGATGTCCAATTCGCACCGCTCCTCCCCGCTCGCGAACGCGGGGATCGTGGTGGCGGTCTCGGAGGCGGACTTCGCGGCCGAGGGGTTCACCGGCC
>DASPMI010000035.1:0-27345 GCA_035627135.1 Anaeromyxobacter sp. | reverse complement strand
GCGTGCCGCGTGCGGAAGCAGCGGCACACACGACGCGCATCGCGGGTCGAACCCCGCCGTTTGCTCAAGCCGCGCGTCGCGTCGCGCGACAAGTGGAAGCGGATCGAGGCCCTGCAGCGGATGGCGAGCTTCCTCCAGCGCCACCGGGATGCGCTGGTGAAGTACTGCTCGGGCGAGAAGAACGTCGTCTTCCCCCTCGGCACCTATCTCATGCGCGTGCGGTTCGGCGTCTCCTGCGCAAGCAGCTGAGCCGCATGGCTCGACCGCCGCATCTCTTCCCGCGAGCCACCCGCTCGGCAGGAAACGCTCGCTCTCACATCCGAGGATGGGCGTCTCGGCCACCCGCGCAGGGTCCCCGCTGCCGTTTCGGCGGCCGCACGCCGCGCAGTCTGCGCACGCAGTTCTCTGCCACACTCCAACTGCGCCAGTGCCGCGTGCGCACCACCGACCGCGGACCACCGTCCGTCCGACGGACCTCTGGGTCCGGTCAAGCGTACCGCGCCAGGAACCGTGGCAGCGCGCTCTGGAGCCAACGGATCGCCTCGGCGCTGCACGTCAGGAACAGGTGGCCGGCCGCCGCGGGCGCCTCGAGGTGGAATGCGGTCCCGAGCACGAGCGCCGGCAGCTCCTTCCGGAAGACGTCCGCGCGCGCCGCCGCCTCCTTCCGCCCCTCCACCGCGACGCGCGGCTCCTCGAACCGCACCGCGCCTCCGAGCAGCTCCCCCAGCCGCCCCACGCACGCGCGGACCAGCACGCCGCCGATCTTCCGGAGCTCCGCCTCTCCGACGGCCTCCGGGAGCACGAGGATCGCGCTCCCCTGGAGCTCGCCCGCGAACGCCTGCTCCAGCATCGCCACCCGCCCCTCGCCCTTCAGCTCCGCGCCGACGTAGTACCGGAGCAGCACCGCCGGCATCACCTGCGCGGCCGGCACCGTGAGCCCCACGCCGCGATCCAGCGCGTGCGCGAGCTCGGCGCTGGCGTGCCCGAACGCGATGTTCATCAGCTCCTGCAGCGTGTCGAGCTGCTCCGCCGCGAGCGGCGTCCCCTCAGACGGCATTCGATCCTCCGGCCGCCGGAGCGACCTTCGCGAGCACCTCGGCCACGGCCTCGCGCGTGGGCGGCTTGCGCAGGACCTCGGCCGCGCCGAGCTCGAGCGCGCGCGAGATGGAGCGCGGCTGGACGTCGGCCGTGACCACGATCACGACCGCTTCCTTGGACATCTTCTTGAGGGCCGCGAGGCAATCGAGCCCCGCCATCCGCGGCATGGTGAGATCGAGGAACGTGACGTCGGGGCGCTGCTCCGTGAATTGCTGGAGCGCGGCCTCGCCGTCGCCTGCCTCCCGCACCGCACAGGCCGGGTCTTTGGGCAGGCAGCTCCGCAGGATCTTCCGGGACACGGGCGAGTCATCCACGATCAGGACGTTGCGGCCCTTCATGTAAGCCTCACTCGGACAGCAGCGGCACGACGGCCGCGCGCTCAGCCGATCGGTGCATCGCATACGCCAAGGTTCCGTCCGCTCAGCCCCCTGCGTCCGCACGAGTTCGGGCGCGGTCCGGAGACCCGCCCCTCCGGGTGAGCGCGCACTCAGGGGTCGTCGCGCTCCCCGCCCATGACCTGGGCCCGCGCCCGGCGCTCGACCCAGACGCGCCTTCGAGCTGGAACTCCGCCACCATCGTGGCGAGCTCCTCGGCCTGCCGAGACAGCTCCGAGGCCGCCGACGAGGACTCCTCCGCGCTCGCCGCGTTCTGCTGGGTCACCTTGTCCATCTCGCCGACGGCGCGGCCGACCTGCTCGACCCCCGCGGACTGCTCGCGGGTCGCCCGCGCGATCTCGGAGACGATGTCGGTGACCGTCCCGATCCCCGCGGCGATCCGCTTGAGCTCGCCCGCGACGCGCTGGGCGGTGGCGTCGCCGTGCCCGGCCTCCTGGACGGACTGGCGGATGAGGCCCTCCGTCTTCATCGCAGCCTCCTTCGCGCGCAGCGCCAGCGAGCGGACCTCCTCGGCCACGCCGGCGAACCCGCGGCCCGCCTCGCCGGCACGCGCCGCCTCGACCGCCGCGTTGAGCGCGAGGAGGTTGGTCTGGAAGGCGATGTCGTTGATGTCCCGGATGATCTGCGAGGTGCCCTCGGCGGAGGCGCGCATCCTGCCGATCGCGGCCTGCATCTCCTCCACGGCGCCGACGCCCGTCGTGGCCGCCTCGCGCGCCGTCCCGGCGAGCGCGTTCGCGCGCTGCGCGTGGTCGGTCGCCTGTCTGGTCCGAGACCAGAGCGTCGCGATGCAGACGTTCAGGCCGTTCCCCGTGCCGACGACCCAGCCGAACGGCGCGAACGCGACGCTGTACGCGCGCTTGGGGAGGTGCGCGCCGCCTTGCTTTTTCGGGAAGTAGTAGTCGGTGTAGCCGCCCCCCAGCACGCGGCCGTCCCGCAGGATCTCCTGGATGAGGAGCTTCCCGCGGGCGTCCCGCAGGTGGAGCCGCGAGCCTGCAGCATCGAGACGGCGGTCTCGACCTCCTGCCGCGCGTCGCGATCGAAGCTCTCGCGGAGCAGGCGCTCGAGATCGTGGAGGCGTCGCTCGGTCGACGCGCGCCCGAGGCTCGCCGTGTAGGTGCCCAGGGTGACGCCGACGGCGATCGCGAACGCCGAGGCCACGAGGACGAAGCGTGCTGAATGGTCATCCGTGCTCCGATGTGCCCTGCGAGGCGCCCCGGAGGGGTGGGCAGCGCGCGATCGATGCCCGCGCTCCCTCGAAGCAAGACGACTCCGGGTCACGGAAATTCTCCTGCTTCACCCTGCGAGACGTGAGACCCTGGGTGCGATCCAGTTCGCAGGACGGCGCTGCCCGCGGGTCCGTGTCGAGAACCCCCCGCGCAGTGCCCGCCCTTCACACCTCAGGAGGCGCACATGCGTCGCACGCGCTGTTCCGCCCGCGGCGGTCGCGGGCTCTGGCTCACGCTCCTCGTCGTCGCGCTCACGCTCGGTCCAGGAGCGCGCGCCGCCGCCGCGGGCGCCGGCTACTGGCACACGAGCGGCAATCAGATCCTCGACGCGAACGGCGAGGTCGTCCGGATCGCGGGCATCAACTGGTACGGGTTCGAGACGACCGACAAGGTGATCCACGGACTGTGGTGCCAGGACTGGCACAACATCGTCAACACCATCAAGTCGCTCGGCTACAACGTCGTCCGCATGCCGTTCTCGGACGACATGGTCTCGTTCCCGATCGCCCCCACGAACATCGGCGCGTCCAACGGCGCCGGCCCGATGAACCGCGACGTGATCGGGCTCGACTCGCTCACGATCATGGACCGGGTGATCCAGACGCTCGGCGACGTGGGGATCCGCGTGATCCTCGACAACCACCGCTCCACCGCGGGGAACAGCGCGCAGGAGAACGGGCTCTGGTACACGCCGGAGTTCTCCGAGCAGACGCTCATCGACAACTGGATCACGCTCGTCCGGCGCTACAAGGACTTCAGGGACCCGCAGGGCAACCCGATCGTCATCGGCGCCGACCTCCGGAACGAGCCGCACTTGAATGTCGCCGGCGCGCCCACCGGCGCCTGCTGGACGGGCGACACCGCGACGGGCGGCTGCCCCGTGACGAGCGCCCGGAACTGGCCGAAGGCCGCCGAGCGCATCGGCAACGCGATCCTCGCCGAGAACCCGAACCTGCTCGTCATCGTCGAGGGGGCGGAGTGCTACGACGGCGACTGTGACTGGTGGGGCGGCAACCTCCAGGGCGTGGCGACGCACCCGGTCGTCCTGAACGTCCCCAACCGCCTCGTCTACTCGGCGCACGACTACGGCCCGAACCTCTACCGGCAGAAGTGGTTCACGAGCAGCACCACGTGCGACAGCCTCGCGGCCGTCTGGGACGAGTACTGGGGCTACATCAGCCGCGACGGGATCGCGCCCGTGCTCGTGGGCGAGTTCGGCGCGAACAACGGCGACTACACCGGCACGGCGCCCGGCAGCCAGGGCCAGTGGTTCCAGTGCCTCGTGCAGTACATCAAGGCCCGGCCGCACATGCACTGGACCTACTGGGCGCTCAACGGCGAGGACGACTACGGCCTCCTCGGCGCCCAGTACGAACCCACCCTCCCCTCTCCGGGCAAGCACGCGCTGCTCGCCCCGATGCAGTTCCCGCTCGAGGGCGGCGGCGGCCTCTCCTGCGCCACGCCCAACATCCCGACCAGCTTCACCGCCACCGCGGTCTCCGCCAACCGCGTGGACCTCAAGTGGAGCGCGGTCCCGTCGCCGGGCGCGGGCTGCGCCGTGACGTACGACGTCTTCCGCAGCACGAACGGCACCGGCATGACCCCGTCCGCCGCGAACCGGATCGCGACCGGCGTCACCGGCACGTCGTACTCGGACACGACCGTCGTCGGGAACACTACGTACTACTACCTGGTCGAGGCGGTGGACATCACCGTCGCGTCGCCGCCGTCGAGCAAGACGAGCGCGACCACGCCGCAAGGGGGCGGGACGGCGTACGCGCTCACCGTCACGAGGTCCGGCGTCGCGTCGGGCGGCACGGTCGCCTCCACCCCGGCCGGCATCCAGTGCGGGACCACGTGCAGCGCCACCTACGCGGCCGGCACGGTGGTCACCCTGACCGCGACCCCCGCGTCCGGGTACGTGTTCACCGGGTGGAGCGGCCCCTGCACCGGCTCGGCAGCGACCTGCGTCGTCACGATGTCCGCGGCCCAGAGCGTCGGCGCGACGTTCCTCGCCTGCGCGGCGCCCGCGAGCATGCTGACCGTGACCAGGGCGGGCACCGGCGCCGGCACGGTGACGTCGAGCCCTGCGGGCATCAGCTGCGGGACGACCTGCACCATGACTGTCTCGAGCTGCGGGGCGGTGCCCGGGGTGGTCCTGACGGCGACCCCGGCGGCCGGCTCGGCGTTCACGGGCTGGAGCGGCGCCTGCACCGGCACCGGCGCGACTTGCTCCGTGCAGCTCACCGGCAACGTGGCGGTCACCGCCAACTTCACCCTCGGCACCAGCTACACGCTCTCGGTGACCAGGTCCGGGCCCGGCAACGGGACGGTCACGTCCAGCCCCGGCGGCATCGACTGCGGCGCGGCCTGCGCGGCGTCGTACGCCAGCGGCACGACGGTGACCCTGACCGCGACGGCCCTGGCCGGAGTCTTCTCCGGCTGGGCCGGCGCCTGCACCGGCACGGGGACCTGCACGCTCTCCATGACGGCCGACCGCGCGGTCATGGCCTCCTTCGCCTCCTGCGCGAACGGCTACGTGACCCTCACGAAGTCCGGGACGGGCACCGGCACCGTCACCTCGAACAACGGCACGCTCAGTTGCGGGACGGCCTGCACGGGCAGCACCGGGAACTTCGCTTGCGCGTCGACCCTGACGCTGACCGCCACGCCGGCCGCGGGCTCGCGGTTCGCCGGCTGGAGCGGCGACTGCACCGGGACCGCCCCGACGTGCACGGTCGCAGCCGGGTTCCCCAGGATCACCGCGACGTTCGAGCTCGCCCCCTCCTACCTCCTCACGGTGACGAGGGCGGGTACGGGCGCGGGCACGGTCACCTCCCGGCCCGCGGGCATCGACTGCGGGGCCACCTGCAGCGCCGCCTTCCCGTCGGGCACGGCCGTGACCCTCACGGCGACGGCCGCCGTCGGGTCGAGCTTCGGGGGCTGGAGCGGAGCCTGCACCGGGACCGCGACCTGCGTCGTCAGCATGGCCGCCATCCGGTCCGTCACCGCCAACTTCAGCCAGAACCCCTGCGCCCGGTGGGTGCCCGTGAGGAAGCTCGGCACCGGCACCGGGACGGTCCGATCCTCCGACGGCAAGATCGACTGCGGCGCGACGTGCGAAGCGATCCTAAGTTGCTCCGAGAGCCTGACGCTGACGGCCACCGCGGCGCCGGGGTCGAGGTTCGCCGGGTGGGGTGGGACGTGCTCGGGGACGGGCGCGTGCACGGCGAACGGCGGCGAGGTCACCGCGACCTTCGAGCTCGGCGACGCGACCCCGTGCGCCAACCCGATCACGTTCACGAACAACACCGGCAACTTCAACACCACGGGCGCGGTCTGCTACCGGACCGCACAGCGCGTGAACGGCTGGGGCTGCTCCAACTTCTCCGGCCGGACGATCAGCGTGAACGGCGGGACCGCGACGGCGAGCTGCGGCGCGGGCCCCTTCCCGCTCGCGCAGGTCGGCGGCTACACGTACTTCTCGGCCACGGCCGGCAGCTTCCCGTGGGCGAGCATCTACGTCTGGTAGCTCGCAGACGGCCGAGGACCCTCGGCGAGGAGTTCGGCCCCGGCCGGCGCGCGCTGGCCGGGGCCGTTGCGTCTCCTCCGCTGTGCGGACGCGGGAGAACGAAAAACCCCCTGCCACTGGACGGGGTGGCAGGGGGCACAGGGTGTGACCCGTACGGGAATTGAACCCATGTTTTCGGCGTGAGAGGCCGACGTCCTAACCGCTAGACTAACGGGCCACGTTCCTCGCTTTCTCTAGCTCCGATCGCTGTGGCAGGCAACGCCGGAGCACATCTTCTGGGGAACTAGGATTCGAACCTAGATAGCCAGATCCAGAGTCTGGCGTCCTGCCGTTAGACGATTCCCCAATACCCTCACTTCCCCTTCAAGAGCACGAAGATTCGTACTTCGCCCTTCGCCTCGTAGACGTTCAGCCCTTCCCAGCTCCCCGGCTTCGCGTCCGGGTTGGCGATGTGGACCGCCTTCACGCCCGGCTGGTCAGCGATGGCCCGCCTTGTATACCTCGGCGGGTAGCTCTGTCGATAGAACCGGAGGGTTTCTTCCCAGCTCTGCGGCACCCGGTACCGATTCTCCGCCACCTTCACTGCGCCGTCCGGGAGCACCGCCCCGTCCACGCGGACCTCCGCGAGGACGAGCATCGGCAGGGCAACCAGGACCCCGGCGAGGGCGGCCTTATATCGGGCGGATAGGGTCACGGTCAAGAACTCCGGAAGCACTCCCGTCTACCGGTCCTCGGGCGTCTCGTCAACCGTCCGCGGGGCCGCGCACCCGCCCCGGCCTCAGCGCCAGACGTCGATGAGGCGTCCCTTGTGGCCGGCCTCGCGGAGCTTCAGCTCGCCGCGCTTCCACGCCGCGGCCGCGTGCGGGCCGACCCAGAACCCCTTGGGCTCGCTCCGGCGCCAGCTCTTCTTGAAGAGCTCCTGGATCTCGAGGAAGAGCGCCTTGAGGGCGTACGGCTTGCCCTTCCGGCTGTTCGGGTCGTCGTCCACCTCGAGCTCCGCCCAGATGCGGCCCGCCACGAGCTCGCCGTCCTCGTTGCGGAGCGAGCGCTCGTAGTGGAACACGGGCGACGGCACCTCCTCGATGGCGAGCATGCCCTTGTCGGGCCCGCGCTTCACCGGGTGGACGATCACGGGCCCGTGGCGCTCGAGCGCCAGGTAGTAGGCCGAGCCGTCGAGCTGCGCCGGCGTGTCGGGCCCGGCGACGAGCGGGACCCAGCCGGGCGGGACGAGCTCCGGGTAGACGGTCACCTCCCGACGCGCGAGCAGCCGGAAGAGCGCGACCTCGTCCTCGGGGAGCATGAAGTAGTGGACCGTGGCGCCCATGGGCGGCGGAGGATACCTCAGACGCGCGCCACGAGCGCGTCGTAGCTCTGCGCGATGCGCGTGGCGAGGATGAGCAGCTCGCCCACCCCGTCCGCGTCCACCATCGCCCCGCGCCCGCCGTCGGCGTAGAGCACGTTCACCACGCGTCCGAGCGCGAGGATCGGCACGAGGAGCGCGTTGCGCGGCACCCCGCCCCCGACCGCCTTGAGCAGGCGGACGTTGGCCTCGGTCCGCGGCAGCGGGCCGAGGTAGTGGGCGCGCGTCCGGACCACCGTGTCGAGGACCCCCGGCGTCCCGAGGCGCAGCCGGATCGCGGGCGCGGCCGCGGCGAGCCCGCCGCCCAGCCCCACCCAGCCCTGCGCCACGCCGCGGTGGACCGTGAAGAGCACGGCCCGCCGCACGCGGGTGCGGGCGTAGCGGAGGACGACGCGGGCGATGGCGGTCCGCTCCGCGACGCCCGCGAGCGCGGCCAGCGCCTCCGCGAAGCCGAGCGGGCTCGCCTCCGGCGCGGGCGGCGGCGCCTCGGCCGGCTCGAGCATGTCGGCGGTCAGCTCGATGATCGGCTCCGGGCCGGAGGGCGCCTCGCCGCGGTGGATCTGCCCGTACAGCGCGTCGAACCCGGCCTCGTCCATGAGGTCGCCGGCCGGCGCGGCGCTGGGCGCCGGCGCCTCCGCCCGGCTGGGGACCGGCGGGGCCTGCGCCTCGAGCTCGATGCCGCGCAGCGCGCGCACGATCCCGTAGGTCGTGCGGAGGAGCGCCCAGATCCGCGCCTCCGCCGCCACGACGGCGGTCACACGCCGCCCCGCGCCGAACGCGACCTCGTCGAGCATGGCCAGGTTGCCCGGATCGCGGGCCAGGACGGTGAGGTTCCGGTCGCCGGCCGCGAGCGGCACCACCTCCCAGCGGTCGGCGAGCTCGCGCGAGACGAGCGCGACCGCCTCGGGCGCGGGCTGCACCGGCCCCGCGACGTGGCGGCACCCGTGGCGCCGGGCGAGCGCGCCCGCGAGCCGCTCCTCCGTGACCGCCTCGAGCTCGAGCAGGTTCGTCCCCACCCGGCCGCCGAAGATGACCTGGTTCTGGAGCGCCTCGCGCACCGCCGCCGCGGCGCAGGCGCCGTCTTCCACGAGGAGCTCGCCGATCCGTCGCGACACCGGGGATCATCTTACGCCGTGCGTCGGGCCCCGTGAACGAGCCCGAGCCCGGGCGGCGCGGCGAGCGCCGCTCACCCCCGCCCCGGCCGCGTCAGCTTCCCGGGATCGAGGAGCCGCCGCGCCTCGGCCGGCGTCAGCTCCGGCCGCTCGGCGGCGACGTCGACGATCGAGCGGCCGGAGGCGAGCGCCTGCTTCACGACCTCCGCGGCGGCGGCGTAGCCGATCCGCGGCGCGAGGGCGGTCGCGAGGCTCACCGTCCGCTCGGCGTACGCCCGGCAGCGCGCCTCGTCGACCGCGAGCCCGCGCGCCAGGCGCGCGTCGAACGCCCGCACCGCGCGCGCGAGGATCTCGAGCGCGTGGCACAGGTCGAAGGCGACGAGCGGCATCATCACGTTGAGCTCGAGCTGCCCGCCGCTGGCGGCCCAGGCCACCGCGCCGTCGAGCGCCACGACCTGGTACGACACCATCGCGAGCATCTCGGCCATCGACGGGTTCACCTTGCCCGGCATGATGGACGAGCCGGGCTGGACGGGCGGGAGCACCAGCTCGCCGATGCCCGAGGTGGGGCCGCTCCCGAGCAGGCGGACGTCGCCGCCGATCCGGAGGAGCTCGAGGGCGGCGATCCGGAGCGCGCCGGCCAGCGCGACGAACGGCGCGATCGACTGCATCGCGTAGAACGGGTTGGGCGCGGGCTGGAGCGGCGTCCCCGTGAGCTCCGAGAGCTCCTCCGCCATGAGCACCGGGTAGCGCGGGTGGGCGTTGAGGCCGGTCCCGACCGCGGTGCCGCCGATCCCGAGGAGCGAGAGCTCGGGGAGCGCGTCGCGCACGCGGCCCGCGGCCACGCCGAGCGCGGTGCTCCAGCCCGAGACCTCCTGGCCGAGCCGGATCGGCGTCGCGTCCATGAGGTGCGTCCGTCCCGCTTTCACGATCCGGTCCCACGCCTTCGCCTTCCCGGCGAACGTCGCGGCGAGGCCGGAGAGCGCCTGGATCACCTCCGGCGCGAGCTCCAGCGCGGCGAGGCGGATCGCGGTGGGCACGACGTCGTTCGTGGACTGCGCCATGTTGACGTCGTCGTTCGGGTGGACGCGGGCGGCGCCGTCCGGCTCGCCGAGGAGCTGGTTCGCGCGGCGCGCCAGGACCTCGTTCACGTTCATGTTGTGCGACGTCCCGGCGCCGGCCTGGTACACGTCCACGACGAACTCGTCGCGGTGCTGCCCCGCGAGCACCTCGCGCGCGGCCTTCTCGAGGGCGCGGGCCTTGGCCCGCGGGAGCAGCCCGAGCGACGCGTTCACCCGCGCCGCGGCGAGCTTCACCCGCACGGTGGCGTCGAGGTACGCGGGGTGCGCGCGCAGGCCGGAGATGGGGAAGTTCTGGACCGCGCGCGCGGTCTGGGCGCCGTAGAGGGCCCGGGCCGGGACCTCGACCTCGCCCATCGTGTCGCGTTCGATGCGGGTGCGGACCTTCCTCGGCTTGGGCATGTGGAACCTCCTCCCGCCGAACACTAGGCGGAGAGGGCCTCGTGCGCCGCTCGACGCCGCGTCCCACGTTGGGCGAGCCCATATTCCCTTGACGCAGCGTCCGGCTCCCCTACCCTGGATGGCGCCGCCCCCGTGCACGAGGCGGCGAGGAGGCCTCGTGAGAAGCCTGATCCTGGCGTGTGCGATCGCGGCTCCGCTGACCGTGCTCGCGGCCCCGAAGAAGGAGTGCGTTCACTGGGACGAGGACGTCGAGCAGCGGCTCGGGTACTGCCAGGCGCTCCGGATCGGCCGGACCATCCACGTGTCGGGGACGACGAGCACGCAGTCCGGCATGGAGGCGCAGGTCCGGGACATCTACGAGAAGCTCCAGCTCATCCTGAAGCAGCTCGGGGCCACCTCCGCCCACGTCGTCTCGGAGCGCGCCTACACGCTCGACCTGGAGGCGCTCAAGGCGGCGAGCCCCGGGAGCCGCGGCGCGTTCTACAAGGGCCACCTCCCCGCGGCCACCTGGGTCGAGGTGAGGAGGCTCTACGAGCCTCGCTTCCTGGTCGAGATCGAGCTCGTCGTCGAGCTGCCCTGACCTGCGCGGACCTGGAGCTCCCGCCCGTGCTCGCGCCCGAGCCCGGTGGACGCGGCCATCTTCGGCGCGGACTCGGGCGCGGGCTCGTTCACGGGGACGAGCCGCGTCCGAGCCGGAGGGCCAGCCGCCGGAACCCGAGCTCGGTCTTCGCGTCCTCGATGTCGCTCGCGTCGCAGGCGCGGATCGCGTCCTCGAGCGTCCGCCACTGGAGGTGGGAGCCCTCCTCGAGCGGCGAACCGTCGCCCTCGCGCGGGGCGTCGAACACGTCCGGGCCCGGCCCCCGGACCACCTCGGCTTCGAGCACGTGGACCTTCTCGGAGACGATGCCGGGCAGCGGGAAGAACGCGCCCCCGAGGCGGCGCACGGTGGCGGGGTCGATCACCAGCCCCGCCTCCTCGTGGGCCTCCTCCACCGCCCGCTGGCGCAGCGCGGCCTCCCCCAGCTCGCCCGGCTCGAGCACGCCGGCGACGATCTCCTCGACGAGCAGGTACTCCGGCTCCGGCAGCGCCGCCGTCTTCCCCCGGCGGAAGAACGCCGCTGGCCGGAGCTGGTGCCGCGTCAGCACCTCGACGCCCCGCGGCGTGCGCGCCCAGATCACGAGCGCCACCGCGTCGAGCGTGGGCCGATCCACGACGTCGATCCTGTACTCCGGCGAGGCGCTCCCGTCCGTCCGGCGGTTCCGGGCGCGCAGCCGCTTCAGCCGCAGGAACCCCTCGTCGAGCCGGGCGCGCGCGCTGTAGTCCTCGATGACCTCGATCTCCCGCACCTTCATGGATGCCACCTCCGCGTAGGTCACGCGACGTCGAACGCCAGCGGCCGGTACAGCTCCTGCGCCCTGGAGCCGATCCGCGCCTGGAACGCAGCGAGGTACTCCTCGGGCGACGGCAGCCGGCCGAGTCCCGCGGCCACGGCGCCGAGCTCGGCGGAGCCGAGGAACACCTTCGCGCCCGTGCCCATCCGGTCGTCGAAGTTGCGCGTCGAGGTCGAGAAGACGGTCGCCCCGTCGGGCACCCGCGCCTGGTTCCCCATGCAGAGCGAGCAGCCGGGAAGCTCGATGCGCGCGCCGGCGAGCGCGAAGGCGGGGAAGTACGCCTCCTCCTTGAGCTGGTCCTGATCCATCCGCGTGGGCGGGCAGAGCCACGTCCGGACGGCGCCGTTCCTGGCCTGCCCCTTCCACACCTCGCCCGCGGCGCGGAAGTGGCCGACGTGCGTCATGCAGGAGCCGAGGAACACGTCGTCGATGCGCGTCCCCTGGACCTCCGAGAGCGGCCGCACGTCGTCGGGGTCGTTGGGGCAGGCGAGGAGCGGCTCGGCGAGGCCGTCGAGATCGATCTCCAGCTCCGCGGCGTACCGCGCGTTCGCGTCGGCGGCGAGGAGCTCCGGCTTCGCGAGCCACGCCTCCATCGCCTCGATCCGGCGGAGGAGGGCGTCGCGGTCGCCGTAGCCCTCCTCCACGAGCCGCCGGAGGAGCGCCGCGCCCGAGCGGACGTGGCGGACGACGCTCTCGACGGAGAGCGCGACCGTCGCGGCCGCTGCGCTCCGCTCGGCGGAGGCGTCGGCGAGCTCGAACGCCTGGTCGGTCGTGAGGTCGGGCAGCCCCTCCAGCTCGAGGATCCGCCCGGCGAACACGTTCTTCTTGTTCTTCTTGGGGACGGTGAGGAGCCCCTCCCGCGCGGCCACCCAGGGGATGGCGTTCACGACGTCACGCAGGGTGATCCCCGGGCGCAGGCGTCCCCGGAACCGGACCCGCACGCTCTCTGGCATGTCGAGCGGCATGAACCCGAGCGCCGCGCCGAAGGCGACGAGGCCGGAGCCGGCCGGGAAAGAGATGCCGATCGGGAAGCGGGTGTGCGAGTCGCCCCCGGTCCCGACGGTGTCGGGGAGGAGCATGCGGTTGAGCCACGAGTGGATGACGCCGTCGCCCGGCCGGAGGGAGACCCCGCCGCGCGACCGCACGAACCCGGGGAGCGCCTTCTGCATCTCCACGTCGGCGGGCTTCGGGTACGCCGCCGTGTGGCAGAACGACTGGAGCACGAGCGGCGCCTGGAAGCGGAGGCAAGCGAGCTCGCTCAGCTCGTCGGCCGTCATCGGGCCGGTCGTGTCCTGCGAGCCGACCGTGGCGAGCCGCGGCTCGTACGCGCCCCCCGGCAGAACGCCCAGCCCGCCGGGGAGCCCGCAGGCCTTGCCGACCATCTTCTGCGCGAGCGTGTAGCCCTGCCCCGGCGCGGGGGCGGGGTTCTGGGGGCGGGCGAAGAGCTCGGAGGGAGGGAGCCCGAGCGCGGCGCGCGCGCGGGCGGTGAGCGCGCGCCCCACGATGAGCGGCACGCGGCCGCCGGCGCGGTACTCGTCACGGAGGGTGACCGGCTCGAGCGCGAACCGCGCGAGGACCTCGCCCCGCGCTCCGGCGTCCGCGGAGCGCAGCTCGCCGCGGACCGTGTCCACGACGACGACGTCGCCGGTCTCGAGCCGCGTCACGTCGGCGCGGATCGGGAGCGCGCCCGAGTCCTGGGCCGTGTTGAAGAAGATCGGGGCGACGGCGCCGCCGACGATCACCCCGCCGCGCCGCTTGTTGGGCACGAACGGGACGTCCTCGCCGATGTGCCAGAGGACCGAGTTGCACGCCGACTTGCGCGAGGAGCCGGTCCCGATGACGTCGCCGGCGAACGCGACCGCCGCGCCCGCCGCCCGGAGCGCCGCGATCCGGGCGACGCCACCCGGGAAGCGCGCCTTTCCCATCGCGAGCGCGTGGAGCGGGATGTCCGGCCGGGTGGCGGCGTCGCCGGCGGGCGAGAGGTCGTCGGTGTTGATCTCGCCGTCCACCTTGAAGACGGTGACGCGGAGCTCCGCCGGGAGCGGCGGCCGCGCGGTGAACCACTCCGCCGCCGCCCAGCTCTCGAGCACCCGCCGCGCGGCGGGGCTCGTCCGCGCGCGCTCCACGACGCGCTCCGCGCCCTCGTGCACGTAGATCGTCCGCGCGAGCGCCCGCGCCGCCGCGTCGGCCAGGACCGGATCGTCCAGCAGCTCGAGGAGCGGCGGCACGTCGTGGCCGCCCATCATGGTCCCGAGGAGCTCCACCGCGGCCACCGGCGAGAGGAGCGGCGAGCGGCGCGCGCCGCGCGCGACCGCGCCGAGGAACGCCGCCTTGACCTCCGCCGCCGGGTCGACTCCGGGTGGCACGCGATCGCGGAGCAAGGCCAGGAGGGCCTCCTCCTCACCGGCCGGCGGGCGCTCGAGCAGGGCGCACACTGCCTCGGTCTGCTCCGCGTCGAGCGGGCGCGGCGGGATCCCCAGCGCCGCGCGCTCGGCGGCGTGCTTCCGGTACGCTTCGAGCACGGCTCCGTCCTCCCTCGGTGCGGTCCAGGCGCACGACCCCTGGCGCGCGTGACCCAGCCCGCGCGCGGAGGGTCATAGCACGGGGGTCCCGTCCTTTCACCGCCGGCGGGTCCGAGCTTCACCGCCTCGGGCGCCCGGGCTAAGCTCTCCGGCGGTGCGCCCGGACCGAGACGACGCGGTGGCGGTGGAGCGCGAAGCCCTGCTGCGGCTGCTCGGGGAGAGCGCGCCCGACGTCCTCTTCCGCATCCGGGCGGGATCGCCGCCGGCGTTCGAGTACGTGAGCCCGGCCGTGGCGGGGGTGACGGGCTACTCCGCCGAGGAGTTCTACGCGGATCCGGAGCTCGGCCTGCGGATCGTCCACCCCGACGACCGCCACCTCGCCGCCGACCCATCGCTGGTCGAGTCGCGCCCGGAGGGCCAGGTCATCCGCTGGGTCCGCAAGGACGGCCGGGTCGTCCACGTCGAGTCCCGCGGGACCGTCCTCCGGGACGCGACCGGCGCGGTGATCGCGTTCGAGGGCATCGTCCGCGACGTCACCGCGCGCGTGCGCGCCGAGGAGGCGCTGCGCGAGAGCGAGGCGCGGCTCCGGTCCGTGTTCGCGGCGATGGCCGAGGGCGTCGTGATCTTCGACACCGAGGGCCGCATCGTCGACTGCAACGCGTCCGCGGAGCGGATCTTGGGCCTGCCGCGCGAGCGGATCGTGGGGCGCACGAGCCACGAGAACTGGCACGTCCTCCGCTCCGACGGCACACCCTTCCCCCCGTCCGAGTACCCGGCCAACCGCACCCTCCGGACCGGCCAGCCGGTCCGCAACGAGCTCCTCGGCATGATCCAGCGCGACGGGATGGTCCGCTGGCTGGCCATGTCCTCCGAGCCGCTCCGGCTCGGCGACGCGGCCCGGCCGCACGGGGTCCTCACCTCGTTCGCGGACATGACCGCGGAGCGCCACGCGTGGGTGGAGGTCCGCCGCCGCGAGGCGCAGCTCCGCCTCGCGATGGAGTGCGCGGGGCACGCGTACTGGGAGCTGGACGTACGCCGGGGCGAGCTCCGCCCCGAGGGCCGGGTCGGGATCGAGGCGGAGCCGGGCGGCAGCGCCGACCGGTGGATGGCCCTCGTGCACCCGGAGGATCGCGCGCGGGCGCGGGCCGACCTGGAGGCGCACGTCGAGGGGCGGACGGCGGTGTTCAGCTCCGAGTACCGGATGCCGGCGCCCGACGGCGGGTGGCGGTGGGCGCAGCTCAGCGGGCGGGCGACGGCGCGCGACGAGACCGGACGTGCGACCCACCTCGCGGGGACCATCACCGACGTGACCGAGGCGCGGCGCCTCCAGGAGCGGCTCCGTCACACCGACCGCCTGGCGGGGGTGGGCACGCTCGCCGCCGGCGTCGCCCACGAGGTGAACAATCCGCTCGCGTACGTCTGGGCGAACCTCATCGCCGTGGACGAGGCGCTCGCCGCGCTCGCGCCCGGCGTGCCGGCGGACCCGGCCCGCATCGAGGACCTGCGCCGGGCCGTGCGCGACGCCATGGATGGAGCAGCGCGGGTGCGAGGGATCGTGCAGGCCCTCCGGCAGTTCGCCCAGCCCGCGCGGGGAGAGGAGCGCCGTCCCGTGGACGTGAAGGCCGAGCTCGAGGCGGCGATCGGGATCGCGCGGAACGAGATCGCGCACCGCGCCCAACTCCACGTGGACGTCCCGGACGGCCTGCCCCCCGTGCGCGCCGCCCCCCACGAGCTGGGCCAGGTCTTCGTGAACCTCCTCGTGAACGCTGCGCAGGCGATCCCGGAGGGGCGGGCGGGGGAGAACGAGATCCGCGTCTCGGCCCGGGCCGAGGCGGACCGGGTCGTGGTGGAGGTGCACGACACCGGCGCAGGCATCCCGGCGGCCGATCTCCCGCGCGTCTTCGACCCGTTCTTCACGACCAAGCCGGTCGGCGCGGGCACGGGGCTCGGGCTCTCGGTGTGCCACGGGATCGTCACCGCCATCGGCGGGACGATCGACGTGGAGAGCCCTCCCGGCGCGGGCACCACGTTCCGCGTCCGGCTTCCCATCCTCCGCGCCGAGGCCGCGCGCGAGCCGCCGCGCCCCACCCCCGCGCCCGCGCCGAAGCGCGGCCGGGTGCTGGTCCTGGACGACGAGGCGCTCGTCGGAAAGAGCCTCGCCCGCCTCCTCTCCGCGCACGAGGTGACGGTCCTCACCTCGCCGGTCGAGGTCCTCCAGCGCGCCGCCGCGGGCGAGCGGTGGGACGTCGTGCTCTGCGACCTGATGATGCCGGAGATGAGCGGGATGGAGCTCGAGGAGCGGCTCCAGGCCGAGGCGCCCGACCTCGTCTCGCACATCGTCTACCTCACCGGCGGAGCATTCACCGAGCGTTCGCGCGCGTTCCTCGAGGCGGGGCGCCCGCACCTCGACAAGCCCGTGGATCCGGTCGACCTGCGCGCGCGCGTGGCGGAGCGCGTCGCGGCGGCCGAGCGGAAGGGGTGAGGGAGCGCGGCGGGACGAGAGGCGGGGCTCGGCGCGGAGCGGGTCGCGCACGGTCCTCCGCGACCCCCGGCCAAGAGATCTACGACAACGTCAACCGGACGGCGCTGCCGGTGCCGGTGCCCCCTCGTGGGGTCGAATCGCCGCTCCCTCGTTCCTACGGCGATTCTGCTCCACTCATGGGCCCGTCAGCACGGCGGTGCGGAGCGTCGGGTTGACGTTGTCGTACACCTCTCGTCCGGGTCAGGCGACGAGACGGGCGCGCGCGCGATGCGGTGCATCGTGCAGGCCACCCCGGATCCCCACGCATTCCCGGACGTTGCGCTCGCAGTGAACCCCATCCGGCTCCGACCCTCTCGTGAAGCTCGGTCACGGTGTGATGCGTGTTCACAGCTTCGCGTCGCGCTCCTGTCTCGCCGTGGGGTCCTCGCGACGCGGCTCGTCATCCTCCTCGAGCATCCGGTACTTGGGCCCTTCCGGGTCTTCGTACTGTCCACTCCGGACGGACCAGAGGAAGAACAGCCAGGCGGCGACGCCCAGCGACAGCGAGCAGACGATCAGGAGCCCGAGGCTCACGAGCGCAACCTCATCGAGTTCCCCACCACGAAGAGCGAGCTCGCGGCCATCGCCGCGGCGGCGACGATCGGGTGGAGCCAGCCTGCGACGGCGAGCGGGATCGCCACGGCGTTGTAGAAGAACGCCCAGAACACGTTCTGCCGGATGACCGCGGTCGCGCGGCGCGCGCCGCGGACGAGCTCGGGGAGGAGGCCGAGGTCGTCGCGCACGAGGACGGCGTCGGCGCTCTCGAGCGTCACGTCGGGCCCGCGGCCGATCGCGACGCCCACGTCCGCGAGCGTGAGCGCCGGGGCGTCGTTGAGGCCGTCGCCGGCGAACAGCACGCGCCGCCCGCCCGCCTGGAGCCGCGCGACCTCGTCGCGCTTGGCGACGGGCGTCGCCTCGGCGCCGTGCGGGAGGTCCAGCCTCCTGGCCACCGCGGCCGTGGTCCGCGCCGCGTCGCCCGAGAGGACGCGCGGCGCGAGCCCGAGCGCGCGCAGCGCCGCGACGGCGGCGCCCGCCTCGGGCCGCAGCGGGTCGGACAGGACGAGGAGCCCCTCGGGCCGCCCGGCGCGCGCGACGAACACCACCGTGTCGCCCCGGGCCTCGCGCTCCGCCGCGCTGGCCTCGGCCTCCGCCGGGAGCGCGACGGCGTGCGCCGCGAGCAGCGCGCGGTTCCCGACGAGCACCGCCGCGCCTCCGACGCGCGCCACCACCCCGCGCCCGGGCACCGCCTGGAACTCCTCGGCCTCGCCGCGCGGCCCAGGGAGCGCGCGCGCCGCCTCGCGCACCGCGGCCCCGAGGGCGTGCTCGCTCCGTCCCTCGGCCGCCGCGGCGAGGGCGAGGAGCTCCGCCGGCGTCCGGGCGGCGTCGAGCGGCACGATCTCGGCCACCGCCGGCCGGCCGCGCGTGAGCGTTCCGGTCTTGTCGAGGACGGCGTCGGTGACGCGCGCCGCCCGCTCCAGCACGTCGCCGCCCCGGAGCAGGATGCCGCGCGCGCCGGCGCGGCCCGTCGCGACCAGCACGGCGATGGGCGTGGCCAGCCCCAGCGCGCACGGGCAGGCGATCACCACCACCGAGATCCCGACGAGGAGCGCCCGCTCCGCGGACGCCCCCGTGGCGAGCCACCCGGCGGCGGTCGCCGCGGCGAGGGCGAGCAGCGCCGGGACGAAGAACGCCACCACGCGGTCGGCGAACGTCTGCACGCGCGGCTTGCGCGCCTGCGCCTCCTCGACCGCGCGGACGATGCCGGCGAGCACCGTCGCCTCGCCCACGCGCACCACCTCGACCACGAGCGCGCCGAAACGGTTCACCGTCCCGCCCACGACCGGCGATCCGGGCCCCTTCTCCACGGGCGCGGGTTCGCCGGTGACGAGCGCCTCGTCGACCTCCGATCGCCCCTCGACGACGACGCCGTCTGCGGGGAGGCGCTCGCCGGGCACGATCTCGATCCGGTCGCCCGGCGCGAGCGCGCCGACGGGCACGCGCTCGCGCGCGCGCGCCCCGTCCGCCCCGGCGACGAGCCGGCACGCCTCCGCGGGCTGGAGCGCCGCGAGCCGCGCCACGACGTCGGAGGCCCGGCCGCGCGCCGCGGCCTCGAGGAGGCGACCCGCCAGGACGAGCGTCGGGATCATCGCGGCCGTGTCGAAGTAGACCTCGCCGCCGCGGAGCATGCCCCAGGCGCTCATGGCGAGCGCCGCGCCCGATCCCGCCACGACCAGCGCGTCCATGCCGAGGGCGCCGCCGCGGAGCGCGCGCGCCGTCGCGCGCAGGAACGGCGCGCCGGAGTAGAGGAACACGGGGAGCGTGAGGCCGAGGGAGATCCACTCCATGAGGCGGCGCGCGCCCGCGTCGATGCCCTGGAAGTACCCGGCGTAGAGGGCCGACTGGTAGATCATGAGCTGCGAGACGAGGAACGCGGCCGTGCCGAAGCGGACGAGGAGGTCCTTCACCTCGGCGCGCGCGGCGGCGCGGCGCGCCGAGTCGGACCACGGGCGCGGCGCGTAGCCGGCCGTCCGGAGCCGCTCCAGGATCGTCCGGAGCTCGGCGCGCGCGGGATCGAACCGGACGCGGGCGCGGTGGGTCGCGTAGTTCACGCGGGCCTCGCGGACGCCCGGCGTGCGCGCGAGGAGCCGCTCGACGAGCCAGACGCACGAGGCGCACCGGATGCCCTCGACGGTGAGGGTGAGCTCCGCCTCGCCGCCGGCCTCGCGGACCGCGGCCTCGAACGCGCCGAGCTCGAGCGCGGCCGGCGCGGCGGGGCCGGGCTCGGTCCACCGCCGCTCGGCGTAGTAGCGCGCGAGCCCTTCGTCGTGGATGAGCCGGTACGCGCCGCGGCAGCCGGCACAGCAGAAGACGCGCGGGCCGCCGCCGAGCGCGTCGCGGACGGCCTCGCGCGCGTCCACCGGGGCGAGGCAGTGATCGCAGGCGAGCGGGGCCGTGCCGGGCGGCGCGGGGACGGGCTCAGCCATCGAGGACCCCGAGGCCGCGCAGGAGGAAGAGCACGCCCATCGCGGCGACGAGCACGCCGCCGGCCCGGTGGAGCGCGCCGCGGAGGCCGGCGCCGACGGCGGAGGCCGCGGCGCCCACGAGGAGCAGCGCGGGGACGGTCCCGGCGCCGAAGGCGAGCGCCTGGAGGAGGCCGCCGGCGGGGCTGCCGGTGCCCGCGGAGGCGAGGAACGCCGTCCAGGACGCGCCGCACGGGAGCACGCCGAGGACGAGCCCCACCGGGTAGAGGCGGCCCGCGCCGCCGCCGTCCAGGAGCGCGTGCACGAGCCGGCGCAACCGGGACGAGAGCCGCGCCTCGAACCGCCGGAGCCCGGCCGAGAGCCCCGCGGCCGAGGCGCCGACGAGGAGGAGCAGCACGCCCGCGGCGATCGCCACCGCGTCGGAGAGCCCCGCGAGCCGCCCGGCGACGTTGACGAACGCGCCCGTCGCCCCCATCACCGCGCCGAGCAGCGCGTACGTCGTGAGCCGCCCGGCGTGGTAGGCGAGCTGGCCTCCGAGCGATCGGGCCGTGCCCGCGGGGCCCGCCACGAGCGCCAGCGATCCGACCAGCGGCCCGCACATCGCGGCGCAGTGGCCGAAGCCGATCGCGAACCCGGCGGCGAGCGCGGCCCCGAGGGTGGCCAGGTCGAAGCCCACCGGGGTCATGACCCTTCGCCCTGAGTGGAGCGGCGAAGCCGCGGAGTCGAAGGGCGAATCACGGTCACTCCCCGAGCCGGAGCGGGAGCTCCGCCCGCCGCGTCGCGCCGCGTTCGCGGATCGTGAACGTCGCCACCCACTCCCGCCGCCCGCTCGGGCAACGGACCAGGACGGCGGCGCCGCCGTAGCGGCCGCCGCCGGCGGGCGCGAGCCGCACGGCGTTCTCGCCCATCGTCATGCCGGGCATGGCGAACGAGACCGCGATCTCCGCGGCGTCCACCGGCGCGCCGGACCGGCGGAGCTCGGCGTTCACGGTGAGCGAACGCATGGCCACGAGCGGCCGCGGCCCGAGCTCGGCGGTGAGCGCGAGGTCGTCGAGCGTCACGGAGCAGGGGCCCGCGCCGAGATCGCACGCGGACGCCTCCGCCGCCGCCGGGGCGTGCGCGTGCCCGTGCCCCGCCAGCCGCGCCCGCCGCGCCTCGTCGTACCGGAGCCCCTCCTCGTACGGCCGCTCGACGACGGTCTCCTCGCGGGCCAGGGCTCCGACCCCGATCGTGAGCGCCGTCATCCCGAGGATGGCGAGGGCGACGGCCAGCGGCAGCAGCTTCAGCCTCATCGGTCCTCCGGTATCACGAGCGAGACCTCGGCGTCCTCGCGGCCGAGGAGCCGCTCGCCTTCCCGGAGCTCGCCCACGAGCCGTGCCCGCGCGCGGCCCGGCGGCAGGCCGGCCTCGCTCGACACGCTGGCGAGGAGCCGGACGTGCCGGCGCTCGCCGGGTCCGAGCGCGAGCCGCTCCGGCCGGACCGCGGTCGCGGCGCCGGCCGCGTCGAGCACGAACACCACCGAGACGGCGCCGCGCGTACGGTTCTCGACGTCCACCGCCAGCGCGTGGAGCGCCGTCCCGTCCGCGGCGCGGCGTGGCGCGAAGGCCGCGTCGGCGCGGGCGGCGAGTTCGAGCGGGCTCCGCCGGGCGACGGTGACGCCGAGCAGCGCGAGCGACAGGGCCGTCGCGCCGGCGAGGGCGAGCGCCGAAGGGCGCAGCAGGGTGCGGGCGCGGGAGGACGGGTAGGCCCGAGGCGGCGGCCCGGGCTCGCCGAGGAAGTAGCCGACGAGGTCCGGCGCGCGCCCGAGCCGGCGCATGATGGGCTGGCAGGCGTCGATGCACGCGGCGCAGGCGATGCACTGCGTCTGGAGCCCGCCGCGGATGTCGATCCCGGTCGGGCAGACCCGCACGCATGCGCCGCAGTCCACGCAGTCCGCGGCGCGGGTCCGGTCGTAGGCGACGACGAGGCTCGCGCGATCGAGGAGCACCCCCTGGAGTCGCGCGTACGGGCAGACGGTGGCGCAGAACACCTGCCGCACGAGGGCGAGGTCGGCGAGCAGCACGGCGCCGAGCGCGGCCCAGCTCCAGCCGAGCACCGGCCCGAGGCGGCCCGCGGCGAGGCGGGCGAGGAACTCCTGCGGCGGGACGAAGTACCAGAGGGACGCGGCCGCGAACACGGCGGAGACGCCGGCGAGGGCCGCGAGCCCGAACGACCGGCGCAGGCGGCCCCGGCCGCGGGGGAGCGCCCACGCCGTGAGGTCGGAGAGGACCGTCTGCGGACAGGACCAGCCGCACCACGCCCTTCCCAGGACCACCGTCCCGAGCAGGAACGCGAAGGTCGCGGCGAGCACGGCGAGCAGCACCGCGAACGCCTCGTCGACCGCGAGCGACAGGCCGAGGACGTGGAGGCGCCCGGCCGGGACGTCGAGCCGCAGCGCGCTCTCGCCGTCCACGCGGAGGAACGGCACCCCGAGGAAGACGGCGGCCTGGGCGAGGCCCGCAGCGCGCCGGCACGGGCCGAACCGCCGGAGGCGGCCCCGCCGCCCGTCTCGCTCAGCGCTCGTCATCCTCGAGCATCTTGTACTTCGCGGCCTCGACGCGGCCCTTGCGCCGCCGGGAGAAGTAGAAGAGCCAGATCCCGGCGAGGGCCGCGCAGAGGATGGCGCCGTACACGAGGTACGCGGTCTCGGGGGCCATCGTCAGCGCTTCCTGCGGGCGAGCGCGAACAGGATGGAGCCCGCGGCGATCACCGCCAGCGCGGTGAAGAGGATCGTGGCGAAGACGCTCCCGCCGGTCCCCGCGGCGCCGTCCACCTCGCCCGCCTGCGTCCAGCCGCCGAGGGCGGGCGTGTACGCCCACAGGTAGTACGCGCCGAAGGCGATGAGGCCCCAGAACAGGAGCCGCCAGCCCAGCGGCACGGGCCGGTCGCCCTCGATCGGGGTGAAGTCCAGCTCCTGGCTCTCGTGCTCGGCCATGGTCGCCTCCCTACTTCGCCTGCTTCTGCGTCCGGAGCCACGCCACGATCGACCAGATGCCGTCGTCGGGGAGCTGCCCCGCGAACGCCTCCATGCCCCCGTCCGGCGACCCCGGCCGCCCGAGCGCGGCCTTCGCGTCGCTGCCACCCTTCACGATCGCGAAGTAGGCGGCGTCGGGGAGATCCCCCTGCACGCCCAGGAAGACGTCGTCGACGAGGCTCGGGATCGCCCCCTCGATGCCGCGCGCGTCGTCGCCGTGGCAGCTCGCGCACCGCTCCGCGAAGAGCGCCTTGCCGCGCCCGATCGCGGCGGCGTTCCCGGCCATCGGGTTCGGCTGTTCGGGCGCGGCCCCGACCACCACCTTGGCCCCGCCGCGGTCCACGGCCTTGCCGAGCGACGCGAGGTACGCGACGAGCCCGTCGAGCTCGGTCTTGCCCTGGAGGGCGCGCGGCGCGTTCTCGATCTCGTCGGGGGGATAGGGCACGCCGACCTTCCGGAGCGCGCGCATGTGGGCCTGGATCTCGAAGCCGTCGAGTGGGCGCCCGGCGAGGAACGCGTACCGCGGCATGTTGGAGCCGGGGACGACGTGCTGCGGGTCGATGAGGTGCGGCCCGTGCCAGGCGGCCGGCCGGAGCCAGCCCTCGAACGCGAGGTCCGGACCGGTCCGCTTCGAGCCCCAGAGGAACGGGTGATCGTCGGCGAACTCCGCGGCGATCGAGTACTGCGCGCCCTTCTCCTGGGCCTTCGCGCCGCCGTACCGCAGGACCTCGCTCCGGAGCGGGCGGACGGTCTGCGTGTGGCAGGTGGTGCAGCCCTCGCGCTGGTACACGTCGCGCCCGGCGAGCGCGAGGGCGGAGAGCGGCTTCATGCCCGCGACGCGCTCGTGCATCTCGGGGCGGAGCATGGGATAGGCCATGGTGGCGATCGTGCCGGCGAGGACCACGACCGTCGCGGCCACGGCGAAGGCCACCGGCTTCTTGTAGATGGAGGCGTTCATGTTCGCTCCCTCCCTACGCGGCGCTCGCCGGCGCGGGCTGGGCCGGGGCGGCGGCGCGCTCGAGCGCCCTGCCCTTCTGGATGGTCTTGAGGACGTTGTAGGCGAAGAGCACCATGCCGGCGGCGAAGATCACCCCGGCGACGGTCCGGAGGATCCAGAACGGGTAGTTGCCCTGGAGCGTCTCCACGAAGTTCGGGTGGCGGAGCACGTCGCCGTCCATCGCCTTCCACATCCAGCCCTGCCGGATGCCGGTGATCCACATCGTGATCGAGAAGAGGAGCTGCCCGACGAGCACGAGCCAGAAGTGCGCGTTGGCGATCCGCTCCGAGTAGATCTCGGTCCCGTAAATCCGCGGGACCACGTAGTAGATGGACGCGCAGACCGTGAGCGCCACCCAGCCCATCGTGCCCATGTGCACGTGGCCCGGGACCCAGTCGGTGTAGTGGACGAGCTGCGAGACGACGCGGAGCGCCTGCGTCGGCCCCTGCACGGTCTGGAGGCCGTAGAAGGTGATCCCGAGGACGAAGAACTTGGTGAGGTAGCTCGACCGCATCTTCGACCAGTCTTGACCGACCGTGTAGTAGCCGTTCACCACCGAGCCCCAGCTCGGGGCGATGAGGAAGAGCGTGAACACGATCGCGAGCGTCTGGAGCCAGTCGGGCAGCGGCGTGTAGACGAGGTGGTGCGCGCCGGTCCAGAGGTACGCGAAGACGAGCGACCAGAAGGCGACGATGGAGAGCCGGTGGCTGTAGATCGGCAGGCCGGTCGACTTCGGGAGGAAGTAGTAGAACATCGCCAGGATCGGCGTCGTGAACACGAACCCGACGGCGTTGTGCCCGTACCACCACTGGACGTTGGCGGAGTTGACGCCGGCGAAGAGGTGGTAGCTCTTCCAGAGGCCGGCCGGGACGGCGAGGTTGTTCACGAGGTAGAGGACCGCCACCGCGACGACGGTCGCGATGACGTACCAGAGCGACACGTACATCTGCTCCTCTCGCCGCTTCAGGATCGTCCCGAACACGTTCACCGCGAACATCACCCAGAGCACGACGATCGCGAGGTCGAGCGGCCACTCCAGCTCGGCGTACTCGAGCGACTGCGTGTACCCCATCGCGAGCGTCACGGCGGCGGCGGCGATCCCGACGTTGAAGAGCCAGAGCTGCACGCGCGCCAGCCGCGGGAAGAGCAGCGGCCGCTTGCAGAGGCGCATCACGATCCAGTACGTGAGCCCGAAGATCGCGCCGACGCCGAGGCCGAACGTGAGCCCGTTGGTGTGGACGGTGCGGAGGCGGCCGTAGGTCAGGTACGGCGCGAAGTTCGCGTCCGGGTACCAGAGCTGCACGCTGATGAGGAGGCCGAGCAGGATGCCGGCGACGGCCCAGAAGATGGAGGACAGGATGAAGCCCTGCACCGTCCGGTGGTCGTACCGATAGTCGATCATGTCGCTGTTCCCTCACGCGCTCGCGCGGTGGCCGGACGATCGCGCCGCGGGTGATCCGCGTCAAGGGCCTCGGTCTTGATCTGCGTCGCTTTTTCGAGCGCAGGATTTGCGGTGTCCGTACGCCGCCTCCGCGCCTCCGCACCGGCCCCGCGCGCTACCTCGGCCGCGCCCGGTCGGCTTCCGTACGCGCGCGAAGATCGCTTTCGCAGTGTCGCAGCCGACGCCGCTCGCCCCGAGCTTGTCGAAGGGCGAGCGGACGCGTCGAAGCGGATGGGCTCTTCCGTCCCGCTCACCCTGAGCCCGTCGAAGGGTGAGCGGTGGCGCGACCCTTCCTCCGCTGGCGCGCTCCGGTCCCGCACCCGTCCTCTCCACATCCCGCGACCGCCCCTTGTCCGGCCACGCTTTCCCACCCTTCCCCATTGACGGCCCCCGTCCGAGCGTGCTTCCCATCCGCCCCATGCGCATCCTCGTCACCGGCGGCGCCGGGTTCCTCGGCACCGCCCTCGTCCGCACGCTCCTCGCGCGCGGTCACCAGGTCCGCGCGCTCGATCGCGCGGCGTCCGAGGAGCAGCGGTCGCTGGGCGCGGAGCCGGTCGCGGGCGACGCGCTGGATCCCGCGGTCCTCCGCGCGGCGGTCGCGGGGCAGGACGCGGTCATCCACCTCGTCGGCATCCGCCGCTCGACCGACACCGCCGAGTTCATGAGGGTCAACGCCGAGGGGACGCGGACGGCGCTCGAGGCGTGCCTCGCGGCGGCGCCGGGCCTCTCGCGGTTCGTCCTCGCCGGCTCGCGCGCGGCGATCGCGCCGTCGCCGGACGCGGTGGACGAGACCGCGCCGTTCGCGCCGGCGGAGCCGTACGGAGCGTCGAAGGCGGAGGCGGAGCGGATCGCCTTCTCGTACGCGGACCGGATCCCGGTGGCGGTCGCCCGGCCGCCGCGGATCATGGGGCCCGGGGACCGCGAGAACCTGCTCTTCTTCACGATCGCGGCGAAGGGGTGGGCGTTCGGGTTCGGCGGCGCGCCGCGCCCGCTCTCGTGGATCGACGTCGACGACTGCGCCCTCGGGTTCGCGCTCCTCGCGGAGCGGCCGGAGGCCGTCGGCGAGGCCTTCTTCCTCGCCTCGCCTGCGCCGACCGACGCGCAGGGGCTCATGATCGAGGCGGGCCGCGCGCTGGGGCGGCCCACCCGGCGCGTCACGGTCCCGCCCGCGCTCCTCCGCGCCGTCGCGCGGGCCGCCGACGCCGTCACCGATCTCACCGGCCGCCGCCTGCCCCTCAACCGCAAGCTGGCCGCGCAGGTCCTCGCGCCGGGCTGGCGGTGCGATCCCGCGAAGGCGCGCGCGCGGCTCGGGTTCGAGGCCGCGACGCCGCTCTCGGAGTCGATCGAGCGCGCCGCGCGGTGGTACGTGGATCACGGCTGGTTGTAGCGACTCACGGCGAACCCCGCGCGCACGGCCCGTGCGGGACGCCGCGCTGCGGCACGGCTGCGCAACCCGAACGCCTCACCCCGAGAGGGTTCGCGTCGTCCTTGCCAACCGCGCCGGGGCCGACATACACCACCCGCGATGTCCGAGCAGCCGCTCTCCAAGGCCGCGTTCTTCGACGTGGATGGCACCCTCGTCCGCACGAACATCGTGCACTCGTTCGCCTACTACGCCATGAACCAGGGGTCGATCCTCGGCACCGCCTGGCAGACGGCGCGGACGGTCCTCTCCGTCCCGATCTTCCTCGCCACCGACCGGATCGACCGGAAGACGTTCAACGAGCTGTTCTACGGCTACTACAAGGGTCAGTCGGAGGACCGGCTGCTGACGCTCGCGGACGAGCTCTTCGAGGACGTGCTGAAGCCGGCGATCTACGAGGGCACGCCCAGCCTGATCGAGGGCGTGCGCCGCGCGGGCTGCCGGATCGTGTTCGTCACCGGCGCGCTCGACTTCACGGTCCGTCGCCTCGGCGAGCACCTCGGCGCCGACGACCTCATCGCCAACCGCATGCGGTTCGTGAACGGGGTCGCGACCGGCCGGGTGATCCCGCCCATCATCGAGGGCGCGCACAAGGCCCAGGCCATCCGCGACTACTGCGTGAAGCACAAGCTCGCGCTGGAGAAGAGCTTCGCCTACTCCGACTCGTTCTCCGACTACCCCATGCTCGCGGTGGTGGGTCACCCCGCGGCGGTGAACCCCGACGCGCGCCTCGCCGGCGTGGCGCGGGCGTACGAGTGGCCCATCCTCAACACCACGGAGGCGTAGGAACCATGCGCTCGCCCCGGAGTCTCGAGCGGTTCTACGAGACGACCGAGCAGATCGTCGTCACCG
>DASPMI010000034.1:0-67341 GCA_035627135.1 Anaeromyxobacter sp. | reverse complement strand
GCAACGCCGAGGGCATCTTCACGATGAGCGAATTCGTGAAGGGCTCGCTCCGCGACGACTACGGCGTGGACCCCGGGCGCGTGCACGTCGTGGGCGCGGGGCCCAACGTCGTCCCCGCCGGGTCCGCGCCGGCGCGGCGCGCCCCGGAGCCGCTCGTGCTGTTCGTGGGCAAGCAGTTCGTGCCGAAGGGCGGGCCGGAGCTCCTCGACGCCTTCGCGCTCGTCCGCCGCGAGCACCCGCGGGCGCGCCTCGCCATCGTCTCGGCGAGCTGCCCTTCGCCGGCGCCGCCCGGCGTCGATTTCCACGGCCTCCTCGGGCGGGAGCGGCTCGCGAAGCTGTTCGCGGCGGCGACGGTCTTCGCGCTCCCGACGCTCCGCGAGGCGTTCGGTCTCTCGCTGCTCGAGGCGATGGCGTTCGGGCTGCCGGTCGTGGCGAGCCGGATCGAGGCGATCCCGGAGATCGTGTCGGACGGCGAGACCGGCCTCCTCGTCCCGCCGCGCGACGCGACCGCGCTCGCCGCGGCGCTCGGGGAGCTGCTCCGCGAGCCCGCGCGGGCGCGGGCGATGGGCGCGGCGGGCCGGCAGCGGCTCCAGGCGCGCTACGGCTGGGCCCGCGCGGCGGGGGAGATGATCGGGGTCCTGTGGCCCGAGCGGGCGCAGGCGCAGGCGCGGGGGCGGGGGCGGTCGGCGGGGTAGCGAGAGGGCCGCAGGGGGCGCTCGGGCGTGGGCCCGGGCTCGGGCTCGTTCACGGGGGGGAGGGAGAGTTGTCGGGATCGATACTGAGCCGCGCCCGGCCGCTGATGCTGGCCCGGCTGGCGGGCGCGGCGCTCACGTTCGCGGTGCCCCTCGTCCTCGCGCGCGTGCTCCTCCCCGCGTCCTACGGCACGTTCAAGCAGGGCTGGCTCCTCTCGCAGACGCTCCAGCTCGTCCTGCCGCTCGGGCTCACCCAGAGCCTCTACTACTTCGTGCCGCGCGAGCCCGCTGCCCGGGACCGCTACGTCGCCCAGACGCTCTGGGCGACGATCGCCCTGGGCGCCCTCTCCGCGGCGCTCATCCTCGGCGGCGCGCCGCTCGTGGTGCAGCGGTTCGACAACCCCGAGCTCGGCCGGAATCTCCCCTGGGTGGCGGCGTTCACCGCCTTCGGGCTCGCAGGCTCCGCGCTCGACGTCGCCTGGAACGCGAGCGGCCGGATCGGGCCGGCCGCGCTCGCGCGCGTCGTGACGGAGGCGGGGCGCGGCGCGTTCATGGTGGCCGGGGCGTGGCTCACCGGCTCGGTCGCGGGCGTGTTCGCGGGGATCGCGGCCGCGACCTTCCTGCGCGCGGTGGTCTGCGCCGCCGTGCTCTTCCGGCGGCACGGCTTCCGGTTCGACCTCGCCGGGCTCCGCCGGCAGGCGGCGTACGCCGTGCCGTTCGGCCTCGCCTTCCTGCTCATCGTCCCCCAGCAGCAGTACCACCAGTACGCCGTCGCCGCCGCGGTGAGCGCGGCCGCGTTCGCCGTGTACAGCGTGGGGACGTTCCAGCTCCCGCTCGTGGACGTGCTCTACACGCCCGTCTCCGAGCTCCTCCAGATCGGCCTCGCCGAGGCCGAGGGCCAGGGCCGCCCGCCGCGCGCCGGCCTCCAGCTCTTCCACGAGGCCGTGCTCCAGCTCTCGTTCGCGTTCGTCCCGCTCACCGGCCTCCTGCTCGTCGCCGGGCCCGACCTCGTCGTGCTCCTCTTCTCCGAGCGGTACGCCGCGGCCGGGCCGTTCTTCCGCGTGGCGGTGATCTCGGTCGCGCTCGCGGCGCTGCCGCTCGACGGCGTCATGCGGGCCCGCGCGCAGAACCGGTTCATGCTCCTCCTCTCGGCCGCGAAGCTCGCCCTCACGCTGGTCCTCGTGACCGTGGGGCTGCGGCTCGTCGGCGAGCTGGGCGCGCTCGCGGGGTGGGTCGCGGTGGAGGCGCTCGCGCGGGTCGCGATGCTCGTCCGGACGGCGCGCATCTTCGAGGTGCCGCTCCGGCGCGTCCTCCCCGCCCGCGCCCTCCTCCGGCAGCTCGGCGCCACCGCCGTCGCCGCGCCCGCGGCCTGGCTCGCGCTGCGCGCCGTGCCGGGCCCTGCGCTCCTCCGGCTCGGCGCGTGCGGGCTCGCGTTCGCGGCCGCGTACCTCGGCCTCTCCTGGGCCCGCGGGTGGCTCCCGCCCGGCTGGGCGACCCTCTTCCGCGCGCGCGCCGCCGCGGCGCCGGGGAGCTGACGTGCGCGCCCCGTTCCCCGCGCTGCTCGGCCTCGCGCTCCTCGCGCTCACCCTCGCCCGGCTCCCCGCGGCATGGGAGAGCGGCAACGCGCTCAACCACGTCTCCGGCGCCTGGATGGCCCTCGCCGACGACCTCGCGCGCGGGACCCTCTACCGGCCGCTGCACGACCCGGGCGTCGGGTTCGGCGGGACGCGGTTCTTCCCGCTGTCCTTCGCCGCGCACGGCGCGCTCCTCGCGGCGGGCGTGCCGCTCCTCCTCGGCGGCCTCGTCCTCTCGCTCGCCGCCGGCGTCCTCGCGGTCGCGGGCGCAGCGCGGTTCCTGCGGCGCGCCGGCCACGGGCCGCTCGGCGCGCTCGGCCTCGGCGCGCTCGTGCTCGCGGGGTTCGCGGGGCAGCACGCGCTCGCGGCGGCGCGCGGCGACCTGCCGGCGGCCGCGCTCACGCTCTGGGCGATGGGCGCGCTCCTCCCGCCGCGCGCGGCGCGCCCGCGGGGGCTCGCCGGGCTCGAGTGGGCGAGCGGCCTCGGGCCACGGCCGGCCGCGGCCGCGGTGCTCCCCGCCGCGCTCCTCCTGACGCTCGCGTTCGCGGCGAAGCCGACCGCGCTCGCCGCCGCGGCCGCCGCGGTGGTGTTCCTGCTCCTCGCCCGGGAGCGGGGCCGCGCCCTGGCGCTCGCGCTCGCCGTCGCGGCCGGCTGCGCCGCCGTGGTCCTCGGGACCGACCTCGCCTCGGGCGGCCGCTTCCTGCCGATGATGCGCGACCTCGGCCCCGGCGGCCTCGCCGCGCGCGACCTCGTCGCCGCCCCGGCCCGGCTCGCGACGCGGCTGTGGCGGGAGGACCCGGCCGGCCTCGCGCTCGTCGCGTGCGCCGGGCTCGTCTTCGTCCTCGCCCGCGGGCACGCGCGCCGGCGGCCCGGCGCCCGCACCCTGGCCGCGCTCTGGCTCGCCGCGGCGCTCGGCGCGTCGCTCGTCGTGTTCGCGAGCCCCGGCACCGGCGTGAACCACCTCCTCGATCTCGAGGTCCCCGCCGCGCTCCTCCTCGCGACGTGCGCCGTCGCGCCCGCGCGGCGGTTCGCGCGCCCGGCCGCTGCGCTCGCCGCGGCCGCGGGCCTCGCGACCGGCGCGCTCCTGTGGCGCCAGGACCGGACCGTGAGCCGCCTCGACGCGATGGTCGAGGCGCTGGAGGCCAGCGCGGAGGGCGCGCCGGCGCCGCTGCTCTCGGAGGACCCGCTGCTCCCGCTCCTCGCGGGCGAGCGCCCGTACGCGAACGATCCCTGGATGCTCCGGCTCGCGTCGGAGCGCGACCCGGCGCTCGCGCGGCCGCTCCTGCACGGCATCGCGGAGGGGAAGTTCCGCGCCATCGTGCTCCTCCGGCGCGCCGACGCGCCCGACGCGGACGAGTGGTTCGACGAGGAGTTCGGGCCGGAGGCGATCGCCGCGATCCGGAGCCGCTGGACGCTGCGGCTCGTCGCCGGGCCGTACCACGTGTACCGGTACGATCCGGGGGTGCAGGCGCGGACGATCCTGCGGTCCAGCCCTCCGTGAACGAGCCCGAGCCCGACCCCGAGCCCGGGGCGCCGCTCGACCCTCGCCGGTCTCGCTCTCTCCTTCGAAGGATCGGGGCGAGTCCTCGGGCTCGGGCGCGGGCTCGGGTGGCTGGACGCTTCGCTACCGAACGAACTCGACGTGCGGGTACATCTGCCGCGCCAGAGGCGACCGCGTCAGCAGCTTGAGCGTGCGCTCGAGCTTCTTGTTGCCGATGCCGGGAACGGCCTCGTAGGCGGCGGAGATGACGTCGCCCAGGGTCGTGACGACGCGCTTCTTGGACTTCCCGTTCCTGCTGCGATCGCGGTTCATTGATTCCCTCCGGTGCGTTCTCACCCCTCCGTAGCAAACGGCTTGCCTTCCTCTCGGGGTCGGGGTTACAGGGGCTTGCGCGCGCCGGGGTCCTCCAGGCGGTAGGTTTTTCAGCCCGGAGGGCGAAAGAGCGACAGCACCCCTGTGGGGATATCGCCTCGGCCAATCCACCCGAAAGACTTACCGATCCCATGCCCTCCAAGCCCTCCCGAGAGCTCCAGACCTTCCCGAACCCCAAGCCGGGGCGCCCGTTCGAGATCTCGATGGAGTGCCCGGAGTTCACCTGCGTCTGCCCGATGACCGGGCAGCCGGACTTCGCCACGATCCGGATCCGCTACGTTCCGGCGGAGAAGTGCGTCGAGCTGAAGAGCCTCAAGCTCTACCTCTGGAGCTTCCGCGACGAGGGCACGTTCCACGAGGCGGTCACGAACCGGATCTGCGACGACCTGGTCGCCGCGATGCAGCCGCGCTGGATCGAGGTCGTCGGCGACTTCATGGTCCGCGGCGGGATCCACACGGTCGTGACGGCGCGGCACGGTACGCGGCCGCAGGAGTAGCGGGAGGCGGCTCCCCCTGCGCCCGCCGCGCGGCGCGGCGGGCGAGCGCGGCTCCCTCGCGCCCGTGCATTCCGGCGGGGCGGCGCAAGCGCTTCCCTCTCGCCCGCCGGCGCCCCAACCTTCCCACGGGGAAAGGGGGGCCCGATGCAGGGCAAGCTGTCGCTTGCATACGTGCACTACGGCGCGCAGAGCGGCGTCACCGGCGCGGTGACCCGCGCGCTCGCGGCGCGCGGCCACGACGTGCGGCTCGTCGCGGCGACGGGCGACCTCGACCTGCGGGATCCCGTGACGCGCCTGCCGCGCGTCCGCGTCCCGGTCCTGAAGCACCTCGCCCTCTCCGCGGCGCGCTACGGGCGGCTCTGGTACCAGCACCGCTGGAACACGGAGTACGCGTTCGATCTGCACTCGGCGCGCGCGGGCCGGGCGCTCGCGGCGCTGCGCCCCGCCCCCGACCTCGTCCTCCAGAACGGCGCGCTCCTCTCGCCGGGCCTGCCGCCGCGGCTCCCGTACGTGCTCCTCGTCGACCACACCCGCGCGCTCGGGATGCGGAGCCCGCCCTGGCCGCAGCACGGCCTCGCCGCGCCGGCGGACTACGGCCCGGGCTGGCGCGCGCGCGAGGAGGCCGTCTACCGCGGCGCGCGCCTCGTCGCCTGCTTCTCCGAGCACGTCGCCGGGTCGCTCGTCGAGGACTACGGCGTGAAGCGCGACCGGATCGCCGTCGTCGGCGGGGGCGCGAACGTCTTCCCGGCCGAGGCGCCGCGGCTCGACGACGGGCGGACGATCCTGTTCGTCGGGAAGGACTTCGTACGGAAGGGCGGGCCGGTGCTGCTCGACGCCTTCCGGCGCCTGCGCCGCGCCCACCCGAAGGCGCGGCTGCTCATCGCCGGGCCGCGCCGCGTCCCGGCGCTGCCGGAGAACGCAGCCCACCTCGGCCCGGTCGAACCCGACGAGCTGGCCGGGCTCTTCGCCCAGGCGACCGTCTTCTGCCTCCCCACGCTCCGCGAGCCGTACGGGCTCGCCTACCTCGACGCGATGGCCTGCGGGCTGCCCTGCGTGGGCACGCAGCTCGAGGCGGTCCCGGAGATCGTGGAGGACGGTGTGACCGGGCTGCTCGTGCCGCCGGGCGATCCGGTGGCGCTCTGCGCGGCGCTCGCGGAGCTCCTCGACGATCCGGCCGGCGCGCGCGAGATGGGCGCCCGGGGGCGGGAGCGGGTCGCGGCCGGGCGGCGGTGGGAGCACGTCGCCGAGCGGCTCGAGGCGGCGCTGCGGACGTTGGGTGCGGGGTCGGGAAGGGTGGGCGCGGGTCGTTCCCCCCGGTGGCGGGCCGAGCCCGCGCCGCCGCCGGGGTAGAATCCCGGGCCGGTGGCCGCCTTAGCGCCCTTCCAGCCGATCCTCGATCCCGACGCGCTCATCGGCGTGCGCCTCGAGGGGAAGTACGAGCTCACCGCGCACCTCGCCACGGGCGGCATGGGGGCGGTGTTCCAGGCGCGCCACGTCCACCTGCGCAAGGACGTGGCGGTGAAGATGCTCCGCCCGGAGCTCTCCTCGGCGCCCGACCTCGTCGAGCGGTTCCGGCGCGAGGCGGAGATCGCGAGCGCGCTCGAGCACGACAACATCGTCCGCGTGACCGACTTCGGCCGGAGCGAGGACGGGCTGCTGTACCTCGTCATGGAGCTCCTCACCGGCGAGAGCCTGTTCGACCGGGTCCGGCGCGAGGTGCGGATCCCGCCGGGGCGCGCGGTGACGCTGCTCTGGCAGGTCTGCGCCGGCCTCGAGGCCGCGCACCAGCACGGCGTCGTCCACCGGGACCTCAAGCCCGAGAACGTCTTCCTGGCGCGGACCGCGAGCGGGCGCGAGGTGGTGAAGCTGCTCGACTTCGGCATCGCGAAGTTCGCGCGCGCCGCCGGCGAGGCCGGCACCCAGAGCGGCATCGTCGTCGGGACGCCCGAGTACCTCTCGCCGGAGCAGGCGATGGGGCTCCCGGTGGACGCGCGCGCCGACCTGTACACCGTGGGTCTCATCGCCTTCCGCATGCTGGTCGGCCACCACCCGTTCCGGACGGACGATCAGCGCGGCCTGCTGCTGCAGCAGGCGAGCACGCCCGTGCCGCCGCTCGCCGAGGCGAACCCGGAGCTCGCCGCCTGGCCCGCGCTGTGCGCCGCGGTGGCGAAGGCGTGCGCGAAGGACCCGGGCGAGCGGCCGGCCTCGGCCGCGGACCTGGGCGACCTCCTCGCCGCCGCCGTGGGCCCCGCGTTCGTCGCGCCGCCCGGCGCGACGCCGGTCGGCCCCGCCGCGCTCACCGCCGCGCCCCGGCCGCACACGCCGCGCGGGGGCGCCGGCGCCCCCCTGAAGCCGACGCCCGCCCCCTTCGCCGCCGCCGCCCTGGCGCGGCTGCGCGGCCTCGCGCTCGACGGCGTCGCGCGGCTGCACGCGCTCCGCCGCCGGACCGGCCGCCGCTGGCTCCTCGCCGCCGCCACGCTCGCCGCCGCCCTCGCGCTCGCCGGCGGTGGGGCGCTCGCGAGCCGCGCCCTCGACGGGCGCGCCGCGGCGCGGGCGGAGGCGCTGCTCGCGGACGGGAAGGCCGCCGCCGCCCTCGCGGCCGCCGAGGCCGGGCTCGCCGACCGCCCCGCGGATCCCGTGCTGCTCCTCCTCCGCGCCCGCGCGCTCGCCGCCGTCCCCGCCCGCGCGGGCGACATGCTGGAGGCGTACGCCGCCGCGCAGGACGCCGGCGCGCTCGCGCCCGAGGACTACGGCGCCGTCGCGGCCCTGCTCGCGAAGGAGCGGCCGCTCGCGGACCGCGCCGCGCGCCTCCTGCGCGCCGCCAGCCCCGCGGCCGTGCCCGCCGTCGCGGCGCTCACCCGCGGCGGCACGGCCGGCCAGCGCCTGCGGGCGATGACCGTGCTGCGCGACCTCGGCGCCGAGGACGCCGTCGATCGCGTCGCCGTCTACGCCGGCCTCCTCGGCGACCCGGACTGCGACGTCCGGCGCGCCGCCTCCCGCCGGCTCGGCGAGCTCGGCGACAAGGCCGCCCTCCCCGCCCTCCGGACCGCCGCCGCGGCGAGCCGGACCGAGAAGAAGAACTTCTTCTCGGCGCCGGCGAAGGTCCCGCTCTGCGGCGCCGCCGAGGCGGGCGAGGCCGTGCGCCGGATCCAGTCGGTGAACTGATCAGGGGTCGAGCGGGATCGAGTGCGTCGCGAGCTCGGTCCCGTCGACGTCCGGCACCGTGAGCCGCAGCGCGAGGAGCGCGCGCTCTCGCGCCTCGCCGCGGAGCGCCCCCGCGTGCTCGGCACGGCTCGCATCGTAGCCCAGGTGCGTGCCCGCCTCCGGTGCTCGGCGCGCCGCGGTGCGCCAGATCCGTGCGTGAACCAAGCGGCCCGGCGGTCTTTTTCCCTGGGTGGGACCAGGTAGGCGTTTCCGGGGTTTCTTCTTTCGGCCACTCCAACGTAAGCTGCGTCGGTCATCGGCGCGGCGCCGGCCGTCACGCGCCGTCACACGCCGTCGCCGTTCGCGAAAGAGGGAGGAGAACACAATGGGCTTCATGGACGCCGTCAAAGCCGTCCTCACCAACTACGTCGGGTTCTCGGGTCGCGCGCGCCGGTCCGAGTACTGGTGGTTCGTCCTGTTCCAGGTCATCGTGAACGTCGTCTTCACGGTCATCGGGAACGTGATCGGGTTTGCGCAGCTGCCGAACCTCGTCGCGCTCGCCCTCCTCCTCCCCGGCCTCGGGGTCGCCATCCGCCGCATGCACGACATCGGCAAGAGCGGCTGGTGGGTGCTCATCAACCTGATCCCGATCGTCGGCTGGATCGTGTTCATCGTCTGGGCCGCCAAGGACAGCCAGCCCGGCGCGAACGCCTACGGCCCGAATCCGAAGGAGTCGGTCGGCGGCGCCGCCCCGGCGATGCCGGCGGTGTAGCTCTCCTCCGAACGTCCGCGGCCCCCGTCCGGCGATGCCGGGCGGGGGCCTCGTCTTTGGTGCGCGCGCTTCCGTTGCGGCCCGCGCGCGACGTGCTAAACGAGCGCTCGCACCGGACCGCACCAGGAGCCCCGATGGCACCCAGACGAGCCACCCTGACCGTGAAGCTCACCCGCACGCCGCCCGAGGCGCTCGAGGTGGACGCGCTCGTGCTGCTCGCCTTCGAGGAGGAGCTCGCGGGCCGGGGCGCAGGCGCGGTCGGCGCGCTGGACGCGGCGCTCGACGGGCGGCTCCGGGCGGCGGCGAAGGCCGAGCGGTTCGCGGGGAAGGCGGGGCAGGAGCTCACGCTCAACGGCTCCGGCGGCGTGCCCGCGCAGCGGATCGTGGTCGCCGGCCTGGGGCTGCGCGAGGCCGCCCGGCGCGAGGCGCGCGAGCGGGGTCACGAGCCG
Organism: Anaeromyxobacter sp.; assembly: GCA_035627135.1. GTDB lineage: Bacteria > Myxococcota > Myxococcia > Myxococcales > Anaeromyxobacteraceae > Anaeromyxobacter. The sequence goes on along the minus strand of DASPMI010000034.1, from coordinate 58,340 downwards.
GCGCGCGCTGCCGTGGGCAAGGCCGCGCGCGCCGCGGCGCGGGCCGGGGCGAAGAGCCTGGCCATCGTCCTCCCGGACCTCGCCGCCGGCGATCTCCCCGCCGCCGCGCGCGCCGCCGTCGAGGGCGCGCGGCTCGGGAGCTACGCGTTCGAGGGGTACAAGAAGCCGAAGGAGGACCGCGCGCCGGGGCTCGCGGCGCTCCAGCTGGTCGTGCCCGCGGGCGCCGAGCGGCGGGCGGACGTGAAGGGCGAGGCGGAGCTCGGGCTCGCGATCGCGGACGCCGTCGCCTGGGCGCGCGACCTCGTGAACCTCGGGCCCGCAGACTGCACGCCCGCGAAGCTCGCCGCCGCGGCCTCGGCGCTCGCGCGCGAGGCCGGCCTCACCGTGAAGGTGCGCGGGCCGCGGGAGATCGAGGCGCTCGGGATGGGCATGTTCCTGGGCGTGACCCGCGGCTCCGCCGAGCCGCCGCAGCTCGTGCAGGTCTCGTACACGCCGAAGGGCGCCGCGCGCAGGAAGCCGCTCGTCCTCGTCGGCAAGGCGATCACCTTCGACTCGGGCGGCCTCTCGCTCAAGCCGACGGAGTCGATGGTCACGATGAACACCGACATGGCCGGGAGCGCCGCCGTCCTCGCCGCGATGCGCGTGGTCGCGACGCTCCGCCCGGCGTTCCCGGTCCACGCCGTGCTCGGCGCCTGCGAGAACATGCCGGGCGGGCGCGCCTACAAGCCCTCCGACGTCCTCCGCGCGTACGACGGGACCACGGTCGAGATCACCAACACCGACGCCGAGGGCCGGCTCGTCCTCGGCGACGTGCTCGCCTGGGCGGGCAAGACGCTCGCGCCCGAGGCGATGGTCGACGTCGCCACGCTCACCGGCGCCTGCATGGTCGCGCTGGGCAACACCACCGCCGGCCTCTTCGGGCCCGACGGGAAGGTCGTCGACGCGGTCGCCGCCGCCGCGCGCGCCGCGGGCGAGGACGTCTGGCGCCTGCCGCTCACGCCGGCGCTCACGGAGCAGCTCGAGAGCGATCGCGCCGATCTCAAGAACACCGGCGAGCGGTACGGCGGCGCCATCACCGCCGCCCACTTCCTGCACCACTTCGCGGGCGACGTGCCCTGGGCCCACCTCGACATCGCCGGCCCCTCGCACGCGCGCAAGGAGCGCGGCTACGTGGCGCCCGGCGGCACGGGGTTCGCGGTGCGGACGCTGGTCGAGCTGGTCCGTCGCTGGGGCTAGACGAGCGTTTGCGCAGGGGAGGGGCGCAGCCCCCGGTCAGCCAGCCGCGCCCGCCTCGTCCGGCGGCGCCTCGGTCGAGTCGGGCTGCGCGAGCACCTCGCGCGCGCGCTCCACCTCGTCCTCCGAGACGAGCACCGTGAGGCCCCCGTTCGCGAACGCGACCGGCGGCAGCAGCGAGGCGAGCGGCTGGTCCTTGATGACCGCCGCGATGCCCTCGGCGGCGAGCAGGCTCAGGGCCACCTCGGCCTCCGAGAGGTTCTCGAACGTCCCGACGGCCACGAGATCCTTGTTCTCGAGCATGGGCTCCTCCAGCGTGGTCCGCCGGCACGGGCCGCGCGGGACATCCCCGCCGCCTTCGCCGGTGTGGAGATCGTACGCGCTGTGGGGGCGGGCGGCCATGGGATCCGGCAGGCCCTGGAGTGTCAGGGAAACGCACCCCTGTCCGGGGGGCCGGCGGAACCGCAACGTTCACGTGGCCTTGCCACCGGCGGGTCGCGCGGACATGGAACCCGCATGGTGGACCTCATCCGCATCCCGGCGAGGGATCCGCAGGGCGCCATCCGCGTGGTGATCGAATCCCCCCGCGGCGCGACCGTGAAGCTCAAGTACGATCCCGACCTCGGGGCGATGAGCGTCTCCCGCCCGCTGCCGCTCGGGCTCGCCTACCCCTTCGACTGGGGGTTCGTGCCGGGCACGCGCGCCGAGGATGGTGATCCGCTGGACGCGCTCGTCTACTGGGACGTGTCGAGCTACCCGGGCATCGTCGTCCCGTGCCGCGCGATCGCGGTGGTCCGGCTCGAGCAGGACTCGAAGACCAACGGCCGGGTGCGCAACGACCGCATCCTCGCGGTCCCGGTGAAGCACTCCCGCGGCGACGGGGTCGCCTCGCCCGACGACCTCCCCGCGCGGGCGAAGGACGAGATCGCGCAGTTCTTCCTGTCGGCCATCTTCTTCGAGCCCAAGAACCCGAGGCTGCTCGGCTGGGGAGGCGCCGACGAGGCGGACCGCCTGGTCACCGCGAGCGCGGTGGGTTGACCCCCAGGAAGCCCGGGTGTCGAGCCGTGTGGGGAGCCGGCGAATTTACGAACGCCCTGCGTCCGATCAAGAATCGCCGCGTGGCGGGGTGCGATCCTCGTCCGCGGAGAGCGCGAATGATCAAGTGGACACCGGACCTGGCCGTGGGGATCGACGAGATCGACGCCCAGCACCAGGAGCTGTTCCGCCGCGCCGAGCGGTTCATCAGCGGGCTCTCCGAGCCGACCCGGCAGGACGTCGGCATCCTCCTCTCGTACCTGCGGCTCTACTGCGTGACCCACTTCGGCGCGGAGGAGTCGTGGATGCGGCAGGTGAGCTATCCCGGATACGAGGAGCACAAGGCGCAGCACGACGCCTTCATCGAGCACATCCTCGAGCTCTCCCGCGAGCACGAGCGCCGCGGCAGCCCCGGCCTCGAGCCGATGAAGGTGGCCGGCTGGCTCCAGCGCTGGCTCGAGGACCACGTCTCGGGCATCGACAAGAAGTTCGCGTCGTTCGTCCTCGCGCGGAGCGCGTAGGGGTTCACGGGGCGTGCCGCCCCTCCCGCGCCCCCGCGTCCGCGGGCGGGCTGTGCTAGCTTCCCCGCGTGAACGCGTTCAAGCCCCACCTCGCCAGCCCCGCCGAGTACCCGTACGCCCGCTCGGACGCCCGGGTGAAGCTCGACCAGAACGAGAGCCCCGAAGATCTCCCGCCCGAGGTGAAGGCCCGGGCGCTGGAGCGGCTCGCCCGCATCCCCTGGAACCGGTATCCCGAGCTCCACGCCGAGGACGTCCGCGCGGCCGTCGCGAAGCACGAGGGCTGGGACGAGCGCGGCGTCGTGCTCTCGCCGGGCTCGAACGTCCTCATCCTCGGCCTCACGATGGCGGCGCGGTCGGTGCTCGACACCGCGCCGTCGTTCCCCTACTACCGCGGCGGCGCCGAGGCCGCGGGCACCCCGTGGCGCGCGGTCCCGCTCGGCCCCGACTTCGCGCTGCCGGTCGAGGCGCTCCTCGAGGCGATGGAAGGCCCGCCGGGCGTCCTCTTCCTGCCCACCCCGCACGCGCCCACGGGCGCGCTGTTCGCGGCCGCCGACGTCGAGGCGCTCGCGCGGCGGGCGGAGGAGAAAGGCTGGCTGCTCGTCGTGGACGAGGCGTACCACGCCTTCTCCGGCACCGACTTCCGGCCCCTCGCGCGCCGGAGCGAGCACGTCGCCGTGCTGCGGACCTTCTCCAAGTCGTGGTGCCTGGGCGGCGTCCGGGCCGGCTACCTGCTCGCCGCGCCGAAGGTGGCCGCCGTGGCCCGCGCCTGCGTGCCCCCGTTCTGCGTCCCCGCGCACACGGCGGCGATCCTGCTCACCGTGCTCGAGGCGCCGGGCTACGTCGCGCCGCTCGTCGAGCGGATCCGCGCCGAGCGCGAGCGGCTCGCCGCCGCGCTGGCGAAGGAGACGCGCTGGAAGGTCTACCCGTCGGCGACGAACTTCCTCCTCGTCCGGACCGAGGACGCCGCGGCCGCCCAGGCGAAGCTGCTCGAGCGCGGCGTCCTCGTCCGCCGGCAGGATCACTCCCCGGCGATGAAGGGGTGCATCCGGATCACCGTCGGCTCGCCGGCGGAGAACGACCTGCTCCTGGAGGCGGCGCGCGGGATGCGGTAGGCCGCGCCGCCCGTTTCGTCAGCGCCAGGCGCCGGCGGCCGCCGCCTCCCGCGCGTACTCCGCGAACGGCCGCGCCGGCCTCCCCAGGACCCGCGCGACGTCGTCCGTCACGTGGGCCGGAGGAGATCGAGGCGGCGGTGCTCCGGTTCGCGCGGACGGCCGAGGGCATGGAGCGGACGGTCGCCGGCCGGCTGCGCGTGGCGTGCCCACCGGACGTCGCCGAGGTGGTGGTCGCGCCGCTGCTCCGCGGCCTGCGGCGGAGGCACCCGGCGCTCCGCGTCGAGCTCGATCCGGCGAGGCGGTGGCGGACCTCACCCGGCGCGACGCGGACCTCGCGCTCCGGACGGTCCGCCCGGTGCGGGGCGATCTCGTGGTCACCCGGCTGACGACGGTGCGCTGGGACGTCGTGGGCTCCCCGGAGCTCGCCCGGAGGCTCGGCGTCGTGGAGGGCTGGGCCGAGGTGCCGTGGATCGGCTGGGGCGAACGCCTGGCGGGGGTGGCGCCGGCGCGGTGGCTCGCGCGCCACGCGCGCGGCGTCGAGCCGGTGGTGCGGGCGGACAGCCTCCGGCTCCAGCTCGCGCTCGCGCAGGCGGCGTCGGCGCGGCGCTCGTGCCCGCGCCGAGCGCGCGTCACTACGGGCTCGCGCCGCTCCGGACGGCGGCCGGGCTGCGGGACGCGGTGGGCGAGCTGCCCGAGGACGAGCTGTTCCTGGTCACGCACCGGGCGCTGCGCGAGGTCCCCCGCGTCGCGGCGCTCCGGGACGCGCTCGTGGCGTGGGCCCGGGGAGCGCCGGCGCGCCTTGACTCACGCCCATTCGAACCGGTCGCCGTGCACGTCGTCGAGCGGGACGCCCAGCTCGGTGAGCGCGGCCTCGGCCGCGGTCATCATCGGGCCGGGGCCGTAGACGAAGCAGACGCGGCGGCCGCTGCGCGGGAGGTGGCGCTCGATGAGCTCGGGGCCGATCTCGCCGGTCTCGCCGAGCCACCCGAGCGGCGGCCTCGCGAGCACGTGGACGACCTTGAGGTCGAGCCGGCTCGCGAGCTCGGCGAGGTCCTCGCGGAACGTGGCCGCCTCCCACGTCGCGCTCCCGTACAGGATCGTGTGCGGGCGCCGGTCGCCGCGGTCGGCGAGCGTCCGGAGCATGGAGACGCAGGGCGCGACGCCGATGCCGGCGGCGACGAAGAAGTAACGGTCCGCGTCGGGGTAGGCGTCGAGCGAGGTGCCGCCGAGCGGGCCGTCGAGGTAGACGACGGTGCCCGGCTTCACCTCCTGCGCGCGCCGGGTGAACGGGCCGACGGCCTTCACCGTCAGCTCGAGCCGCGGCGTGCGCTGGGCGCTCCCCGAGAAGCAGAAGGGGCGCTCGCGCCCGAGGAAGGGCGACGACCCGAGCGTGAGCCAGGCGAACTGGCCGGCGCGGAACCGGAGGCCGTCGTGGCCCTCGGGGTCCACGACGAGGGTGACGGCGCCGCCGTGCTCGGGCCGGACGCCGGTCACGCGGTACGGGCGGCGGAGGAGCGCGAGCGGCCGCGCCAGCCGGACCCACAGCAGGAGCGACGCCCAGCCGGCCACCCAGACGACGAGCCCCGCCCGCGTCACCGGATCGTGGGCGAGGAAGCGCGAGCCGAGCGCGTGCGTCAGGCCGAGGCCGACGAGCGCGAGGGCGAGGAGCCCGTGGACCCAGCGCCAGGCGACGTACGGGAGCCGGAGGAGCCGGCGCCCCGCGGCGAGCGCCGCGAGCAGGAGGAACACGGAGAGCGCCGTCGCGCCCGCCCAGTTCACGCCCGTCGGATCGAGCCACGCCGCGAGCTCGTCGGGCGGGAGCATCAGGAGCGGGTGGGCGAGGGCGAAGAGGAGCGCCACGGCGGCCATGCCGCGGTGGAGCGTCAGGATCACGTCCGCGCCGAACGGCGGCGCGAGGACCTGGAAGCGGGCCGTGAGGACGAACTCCAGCGCGAGGATGGAGAGCGTGACGTACCCGAGGGCCGCGCCGAGGTGATCGGGGAAGGCGTCCACCGGCCCGGCCGCGAGCCAGGGCAGCGGGAACAGGACGAGGAGGAGGTACAGCCCGAGCCAGAGCGCGCTGCGCAGGAGGCCTCGGACCGTGAGCGTCACCGGAGGCTCCGCGCGACGACCTGGAGGGCGGCGGCGGTCAGGAGGACGAGGCCCGCGGCCGCTGCGGCCAGCATGGCGAGCTTCCGGCGCACCGCCGGCTTGTACCACGCGGGACGGCGGGTAAAACTGCGCCCTGGGGTCGCATGTGGCTTGCGCAGCCGGTGGCGTGGAGCCCTCCGCGGGGGGATCCCGGCTTCGGGGTCCGGGCTTCAGGACGGCGTTTCGCCGGAGCCTGTAGCCTGAAGCCTCACACCCTCAGCCCTGCGTCCGCTCGCCGGCGATCCGGATCGCCTCGGAGACGACGGCCTCCTCCAGCTCCTCCGCCTTCATCCGCTTCACGATCTTCCCGTCCTTGAAGAGCAGCCCGACGCCGTTGTGCCCGTAGGCGACGCCCACGTCGGCGGCGGAGGCCTCGCCGGGGCCGTTCACCTCGCACCCCATCACCGCGACCGAGACCGCGCCCTTCAAGGTCGCGAGCCGCTTCTCGACCCGCTCGGCGATCGGGATCATGTCCACCGAGCAGCGGCCGCAGGTCGGGCACGAGGTGAGGGTCGCCCCGCCGAACTTGAGGCCGAGCGAGGTGAGGAGGAGCCGCGCCACGCGGACCTCCTCGACCGGGTCGGCGGTGAGGGAGATCCGGATCGTGTCGCCGATCCCCTCGCCGAGCAGGATGCCGAGGCCGGCGGCGCTCTTCACCGTCCCGGCGAGCAGCGTCCCCGCCTCGGTGACGCCGAGGTGCAGCGGGTACTCGAACTTCTGCGAGAAGAGCCGGTTCGCCTGCACGGTCATGGCGACGTCGTGCGCCTTGAGCGAGACCTTGATCTCCCGGTAGCCCTCGTCCTCGAGGAAGCGGATGTGGCGCTCGGCGCTCTCGACCATGCCGGCGGCGGTGGGCCAGCCGTGCTTCTCGACGATGTCCTTCTCCAGGGAGCCGGCGTTCACGCCGATGCGGATGGGCACGCTCCGCTCGCGCGCCGCCTTCACGACCTCGCGGACGCGCTCCTTCGAGCCGATGTTGCCGGGGTTGAGGCGGATCGCGTGGATGCCCGCGTCGAGCGCGGCGAGCGCGAGGCGCCAGTCGAAGTGGATGTCGGCGACGAGCGGGACCGGGGTGGCCTTCACGATCGCCGGGAGCGCCGCGGCGGCGTCCTTGTTCGGGACCGCGAGCCGGACGACGTCCGCCCCGGCCTCGGCGAGCGCGCGGATCTGCCCCAGGGTGCCGGCGACGTCCGAGGTCTGGGTGGTGGTCATCGACTGCACGGAGATCGGCGCGCCGCCTCCGATCGCGACGTTCCCCACGCGGACCTGCCGCGTCGGACGCCGCGCCCCCAGCGTCGAACCCTCGCCCTGACCGTACGCTCCCATGCGCTCCCCTTCGGCCGAAGACACGAACGGCGGCCCCGGCTGATCTAGAGCCGGGCCGCCGCCGTGTCCACACGGTGCTGGGTGCGGGGCTACTTCCGCGACAGCTCGTCGTCGATGATCGCCTTGAACTGCTCGTAGGGGACGGCCCCGGAGAGCGGCCGGCCGTTGATGAAGAACGCCGGGGTGGCCTGGACGCCGATCTCCCGGCCGGCCTGGAAGTGGTCCTTCACGAGCTGCGCCTTGGCGCCCGAGGTGAGGCACTCGTCGAACTTGGCCCCGTCGAGCTCGAGGTCACGCGCGTGCCGCTTGAGGCTGTCCACGTCGAGCTGCTGCTGGCTCGCGAAGAGCTTGCCGTGCATCTCCCAGTACTTGCCCTGGTCGCCGGCGCAGTGCGCGGCCTCGGACGCCTTCTGGGCTTCCTTGTGGAAATCGAGCGGGAAGTCCCGGAAGACGAGCCGGACCTTGTCGCCGTAGTCGGCGAGGACCTTCGCGAGCGTCGGCTCGGCGCGCGCGCAGTACGGGCACTGGAAGTCGGAGAACTCGACGATGGTGATCGGCGCCTTCGCGTTGCCCTTGCTCGGGCCGGACGCGTCCACCTTCTGGCGGAAGGGCTCGAGGAGGAGCTTGTAGCCCTTCTGCTTCTTGTAGTCCTCGTACCACGCCTGCGCGGAGGGGCCCGCGGCCTCCATGCGCATGCGCTGGACGACCTGCGGCTGCATCTCCTCGAACGGCCCGAGCTGGCCGTTCTGCTCGCGCTGCTTCTGGTCGTAGTACGCGCGCTGCTCCTCCTCGCTCGGCATCGGCTGCTTGTCGACGAACTCCTGGTACTTCTGCTCGCGCGCCTGGTCGGCGGTGATGCCCTTCTCCTTGCCCATCTCCGTGAAGATCTTCTCGTTGACGATCTTCTCGATGGCGCCGAGCTTCGCCTGGTAGACGCCGGTCTCGTAATCGTTCTTCGCCTGGCGGAACCGCCCCTCGATGTCCTCGAGCCGCTGCGCCGCCTCCTTGTTCACCTGCTCGGCGGTGATCGCCTCGTTGCCGAACTTCGCGAGGGTGTCGTTGGACTTCGACTGGCCGCACGCCGACGCGGCGACGGAGAGGAGGACGAGGAGGGGTCTGACGGCTCGCATGGCGCTCCCGGGGAGGAGAGGTGGGGGTCCGGTTCGGGGTTGGAAATCCTACTGTAACCCGCGACGGGCGGAATGATTCCGGGAATCGCGCCCCCCGCCTCGCTACCCGATGAGCGCCCCCGAGCCCGACAGCGCCACCACCCGTGCCGGCACCCCCACCGCGACGCCCCGTTCCGGCACGTTCGAAACCACGAGCGAGTTCGCCCCGATCACCGCCCCGGAGCCGACCACGAGCGGCCCGGAGAGGGTCGCCTTGGGCCCGACCCAGACGCGATCGCCGAGCCGCGGCGAGCCGCGGCGGAGCGTGCCCCCGACGCCGAGCGTCACGCCCTGCGAGAGGTTGCACTCACGTCCGATCACGGCGCCCGGCGCGACCCACACCCCGCCCGAGTGGCCGATGTAGAGCCCCGGGCCGATCCGGCAGGCCGGATCGAGGTGGATGCCGAGCGCGAGGCGGGTCACCTCCCGGACGGCGGCGAGCGGCACGCGGAGGCAGGCGCGGAGGGGCGCCGGCGCCTCCCGGTGCAGCCACCGCCCGGCCCGGTAGACCGCCGTCGCCCAGATGCCCTCGGTCTGGGTCACGATCCGCGCCCGCTCCCAGAACGTCTCGGCGCGGGCGTACCGGAAGTACCGGCGCACGTCCGCCCGGAAGCTCTCCCAGGCGGGCCGCTCGACGTCGGCGCCCGGATCGAGCGGGCTCGCGGCCCCGGGCAGCGGCGCCGCCTCCTTCACGCCCCCTCCGCCGCAGGCCGGCTCCGCGCCGCCGTCTCCCGGCGGACGGCCGCGGCCAGCGCCGCCACCGAGAGGAGATCGCGCGGGGCCCCGAGGACGAGCAGGTCCACCTCGAACTTCTCCGCGACGTACCCCAGGATCTGCAGGAGGCCGATCGAGTCGACCCGCCCCGACTCGACGAGCCGCTCCTCGCGGCCGACCCGCCCGCCGTCCACCACCACGTTCCGCTCGACGAAGTCGATCAGGCTCCGCTCGACCTCGTCGTCACCCTGGCTCCGCCCGGCGATCGTCTCCATGCGCTCCCCCTCCCTCCCACTGCTCCCTGAGCCGCCCTCGATCGGCCTTTCCGGTCGAGGTCCGCGGCAGCTCCGACATCACCTCGAGGCCCGCCGGCAGCATGTACCGCGGGAGGCGCGCGGCGAGGTGCGCGCGCAGCTCCGACGGCGAGGGCGACGCGCCTGCGCGCGGCACCGCCGCGGCGACGATCCGGTTGCCCGCCGCCGGATCCGGGAGCGCGACCGCCACCGCCTCGCGCACGCCCGGGTGCTCCGCCAGCACCGCCTCGATCTCGCCCAGCTCCACCCGGTGGCCCTTCACCTTCACCATGTGATCGCGCCGGCCGCGGAACTCGTACGCGCCGTCCGGCAGGATCCGCACCCGATCGCCGGTGCAGCAGGCGAGGCCCGGCCTGCCGCGCGGGTCGGGCATCAGCACGGCGGCCGTCTTCTCCGGGTCGCCGAAGTAGCCCTGCATGATGTTGCCGCCGCGCGCCCAGAGCGTGCCCTCGGCGCCGGGGAGGTCCGTCTCCGCGCCGGCGTCATCGATCACGAACGTCTCGAGGTTCTCGCACCCGTGGCCGATCGGCAGGAACCCGACGAACGTTCCCGAGCCCGAGCCCGAGCCCGCGGCCGGCTCCGGCAACGTCTGCGGCACCACCTGGTACGTGCACACGTTGGTCTCGGTCGGACCGAACAGGTTCACGAGCGTCACGTGCGGCAGCGCCCGGCGCAGCCGCCGGAGCTGCGCCATCGGGAACACCTCGCCGGCGAAGAAGAGGAGCCGGAGCCGCTCCGGCGGGCGCGCCTCGAGCCCGCCCTGCTCGAGCATCGCGACCAGCGCCGACGGGACCGAGTACCAGACCGTGATGCCCCAGACGTCGAGCATGCGGACCAGGTACGGGGCGAGCATGCCCTCGGTCGGCGACAGGAGGCGCACCGAGGCGCCGGCGCCGAGCGAGGCGAACAGGTCGGAGATGGAGAGGTCGAAGTGGAGCGGCGCGTGGGCCGAGAAGACGTCGTCCGACCGGATCTGGAAGCGGTCCTTCACCCAGCGCGCAAAGGAGAGGCCCGACGCGTGGGTGTGCGCGACGCCCTTCGGCCGGCCCGTCGAACCGGACGTGTAGAGCACGTAGGCGAGGTCGTCCGGGCTCGCGCGCGCGGGGTCCGAGGGCGGGAAGGCGAGCGCCTCGTCGAGGAGGGCGACGCGGCGGCCCGGGGCGAGCGCGGCCGCGGCGGACCCGTCGAGCTCGGGGTCGTCCACGAGGAGGAGCGGCGCGTCGGCGCCGGCGAGGAACGCGGGCAGCTCGGCCCGGTGCGCGGCGTCGGTGAACACCGCGGAGAGGCCGCAGTCGCGGGCGATCCCGGCGACCCGCGCCACCGGCGCGCGGGGGTCGAGCGGCACGTACGCGGCGCCCGCACCGAGCACGCCCAGCAGCGCCTCGACGCACCGGGGGGTCTTGTCCATCCAGAGGCCGACGCGCTGCCCGCGGCCGACGCCCGCGTCGCGCAGGAAGCTCGCGATCGCGCGCGCGCCCGGGAGGAGCTCGCCCCAGCCGAGCTCGCCCCGCTCGCTCCGGAGCGCCGGCTTGTCCGGGTGCGCCGCCGCGAACCCTTCCTCGATCCACTCGAACAGCGTCGTGGCCATACGCCCCTCTCTACAGCCCCATCAGCCGCGCGATGAGCTTCCGCTGGAGCTCCGAGGTCCCGGAGTAGATCGTCCCGGGGACCGCGTCGCGGAGCTCCCGCTCGATGCCGGTCTCCGTCGCGTAGCCGTACCCGCCGTGGATCTGGATCGCCGCGAGCGCCTGGCGGACGTGCGCCTCGGAGACGAACAGCTTCGCGATCGACGCGTCGAGCGACGCGTCCTTGCCCGCGTCCTTCCGCGCGCCGACGCGGTAGAGGAGCAGCCGGCCGGCCTCGATCGCGACCTTCGCGTCCACGATCGCGTCGGCGATCGGCGGGAACGAGGAGATCGGCTTCCCGAACTGCTTGCGGGTCTTCGCGTACGCGATCGTCTCCGCGAGGAGCCGGTCCATCGCGCCGAGGTGGGCGGCGAAGATGCACGCCCGCTCCCACTCCATCGCCGCCGCGAACACCGCGCCGCCGGCGCCCTCGGCCCCGAGCCGGTGCGCGGCGGGGACGCGGCAGCCGTCGAGGAACAGCTCGCCCGTCGGCGAGGTGCGGAGGCCCATCTTGGACATCGGCTCCGAGAACGAGAGCCCTGGCGCGCCGCGCTCGACCAGGAACGCCGTCACGCCCGCGGACTTCGCGGACGGATCGACCGTCGCGAAGACGATCGCCACGTCCGCCACCGGACCGTTCGTGACGAACGTCTTCGACCCGTCGAGCACGTAGTCGTCGCCGTCCCGGACGGCGCGCGTCGAGAGGGCCATCGCGTCGCTGCCCGACCCGGGCTCGGTCATCGCGTGGGCGCCGACGAGCTCGCCCCGGCAGAGGCCTGGGAGGAGCCGCCTGCGGAGCGCCTCGCTCCCGAACCGGAGGAGCGGCATCTCCACCGCCCACATCTGCGCGTTGAGCGAGAAGACGAGGCCGTTGTCCTTGCAGCCGCGGCCGAGCGCCTCCATCGCGAGCAAGGTCGTCGTGAGCGACTGGCCGCTGCCGCCGTACTTCTCGGGGATGGGCAGGCCCTGGATCCCGAAGGCGCCGCACCGGCGCCAGAGCTCGCGGTCGAACGTGCCGTGCCGGTCGCGCGCCGCGATCCCGGTCGAGAGCTCCCGTCCGAACCGCTCGGTCGCGTCCGCGAGGGTGCGCTGCTCCTCGCTGGGCTCGAAGTCCATGGCGCCGCCCCCCGAGCCCGTCCGTCCACCCCGGGCAAGGAGGGGCGTGCGGTCTCCTGCGGAGGGCTCGTGAAAGGAGTGCGGGCAGGTGCGCGGCCGGGCAACGACCGCGGCGGGTTCTCAGCGCACGAGCACGAACGCGCCGTCGATCCGGGCGACGAACGGCGCGAACGTGCTCCGGTCGTCCTTCGCCTCGCCGAGGACGACGATGGCCGGGCCGCCGTTCACCGTCACCTGCGCGAGCCGCCCGTCCGCGACGAGCTCCACCTTCGCGCGGGCGGGGCTCCACTGGAACCGCTTCGCCTTCAGCACCTCGACGATCGCGCGCGCCTGCTCCGGGGCCCACTTCCGGAACTCCTCGAGGTCCTTGCCGTTGCACCGGACCCAGTCCTCGCTCGAGAACCGCTGCAGCTCGAGGACCCGCTTCACGTCGCCGGTCCGGAGCGCCGCCTCGAAGTCGCTCACCACCTTCAGGACCGCCGCACGGGTAGGCCCGTCGAGGGTGAGCTTCTCGGCGCGCCCCCAGAGCGTGCACGGCGGCGCGTCCTCGGCCGGGACGGCGAGCTCGAGCGTCCGGTCGAGGCGCCCCGGCGCCTTCGCGCCCGCGGCGGGCCAGGTGAACGTCGCGAGCGTCGTCTCGATGGGCGGCTTGCGCGGGATCGACCGGACGACCTCGCAGGTCACCGTCGCGCCCTTCGCGAGCTTCGCCCCCGGCGGCGTGCGGAAGCGCAGCTCGTTCTTCCCGGCCCGGAGCCAGGTGTTGAGGTGCGCGGCGACCTGCTCCTGCCCGCTCGAGCGGTCCGTGGTGGCGCCGTTCACCGTCACCTCGAGCGGGACCGCCCCCTTGATGTTGCAGTAGGCCGTGAAGAGCGGGACCGGCCCGCCCTGGGCCGCGGCGGCCGCGGGCGCGGCGAGGCACGCGAGCAGGGCGACGAGGGCGAGCGCGGGCGCGAGGCGCGCGGGGCGAGGCGTGGGCATCTCCGGACCTCTCTGCGGAGCAGGTGAGGTCCGGAGTGTAGCCGAGCGCGGGCGGCGGGCGCGAGCGGGCGCCGCGGGTCAACGGACGATGACGAAGGTGCCGTCGATCTTGGCGACGTAGGGCTTGAAGGTCGTCCGCCCCTTGCCCTTCTTGTCGGCGACGACGATCGGAGGCCCGCCGTCCACGGTGATCTGCGCGACGCGCCCGCCTCCGACCAGCGCAACCTGCGCGCGAGCCGGGTCCCACGCCTGGACGGTGCCGTCGGCGAGCGCCTCCACCATCTCGCGGACCTGGGCCGGGCCGTCGCGCCGGAACTCCTCGACGTCCTCGCCGAAGCACCGGCACCAGTCCTCGCCGCTGAACCGCTGCAGCGCGAAGGCCCGGTCGGCGTCGTTCGCCCGGTACGCGGCCTGGAGCTCGCCGACGACCTTCAGGACGCCGGCGCGGGTGGCGTCGTCGAGCGTGAGCTTCTCCGCTCGCCGCCAGAGCTCGCAGGGTGGGGCATCCTTTGCCCCGAGCGTGAGCTCGACGAGCTTGTCCAAGGCACCCGCCGGCGCGGCATCCTTGCCAGGCCACTCGAACCGGGCGATCACCTTCCCGGCAGAGTCGTCTCCGGTGGAGACGATCTCGCCGGCGCGGCTGCGGACGACCTTGCATTCGACGCGACCTTCCGGCGCGATCGTTGCGCCCGGTGGCGTGCGGAAGCGGAGATGGTTCGTCCCCGCTTGGAGCCAGGAGTTGAGCGGCGCGACCATCGCGGACGAGCGCGCATCGTCCGATGCCTTGAGCGTGACGTCGTTCACGAGGACGTGGAGCGGGAGGCCGGCCTTGCTGCACGTGAGCGTGTAGATCGGGACGGGCACGGGCGTGGCCTCCGTCGAACGGGGCGCAGCGAGGGACACGAACACGAACGCGAACGCGAGCGCGAGGCGCGGGGCGAGCCACTGCATTCTCGATTCCTCCATCGCGAACGAATGGGTGTGCATCGGAGCGGAGCCGACCGCGACGGCGCCGGCCGAGGTCAGCGGACGATGACGAAGGCGCCGTCGATCTTGGCGACGTAGGGCTTGAAGGAGGTTCGACCCTTCCCCTCCTTCCAGGCGATCACGATCGCAGGCCCGCCATCCACGGTCACCTGCGCCAGGAGCCCGCCCGCGACCAGCTCGACCTTCGCCTTGGCCGGCTCCCACTGGACTGTCCCCCCGGCGTTCCGCGCCGCCATGGCGCGGAAAAGCGCCGGTGCGTCACGCCGGAAGTCCTCGACGCTGTTGCCGAGGCAGCGCGACTCTTCCTCGCCCTTGAACTGGAGGAGCGCGAGCACCCGCTCCGCGTCGCCCGTCTGGAGCGCGTCTGCCAGCAGGCCAACCTGCCTCAGGACGCCGCCCGGGCAGGGTCGTCGAGCGTGAGCCTCTCGGCCCGCTTCCAGAGCTCGCATCCCGGAGCCTCCGCCTCCGTGAGCGTGAGCGTCAGCGTCTCGTGCACGGGCCCTGCCTTCTTGCCACTGGCGGGCCAATCGAGCACGACGAGCGCGTCGGCCCGCGAGCGATCGCTCGTGTCGACGATGTTGCGGCGCTGGCCCCGGATGACCTTGCAGAAGATGCTGGCATTCTTCGCGACGTTCGCACCCGGCGGCGTGAGGAAGCGGAGCTCGTTCCTGCCCGGCTTGAGCCAGGCGTTGAGCGGCGCGGCGAGCGCCGACTGCGTCGGGGTGTCCGACCGGTCGATCTCGACATCGTTCACGGTGGTGCGGAGCGGCAGCCCCTCCTTGCTGCAGAGGAGCGTGTAGATGGTCCTGTTCAGGGCCGGCGTCGGTGCGGGCATCGCCGTCAGGAGGAAGAGCGCGACCGCGGGCGCGAGCCGCGCGAAGCGAAGCAAGGTCATCTGGTGTCCCCCTCGAAAGGATCGGTGCGTATCGGAGCGTAGCCGACCGAGGTCGCGGCGGTCGAGGACGCACCTGGCTGCTGGTAGACTCGGACGCATGAACCGGCCCTTCGAGCTCCAGAGCCACACCAGCGTGTACGCCTTCCTGGATTGGCGGGTCGTACCGAAGTACAGGAAGTACCAGGACTGGGACCGGATGGACGCGATGAATTGCGACACCCTGGTGAACGGGGTGGCGCGCGATCCGGCCGGGATCGGGAGGCTGCGAGCGCTCTGGACCGACTGGCACGGTCGCGCGCCGGACGCCAAGGTCACGAACCAGCAGATCGCCAGGGACCTCATCGCCTTCATCGAGCGCAAGCAGCTGGTCGTGCTCCAGCAGAAGCCGGTGCGGGTGACGGCTGCGCACACGCCCCCGCAGACGCAAAAGGCACAGCCCGTGAAACCGGAGCCGGTTCTCGACTACGAGTGGCGCTGGGAGTGTGCGCACCACAAGAAGGGCGACCGCGCCCTCGTCCTGAACCGCCCCGTAATCCAGATCGTGCCGAGCAGCGGCGAGGTGGAGGAGCAGGTCACGCTCCACCTGCGCGAGAAGCACCAGCACGCGACTCCGTCCTCCCTGAAGCTCTCGACGGGCGACGAGATCAAGAAGAGCGGCGCGGACGGCGGGTACGACACGTACCCCGCGAAGGTGAAGTGGAAGGGTTCGAAGATCGAGACGTTCCTGACGGACGTCTTCTGGAAGAACTATCGGCGCGTCGACACGTACGACGTCTCCGGCCCGGTCCCGGGCCTCCGCGTCGAGGTGTTCCACCCCTGCACGCACAAGATCGAGATGAGCCTGCCGCCGTGCAAGAAGTACCAGACGGGCGCCAAGCTCGGTGAGGTCGTCCAGGCCGCGAGCAACTGGGTCCAGGGGAAGCCGCGCGGCAAGAAGGTCTGGGAGCCCGATCCCGGCAACAAGCCGTGGTCGCCGTCACGGCTGAACCTGAAGAACCTGAAGAAGTTCCAGTACTCGATGGACAACCACAAGGTCGAGCTCCCGATCCTGGAGGTGCTCGGGGCGATCATCAAGACCGCGCAGACGGTGAGCAAGATCACCGAGACGATCCAGGACAGCGTCCCGAAGGTCGGCTGGTACCTGGAGTTCGGGTTCAGTCTGCTGGAGGGAGGCCTCGCGCTCGAGTGGTGTTGGAAGGAGCACACGGACCACCGGGTGTTCCAGTACATCGACCTCGCGACCGAGCTGAAGATCTTCGGGATCAGCCTCGAGGTGGGGTTCGGGCTCGCGCGCGCGAAGTTCAAGGCGCAGGCATACCTGATGTTCGAGGGCGAGGTGAGCGTGGCGGCGAGCGTGTGCCGCAACGATCCGGATTGCGTCGCGACCTTCAAGATCCCGTTCGGCGCCTCCATCAAGGGTTCGGTCGGCTTCCGCGTCGAGGTGGGGAACTGGGTGCGCGGCGACATCCACGGCGAGTCCTCGATCGGTCTGGACGGCGACCTCGCGGTGAACCGGAGTCCGAGCGAGATGCTCAGCGTCGATGGGGTCATCAAGTGGTCGGGACTCGCCATCGCGATCTCGGGCTCCGTCGGGCCGGAGGGCTACGCCGGGGAGTTCGCGTGGGAAGGCGAACTCATGAGCGGCACCGAGCTCGGGAACTTCCACTGGCCGGGAGAGAAGTACGAGCCGCCGACCATGAGCCGCGCCGCCATGGCGAAGGTGCTCGAGGACGTCATCACGGACGGCACGAACGTCCGGGTGCGCGGGGCGAGCAGCTGGGAGGTCGCGCAGATCGCGAACGCCCTCGCCGCCAAGATGGACGAGCACAAGGATTTCTTGCGGACTCCCAAGTCGGTCGAGGGGATCGCGCACGCCATCCGGGCCGACCTCGACGAGCTGACGGCCCAGAGCACCGAAACCCGCTTCTTCATGACGGTGATCCCCGAGCCCGTGTTCCGCGCCTACGTGGCTGGGCCGAAGCTGAAGGCGCACCTCGACAAGGCAGTCAACCCGGGCCAGAGCCTGATGACCGCGTAGCGGACAAAGGAGCCGACATGGGGCACCCCATTTACCACCTCGAACTCGAGGCGACGGACTGCCGCGCCGAGGCACGGCTGAACGGCTTCCCCGTCCTCTCGCTCAGCTCCGCCAACGGGGTCGCGGTTCGCTTCGCACCGCCTGTGAACCCGTATCTGTGCGGCGCCCGCAACCAGCTCGAGGTGACCCTCCACGCGGCGACCCGCCCCAGTGGCGACCTGACTACCTTCGGTGACGCCGCTGTCCGGGGCAACGTGCGCCGGTTCGAGAAGGGCGGGATCGTGGCGCCGGGGACCGGCACGATCGTCGTCGAGTTCGGCATCACCGACGAGCTTCGGGATCGCGTTCGGGACGAGAAGCTCGAGCTTCCCATCTCCTTCTCGGTTCCGTTCGGGAACGAAGCGGTGGACTTCTCGGCGGAGTTGCTTGAGGCGCCCGCGTTCGACGACACCGAGGCGTTGCTCGATTACGCGCTGCGCCTGCGCGACATGGTGGCCGCCGGCGACGCAGCCGCGATCACGGCCGAGGCGGAGCCGAAGTCTCGGGTCTGGTCGCTGGCCTACGCCCGCCCCGCTCAGGAGTACGATGACGCGCTCCGAGACGCGCTCGGCGAGTTCTTCGGCGGTCGGCCCATCGCCGATTTCGGGCGCGATGACGTCGAGCTCACGCGCTGCTGCGACGGCCGGATCTGGAGGCTCGCACGCCGCCCGGGACAGCCGCTGCTGGAATCGGTCCTGGCCGACAAGTCGCGCCGCAGGATCCCCGTGCACGTGGGGGTGAGGGACGGCTCGCTACGCGTCGTACGTTGAGGCGTCGCTCAGCGCCGCAGCTCCTCCGCCACGGGCTGGTCCCGGAGCCCCAACTCCCGCTCCAGGGCACGCTCGAGATACAGCGCGAGCTCCGCCTCCGGGAGGTCTGCCACGACCTTCACCCGCGCGTCCCCCGGTTCCGTACGCGCCACGAGGTTGAACACCTTCCGGACCGACGTCGAGCCGTCCTTCCGCTGCGCCGTCTTCATCTCGGGCGCCGCGTACAGCTGGCGGACGTCGGCAGTACGCAGTGCGACGGCCCGCCGGACTGGGATCGGGCCGGTGCGCACCCGCAGCCACCCGTCCTGGAGCACGATCGACGTGCGGTTCAAGGTAAGCGCAAGCCCCCAGTACAGGCCGACGGCTGCGAAGAGCGCCGGCAGCACGACGCTTCGGCTCAGGACCGCGAACAGCACGGAGAGCCCGACCGTCGCGAGCAGCAGGATGCTCCCCATCCCGCGCGGCCAGCGCCAGCTGATCGTGAACCGCCCGGGCTCCCGGCTCCACTCGATGCTCGCTGGCTGTCGGACCTCGTCCCGCGGATGGGCGTCACCGCCGGGGAAGAAGTACTCTTGGCACTCGGGGCAGCGCCCAACGGCCCTGAACGGCTCCTGGTGGCCGCAGCGTTCGCACGTCTGCACGTCGCTGGACATGGATGGAAGCGTGCACCGCCCGCGCAGCGGCCGCAAGGGGAACTCGGCCGCGGCGAAGCGAGCGTGTGCGGGAAGCGGGATCGATCCAGACGCCGGAGGTCGGGCCCGTCCTCCACTCGTGTGCTCGCGCGGCGTCGCGCGGCGTGCGCCAGTCCTCCAGCACCACCGCGCCCCACCGCCCCGGTCGTAGCTCCCGCTCGAGCTCCTGCACGACGAACCGGACCCGAGCGTCGTACCCGTGCCGCGGCCCTCACCCGCCCGCCCTCGCCCTCGTCACGCGCGCCGCAGCTCCTCCGCCACCGGCGAATCGGCGATCCCGAGCTCCCGCTCCAGCTCCTGCTCGAGGAAGAGCGCGAGGTCCGGCGTCGACATGCTCTTCACGAGCTTCACGCGCCGTCGATCGGGTCCTGCGAGGATCGCCGTGAGGTAGTAGTACTTGTCGGCCGATCCGTCGTGGCCGGACTCGTCCTGCGGGCCCCGCTTGATCTCGGCGCTCGCGTAGAGCTGCACGACGTCGGCGCACGCGAGCGTGACGCTCCTGTGCGTCGGGAGCGGGCCGGTGCGCACGCGCACCTGTCCCGCCGCGACGAAGATCCGGGTGGTGTTGAGCCACTCCGCGAGCCCCCAGTACCAGAGCGGCGAGGCCAGGAACGCCGCCAGCGATGGGGAGCGCGAAACCGCGAGCACGATCCCGGCGAAGAGGGCGCCGGCGGCGAGCGCCGCGGGCCCACCCCGGTTCCTCCAGCGCCAGCGGAGGGTCAGCGTCCCCGGCGTCCGGATGGACTCGATCGCGGCGGGCCTGGCGATCGCGCCACGCGGATGGACCTCGCCGCCCGGGAAGTAGAAGGCTCCGCACGGGCACGTGCCGACGGCGGTGAAGTCGACCTGCTTCCCGCAACGCTCGCAGGTCTGGAGGTCGTCCGACATGGGTCGCAGCGTGCAACGGCGGTGCGCGCCGAGCAAGCCGGTCCGGTCTAGCTCCGCGTCCACCGCCCGCTCTCGAGCTCGCGCCGGAGCTCGTGCATGACCCACTTGATGCGCTGGGTGCCGAGGCGGAAGGAAGCCTGGTCGGTCAGGAGCTTCTTCTCGCGCCCGTTCCGGAGGCGCACGAACATGTCGCCCTCGCGGATGGTCGCGCCGCCGTTGTCGTAGCCCTCGCCGATGCGGGTGAGCCTCAGCCGAAGCTCCTGGATGTCCGCCAGCCGGACGCTCCCGCCGAGCGGCCACGGGAGCGGGCGGTTCACGACCCGGAGCCATCCGTCGCGGACCGTGATCACGGTGCGATCGAGCCCGGTCGCGAGGTTGGGGTAGACGAGGAGCAGGCCGATCGGAAGCGCTGCACGCAGGTCCCAGCCGAGCAGGATCCCGAGCACGACGGCCGACGCCACGACGGCGGCGCCGATCCGGAACCCGCGCGCCAGGTGGCGTCCGTCCAGTCGAACTCGATCCGCAGCTCGCCCTGCTCCCGATACACCCGGATGCTCTCGTGCTTGGCGATCGGCGCTGCGGGATCGCGGGGAACCTCCGCCGTACGCGGCCGCTGGACGTCGCGAACGGCCGGTCTCGAATCCGCGTCGCCCGGCGCCTGAACGGTCGCGCCGAACAGACGGGCGAGCAGTCGGATGAATCGACCTTCCTGCACGCGACCTCCGCGGACGAAGCGCCGGCATCGGCGCAGGCGCGGCAGCATCCGCGCGCGGGCGACAGGGTGCGCCGGCTTCGCCTCGCGTGCAACGGAAACCGGGGCGCGGGGTCTCCCGAAGCGCGCGAAAATCGGCCGGCGCGCCGCGCACTTGAGCTCGCTCGCCGGAACCCCTGCTCCCGGTTCCTTTCCGGCGGCGATCTGTGATTCACTGGCCTCTCGAATCAAGCTGCTGGGGGGCGGAACAGCCAGCACCGAGGGGACCGAATGGCTGTCGCGGCGATGCCGTTGACCGGGGTCGGGGCCGAGTTCGAGTTCGCGGCGGGGCCGTACGTCGCGAACGAGCTCGTCGTGCTGGAGCTGCGGCTCGACGAGGAGCTCTCGCAGCCGTTCTCGGCGACGCTGACGCTGGCGACGCCGGACGAGGGCGTGATGGTCGAGCCGGGCGAGCTCCTCGGCCAGGACGCGCTCGTCACGATGCACCTCGCGGCGGGCGATCGGTACGTGCACGGCATCGTGGCGGCCGTCGATCGCTGGGACACGGGTGGTGAAGGGGCGGAGCGGAACCGCTACGTCGTGCGGGTGGTCCCGACGCT
Organism: Anaeromyxobacter sp.; assembly: GCA_035627135.1. Lineage (GTDB taxonomy): Bacteria > Myxococcota > Myxococcia > Myxococcales > Anaeromyxobacteraceae > Anaeromyxobacter. The sequence continues at coordinate 37,426 of DASPMI010000034.1, read as the reverse complement.
CTGGAAGCTCGGCCACCGCCGCAACTGCCGCATCTTCCAGCACCTCTCCGTGCCGGAGATCGTGAACAAGGTCCTCACCGAGGGCGGCGTGGACTTCGACCCCTCGTTCCCGAGGCTCTCGGCGACGTACGACAAGCGCGAGTACTGCGTCCAGTACCGCGAGTCGGACCTCGAGTTCGTCTCCCGGCTCCTCGAGGAGGAGGGGATCTTCTACTGGTTCGAGCACGCCGAGGACGCGCACCGGATGGTCTTCTGCGACGCGGTCACCTCGTGCGACGAGCTGCCCGACGGCCCGGTGGTCCCGTTCCGCGAGCCCGAGCTGCACGTCGGCGACGAGCACGTGGACGAGTTCCTGAACCACCGCCAGGTCCGCTCGACCGCCGTCACCTTGCGGGACTTCGACTTCCTCCGCCCGCAGACGCTCGTCGAGGCGAAGGCCGACCAGGGTAGCAACCTCGAGGTGTACGACTACCCCGGCGGCCTGCGCGGCGCGGACCGCGGCGACCGCGCCCGCTCGCGCGTCCGGCTCGAGGAGCTGCAGGTCCTCTCGGACCACTTCAGCGGCGGGAGCCTCTGCCGCCGGCTCGCGCCCGGGTTCCTCTTCGAGCTCGTCGATCACCCGGTCGACTGGTTCAACGGCGAGTACCTCGTCCTCTCCGTGCACCACGACGGCTCTCAGCCGGAGGTGCTCTCGCAGGTGCTCGCGCACGTGGGCGGCGACGACCCGGGGCGCGGGCCGCGCTACCACAACGAGTTCCGGTGCATCCGGCGGGGCACGCCGTACCGGCCCGAGCGGCGGACGCAGCGCCCGGTGATCCCCGGGCCGCAGACGGCGATCGTGGTCGGCCCGGCGGGCGAGGAGATCTACACGGACGCGCACGGCCGCATCAAGGTGCAGTTCCACTGGGATCGCGAGGGCCGGCGCGACGAGAACGCGAGCTGCTGGGTGCGCGTCTCGCAGGCCTGGGCCGGCCCGGGCTGGGGCGCGCTCTACCTCCCGCGCATCGGCCACGAGGTCGTGGTCGAGTTCCTCGAGGGCGACCCCGACCGGCCGGTGGTGACGGGGAGCGTCTACAACGGCCTCAACCCGCCGCCGGTCGATCTCCCGGCGCAGAAGACCCAGAGCACGCTCCGCTCGGCGACGAGCCCCGGCGGCTACGGCGCGAACGAGCTCCGGTTCGAGGACGCCGCCGGCTCCGAGCTCGTCACCCTGCACGCGCAGAAGGACCTCGACGTCGTCGTCGAGAACGACAAGACGCAGCACGTCGGCGCGAACGAGACGCTCACGGTCGACCAGAACCGGAGCCGCTCCGTGGGCGGCGACCAGACGCTGCTCGTCGAGAAGGACGACACCTCGACCATCCACGCGAACCAGTCGCTGACGGTCGGCCGCGACCGGAACACGACGGTCGGCGGCAACCACACCGAGAACGTGGGCGGGAGCCAGTCGATCAGCGTCGGCGGCTCGTCCTCGATCACCGTGGCGATGGCCGCGACCGAGACGGTGGCGCTCGCGAAGGCGCTCAACGTGGGCGGCGCGTACGCCGTGAGCGTAGGCGCGGCGATGAACGAGCTCGTCGGCGCGGTGAAGTCCGAGGAGATCGGGCTCAGCAAGACCGAGAACGTCGGCGGGAAGAAGACCGAGACCGTGGCCGGCTCCCGCTCGCTGCGGGTGGGCGGGGACCTCTCCGAGGACGTGGGGAAGTCCCGGACCCTGAAGGTCGGCAAGGACCTCGTCCTCAACGTCGCCGGCTCGATGAAGCACGGCGCCGGCAAGGACTACAAGCTCAAGGCCAAGTCGATCACCATCAGCGCCGGTGACGAGTTCGTGCTCAAGGTCGGCGGGGCGACGCTCACGGTGAAGAAGAGCGGCGACGTCGTCCTGAAGGGCGCGAACATCCAGGTGAAGGCCTCGGGGCCGCTGGTCCTCAAGGGCTCGCCCGTCTCGGAGAACTAGTGCCGCGCAAGGACCGCATGCACTTCGACCTGCGCGTCGGCTCGCTCGGCGAGTCGGACGTGTCGGTCCGGCGGCTGCACGGCGTCGAGGACGTCTCGAACCCGTACTGCTTCGAGATCGACTTCTTCCCGGTCGACGGCGTGCCGCTCGACCTCGAGGCGCTCATCCAGTCCGACGCGGCGCTCTGCTTGCGGCGGCCCACGGGCGAGGAGCGCTGGATCCACGGCCTCTGCACCTACGCCGACTGCACGGGCGTCGAGGCGGGCCGGCCCACGTACCAGGTGACGATCGAGCCGAAGCTCCTGCTGCTCGCGCGCCGCCACGGCTGCCGCGTCTTCCAGGGCCAGACCGCGCCGGAGATCGTCGCGACGATCCTGAAGGAGCAGGGGATCTCGCACCGGCTCGCGCTGTCGGGCTCCTACCCGAAGCGCGACCTGTGCATCCAGTACCGCGAGACCGAGCTCGCGTTCGTCTCGCGCCTGCTCGAGGACGAGGGGATCGCCTACTGGTTCGAGCACTCCGAGCAGGATCACGTGATGGTCCTCGGGGACGCGCCCCGCGCGTTCACGGAGCTCCCCGGTCCGGTGCCGCACCGCGAGGACAAGGCCCTGCTCGACGACGAGCCGCACCTGTACGCGCTGCGCTTCACCGACGAGATCCGCCAGGCGAAGGTGATCGTCCGCGGGTTCGAGTTCGAGCGCCCGGCCATGGACGTGACCGCCGAGGCGCGCGACGGGCAGGGCGCGGAGGTGTACGACTACCCGTCCGGCGGGTACCCGGCCGCCGAGGGGAAGCGGATCAGCAAGACCCGGCTCGAGGAGCTGCGCGCGACCCGCCGCGTGTGGAGCGGCGAGGGGACAAGCGAGCAGCTCTCCGCGGGCCACGTCTTCGAGGTGACCGACCACCCGGACGACATGTTCGACAACCGGCTGGTCGTCCTCCACCTCGAGCACGACGGCCGCCAGCAGAGCGCGATGGGCGACGTCGCCGGCATCCAGGACGGCTACCGGAACCGGTTCAAGGCGATCGAGGCCGACATCCCCTTCCGGCCCCAGCGGCGCACGCCGCGGCCGGTGCTGACCGGGCCGCAGACCGCGACGATCGTCGGCGCGCCGGGCGAGGAGATCTTCCCGGACGCCCACGGCCGGGTGAAGGTCCAGTTCCACTGGGACCGCGTCGGCAAGCGCGACGATCGCGCGAGCGCGTGGGTGCGGCTCGCCCAGGCCTGGGGCGGCCCCGGGTTCGGCGCGCTCTTCGTCCCGCGCATCGGGCAGGAGGTGCTGGTCCGGTTCCTGGAGGGGAACCCCGACCGGCCGCTCGTCGTCGGCGCGCTCTACAACGGCGCGAACGCCCCGCCCATCGCGCTCCCCGGCGACCGGACGCAGAGCACGCTGCGCACCGACTCGTCCCCCACGAACGGCGGCTACAACGAGCTCCGGTTCGAGGACGCCCAGGGCGAGGAGCAGATCCACCTGCACGCGCAGAAGGACGAGACGATCGAGGTCCGGAACGACAAGCGCCAGCAGGTGCGCGCGAACGAGCTGCTCCGGGTGGACGGCGACCGCTCGCAGACCGTGAAGGCCTACCAGACGCTGGAGGTCTTCGGGAACGACGACGCCGAGATCCAGGGCAACAAGAGCACCACGATCGCCCAGGACCGGACGACGCGGGTCTACGGGGAGCACTCCGAGCAGGTCGACGGCTCGAGCTCCCTCACCGTCGGCGGTAGCCGCATGGTGGTCGTGTACGAGGCCTCGGCCGAGACGGTCGGGGCCGCCGCGGCGCTCACGGTGGGCGGCGCCTACGCCGTGCAGGTCGCGGGGGCGGAGTCCGAGGTCGTCGGCGGCCTCAAGGTGGTCACCGTCGCGGGCAACCGCGTCGAGGCGGTGGGGGGATCGCGCGACGAGAACGTCGGCAAGGACGCCGCGGCGCGGGTGGGGGGAGATTTCGCCTCGGACGTGAAGGGCGCGGTCCGCTCCGGCGTCGGGAAGGACCTGACCGAGGACGTCGGCGGCGGCACCGGGCTCGAGGTCGCAGGGCCCGTCGGCTGGATGGGGAAGAAGTTCCAGCTCGAGGCGGACGAGGTCTCGATCGTCGTCGGGGGGAAGAAGGTCGTCTCGCTCCAGAAGTCCGGCAAGGTCGTCCTCGCCGGCACCTCGATCAGCGTCGCGGGCGCCGGGGTGAAGCTCAAGGGCGCGGCCATCAAGAAGAGCGGCGGGCAGGGGCCGTCGGGCGGCTCGGCCAACGTGAAGAAGCTCGACCCGCTCCCCGGCGACCGCGCCTCCATCGAGATCGAGCTCCTCGACCAGCACGGCCAGCCGATGGCCAACGAGCCCTTCCGCGTCGAGTTCCCGGACGGCAAGGTCCGCACCGGTACGACGGACGGGAGCGGCAAGGCCACCGTGCCCGGCGCGAAGGAGGGGAACTGCAAGGTGACGTTCCCGTTCCTCGACGGGAAGGCGTGGAAGAAGGGGTGAGCGGGAAGGCCGGGACTTCTATTCCGCCTCGGTGAGCTTGCTCGCGACGACCCGCTTGCGCATCTCCACCTTGTTCCCCTTGCCGATGCGGAACGTGACCTCCTCGACCAACCGGAGGTACTCGTCGATGCAGCCCTCGCCGGTGGTGCACTCGTAGTCGCGCGTCACCACGATCCGGTCCTGCGCCGGCTTGAGCTCGAACCGGCACCGCGGCTCTCCGGGGTAGTCACTGCTGTTCACGCACCCGAGGACCTGGGAGTCCAGGTACCGACCCTTCGCGTCGAAGAGGGCAGCGATGACGGCCAAGGTGCCGGGGTTCGGGTCCGGTGAGGTCCCCTGTGTCCCGGGGTCCTTCACGTAGGTCGTGACCGTGAGCCGGCGATCGGCGCTGGAGAGGGAACGCGCTCCCAGCGGTCGCGCCCCCTCCGTCCGTCTGGGACAGTCGTCCGCTTGGGGGGCGACCACCGGCCGCTCGGACACGCGGGGATAGAGCTCCTTCAGGATCTGGTATGGCACGTCGAGCTGGTCGCGGCGGCAGATCCCCAGGACGACGAAGTACGAGGCGGGGTCGAGCCCTGGAAGCTGGTCGCCCTTGACGACCTTCGGATGGTGATCCGCGAGGCGGAGAGCCTCGTCGAGCATGCGCAGCTGATCGCCCCCCGGCCAAAGGGACCGCAGCAGGGCTTCCGCCTCGGCCTGTCCCGGCGCGCTCGCGAGGATGATCGCGTGGAGCTCGCCCGGCGCGGCCGCTGCCGCGGCTTGTCCGCGAGCGAGGGAGGGCGCTGCCGCGCACAGCGCCAGGATCGCGAGCCACGAGGAAAGGCTCATGTGCGTCCTCCCCGGGGTCAGCATCCGTGCACCTCCTCCAGCTTCGAGATGGTCTGTTCCGTCAGCTCCCCGTCCACGGGGAGATCGTTGTCGGCCTGGAACGTCGCGAGCGCGACGCGGGTCGCATCGTCGAGCGTTCCCGTGACCTGCGGGACGACGTAGCCCAGGTTCTGCAGCCGCGCCTGGGCGCCCGACACGCCGTCGTCCGGGGTTTCGCGGAGCGGGTTGAGGTACCCGAACCGCAGGCGCATGCGATACCCGCTCACCTCGAGCCGTGCCTCCGGGCTGCCGGGGGGAACGGGATGCTCGATGGCGCCGTCCGCGCCGGTCTGCCCCTCGACGCGCGACGCGGAGGTGAACTCCAGCGAGTACCGCGCTCCCCCGAGCGCCTTCCCGTCGGGACCGAGCACGCGGAGGCGAAGGACCCTCTGCGCACGCTGCACCTTGAACACGTGGCTGGATCCCGTCCGAGCCGAGACCGTCTTCCCGACGACGTCGGGGACGACCACCCGATCGCCGGGGAAGAGGACGTTGGGGTCAGGCCGCATCCGCTTGAGCTCGGCGTTGTCCGGATGGTCGTACAGGAGCCGAGGATCGCCAAACCCGTACTTCGAGGCGATCGCGCCGAGGCACTCTCCCTGCTCGACGATGTGCTCCCGCGCCATCGCGTCCTCCTCCTCACCAGCCAGGAGTCCAGATGTTGGAAGGGATCCTGCGGTTCGGCGCGCCGCCGGCGTCTCCCGAGAGCTCCTTCTCCGTGTACCCCAGCCCCCTTCCGTCGAAGGTCCCCGTGAGCGTCGTGGCGGGCTCGCGTGGGGCCTCGAGGAGCCTCGTGGAGTACCCGATCTCCGCCACCAGCTTGCCCCAGCTCAGCGCTTCCGTTGCCCAGCTCTGGTGGTGCCACCACTCGAGGGTCCGGGGCACTCCGGCGCCCGGGGTCTCCACGATCTGGTCGGGGCCCCCGATGGCCTCCTCCAGCACGACCGCCTCGGGCGCGTCCGTGTCGAACACGGGCTGGATCGAGATGGTCCGATCGGCGTCCGTCCGGTTCGGGGCCTTCTTGTTCCCCTCGGCGACGAGCATCGCGAACTCCGTGAAAGCCTCCTCGAGCGCCGACGCGAACTCCTGCCCCGAGTAGTTCCGCCCGGCCTCCACCGGCCTGGTCCGTTCCCCTGCCTCCGCGACGAGGAATCGCTTCTCGGCGAAGGACCCGTTCAGCACGTCCACGACCCGGTGCGCGTCCTCGCGGCCGGCGTCGTTGCCGGGGAGCTTGACGAGGATGCGGGCGGCGCTCGCCGAGAGGTGCGCGGACGGCTTCCGCTTCTGCGCGCTCGACGGGGCCTTCGTGAGCTCGGCGAGCTGATTCGCCCAGTCCTCCATGAACTGCACGTCCAGGGCCGTCACGGTGGTCTCGAACGCGGGATTGGCCGCGTTCCGGACCCTGCGAAAGACCACCACCTCGTCGTTCTGGAGGTCCTCCTGGTTCGAGGCGTACCGGATCGCCTGGGCGAGCGTGGCGAGCGTGGCCGGCTTGAACTGCTTCTTGCCCTCGGAGAAGGTGCTGGCGGTGATGTTGATCTTCTCCCGCGCCTTCTTGTAGCCCTCTCCGGCGGTTCCGATCCCGCCCATCGAGCAGATGAACCCGAGCAGCGTCAGGTTGAGGAAGGAGCGCGGCCAATCGGGCGGCGCACGCGGCTGGATGATCCCGGCCCCGGACGTGTCGAGCTCGATCGTGTAGTCCGTCTCGAGCGACCTGCCGCCGGCGGGGGTCCTCGGGTCCGCGACGAACGGGCGGAGCTTGTCCCGGAAGAACGCCTCCATCCCGGCGACGTAGTCCGGAGCTCCGTCCGCGCCCTTCGGGAATCGCCTGCGCACCTCGTCGAGCGCCCGCCCCGGGTCGAGGTAGTCGAGGCCGCAGCGCCGGCCCATGGCGCTTCCGCCGAACGTCCCCAGGATCCAGGCGTCCCTCAGCGCGTTCACGGCGGACATGTCGACAGGGGTCGACGGGGCGGGAGGCGGCCTGGAGGGGAAGTGCTCCCGGAGCCGCTGGATGACTCTCTGGATGAAGGGCGTATCGAGGACCGCGTGGCGGTCCCCCTGCGCCGGCGAGAGGAACTCGCGGTAGATGGCTTCCCCGGTCGCCGCATCGATGGCCTTGTCCGAGTGCCCGTAGATGCACCAGCGGAGCTTGTAGTAGGTCTTCTTCGTGTCCGAGACCGCGTTCTCGAGCTCGCTGATCTCCTTCTCGAGCAATCGGATCTCCTCGCGCTGCATCCGGAGTTGCTGCTCCTGCGCCCGGAGGCAGAGCTCACCCACGGCGGGATTGGGCTTCTTCGGGTTCCAGGCGGTGAACTTGCGCTCAGCGATCTTCGCCGCCTTCGTGGCCATCGTGCCGGCTTCCTTCGAGGAGCTCGGGGTCGCCTGCTCGAGCTGGGCGATCTGCGACTCGTCCGGGCTCACCTTTCCCGTTGCGGTTCCCGGTGCGGCAGGCGCTGGCGAGGCCGCGGCCAGCGACTCGTCGATCTTCGCCCGGCGCTTGGCGAGCTTCTCCTCGGCGCTCTGGAGCTCCACCCGCGCCTTGTGAAGCCGTGTCGTCTTGTCGGCGAGCGGGCCCAGGAGCTCGTACCGCTGCTCGAGGCGTATCGGCCACCAGGGGCGCGGGTGGGTGTACTGGTGCTCCACCGGGGCGTTCTCAGGGACGTCGACCGAGAAGTCGATGGCGAGCCCCGTCTTGTGGATCGAGTTGTTCTGCCAGCCGTCCCCCGTGGGCCCGACGTTGGCGATGTCGCGGAACGAGACGCTCGTCTGCATGCCGTATCGGCACCCGAAGATCTCGGTGAGGACCCGCCATGCCTCGAGCTGGACCGCGGCCTCCTCCCGCAGGGCGATGAGCTCCAGCGGCTTCGTCTTCGACGTTCCGTCTGCGAGCACATAGGGGGACCGCGTCGTCCCCACCACGCGCACGAGCAGCTTCCCCGGCTTGCGGTAGTATCGCTCCAGCCAGTGCTTGATCGCCGCGCCCGTCGCGGAATCGACCAGCCCCGGGTGGTGCGTGCCCAGCCGGAACGGATCGACCTTGTCCTTCGAGAAGTGCTGGGGAGCATGCTCCTGTCCGAGCAGGTACACCCAGGTCTCGTCCTCCTCCTTGTGAAACTGGGGGACCGCGCCGCGGACGGGGGTCAGATCGGCCTTGAGCAGGGCATCGCGCGTGAATGCGCGCACCTCCTTCGCCACCTGGAACCAGTGCCCTTCGGTGGCGTGCTCCTGGAAGCGCATCACGGCCGCCGCCAGGCGATCCTCGAAGAGCCCCAGGCTCCGCATCGGATTGCGGCTCTCCGCCGTGCGATACACGTCGACCGGCCCCTTCTGGCTCGACGTCTTCTGGGGCCGGTACGGCGCCTCCTGATCGCCGACGGGGTACCGCAGCGCCGCCATGTGCCACTGCAGCCGCTCGACCATCGTCCGGACCGGCGCGCACGCGTCGTGCGGCATGTCCGCGTAGAGCGTCCAGCCCTTGTACAGCTCGTGGCCCTTCGGCCAGAAGACGTCGGGTGTCTCCGACTCGGCGATGACGAACCCGTACTGCGTGCCCTTCGCCCCCTTCGGCTGGAGCGGGGGGGCCGTCGAGAGCGACTGCTTCACCAGGAGCTTCTGGCCCTTCTTCGCGTCCGCCCACTTCTCGAAGCCATGGTCGACCGCGAACGCGTTGGGGGGTGCGCGCTCGGGGGCGGGGGCGTACTGCTCGTTCAGATGGTCGCGGAGCGCGCGGGCGAGCGCGGGCGAGGGGTGACGGAGGAAGCAGACCTCGAACTGGCTGTTCTCCGCCAGCTTGTACGTCGTCGTGGGGCGCGCCTTGCCGAAGATGTCGGCCCAGGGATTGGCGTCCGTGACGGGCTGAAGGTAGCCGTCGAGGTCCACGATCCCGAGATAGAAGCGTCTGGCCACGGGATCGACCCGGTTCGCGACGGCGAGCACGCCCGCGTTCCCCTTCGGAGGAGAACCGCCCTGCGTGGCGGCAGGTGCGGGCGAGGAGGAGCCCGCAGCGGCGGGTGAGCTCCCGGGCGGCGCGGAAGGCGCCACGGACATCACGCGCCAGATCACGAACAGGCCTCGAAGAGGATGCGCTCGGTCGCATACCACGCGGAGCGACACTCCGTCGGGCATCGTCTTCTGCGGTGCTTCCGCGTTCGGGGCTGGGCTCGCGCTCTTCGGTGCCGGCCTCGCGCCCGCACCTGGGCTGGCGCCCGTCGGCGGCGTGCCGCTCGCGCCGCGAGAGCCGCCCGCTCCGCTCGTGCTCCCGCTGCCACCGGCTCCGTTTGCGGCCATGTCAGTCCTCGACCTGATCGACGAAGAGGGTCGTGTCTTCTTCGCCGTTGGACGGCTCCGGAGGCTCCTCGGGCGCGGGTTCCTCGGGCTCGACCGGCCCTGCGATCGTCACGGCGGGACGCTCGTCGTCGAGCTCCTTCCCCGCAGCGGACACCCCGTACACGCGGACGACGAGGTCGTCGTGGAGCACCGTCCACTCGCTCCCGATGCGCACGTGCACCCGGTAGGCGCCGTACGGGACACGGCGGAAGCGGTACTGCATCACGCCCGCGTCGTCGTCGGCCTCGACGTCGTCGTCGCTCGGGGAGAGGGACTGGTCGTAGCCGCCGCCGGCGCTCACGAGCCGCACCTCGTCGTCCTGCAGCGGGTCCCCGGCGAGATCCATCTCGATCGGGATGACGATGTCCCTTCCCGAGAGCGCGATGGTGTTGAACCGCGTCTCACCTTCGCCGGAGGTGGCGACGTCTCGGATCGGGATCAGCTCGCGCGCCTCGTCCGCCATGTCGCCCCTCCCCCGCGGCGGCCGCTCTCCGCCGCGCGTCGTTCCATCTTAGCCTGCCCTGCGCTCGACGTGCCCCCTACTTGTTCCGGAGTTTCACCGGTCCTTTCCAGAGCTTCTCGGAGGACACGAGCGCTCCGTTCCGGACGCGATAGGTCGTCATGGCGTCGACCGTCTGGAGTTCCTTCGTGCCGACGGAGGCCTCGCACGAGGAGCTCACGACGAAGGCAGGCTCGTCGAGCGAAGGATCGGCGAACACGAAGGGCGGGACGTCGCACGAGCCGTCGCGGCCCACACGACCGCTCACCGTCTCCTGGTCCTCGCGCCGCCAATCGGCGAGCGCGCCTTCCCGTCTACGCAGGTAGATGCGGAGCTCCCAGGGGCCGTCCTCACCGCGTTGAAACGTCACGAACGTGAGCTCGTGCAGATAGGCGTGGCCGCGCTCGGTGGACTGCACGCGCAGGTCGTCCACGATCTCGGGACACGCCAGCGGTGCCGTGCCCGGGGTCACCGGTCGGAGCTGGATCCGCTCGTCGAAGGCGCGGAGCGCCTTCCCCGCGACGCCGAGCTGCCTCGAGCCGCAGACGCCGAGGACGATGCTGTGCCCGGGCGCGAGCCCGGCGAGTTCCCGGGCGCCGAGCACCTTCGGGTATCCTGGCGGCAGGTTCACGACGCCCGAGAGCCCCGCCTTCTCGCGCTCCCACGCGGCGAGCGCCTCCGTTGCGGCTTCCTCGGTCTCTGCGGTGATCCAGACCACGGCTTGCGGCACGTACAGCTCGGCCTTGTCCGCGAGCTTGCCGTTCACGATGGCGAAGCCTTGCTCCTGCCGTCCTCCGCCCGGGCACGTCCGCACGACGTCGATCACCTCCCCGTCCCCTTCGATCTCCGCGGTGCACGACGGCGGGAGCAGGAGCTGACGGGACTCCAGGAGCCGATCGCCCGGGCCCGCCCGGTGGAAGACCAGCACCAGATCCTGTGGCAGGCGCGCCTCGGCGGCGTGGCGCCTGAGCCGCATGACCTCGAGGTTCATGTCCAGCGTGAACTCGTCGTCGGTGGCCGTGTACGTCCACCCGTCCACCAGCGATGGACAGCCGAGAGGCAGCGTCGTCCGGACCTTCTCGATCCGCACGCCGTGCCGAAGGCTTCTCAGGAACGGCAGGATCTTCTCCGCGTCCGAGACGGAGCACACGCCGAGCACCCACCAGCTCTGGTCCTCGGGGAGCTCCGGATGAAGCCGGGACTCGCGCAGCGCCGGGTACCCGGGCGCGACCTCGAGGACGGTGCGGAGCGCGTCGCCCGCAGCGTCCCAGTCCGCCTTGGACCTGGCGACGCCCGCCTGGTCTCTGCTCCCTTCCCACACGATGTACGCCGCTTCCCGCTCCGGTTCGGCCCGCGGAGCGTTCGGCGAGAGGAGCCAGCTGCAGCAGCACAGCGCCAGGAGGAAGCGCGTCATGGGGAAGCTCCATCCTTGCCGTTGCCTGGAGCCCGAAAGGCTCCCACGCGGCGCGCCGCCCGGCAAGCCACTGCCCTGGCCGCGCGCAGGTGCACGTCCCCGAATCCTCCGGGTGACACCCGGGCTCCCAGGCGCTAAGAGACTCCCCCACGCGAGGAGGCGTCGGAATGGCCCAGCACGAGAGGCTCGTCATCATCGGCAGCGGTCCGGCCGGCTACACCGCCGCGCTCTACGCCGCGCGCGCCGACCTCCGCCCGGTCCTCTTCGAGGGCAACCAGCCGGGCGGGCAGCTCACGATCACGAGCGAGGTCGAGAACTTTCCCGGCTTCCCCGAGGCGATCCTCGGGCCGGAGCTGATGGAGCGGATGAAGAAGCAGGCGGAGCGGTTCGGCACGCGGTTCGAGCTGGGCGACGTCACGCGGGTGGACTTCTCGCGCCGGCCGTTCCAGCTCTGGCAGGACGACAAGCTCTACACCGCCGACGCGGTGATCGTCGCGACGGGCGCGTCGGCCAAGTGGCTCGGCATCCCCTCGGAGAAGGTCTTCCAGGGCCGCGGCGTCTCGGCGTGCGCCACCTGCGACGGGTTCTTCTTCCGCGGCGCCGAGGTCGCGGTCGTCGGCGGCGGCGACACGGCCATGGAGGAGGCGAGCTTCCTCACGAAGTACGCCACCAAGGTCTACGTGCTCCACCGGCGCGACGAGCTGCGCGCCTCGAAGATCATGCAGGAGCGCGTCCGGACCAACCCGAAGATCGAGCTCGTGCTCTCGGTCGTCATCGACGAGATCCTCGGCGACGCGAAGGGCGTCACCGGCCTGCGCCTCAAGAGCACCAAGGACGGCTCGATCCGCGAGCTGAAGCTCAAGGGCGTCTTCATGGGGATCGGCCACGAGCCCAACACGAGGCTGTTCAAGGGCCAGCTCGAGATGAACGACGTCGGTTACCTCAGGGTCAAGTCGCCCACGAGCGCGACCAGCGTCCCGGGCGTCTTCGCGGCGGGCGACGTCGCGGACCCGAGCTACCGCCAGGCGGTGAGCGCCGCGGGGTCGGGCTGCGTCGCGGCCATCGACGCCGAGCGGTTCCTGGGCGAGCACGCGACCGAGAACTGGGACTGACCGGAATGCGGATGGTCGACGTGGGCGGGAAGGCGCGCACCGAGCGGGTCGCGGTGGCGCGCGGGCTCGTGGCGATGTCGCCGGCGACCGCCGCGCTCGTCCGCGCCGGCCCCGTCGAGAAGGGGGACGTGCTCGCCGCCGCCCGCCTCGCCGGCATCATGGCGGCGAAGCGCACGCCGGACCTCGTCCCGCTCTGCCACCCGATCGCCCTGTCCGGCGTCGAGGTGGAGGTCGTGGTCGGCGACGCGGGCGTCGAGGTGACGGCGACGGTGCGAACCGTCGACCGGACGGGCGTCGAGATGGAGGCGCTCGCGGCGGTCTCGGCCGCGTGCCTCACGATCTACGACATGCTGAAGCGGCACGAGCGCGGGATGCGGCTCGAGGTGATCGAGCTCATCGAGAAGCGCGGCGGCCGGAGCGGCCTCTGGCGCCGCGGCCCCGCAGCCCCCGCGGATCGACCCGCAGGAACGCCGCGGCGTTCGCCGCGCACACCCGGCGCACCACGCCCTCCGAGAGCCCGGCCCGCGCGAGCCGGTCGGCGGCCCGGGGCAGGGCGAGCAGGTCGCCGCCGCTGAGCCCCGCGTCCGACCCGAGGACGATCCCCTCGGGCCCGAGCGCGGAGACCACCTTCACCGCCTCGGCCACCCCGTCGTCGCCGGCCGACAGCGAGAGCCCGGCCCACTGGCCGAAGGCCCGCACCGTCCGGACCGTCCCGGCGTCGGCGCCGGCCAGCAGCGCCTGCCCGGCCGGGAGCCCGGCCTCCTGGAGGATCGCCAGGGCGCGGCGGGTGCCCTGATCGCGCCGGCGCGGCGGGGTGACCACGATGACGGGGAGGCGAAGCTCGGCGGCGAGCTCGAGCTGCCGCAGGAGCACGCGCTCCTCGAGCGGCGTCCCCTCCGCGAGCCCCACCGCCCCAAGGGCCGCCACCTCGGGGCGCCCGAGGAGCTCGGGCAGCTCGGCCAGGAGCGCCTCCAGCCCGCGCGCCGGGATGCGCCGGGGGTGGACTCCCACGGCTGCGTAGGCCGCGAGCCCCGACCGCCGGAGGCGGCGCGCGGCGGCCACCGTCTCCTGCCACCCCCGCCGCACCGCGGCGGCGCCGCCCGGGCCGAGGTCGTCGCCCGACGGCACGAGCGCCCCCGTCACCCCGAAGAACCGGAGGTCGGAGAGGTCCCTCGGCGAGAGCGACCGGGCGTGCAGGAATGCGTCGAACCACATCGGCGCGATCGTAATCCAAGGTGGTCACCAGGTGCCGGCGTACGGTGGGTCGGGGATTCGGTTCCCCCGCGGGATCGTGGCAGAATCAGGGCCCCAGGGATGGAACGGCTCGCCCACCGGAAGGCCGGCCCCGGGAGAGGAACGCATGAAGATCGCCAACCGCCTCAAGTTCTCCTCCGTCACGATGCTGACCGCGACCTTGGCGATCGCAGGCGTGGCCGTCCTGCTGCAGAACAGCGCCACCAGCTCGGTCTCCTCGACGCAGCAGTACTTCGAGACGGACCACGTCCTCGAGGAGATGGGCGATCAGGCTCGGGCGTACGTCCACGGCGCCTCCGAGATCGCGGCGACGGGCGCAGTGACCGAGAACGACCTGGGGAGGTTGAAGGTCGTCGAGGACGAGCTCCGCGCGCGCGTGAAGAAGCTCGAGGGCGCCGACGCGGTCACGGCGGGCAAGGCGGTGGACGCGCTCGTCGAGCAGACCGCCACCGTCCTGCAGGAGACCGCCGCCGCCGCCCAGAGCGCGAAGTCGGGCACGAAGCGCGTCCGGGTGCCCCGGGCGCAGCCGGCGCCGGCCAAGCTCCTGCCCAAGAAGGCGAAGGGCGCCAAGGCGCTCCCGCCGCCGACCGAGCCGCCGCCGCCCGAGGACCCCGTGATCGACGCGGCGGCCGAGGCCGAGGCCGAGCTCGAGTCCGCCCAGACGCAGCTCGCCGCCAAGGAGGCCGGCCTCAGCGCGACCGGCCGGCTCGGCCAGATCCACCGCGACTTCAGCGCCGCGATCTCCGAGATCGTCCACGGGGCCCAGAAGGACCTGAAGGAGCGGCTCGGCGGCGCGGAGTCCCGCGCGAAGTTCCTCCTCTTCCTCCTCATCGCCCTCGTGGCCGGCGCGCTCGGCTTCGTGTTCTTCATGTTCCGTGGCTTCCGGAGCGAGCTGCTCCGGCCGCTCGAGCTCCTCGCGCAGGGCGCGCGCCGCGTCTCGACGGAGCGCGACCTCACGGTGCGCGTGCCGGTCTCCGGCGACGAGGAGATCAAGGACCTCGGCCGCGCCTTCGGCGAGATGATGGAGACGCTCCGCGGCATCACCATCGAGATGCGCGGCGCCACCGATCGCCTCCTCTCCTCGGCCACCGAGCTCGGCGGCATCACCCGCGCCCAGGGCGAGAGCATCGCGCGGCAGGCGAGCGCGCTCGAGGAGGCCCGCCGGACCTCGTCGGCGCTCCGCGAGTCCTCGCGCGAGACGGTGGGCCAGGCCGAGGGCGTGCTCCGCGTCGCCCAGAAGGCCGAGGCGCTCGGCCGCGACGGCGAGTCGGCGATGACCGAGAACCTGAGCTCGGCCGAGGTGATCCAGGATCAGACCCGCCAGGTGGTGGACCGGATCGCCCGGCTCGCGACCAGCGCCCAGCGGATCGCGGCGATCACCGCCACGGTGAAGGACCTCGCCGACCAGTCGAACGTCGTGGCCCTGAACGCCGCCATCGAGGCCTCGCGCGCCGGCGAGGCCGGCGTCGGGTTCGGCGTGGTCGCCCGCGAGATCCGGTCGCTCGCCGACCGGTCCATCCGCGCGACCATCGAGGTCCGCACGGTGCTCGCCGAGGTGCTCAACGGCATCAAGGAGTCCGCCTCGCTCGTCGAGGCGGCGCACGCCGGCCTCGAGGAGGGCACCTCCCGCACGCGGCGGCTCGGCGAGAGCGTCGCGGGCCTCACCGGCATCGTGCGCGAGAACCTGTCCGCGGTGCGCGAGATCTCCGGCGCCGTCGCCTCGCAGGGCACCGGCATCGGGCAGATCTCGAACGCGGTCGAGGACCTGTCGCTCATGATGGAGGACACCCTCAAGACCGTGCACACCACCGGCGAGGCCGCGGGCGTGCTGCGCGAGGTCTCGGAGCAGGTGTCGTCGGCGGTGAAGGTGTTCCGGTTGTAGCCGGAAGATCGTGGTTCCGTGAGTGCGTGGACCGGAGTGCAGGGTGGGGGGCCCCAGCGAAGCTGGGGGGAGGGCGAAGCCCTCCGCCGCGGGGCAGCCGCGCGCAGCCGCGAAGCGGCGAGCACGGCTCAGGGCCCCGCGCAGCACTCGGGGACGCGCATGCGTCCCCGGCAGAAGGCTGCGGCTCCGACGCGCAGCCGGCGGGGCGGGGCGGCACGCCCCGTGTGATCGGGAGGGGCCATGCGATCGACGCAGATCGGGGCGCTCGTAACGGCGGCGCTGATCGCGGGCGCGAGCGCGCCGGCGCGGGCGCTGGACGTCGTCGCGGAGGACCACTGGATCATCGTGACGGGCTCGCGCACGGAGCGGGAGACCCAGGCGCAGCTCGCGAGCGTCCAGAAGGCGTGGCCGAAGAGGGTCGAGAAGACGCCGGGCTACCCGCGGGTGGAGCGCTCGGACGGGAAGACGGGGCTCAACCCGGGGTTCGTGATCGTGGTCGCGGGCGTGTGCCCGGACGAGCGCGCGGCGCTCGCGGTCCGCGACGCGCTCCGGAAGACGTTCCCGGGGACGTACGTCCGCGCCGTGGCGCGGTACCTGGCGGGCCCGATCCCGCATTGCCCCAACGTGAAGCCGCCGCGCGCAGCGCCGCCGCCGGTCGCCGAGGAGGGCGAGGAGATCACGCTCGACGGGGAGGAGCCGGCAGGGGCCACCGGGCTCCGGTGGCAGCTCTACTCGATCAAGTCCGAGTGCGGCGACGGGGCCATCGTGCGGCTCCTCGGCCGGCGCGGTGAGGTCCTCGACGAGCGGCGCGAGCCCGCCCACTGCGTCCACGGCGATCCCGAGGATCCGGGCTCGGGCGAGTCGCGCACCTGGAGCGCGTCGGTCCAGGGGAGCTACGTGATGCTCACGTCGATGACGTGGGCCTACGACACGGGCTGCAGCGGCGGATTCGCGCTCTGTCCGGGCCCCGACGGCATCCGCGAAGAGCGGCTCGAAGGGGCGTGCAACTCGGGCGGGCCGATGCCGGGGGCGGAGGAGTCGCACTGCGGGGAGTGAGCGGCTTCCGGTCCCGCTCGAACGGACCCGCAGCCGAGCCGCCGCAGCAACGCCCCCAGGCGACCGGCCGGGCCCGACGGAGCGAGCCGACCTGGCGCAGGCGCGCGGCGCCCCCGCCCCTACGCGATCCCCATCCCCCTCGACAGCTTCACGAGCGCGGGCGCGATCTCGTCCAGCTCCATCGTGGCGATGACCGCGCCCTTCTCCGCGGCGACGCGGGGCATGCCGTAGACGACGGAGCTCTGCGGGCCCTGCGCGCCGGTCCAGGCGCCGCGGTCGCGGAGGAGCTTCAGGCCCTCGGCGCCGTCGTCGCCCATCCCCGAGAGCACGAGGCCGGCCGCGCTGCGGCCGTACTCCTGGGCGAGGTTCCGGAAGAGCACCGTCCCGGAGGGCCGGAAGCCGCGCACCGGCTCGCCGTCGAGGAGCAGCACCGTGCCGTTCGAGGCGCCGAGGTGGCTGCCGCTCGGGGCGACGTACATCGTCCCGCCGCGGAGCGGCTCGCCGTTCTCCGCGAGCTTCACGTGCAGCGGCGTCTCCCCGCCCAGCCAGTGGACGAGGCCCCCCTCGAACCCCTCGGCGATGTGCTGCACGACGAGGATCGGGATGGGGAAGCCGGCCGGCAGGTCGCGCAGGATCTTCGCCAGCGCCGCGGGGCCGCCGGTCGAGGCGGCGATCCCGAGCACCCGCGGCGCGCTGGCCGCGAGCGGCTGGAGCGGGGTGGTGGGGGCGGGCTTGAGGGCCCAGCTCCCGGTCGTGGTCCGCTCGAGCCCCTGCGCGACGCCGGGCGGGGGCGGGGAGAGGGTCGCGGCCGCGGCGGCCGTCGCGGCGGCGCGCGGGTTGCGCTTGTGACGGGTGACGAGCTTCAGCCCCGCCACCGCGCGCACCGCCATCCGGATCTCCTCCGCCTCCTTCTCGAACCGGCCCCGCACGTCGGCGCGCGGCTTCGCGAGCACCTCGACGGCGCCCAGCTCCAGCGCCCGGAACGAGACCTCCTGCTTCTCCGGGGTGCCCGCCTCCGAGGACACCACCACCACCGGCGTCGGCCGCCGGCGCATGATCTCCTCGAGCGCTTCGAGGCCGTCCTTGTTCGGCATCCGGACGTCCATCGTCACCACGTCCGGGCGCAGCGCCAGGACCTGGCTCACCGCCTCGTGCCCGTCCTGCGCCTCTCCCACGACCTCGATCTCCGGCGAGCGGCCGAGGATCGTCCGCAGGATGGCCCGGAAGGCGCGGGAGTCGTCGGCGACGAGGACGCGGATCATGGGGGCACGGTGGGCGCGAGACCCGCTAGGCGACCGCGCTGCGTTCGGGCAGGAGCTGGCGGACCATCTCCAGCAGCTTGCCGCGCTCGACCTCGCGCTTCACGAGGTACCCGTCGGCGCCCGCGTCGAGGCCCATGGCCCGGTCCTCCGGCGCGTCGAGCGAGGTGACGAGCACGACCGGGGTGGAGCGGAGCCGCGGGTCGGCCTTGATGCGCCGGGTGAGGTCGAAGCCGTCGAGCCGGGGCATCTGGACGTCGCTGACCACCACCTGCGCCCCGCCGGTGGTGAGGTGCTGCCACGCCTCCTCGCCGTCTCCGGCCGCGATCACCGTGTAGCCGGCGATCTCGAGGAGGGCCTTCATCGCGGCGCGCGTGGTGAGCGAGTCGTCGGCGACGATGATGCGCGGGCGCGCCGGGGCGGAGCTGCGGCCGACCTGCGCCGCCGGCTGCACGCGGCGGACGAGCTCGCCCGCGGCCAGGACGCCGACCACCCGGCCGTCGTCGAGGACGGCCGCGCCGGCGAGGTGCGGGACGCGCGCGAGCCGCGCGCCGAGGGGCGAGACCACGATCTCCTGCTGGCCCACGACCTCCTCGATGCCGATCACCACCCGTTGCCCGCCCACGGCGACCACGAGCGCCGGCTGGAACCTGCCGCGCGCCGGGGCCGAGCCCGCGGACATCCCGAGCAGCGTCGAGACGGGCGCGTAGGGGAGCTGCATCCCGCCGACGCGGACCGTGGCCCGGCCGGCAACCGTCCCGATGTCGCCCTCGCGCAGGAGGAGCACGCGCGCGACGGTGTCCGCGGGGATGGCCGCGAGATCCCGGCCCACCCGGAGGAGCAGCGCCGCCGAGGCGGAGAGGCTGAGCGGGACCTCGACGTCGAACCGGGTCCACTTGCCGGGCTCGTAGGCGACGGTGACCGTGCCCTGGAGCCGGTGGGCGGTGTCCTGCACGACGTCCAGGCCCACGCCGCGGCCGGAGATCTCGGTCACGGTCGCCGCGGTGGAGAGGCCCGACTGGAACACGAGCTGGGCGGCGTCGGCGTCGGACAGGCGCCCGGCCTGCTCGGCGGTGACGACGCCGCGCCGGACCGCGGCCGCCTTCACGGCCGCGACGTCCAGGCCGCCGCCGTCGTCCTCGACCACGACGCCCACGCGCGTGCCGCGGAGCTCCACCCGGACGCGGAGCTGGCCGCGCGGGAGCTTGCCCGCGCGCCGGCGCGCCTCGGGCACCTCGATGCCGTGGTCCACCGCGTTGCGCACGAGGTGGAGCAGCGGGTCGCGCAGCTCGTCGACGACGCGCCGGTCGAGGCGCACGTCGGCGCCGGAGAGGACGAGGTCCACCTCCTTGCCGGTGCGGCCGGCGACGTCGCGGACCGCGCGGCGCAGGGGCTCGAGGGCGACGCTCGCCGGGACCATGCGGAGCGCGCGGAGGTCCTCGCGGAGGAGGGTGCTCGTGAGCCGCTGGCCGTCGGCGTCGCGGATCGTCTCGCGCGTGAGCCGCGCGAGCCGCACGACGAGGGTCCGCAGGCGCTCCACCGTGGGCGCGAGCTCGGCGCGGGCCTCGTCCGGCTGCTCGATGCGGAGCGCGTGGCCGACGCGCTCCAGGCCGCGGATGCACTCGCGGAGGGCCTGCTCGACCTCGCGCACCTGCCCGGCGCGGCGCCGGTGCCGGGACTCGCCGAGCGAGAGCAGCTCGAGCTGGCGGCTCAGGCTGTCCATCGTCGAGGCGAGGACGCGGATCGACTTGTCGGCGGCGGCCGCGGCCGCGGCCGCAGGGGCGGCCGGGGCCGGCGCGGCGGGCGCCGGCGCGGAGCCCGGGGCGGGCGCAGGCGGGCTCGCGGGCTTCTCGAAGATCCCGCGCAGCTCCACGAGGTCGCCGGCGATGCCGGCCGCGAACCGGGCCGCCTCGGGGCCGCCGGACGCGATCTTGGCGAAGCCCTCGGCGATGCGGCCGGGGAGCGGCGAGCTCGCGACGGCCGCGGCGAGCTCGCGCGCGAGCTCGGCGGCGGCCCGCGCGCGCTTCTTGCGCTCCTTGTCCTCGAGGGGCTGGACGAGCTCGGAGCACGCGTCCTCGAGCCGCTCGAGGAGCGCGAGCGGGCCCGTGGCGACCGGCGGCGGCGGCTCCGGCGGCTCGGCGGCCGGCGCACCGTGCTCGGAGGCCCCCGCGGCGCCCGCGTCCGGCGGCGGCGCCGCGCCGAGCGAGGCGAGCAGCTCGGGGAGGCGCGGCACGGCCGGATCGCCGCCCGCGTCGCCGGCCTCGAGCGCCTGCTCGATGGCCTGGACCGCGTCGAGCGCCGCCATCACCACGGCGTGGGAGATGCCCTCGGCAGGATCGTACTTGGAGAGGGAGCCCTCGATGGCATGGGCGAGGCGCTCGAGCTCGGAGAGCCCGAGGCTCCCGGCCGAGCCCTTGAGGCTGTGGGCCGTCCGCCGGACGCCGTCGAGCACCTGCGTGCGGCTCGGGTCGTCCTCGAGCTCCATGACGCCGCTCGAGATGGCCGAGAGGTGCTCGCGCGCCTCGGCCGAGAAGATGGGCCAGATCTGATTGAGCAGCTCGCGTTCCATGGCTCGTTAACCTCGCGTGGGCGCGCCCACGCGCGGGAGGTCGAGGACGGCGAGCCGGTCGGGCGCGATCCAGGCGAACGGACCTTCGCTGGTCGTGGCGAGCTTCTCGCGGTCGAGATCGATGCGGCCCTCCAGGTCCTCCACGGCGACGCCGAACAGGTCGCCCTCGTCCTCGAGCACGACGATCTTGGCGAGGTCGCTCATGCCGCCGCCCTCGAGCCCGAGCAGCGCCCGGAGATCGAGCACCGGCACGACGCGGGTGCGGGCGAGCACGGCGCCGAGCACCCAGGGCGGCGTGGCCGGCAGCGGCGTGAGGCCGCTGGCGTCCACCACCTGGAAGACCGCCTGCACCGGCACCGCGTACCGCTCCCCGCCGACCCGGAACGCCAGGACCGGCATGCCGCCGGCCTGCGACTCCTCGCGGGCGCGGGCGACGGCGGCGGCGCGCTCCTCGAGGATCCGGGCGCGGTCCGCGCCGGTCTCGCCGCCGGTGATCTGCTCCGCGGCCTGCTGGAGCTTCTTCCGCAGGCTGGTGAAGTCCACCGTCTCGCGTGGCTGGTTGCCCACCGGTTCACCTCTTGAACGGCAGCTTGAGGATGGTCCCCACCTGGCGGCGCAGCTCCTCCACCGAGACGGGCTTCGTCAGGAACGCGGTCGCGCCGACGAGGCGGCCCTTGCGGCGGCTGGCCTCGTCGTTGAGCGACGTGAGGAGGATGACGGGCGTGCCGTGGAGGAAGACGTCGGAGCGGAGCGCGGCCGTGAGCTCGAACCCGTCCATGCCCGGCATGCGCACGTCGGAGATGACGAGGTTCGGCCGGTGCTCCTTCGCCTTCTTGAGACCCTCGACGCCATCCTTGGCCTCGATGAACTGGATGTTCCATCCCATCAGGTAGACCTGGATGAGGGACAGGAGGGTCCGGGTGTCGTCGACCAGTAGGACCTTCATCCTTGGCTCCCGGTGAGGACGCGCGGTGGGCGCGTGGGCCGCGGCGCTTCGAGCGCGTTGCGGAGCGCGCCCGCGGTGATGTTCTCGATCCCGCGCAGCGGCGCCGCGTCGTCGAGGCCGGCGAGCGCCTCGAGCGCGTTCCGGCGTGCCCGGGCCGCGTCCTCCGGCAGCCCGAGGCGGATGAACAGCGAGACCAGCGTGGCGTGCCCGAGCGCGAGGCCCGGGTCGAGGTAGAGTGCCTTGCGCGCGGCGTCGAGGGCGCCGGCGAGATCGCCGCGCGCGTCGGCCGCCATCGAGACGAGGAGCCATGCCTCCGGGCACAGCTCCCGCGCCGCGGCCGCGCGCGCCAGCTCCTCGGCCGCCGACAGGTCGCCCCGGCGGGCGGCGTCGCGCGCCGCCTCGAGGTGCTCGGTCGCGAGCGCCGCGGCGGGCGGCGGGGGCGGCGGCGGCGCGGCCTTCGGCGGCGCGGCCTGGATCGGCGGCGGCGTGGCCGCGGGCCGGGGCGCGGCGCCGTTGCGGCGCTCGGCGAGCGAGTGGACCGGCGCGGGCGCGCCGGGGGCCTCCTCGCGCGGGCGCAGGAGGGCGTTCGGCAGCGGCCTGCCGCCGGGAGCGCGGAAGGCGGTGACGCCGTCGATCTCGACGCGCTCGAGGTCCTGCCCCACCGCGAGCGGGGTCTCGACCGGGCCGAGCACGAGCACGCCGCCCGGCGCGAGCGAGACCGCGAGCTTCTCGACCACGAGCGCCGCCGTGGGC
This sequence comes from Anaeromyxobacter sp., assembly GCA_035627135.1. GTDB lineage: Bacteria > Myxococcota > Myxococcia > Myxococcales > Anaeromyxobacteraceae > Anaeromyxobacter. The sequence continues at coordinate 15,055 of DASPMI010000034.1, read as the reverse complement.
GGGTTGAAGTAGATGAGCACGTTGCGACAGAGGACGAGGTCGAAGCCGAGCGCGGGCGCGGGGTCGCGAACGAGGTTGTGCCGCCGGAACTCGACCATCGCCCGGATCTCGGGCCGCACCTCGACCTGGGGCGGGTGGGACTCGAAGTGACGGTTCCGCACCGCCGGGTCGAGCCGGCGCAGCGACCACTCGCCGTACCGGGCCTCCTTCGCGACCGCGAGGGCGCGGGAGGAGACGTCGGTGGCGAGGATCCGGTCGCCGAGCCCGAGGCGGCCCGCGTCGACGAGCTCCATCGCCAGCGTGTAGGGCTCCTCGCCCGTGGCGCAGCCGGCCGACCAGATCGAGAGGGGGCGATCGCGCGGCGCGGCCGCGATCGCGAGCTGCCGGATGAGGACGAGCTGCTCGGGGTGGCGGAAGAAGTAGGTCTCGCCCACCACCGCGGCCTCGACGAGCGTGGTGACCGCCTTGTGCTCGCGCGCGCGGAGCTTCGAGAGGAACGCCTCGGGCGCCAGCCGCAGGTCGCGCGCCGCCCGCATGAAGGCGTCGCCAAGGGTACGGCGGATCCCGGGCGAGAGGGTGAGCCCGCAGGCCTCCTCCAGCACGCGCTCGACCTCCGCGAGCGGGACCCCTGCCGCCTTGAGGCTCATGCCTCGCGCCCCGCCAGCTCGGCCTGGATGGGCGACGGGTCGAGCACCGGCAGGACCTCCTCGCCGTCCAGGCACAGCCCCGCCGCGAGCCGCGACTCCTTCCACCCCTCCGGCATCCCGGCGACCACGTCGCCCTCGTAGAGCTTCGGGTTCTCGACGAGCCGCGGCACCTGATCCACGACGAGGCCGACCGCCGGCGTCCCCGCGAGGATCACGATCTGCGCGTCGAGCGCGGGCTCGGTCTTCGCGCCCAGGAGCCTGCGGAGGTCCACCGCGATGATCGGCATGCCCCGGCAGACGAACGTGCCGCGCACGTGCGGCGGCGCCCCGACGAGCGGGTGGGTGGCGACGAGCCGGACCACCTCGAGGACGCGGCCCGACGAGAGCAGGGCGCGGCGGCCGTTGGCCTGGACGACGAGGTGGACCCCCGGCAGCGTCTCGCCCCCGAACGCGAGCAGGCGGCCCTGCACCTTCTGGAGCTCCTCCTCCAGACGGCGCATGTGCGCGATCAGCTCTGCGCGGGACGCACGGATCTCGGGCTGCGGGGCGTTGGGCACGGCGCCTCCTGACTGGTCGAAGCGTAGAATATCAGGGTTCCTTCGGCCAGTTCACCCGCCCCCCTGCGCCGCGGGACACGATCGGTGGACACCCACACTGGCGATACCGGGCGACCGACGAGGGCGTCACGGCGCGGCCGGCGCGCCTTCGCCCGACGCGTCGCTCGCGGCCTCCCACCAGCCCTCGGCCGTCCGCCGCACCGCCTGCGGATTGCTCCACGCCCTCGGGCGCCACAGGAGCGCGTGCCCGCGCGCCTCGAGCGCGCGCGCCGTCTCCGCCTCGAGGCCGCCCGGCTCGACCTGGATGGCGTCGGGGCGCCACTGGTGGTGGATCCGCGGCGTGGAGACGGCCTGCGAGAGGGACATACCGTCGTCCACGATGTGTGAGATCACCTGCGCCACCGAGGTGGGGATGGTCGTGCCCCCGGGCGCGCCGACCGCGAGCTGGAGCCGGCCGTCGGGGCCGAAGACGAACGTGGGGGCCATCGAGGAGAGCGGGACCTTCCCGGGCGCGGGACTGTTCGCGCCGGTGCCGACCGCGCCGAACACGTTGGGGACCCCGGGCGCCGCGTCGAAGTCGTCCATCTGGTCGTTGAGCACGAACCCCGCGCCGGGGACCACGACGCAGGAGCCGAACATGTAGTTCACCGTCGTGGTGAGGGCGACGGCGTTCCCCGCGCGGTCGGCGACCGAGAGGTGGCTCGTCTGGCTCGCCTCGCCCGGCGGGACCGGCCCCGAGACCGAGGCGGCGCGCGGGCCGACGGCGGCCGCGAGCCGCGCCGCCTCCTCGCGCGAGGTCAGCCGCGCGACCTCGTCCGCGGCGGCGGGCACGAACGCGGGATCGCCGAGGAGGCCGCGCCGCGCGTAGAGCCGCTTCGAGGTCTCGGCCATGGCGTGCAGGAACCGCTCGGGCCGGTAGCCCCCCGCCCTCGGGTCCTCGTGCTCGAGCGCCTGGAGCAGCCCGATCGCGATCGCGCCGCCGGAGGAGGGGAGCGGCATCGAGACGATCCGGCGCCCGCGGTAGGTCCCCTCGAGCGGCGTCCGCTCGCGGACCTCGTAGCGCGCGAGATCGGCGGGCGTGAGGACGCCGCCCTCGTCCTTCACCGCGCGTACGATCGCGGCGGCGAGCTTCCCCCGGTAGAAGCTCCCGGGGTCCTTTCCGATGGCGCGCAGCGTGCGGGCGAGCTCCGGCTGGCGGAGGCGCGTCCCCGGCGGCGGGACCGCCGGCGCGCCGTCCGGGCCGCGGACGAGGTAGAGGCGCGCCGCGGCGGGGCGCGCGGCGAGGCAGGGGAGCCGCGCCTCCGCGAGGCGGCGGTAGTGCGCGCCGATCGGGAACCCGCGCTCGGCGATCCGCGCCGCCGGCTCGACGAGGCGCGCGAGCGGCATCGTCCCGAACCGCCGCGCGAGGGCGGCGTAGCCCTTCACGGCGCCCGGCACCGCGACGGAGAGGCCGCCGTCGAGCGACGGGCTGGGCCGACCCTCCTCCCGCGGTCCCGCGAACATGTCCGGGCGCGCCGCGGCCGGGGCCACCTCGCGGAAGTCGAGCGCGATCGTCCGGCCCTCGCGTGCGAGGTGGACCAGCGCGAACCCGCCGCCGCCGATCCCCGACGACTCCGGCTCCACCACGGCGAGCACGAAGGCGGCGGCGACGGCCGCGTCGGCGGCGTTCCCGCCTTCCCGGAGGATCTGCGCCGCGGCCTCGCTGGCGAGCGGGTGAGCGCTCGCCACCGCTCCTCCGGGGGAGACGGCGGTCGCGGAGAGAAGCAGGAGGAGCAGAGGAGCCATCGGAAGAGGCTACAGGCTTCAGGCTCCGGGCTTCAGGAAAAGCCCCGAGCAGTTCCTGGAGCCTGCAGCCTGGAGCCTGAAGCCTCGCTTCCGTAGCTGGTTCCCACGACGGGGCCGACACGCACAGCCCCCTTCCGGTCCGCGGCGATCGCGCCTCGATCAGCGGCTTGATCGCGGGGGCACGCGGGCCTTAGCCTGCCCGCGCATGCCCCGCCCACGCTCGCCCATCGCCGCTGTCGTGCTCGCCGCAGGGAAGGGGACGCGGATGAAGTCCGCCCGCGCCAAGGTCCTGCACGAGGTGGCGGGCCGCCCACTCGCGTACTACCCCGTGAAGCGCGCCCTCGAGCTCGGCGCGGAGCGGGTCGTCGTGGTCGTCGGCCACCAGGCCGAGGCCGTCGAGGCGGCGCTCGGCGCGGCCCTGCCGGGGGCGCCGCTCCGGTTCGCGCTCCAGGCCGAGCAGCTCGGCACCGCCCACGCCGTCCTCCAGGCGAAGGCGGCGATGCGGGGGTTCGCGGGCCCGATCCTCATCCTCTCCGGCGACACGCCGCTCCTCACGACCGAGGCGCTCCAGGCGGTCGCCGCCGCGCGCGCGAAGGCCCAGGCGCTCGTCGCGATGGCGACGATGGTCCCACCGTCGCCGCGGGGCTACGGCCGGGTGGTCCGCGACGAGCGGGGCCGGGCGGTGCGCGTCGTCGAGGAGAGGGACGCGACCGAGGCCGAGCGCGCGATCACCGAGGTGAACTCGGGGCTGTACTGCGTGGAGTCGGAGTTCCTGTGGCGCGCGCTCGGGAAGGTGGGCGCGAAGAACGCGCAGGGCGAGTTCTACCTGCCGGACCTCGTCGCGATGGCGGCGGCGAAGGGCGGCGCGGCCACGGTCGAGATCCCGGCGTTCGTCGCGGCCGGGGTGAACGACCGCGCGGAGCTCGCGCGGGTGGGGCGGATCCTGGTCGGCCGGCTGGCCGACGCGCACGCACGGGCGGGGGTGACGATCGAGGACCCTGCCCGGTTCGACTGCGACGATGGCGTGGAGATCGGGCACGACGTCGTGATCGAGCCCGGGGTGCGGCTCAAGGGACGCACCCGTGTCGGCGCGAACACGATCGTGGGGGCGGGCTGCATCCTCCAGGACGCGGTGATCGGGGAGGGCGTCACGCTCAAGCCGTACACCGTCGTCGAGGACGCCCGCGTCGAGGCCAGGGCGATCGTGGGCCCGTTCTCGCGGCTGCGGCCCGGGTCGGAGATCGGCGAGGGCGCCCACGTCGGGAACTTCGTCGAGACGAAGAAGACGAAGCTCGGCAAGGGCTCGAAGGCCAACCACCTGACGTACCTGGGCGACGCCGAGATCGGCCAGGGCGTCAACGTCGGCGCCGGCACCATCACCTGCAACTACGACGGCGAGAAGAAGCACCCGACCCGGATCGGCGACGGCGTCTTCGTCGGCTCGGACTCGATCCTGGTCGCGCCGATCGAGATCGGCGCCGGGGCGTACGTGGCGGCGGGATCCACCCTGACCGATCCGGTGCCGCCGGGCGCGCTCGCGCTCGGCCGCGCGCGGCAGGTCACCAAGGAAGGGTGGGTGGCACGGCGCCAGCAGGAGCAGAGATTGAAGGGCACGCCCGATTCCCGTCCGTCCCGGCCGGGGAAGGGCCGCCCGCCCGCGCGGAGCGCGGGTTAGCCATCTTCCGGGGGCAGATCCCATGTGCGGCATCGTCGGCTACGTCGGTCCCAGGCAGTGCGTCGATCTCATCGTCGACGGGCTCCGCAAGCTCGAGTACCGCGGCTACGACTCGGCCGGCGTCGCCGTCGTCGGCGCGAACGGCCTCGCGGTCAAGCGGGCGAAGGGGAAGCTCGCGAACCTCGTCACGCTGCTGCGGGACGGCCCGCTCGCGGGCTGCACCGGCATCGGCCACACCCGCTGGGCCACTCATGGGCGGCCCTCGGACGAGAACGCCCACCCGCACTCGTACGGCGGCGTCGCGGTGGTGCACAACGGCATCATCGAGAACCACCTCGAGCTCAAGGCCGCGCTCTCGGCCCAGGGGCACCGGTTCAAGTCCGAGACGGACACCGAGATCTTCGCCCACCTCATCGCGGGCGCGCTCGAGGAGGGGAAGCGCGACCTGCGCGAGGCGGTGCACGCCGCGCTCCAGAAGGTGCGCGGGACGTACGCCATCGCGGTCGTCTCGGAGAAGCGGCCGGACGAGATCGTCGCCGCGAAGAACGCCTCCCCGCTCGTCGTCGGCTACGGCAAGGGCGAGAGCTTCCTCGCCTCGGACGTGCCGGCGATCCTCGAGCACACGCGCGACGTGGTCTATCTCGAGGAGGGCGAGCTCGCGGTCCTCTCGCCGACGGGCATCGCCCTCTACGGCCGCAGCGGCGAGCCGCTCACGCGCAAGCCGCGGAGGATCGAGTGGAGCGCGGTGGCCGCCGAGAAGGACGGCCACAAGCACTTCATGCACAAGGAGATCTTCGAGCAGCCCCGGGCGGTGGCGGACACGATCCGTGGCCGCGCGTCGCTCGAGCAGGGCGACGTGGTGCTCGACGGGATGGAGCTCCCCGAGGACTACGTCCGGTCGCTCCAGCGGATCGTCATCGTCGCCTGCGGGACCTCGTCGCACGCGGGGCTCGCGGGGCGGACGATGATCGAGACGCTCGCGAAGATCCCGACCCAGGTCGAGCTGGGGAGCGAGTTCCGCAACCGCGAGCCGCTCGTCGACGACCGGACCCTCTGCCTCGCGATCACCCAGTCCGGCGAGACGGCGGACACGCTCGCCGCGGTCCGCATGGCCAGGGCGAAGGGCGCGCGCGCGTACGCGATCTGCAACGTGGTCGGCTCGGCGGTCTCCCGCGAGTGCGACGGCGGCACGCTCTTCACCCGCGCCGGGCCGGAGATCGGCGTCGCCTCGACGAAGGCGTTCACGACGCAGCTCGCGGGCCTGTTCCTGTTCGCCGTCCGGCTCGGCCGCCTGCGCGGGACGCTCACCGCGGAGCAGGGGCGCGAGCAGCTCGAGGCGCTCCAGCACCTGCCGCTCTGGATGGAGCAGATGATCCGCCAGGAGGCGGCGCTGATGCCGGTCGCGAAGAAGTGCGCCGCGGCCCGCGACGTCCTCTTCCTCGGCCGCGGGAACCAGTTCCCGGTGGCGCTCGAGGGCGCGCTCAAGCTCAAGGAGATCTCGTACATCCACGCCGAGGGCTACGCCGCCGGCGAGATGAAGCACGGGCCGATCGCCCTCATCGACGAGCAGATGCCGGTCGTGGTGCTCGCGACGAAGGAGCCGGCCTACGAGAAGACGCTCGGGAACATCGAGGAGGTCCGCGCCCGCGGCGGCCACGTCTACGCGGTGGTCTCGGAGGGCGACACCCACGCCGCGAGCCTCGCCGAGGTCGCGATCACGGTCCCCCCCGCGCCGCCGCTCCTCGCGCCGCTGCTCTCCATCATCCCGCTCCAGTTCCTCGCGTACCACGTGGCGGACCTCAAGGGCACCGACGTGGATCAGCCGCGGAACCTGGCGAAGAGCGTGACGGTGGAGTAGCGGGAGGCGAGCGTCGTTTCGAGGTCCGTACGCCGCCTCCGCGCGTTCGCCCGTCCCCCGCTCGCTACCTCGGGCGCGCGGCGGGGATCCCGATACGCGCGCGAAGACGTGAGAACCGGCGGGGCGAGGCGCGCGAAACTTGCCGGCCACCCCCGCTGCTTCGCTCGCGGGTGGCTCGCTTCGGACAGTCGCGCGCCCGCTGCGCTCGGTCCGCTCCGCGCGCGGAGATGACCCTGCCGGGCTGCGCGCCCTCGGTGTACCGCTCCGCGGGGGTCGGGCTCCGGCGCTCCGGCGGCTGCTGGGTCTATCGTGTTTCGGCGTGAGCCCTTGCGTCCCCGGGCCCGACGCCGCACCCACACCCGGCTTCTCCTTGCATCACCTGAACCGCCCTTCACATGGGCATCCCCATGGACACCCTGACGCCCTTCCGCGCCCACGTCCCCGACGCGACCCTCGCCGACCTCCGCGACCGCCTCGCGCGGACCCGCTTCGCGGACGACCTCCCCGGCGCGGGCTGGGACGACGGCACGCCGGCCGCGCACCTGCGGGAGCAGGTCGATCACTGGCTCCACCGCTACGACTGGCGCGCGCACGAGGCGCGGCTCAACGCGCACCCGCAGTGGACGACCGAGCTCGACGGCGCCACCGTCCACTTCCTGCACGTCCGCTCCCCCGAGCCGGACGCGACGCCGGCGATCCTCACCCACGGCTGGCCGGGCACGGTGTACGAGTGGCTGGGCGTCCTCGGCCCGCTCACGGATCCGCGGGCGCACGGCGGCGACCCGCGGACGGCGCTGCACCTGGTCGTGCCCTCGCTGCCGGGGTTCGCCTTCTCGGGCCCGACCCGGGAGCGCGGGTGGGGGAGGCTCCGGACCGCCGAAGCCTGGGCCGCGCTGATGGAGCGGCTCGGGTACGGGCGGTTCCTCGCGATCGGGAACGACTGGGGCAGCGAGATCTCGCTCGTGCTGGCGCGGCGCCACCCGGAGCGGATCCTCGGCGCGCACGTCACGCAGATCTTCGACTCGGTCGCGGACGCCGCGGCGCGGCTGCCGGACCCCACGCCGGAGGAGCAGGCCGCGCTCGCCGGCCAGGCCTGGTACCTCGACAACATGTCGGCTTACCACCACGTCCAGGTCCAGCAGCCGTCCTCGCTCGCGCACGCGCTCACGGACTCGCCGGCGGGGTACCTCGGCTGGCTGAACATCGTGTTCCGCGGCGGGATGGATCTCGACTACGTCCTCACGCAGGCGACCGCGGCCTGGGCGACCGGCACGGTCGCCTCCGGCCTGCGCCTCTACCGCGAGGCGGACCGGGAGGAGGAGGCGGTGAAGGCCCTCCCGCCGTCGCGCGTGCCGGTCGCGCTCGCCCAGTTCGCGTACGACACGGTCTCGATCCGCCGCCTCGCCGAACAGACGCACCGGAACCTCGTGTCCTGGAACACGTACGGCGTGGGGAGCCACTGGGCGGCCCACAGCGCGCCCGAGGTCTGGGTCGCCGACGTGCAGGCCTTCGTCCGGCGCGTGGCGGGCTGACGGCGCGCCGCGTACGTCCAGGTACGCCCGGCGAAGCGGCCGCGCGGCCCCGCCATGGCGCATATCGCCGGACATCGGCCCCCATACGCTGCGTTCACCCCGTCACCACGTCGAGTGATGTTCGCCCTGTTCCGGGCGGCGGTAGAACTGGGCATACTGGTGTCGCTTTCCGACACCTGGGAGACCCATGACCAGCCGCAGATACGCACTCTGGGGCGCGCTCTTCGGCTTGCTCTTCCCGATCTGCGCGCTGCTCCTGCAGGCGCTCCTCCAGCCCTCTCCGGCGGGGTTCGCGAGCTCCGTCGCGCACGCGCTGGCGATGCCGCTCATGTGGATCGTGGCCACCGCGCCGATCGTCCTGGGCGTCGGCGGCTGGTGGGTCGGCGGGCTCGAGGACCGGCACCTCGCCGCGGAGCGGACGAGCCGGCTCGCCCTCTCCGACTTCTCGAAGGAGATCAGCCGCGCCTCCCAGAAGCTCTTCTCGACGGTCTCCTCGTTCAGCGCGCTCGCCTCCCAGAACGCCGCCTCCGTGCGCGAGACGATGTCGAACATGAGCCAGCTCGCCCACACGGCGCAGCAGGCGGCGCTCACGGCCGAAACCGTGGTCGGCGTCGCGACGTCCACGCAGCGGAGCTCCGAGAGCGGCCTCAAGGCCGCGAACGAGGCGAGCGCCGAGATGGTGAAGCTCGCCGAGGACGTGCGTGAGCTCGCGAGCCGCATCGAGGGGCTGAACGACCGGATGCGCGACATCTTCGAGATCGCCTCGGTGGTGGACACGGTCGCGGAGCGCTCGCAGATCCTCGCCGCCGAGGCGGCGCGCGAGGTCGAGAAGAACCCGGCGGCGCAGGGGTTCGCGGCCATCGTCGGCCAGATGCGCCAGCATGCCGAGGACGCGCGGTCCTCCGCGCAGCGCGTGAAGAAGCTCCTCGGCGAGGGCCACAAGGCGATGATGGCCGCCATGACCGCGGCCGAGAAGGGCGCCCAGCGCGCCGAGCGCGGGGCCGAGGTGGCGCGGTCCTCGGGGAGCGCGATCCAGCGGCTCGCCCAGGCGCTCCAGGAGTCCTCGAAGGCGGCGCGCGACATCGCCAACGTGGCGCAGATGCAGGACAAGGGCGTGGACGAGGTCCAGAAGGCGATGAACGAGATCTTCCTCGCCACCGAGGAGACCGTCGCCGGGACGCGCGAGGTCGCCGGTGGCGCGCACTCGCTCATGGAGCTCTCGGAGCGGATGCAGAAGCTGCTGCGGAGGTGAGCGTCGGCGCAGCGCCGTACCGCGCCCGGATCGCCACGAGCGGTTCCCTCGATCGCGCGAATGTCGCGCCCCGCCCCGGCCTGCGGTAGATCGGGCCCGTGCCCCGCCGCCTGTTCGTCGCCCTGGAACCCCCCGAGCCCGTCCGCCGCCGGATCGCGGCAGCGGCGGCTGCGCTCCGGCGCGGGGCCGGCGCGGCGGCATCGGACGTCCGCTGGGTGGCCGAGGAGAACCTTCACCTGACGATCCAGTTCCTCGGCGCGGTCCCCGAGGAGCGCGTCGCGGCGGTGGAGACGGCCGTGACGGAGGTCGCGGCCGCGGCCCGGCCGCTCTCGCTCGAGGTGAAGGGCGCCGGCGGGTTCCCCAACGCGCGCCGGCCGCGGGTGGTGTGGCTCGGGCTCGCCGGGGACGTGCCGGCGCTCGCTGCGCTCGCGGCGGAGCTCGGCAAGCGGCTCACGCCGCTCGGCTTCGCGCCGGAGGCGCGCCCGTTCTCCGCGCACCTCACGCTGGGGCGGGCGCGCGAGCCGCGCGGCGCGCCCGGCCTCGGCGGCGCGCTCGCCGCGGCCGCGCAGGACGGCGGCGTGGCGTGGCGCGCGGCGGAGCTGGTGCTCTTCGAGTCGCACCTCTCGCCGAAGGGCCCGCGGTACGAGGCCGTCCTGCGCGCCCCGCTCGGCGCTGCGTGACCCTTCCCGCCGCGGCCACGCGGTGGGAGACTCCAGGGATGGCCCGCTCCCCGCTCCGCCTCCACGGCCGCGGCACGAAGCTCCTCGCGCTGCTCTGCTCCGCCCTCCTCGCGTGCACGACCGTGCGCACGCACGTGAGCACGATCGCGCCGGAGGTGATGCTCCGCGACGGGCACGCGGTCGTGCAGCTCGATCTGTGGGTCGAGAGCAACCGGCCGCTCACGCCCGAGGACGAAGACCGGTACCGCGCCGAGGCGCGGCAGGCGCTCGAGCAGGCGGTCGCCGGGCGCGCCAAGGCCGACGGGGAAGGCGCCCTCGTCGTCCGGACGCTCGGCGTCACGCGGACCTCCGGACGGCGCGGGGATCAGGCCGGCGCGGCCGTGGGCATGGCCGTCGGCGTGATGGTGATCGTGGCCGTCGTCGTCCTCGCGATCCTGTCGGACGGGAAGGGCGGCGGGAGCAAGGCGGTGAAGGCGCCGCGCGCCGCCCCGACGCCGCCGCGCTTCGCCGGACCCCGCGCGGGGGTCCCGTCGCGCGCCGTGCGGCCGCCGCGGTTCGGGAGCCCGCCGCGGTTCACGACCCTTCCGCGCGCGCCGCGTCCCCCGGTCCCGCGCGTCCCCCTCGCTCCGGCCCCGTCCTTCCCCCGCTTCCCCCGCGGCTCCGGCGTTCACCATGGTCCCGACGTCCACGTGGACGTCGGCATCGGCTGGTGGGTGCCGCTCATGCCCGAGCCGCTCCCGCTCCCGCCGGACGCGGCGCTTCCACCTCACGGCGACGCACCCGCCGGCGAGGCTGCGCCTTCCGAGGAGGCTCCGCGCACGCCCGACGACGCGCAGGCCGACGCCCGGCCGGAGCAGCCCGCTGCGAAGACGATCCCGCTCGCGCCGCCCGAGCCGCTGGAGGTGGAGAGCCGCGGCTTCTGGGACGGCGACCGCCTCGTGCTCGACGCCGTGATGGTCGACCCCGAGACCGGTGAGGTCCTCTGGACGAAGCGCGTCGCGAAGAGCGTCGATCCGCGAAACGTGAAGGCGGTGCGCGCCGCGGTGGACGAGCTGTTCTCGGATGGGGGCTGGAGGGGGATGTAGCGGGGGCTGCGCCCCCGCCCCGCCGGCTGCGCATCGGGGCCGCAGCACTCCACCGGGGGGCGCATGCGCGTTCCCCCGAGCGCTGCGCGGGGCCCTGCGCCGTGCTCGCCGCGTCGCGGCTGCGCGCGGCTGCCCCGCGGCGGAGGGGCTGGGCCCCTCCCCCCAGCTTCGCTGGGGCTCCCCTCCCGGCTCGTGCACGCATCTAGGGCGCTTCCCCACATCCGTCGAGGCCACACTGCTTGCGCTCGGCACCGCCCCGCGCAAAGCTCGGGGGGTGTCCCGGGAAGAGCTCCACACGCCTATCTCCTCCGCCACCGCGCTCGCGCCCGGCTTCCTGGTCGCGTCGCCGTCGCTCGCCGATCCCAACTTCGCCGGCTCGCTCGTCCTCATGGCGGAGCACCACCCGGAGGGCGCGCTCGGGTTCGTGGTGAACCGTCCGGGCCCGATCACCGTCGCGGACGTGCTCGACGGGCTCGACGCGAACCTGCTCTCCGCCGCGGAGGCGCGCGGGCGGGCGGCAGCGCCGGTGCTCGTGGGCGGGCCCGTGCAGCCGGAGCGGCTCTGGATCCTCTTCCAGCCCGGCCCGCAGGCGCCGGAGGAGGGCGCCGTGACCGTCGGGGCCGGCGTGGCGCTCGGCGGCTCGCGCGAGCTGCTCGAGGCGCTCGTGCGGGCGGAGGCGCCCGGGCCCTTCACGCTGCTCCTCGGCTACGCGGGATGGGCGCCGCTCCAGCTCGAGCGCGAGGTCGCGGCGGGCGCGTGGGTGCCGATGGGGCTGCACCAGGATCTCGTGTTCGAGGTGCCCCTCGAGCAGCGCTGGGAGTCGGCAGTGCGGAGGCTCGGCCTCGATCCCTCCGGGTTCCTCGTGGGCGGCGGCGGGGCGAGCGCGTGATCCCGTGAACGCGCCCGCGCCCGAGCCCGAGAGACATCCGGATTGCGGCCCGTCCTCGCGGCGGTGATGTTCCGATCACCGTAACCTTGACGGTGGACCGTCCGTCCAGTATCCACCCGTTCAGGTGTGCGCCCGCTCGCTGTCAGGGAGGCCTGGTAGTTCACCCAGGCAACCGCGCGAGGGAACGGAGAGAACCGATGCCCGTGGGACCGGAGAAGGAAAAGGCGATCGACCTGGCCGTCTCGTCCATCGAGAAGGCCTTCGGCAAGGGCTCGATCATGCGCCTCGGCAACGAGGAGGCGCTGGTGAAGGACGTCCAGGCGGTCTCGTCGGGATCGGTGTCGCTCGACATCGCGCTCGGCGTGGGCGGCTTCCCCCGAGGCCGCATCATCGAGATCTACGGGCCGGAGTCCTCGGGCAAGACGACGCTCGCGCTCCACGCGATCGCCGAGGCGCAGAAGAAGGGCGGCATCGCCGCGTTCGTCGACGCCGAGCACGCCCTCGACGTCACCTACGCCCGCAAGCTCGGCGTGCGCACCGACGACCTGCTCATCTCGCAGCCCGACACCGGCGAGCAGGCGCTGGAGATCGCCGAGACCCTGGTCCGCTCCGGCGCGATCGACGTGCTCGTCATCGACTCGGTCGCCGCCCTCGTGCCGAAGGCCGAGCTCGAGGGCGAGATGGGTGACGCGCACATGGGCGTGCAGGCGCGGCTCATGAGCCAGGCGCTCCGCAAGCTCACCGGCACCATCTCCAAGTCGTCCACCATCGTCGTCTTCATCAACCAGATCCGGATGAAGATCGGCGTGATGTTCGGGAACCCCGAGACCACCACCGGCGGCAACGCGCTCAAGTTCTACGCCTCGCAGCGGCTCGACATCCGCCGCATCGGGGCGATCAAGGACGGCGAGCAGGTGATCGGCAACCGCACCCGCGTGAAGGTGGTGAAGAACAAGGTCGCTCCGCCCTTCAAGGAGGTGGAGTTCGACATCATGTACGGCCAGGGGATCAGCCGCGAGGGCGACGTGCTCGATCTGGCCGCGAACGAGAACATCGTCGAGAAGAGCGGCACGTGGTTCAGCTTCGAGGGCGAGCGGATCGGCCAGGGCCGCGAGCAGGCCAAGGCGTTCTTCCGCGAGCACCCCGAGATCCTCCAGCAGGTCGAGGGCAAGCTCTACGAGAAGTTCGGCATCCGCCGCGGGCCGGTGCCGGTGCCCGCTCCGGTCGCGGACGAGCCCGAGGAGAAGGAAGAGAAGAAGCGCTCGAAGCGGTAGTCCTGCGAGCTCTTGCCCCGGAGACGGGGCCCCAGTGAGACGCCGGCTCCGAGAGGGGCCGGCGTCTTTCCGTTTCGCGTCATCCCGTACCCCACCCGAGCCTCCATGCGCCCGCTCACCTGCCTGGTCCCCCAGCGCCCGGGAGATCCGCGCTACACTCGACGTGGGACCGGCCGTGGGGCCGGCGCCCGGACGATACCCAGGTGGCGAAGCCCTTCCCGGACAAGACCTGGCTCGCGACGCTCGTGGACGACGCCTTGCGGTCCCACGAGGTGGGCACGCTCGGCTCGCGCACGGCGGCGGACCTCGTCGCCGCCCAGAAGCTCGACTTCGCGGCGTCCGCCCGGATCGTCGTCGCCCGCTCGCTGCGCGCGCGCCGGCGTCCGCTCGCGCCGGCGGACGAGCGCGAGCGGTTCCTCGAGCTCGTCCAGCAGCACCTCCTCTTGCTGCTCGATCTGCTCCTGCTCGCCCCGGCCGCGTTCCCGGCGGGCGAGCAGCGCACGGTGGTCGCCGCGACGCTCGCCGCCGCGCTCGGGGCGGAGGGGCTCGCGATCGAGGCGCTCCACGCGGAGAGCTCCGAGGCCCGTACGAAGAGCGTCCAGCAGGCGCTCGGGGTCGCGGGCGCCGCGCTGCGGGCGCGGTTCTATCCGCCCGGAGATCCCCGGACCGGGCTGCCCCTGTCCTCGGGCGCGACCGCCGTCCTCCGGCGGCACCTCGCGCGCGTCGTGGGCGGCGTCGCACGGGGCGGCGCGCTCGAGCAGGAGGCCCTGCGGCGACACACGGAGTACGCCGCGCGCGAGCTCGCCCTGCTCGCCGAGGCGCTCGCGGGGCTCGTCGGGACGGTGGCGGCGCCCGGCCGCCGCGAGGCCTGGGTCCGGCGCCGCCAGATGGCCCGCCTCGGACTGCGCGGCCCCATCCTGCGCGAGGCGCGCCGCCGGGTGGCGAAGCCGCGCCCGCCGGAGGAGCTCGCGCTCGCCGCGCCCGAGCCGATGCGCGGGTTCCTGTTCGAGCAGCTCCTGCTCGCCCAGCTCCGCGCGCACCTGCCGGCCGAGAAGGCAGGGCGGTACGTCGAGGCGTTCGCGCAGGCCGCGAGGCTCGACCCGCAGGTCGTGATGGCCGCCCAGGTCGAGGCCGCGGCCCAGTCCGGCGACCCGCAGGCGTGGTTCGAGGACTCCGAGGGCCGCGGCGGGGCGCTCGACTGGCACGAGCTCGCGGGGGACTTCGGCGAGGCGGCCGACAAGGTCGCCGACCGGGTCTCGACCGCGGTGACCCAGAACCTCGGCGCGCTCGTCACCGAGATCCGCGAGACGGGCGAGCTCGGGACGCTGCTCACCCGCGCGGCGGCCGGCCAGCGCCTGTCCGCCGAGGAGAAGCGGAAGATCCGGTCGCAGCTCATCGACCTCGCCAAGGCGGTGCCGGCGCTGGCGCTCTTCGCGGCGCCCGGCGGCTCGCTCCTCCTGCCGGTGCTCGTGAAGCTGCTCCCCTTCAACCTCCTCCCGAGCGCGTGGGAGAAGGTCGGCACGGAGCCGCGGCCGGCGCTGCCCGAGCACGCGCCGGAGGCCGCGGAGGGCGAGCTCGTGCCCGCCGTGCCGACCAAGAAGCCGGCGGCGTGAGAGGTCGGTCGAGCGGGGCCTACGCCCAGGAGGCTCAGCACGAGCGGACGAGCGAACACCGCTCGGCCTGACAGCGGTGCCCGCTTGCCCTGATCGATCGGGTGTGATCTACCGTCGGCATGGGTAGCGCACTCTCACTCGATCTTCGGCAACGCATCATCGCGGCCTGGCAGAGCCAGGAAGGCACCTGGAAGGAGTTGGCCGAGCG
>DASPMI010000033.1:0-5036 GCA_035627135.1 Anaeromyxobacter sp. | reverse complement strand
CCGTCCGACACCACGTAGAAGGCCATCTCGCCGCGCGCGCTCTCCACGCGCGACATCGCCTCGCCCGCCTCCGGCTTGATGCGGCGCGGGACCTTGGCCATGTACTCGCCGTCGGGCAGCGTCTCGAGCGCCTGGCGCACGATCTTCGACGACTCGGCCATCTCCAGGCACCGGACGTAGTACCGGTCGAACGCGTCCCCGACCGTGCCCACGAACCCCTTGCCGACCGGGATCTGGAACTGGAACCGGGGATACGCCGCGTAGGGCATGTCGCGCCGGAGATCCCAGTCCACGCCGGAGCCGCGCAGGTTCGGGCCGGAGAGCCCGTAGTCCTTCGCCAGCGCCGCGGGGATGACCGCGACGCCGGCGAGCCGCTTCACGAAGATCTCGTTGAACGAGATCAGCCGGTCGAACTCGACGAGGAACCGGTCGAAGTGGTCGAGGAACCGGAGCGTGCGATCGCGCCAGCCCTCGGGCAGGTCGAAGGCGACGCCGCCGATGCGGTGGTAGTTGTACGTGAGCCGCGACCCGCAGAGCGCCTCCATGAGGTCGTTGAGCGTCTCGCGCTCGCGGACGCCGTGGAGCATGGGCGTGAAGGCGCCGATGTCCATCGCCATCGTGCCCACCGAGATGAGGTGGGAGGCGATCCGGCAGAGCTCGCAGGAGATGGCCCGCAGCCACTGGGCGCGCGGCGGGACCTCCACCTGGAGCAGCCGCTCGACCGCGATCGCGTACCCCTCGTTCGGGAACATCGCGGCGACGTAGTCGATCCGGTCGGTGAACGGCATGAAGCCGGGGTACCCGACCTGCTCGCCGATCTTCTCGATGGACCGGTGCAGGTACCCGACGTCGGGGATCGCCTTGCGGATCACCTCGCCGTCGGTCTCCACCATGAAGTTGATGACGCCGTGGGTGGACGGGTGCTGGGGACCGAAGTTGAGGATCATCTCCTCGCCGTCCGCCTGCAGCCGCCGGAGGATGAGCCGTTCCATGGTCAGGCCTTCTCGCCGGGGGCGGGGGTGGCGGGAGCCGGCGCGGGCGCGAGCGGCGCGACGGTGGCCTCGGGCTGCCGGAGGGCGCGGGCGCGCTCGTCCAGGCGGCGGAGCTCGACGAGCGGGTTCTCGCGAACGTTGTCGATGCCGCGGTAGCCGCCGGCCTCCTGGTAGTCCTTGCGGAGCGGGTGGCCGATCCAGTCGTCCGGCAGGAGGATGCGCCGGAGGTCGCCGTGGCCGGAGAACTCGACGCCGAACAGGTCGTAGACCTCGCGCTCGAACCAGGTCGCCGCGCGCCAGACGCCCTCGACGGTGGGTACGCGGGGCGCCGCCCGATCGGCCTCGACCTTGAGGACGATCGCGTGGCGGTGCCGGTAGGAGAACAGGTGGTACACGACCTCGATCACGTTCCGCTTCGGCGCGTCCACGGCCGTGAGGTCCTCGAGGAGGTCCATCGCAAGCGCGGGGTCCTCCTTCGCGAACCGGCAGACGTCGGCGATCCGCGCGGCGCGCACCAGGCAGAACGGATCCGCCTTCGGCTCGCCGAGGGGTCCCACCTCGTCGCCGAACCGGGCCGACAGCCGCTCGTGGACTTCCTGTTCCGTCATGCACACACTCCGCGTGATGGTGCCGGGGACGCCGCCGCGATGGCGGGTGGCCCCGTACCCCCGCACGCCTGGCCCAGGGGGCCGGCGCCGGAGGCCGGAAGAATCGACGATCTGTGGAACAGCTCGCCGGTAGCGCGATCTACCGGGTCGCTGGGATCACGCGCGCGCCCTCGGGGCGGCGCTTCTCGGTCCACCGCTCGCGGCGGACGATCTCCTGCAATCGGATGAGCCCCTCGGTGAGGGCCTCGGGCCGCGGCGGGCAGCCGGGCACGTAGACGTCCACCGGGACGATCTTGTCGACGCCCTTGCACACCGAGTACGCGCCCTGGAAGAGCCCGCCGCAGTTGGAGCAGGAGCCCATCGAGATCACGTACTTCGGCTCGGCCATCTGTTCGTAGAGGAGCTTGGCGCGGACCGCCATCTTGTAGGTGAGCGTGCCCGCGACGATCATGAAGTCGGACTGGCGCGGCGAGGCGCGCGGGATCGCGCCGAAGCGCATCAGGTCGGCCCGGGGCCCGCCGGTCTGGATGAGCTCGATGCCGCAGCACGCGAGCCCGAACAGCAGGTACCAGAGCGAGTTCTCGCGGGCCATGTTGATGAGCTGATCCAGCTGGCTCGTGTGGAAGAGGGTGACGTCTCCGCCCGCCTCTCCCTGGCCCATCTTCGCCGCCATCTTCTCTCCTCTTTCCCTTCCCTCGTCCGATCCGTGTCCTATGCCGCGGGGCGATCATGCGCCACGTTCGTGACCGGCGCGGGGCCCGCGGCGGGCGGCGCCTCGGGCGCCTGCTCGTCCAGCTTCTTGACCCACTCGAGATCTCCGCGCGCCCACACCCACGCCAGGCCGGCGACGAGGATCGCCGTGAAGATCAGCAGCTCGACGAGCGCGACCCACGCGGCGGGGCTCTGCTGCATGTGGCCCGTCTGCACCCAGTCCCGGTAGACGGCCGCCACCGGGAACGTGAGCGCGATGTCCACCTCGAAGATCACGAAGACGAGCGCGACCAGGTAGAACCGAGGGTTGAAGTTGAACCAGGCCACCCCGACGGGCCGCTCGCCGCACTCGTAGATGCTGGCCTTCTCCGCGCTGGGCGCGCGGGGGCCGACGAGACGCGACACCGTGATGCCGCCGAAGGCGACTGCGATCGCGACGAGCGCGAAGGCCAGGACCGCGCCGAAGTGGAATCCCATGCGGGTTGCCTTGAGTGTGCGTATCCTCTTGCCAACAATGAGGAATCGCAGCTGGGGGATACTCCCGCGCGGGCACCCAAGTCAAGTGCCCGGAAACCGTTGACAAAACTGGACCGCGCAGGCAGTTAAGGGCCCGTCTGCACCCCCCTGCGATCATGAACGAACTCCTGGTCTACGTCCCCATCGCGCTCGTCCTGGCCCTGGGGCTCGGCGTCGGGCTCCTGATGCTGTGGCTGTCGAACGTCCTCGGGCCGCGGCGGCCGAGCGCGGTCAAGGAAACGCCGTTCGAGTTCGGCTCGCAGCCCGTCAGCTCGGCGCGCGAGCGGTTCGGGGTGAAGTTCTACACGGTCGCGATCCTGT
This sequence comes from Anaeromyxobacter sp., assembly GCA_035627135.1. GTDB lineage: Bacteria > Myxococcota > Myxococcia > Myxococcales > Anaeromyxobacteraceae > Anaeromyxobacter. The sequence continues at coordinate 1,888 of DASPMI010000033.1, read as the reverse complement.
TCATCGTCTTCGACATCGAGGCGGTGTTCGTCTACCCGTGGGCGGTCCTCCTCGCGGACGGGCTGGGCTGGCCCGGTTATGTCTCCATGGGGATCTTCGTCGCGACCCTGGTGGCCGGCCTGGCGTACGTCTGGAAGAAGGGCGTGCTGGACTGGGCGGACTGACCGGCGACCGATCCCCGGTCCGGAGGCAACGAACCGATGGTTTCCGAACTAGACGGCGTGCCCGCCCTCACCACGCGGCGCGAGGAGGCCCTGACCGGCCTCGCCGGCCTGGTGTCCAAGGGCCTGGGGTGGGCGCGCAAGTACTCCCTCTTCCAGTACCCCTTCGTCACCGCGTGCTGCGGCATGGAGTACATGACGCTCTCGTCGGCGCGCTACGACCTCGACCGCTTCGGCGCGGCGCTGCCGCGGTTCTCGCCCCGGCAGGCCGATCTGCTCATGGTCGTCGGCACGGTGAACTGCAAGCAGGCCCCCATCCTCCGCCGGGTGTGGGAGCAGATCGCGGAGCCGAAGTGGGTCATCGCCTTCGGCGTGTGCGCGAGCTCCGGCGGCTTCTACGACAACTACGCCACCGTCCAGGGCATCGATCGCATCATCCCCGTCGACGTCTACATCCCCGGCTGCCCGCCGCGGCCGGAGCAGGTGCTCGACGGGATCATGCTCCTGCAGAAGAAGATCCAGAACCAGCCCAACCGGCTCACCGCGAGCTGGCCCCGGCCCGAGACGGCCGGCCGCCGGGAGGGCTAGAGGCTCCTATGTCCAAGGCCGTCATCGGCGCGCTCGTCGAGCGCTTCCCCGACGCCGTGTACGACGCCTACGAGGGCGTTGGCGGCGACGACTGCGCGTTCGTGAAGAAGGACCGGATCGCCGAGGTGTGCCGCCACCTCCGCGAGGTCGAGCGGTTCGATCTCGCGCCGTACATCACGGCGGTGGACTACCTCGGCGCGGAGCCGCGGTTCGAGGTGGTCTACAACCTGCTCTCGATCCCGCGGAACGTGCGCATCCGCCTGCGGGTGAAGGTGCCCGAGGGCGAGGACGGCGTGGTGCCGTCGGTGACCGGCGTCTGGCGCGGCGCCGACTGGTTCGAGCGCTACTGCTTCGACATGTACGGGATCCGGTTCACCGGCCACCCCGACATGCGCCGCCTCCTCATGTACGACGAGTTCGTGGGGCACCCGCTCCGCAAGGACTACCCGCTCAAGGGCCGCCAGCCGCTCGTGCCCGAGCGCGAGGTCCCCGACATCTTCCGCGGCCCCGGGCCCGAGGGCAGGGACTGACCATGGCCTCGCAGACCGTGAACGAACTCGAGTCCGTCGGGCCGGCCGGCCTCGACACCCGCGCGACCCCCGGCTCCTTTGGCGCCGGCGAGGCCGCGCACCCGCTCGGCCGCGAGGCGAAGCCGGCGGCGCCGGGGGAGCTCGACGCCCCGCTGCCGGCCAAGCGCATGGTGGTGAACCTCGGCCCCTCGCACCCGGCGATGCACGGCGTGACCCGCGCCGTGGTGGAGCTCGAGGGCGAGACGATCCGGTCGATGAAGCTCGACATCGGCTTCCTCCACCGCGGGTTCGAGAAGAGCTGCGAGAACGTCACCTGGACGCAGTGCTTCCCGTACACCGACCGGCTCAACTACGTCAGCTCGATCATGAACAACACCGCGTTCGCGCTCGCGGTGGAGAAGCTCTGCCGCCTCGAGATCCCCGAGCGCGCCCGGTACCTCCGTGTCCTGACGAGCGAGCTCCACCGGATCTGCGATCACCTGACGCTGGTCGGCGCCATGGGGCTCGAGCTCGGCGCCATGACGGTGTTCCTGTACGCCATCGAGGCGCGGGACGTGATCTGGGACCGGCTCACCGAGATCTGCGGCGCCCGGCTCACCTCCAACTACG
>DASPMI010000032.1:0-8641 GCA_035627135.1 Anaeromyxobacter sp. | reverse complement strand
GTCGGCGGCCTTGCGGGCGACCTCGAGCACGGAGGCGGCGTGGCTCGCCGCGACGGACGAGGTCTGCTCGAGCTCGCGGGTGGTGGAGCTGGTCTCGGCGACGCCGCTCGCCTGGCGCTCGAGCATCGCGCTCTGGGCGCGAGTGTGATCGGCGAGCTGCTCGGCGGCGACGGCGAGCTCGTGGGACGCCTCCTTGAGCGTCCCGACGAGCTGGCGCAGCCGGGCGACCATTCGCTGGAAGCTGCCGGCGAGGACGCCGACCTCGTCCCGGGTCTCGACCCGCACCTCGGGCGTGAGATCGCCCGCGGCGATCCGGAGCGCGACCTCGGAGAGCTTGGTGAGCGGCCGCGAGGCGCGGCCGGCGACGGCCCAGGCGGCGGCGAGGGCGAGGAGCGCGGAGGCGATGAGGAGCGCCGCGCCGTACACGATCGACCGGAGCTGGACGTCGCGCGCCTCCGCCATGCCGCTCGTCATCTTCTTGCTGGCGGCGGTCTTCTTCCCCTCGAACTCCGACGAGAGCGCGTTGTACCTGTTGTCGATCTCCTGGATCTCCGTGTTGATCGCGGTCGCCTCGGGCGTCACGCGGCTGTGGACGTGGATGTCGTTCCGGAGGGTGGCGATCGCCGCCTTCTTCTTGAGCTCCGCCTGCACGCGCTTCGCGGCGAGCGCGTGCGCCTCGCGGTAGTACGCCTCGAACGCCGCCGCGACCTTCTCGGCCTCGCTCGCGCCGAGCACCTTCGCGCCCTCCTCGTCGATGAAGTCGAGGACGTTCTGGTGCAGCTCGTCGGTCTCCATGATCCGGGTGAAGTCCTCGGACTCGCCGACGATCTTGAGGAGGAGGTGGACCTCCTTCAGGTGGTCCACCATCTGCTGGTAGAAGCGCAGGACCGGGAAGTCCTTCTCCTCGACGTCGCGGAGGCGCTGGCCTGCGCTCGCGGAGATCCCGAGCGTCAGCGTCGTCGAGGCGACCGTCGCCGCCACGGCGACGAGCGCCGGGATGATCATCTTCCACCGGACGGTCCAGAACGAAGGCCGCATGAGCGTTCCCCTGACGCCGCTGGAGCCGGCTCCGCACGGGCGCGCACACCAGCAAGCCGTGGCGCGACGGAAACCGATTCACGAGTGCCCCCGGTCTTAGCAGACCTGCGGCTGAAACGTTGGAACACGGCCAAGGGACACGCGGGGTTCACGCGTACGGGGCGGTACCCTCGGGGCACCCGCGCGTGCCCCGGTGCCGGACCGGGTGCTCCGGCAAACGTTCGGGCAAACGATCAAGCGTGATGCGCACGCACCCGCGCCGGACCGCGGGCCGCGGCGCGCCGCTCGCGCCGGCTCCAGAGGTACGCCGCGACCGACGGCGACCACGCCGCGAGCGCGCCCATGAGGCCCTGCGCGGGTGGCACGAGGAGCTGCCGCGGGCGGGCCGGGAGCGCGCGCGCGAGGACCGCGTCCACCACCGCCTCGGCCGAGATCTCCGCGCCGCCCGCCGCGGCGCAGGCCTCGGCGCCGAGCCCGAGCACGTCGTCCGGCGCCTCGACCGTCGCGGTGCAGACGACCGTCACCGCCACGCCGCGCGGGCGGAGCTCGAGGTCGGCGGCGAGCGCCACCGAGCGGGCCGCCGCGGCCGCGGCGCCGTGCAGCCCGAGGCCAGGACGGGGCGCGAACGCGTCGAGGGTGGAGAAGACGACCGCGTGCCCGTGCCCGCGCGGGAGCATGTGCGCGGCGGCGGCCTGGAGCCCGAAGGCGGTGCCCTTCGCGTTCACGTCCAGGTGCCGGTGCACGTCCTCCGGCGTCGCCGCGCACGCGGCGCCGGCCTTGAGGTGTCCGGCCGCGTGGAGGAGGACGTCCACGCCGCCGAAGGCGCGCGCGCCGGCGGAGAAGGCCTGAGCCCACTGCGAGGGCTCGCGCACGTCGAGCGGCACGAGCCGCACCCGGGTCGCGGGCCAGGCGGCGAGCCGGGACGCCTCCTCGAGGCGGTGATTGTCGAGGTCGGCGGCGACGACGCGCCGCCCGAGGCCGACGAGGCGGCTCGCCAGGCTCTGCCCGAGGCCGCTCGCGGCGCCGGTCACGAGGAAGACGGGATCGTTCACGGAGGCCCTCGAGTTCCGATCCGGATCGTGCGCACTTTCCCCGCGTTTCGTAAACGCAGCGGGTCGTCACAGGGCGCGGCGCGCGGTCGCGGGGGCGGAGACCACCGGTGAACGTCCGAGCACGTCCGGAGGCAGGATCCCGCGCGGGCGGACGGCGAGCATCCCGACGACGAGCAGGGCGGCGAGCGCCGCGGCGCCCGCCAGCGCCCACCGGAGCGGCATGGGCGCCGTCTCCGCGAGCCACGCCACGAGGAACGGGGTGAGGCCGCCGAAGAGCGCGCCCACGTGGTAGACGAGCGCGAAGCCCCGGGCGCGCACCTCCGCCGGGAAGAGGGCGGCGAAGAGGTACGGAGTCACCCCCGAGATGCCCGCCCCGAGGAGCCCCGCCAGCGCCGCCCCCGCCCAGAGCCCTGCGCCGACCCCCGCTGCGCCGACGTAGAGCGGCAGGGCGGGGAGGAGGAGCAGCAGCGGGACGACCTGCGCGCGCACCACCCCGAAGCGGGACGCGGCGGCGCCGATCGCCGCGGCGCCGACCAGCATGCCGAGCTGGAAGAGGAGCGTCGGGAGCGGGAGCGCGGTCGCGGGGAGCGAGAGCTCGCGCTGGAGCATCGCCGCCCAGTTGCCGACGAGCGCGTAGTAGACGGCGAAGCTCAGGGCGTACAGGACGGAGCCCCAGACGACGCGGCGGCGGAACAGCCGGGCCGCGGCGGCTTCCCCGGGCTCGGGAGCGGGCTCGTTCACGGGGGTGTGCGGGGAGGCGGGCCGCGTCTCCTTGACGAGCAGGCGAATGGGGATGACGAGCAGCGCGGGGGCGGCGGCGATGAGGAAGAGCGTCCGCCAGTTCTCCTCGCCGACGGCGGCGTACGCCACCGCCGCGAGCACGTACCCGATCCCGAAGCTCCCCTGGAGGACGCCCGAGGCGAGCCCGCGCGACCGCGCCGGCCAGCTCTCCATGGCGAGCGCGGAGCCGGCGGTCCACTCCGCGCCCATGCCGAAGCCGAAGAGCGTTCGCAGGACGAGGATCGCGGTGAAGCTGTCGGCGAAGTACACCGCCCCGTCGCAGGCCGCGAACCAGAGGATCGACAGCATCAGCGGGAGCCGCCGCCCGTGCCGATCGGCGAGCCACCCCGCGAGGAGCCCGCCCAGAAGCCGCACGAGGAGCGTGAGGGTGACGGAGAGCGCGGTCGAGCTGAGCTGGACCCCGAACTCCCTGGCGATGGGCCGCATCGCGAACAGGAAGATGCAGAAGTCGAAGCCGTCGAGGACCCAGCCCGCCCAGGCGGCGCCGTAGTTGGTCCACTGCGCGCGGGTGGGCTCGCGCCACCACGGCACGGCGGCGGGGACGGCGGACGGCGTGGGCTCGGCCATGCGCCGGGAGTATCCCGGTCAGGGGAGCGTGGACAAGCGGTCTTCCCGGGTCGCGGCGAGGAGCGCCCGCAGCTCGGCCACGGCGGCGGGATCGGGCCGGATCACCTCGGGGTGGTAGCCGCACGTGGCGAGCTCGAGATCGCGGACCTCCCCGGAGGGCGCGCGGACGTGGGCGACGAGCGCGCACCCCTCGTCGCGCACGGCGACGTCCCCGGCGGTCTCGAGCTCCACCCACAGTGCACTCCCCGGCGGGTGCGTCCCGAGCCACTCGCGCATCCCCTCCTCGTACTCGGCCCGCTCCTCGGGCGCGACGTAGTCGCGCACCAGCGTCTGGTAGGCGAGGACGAGGGCGCCGGGCTCGCTCGACGAGAGCCGGTCGAGCTTCGCCGGGACGTTCCGGGCGAGGATGGGGACGAGCACGGGCGCGTCGGGCCGGGGGCGCGCGGCGGCGAAGGCCTGGAGCGCGGCCTCGAGCCGCTCCTGCCGCGCGACGTCGCCCGGCCACACGCACGCGCGGAGCCAGTCGGCGTCCTCGGCCCGGCCCGCGTCGAGGGGCTCGGGGTCGAGGCCGAGCCGGGCGACGGCGTGGACGGGACCCGAGACCTCGAGCGGCGTGCCGTCGGGGAGGCGCCACGGCGCGGGGAGGGCGTCGGCGACGAGGTTCAGCCCGGCGCTCGCGCCGACGTCGGCGAGCGCGAGCGGACGCGCCGCGCCGGCCAGCGCCGCGGGCCACCGCCAGGCGAGCGCGCGCGAGGTGTCGTTCGTCTGCACGCCCCGCTTGATGAACGCGTCGTAGACCGCGTCGCGGGCGGGGTCGAGCGCCGCCGCGAGCGCCTCCTCGGTCACCGCCTCCGGGCGAGGATCGCGGTCGCGGAACGCCTCGTAGAGCGGGTGCGAGGGGCCCTCGCGCCGGACGTCCGCCCGGACGGCGGCGAGGAGCAGGAGCGGCCGGTCGTAGTACGCGTGGAACTGCCGGTGCTCCCAGGCGGCCCCGAGCGCGCGGCCGAGCGGGCCGTCGAGGACCGCGGGGAGGAGCGCGAGGGCCCGCGCGTACGGCGGGCAGCGCTCCTCGAGGTTCCGCCGCTCCTGCTCCAGCTCCTCGGCGAGGCCGATGGTGCCGCTCCGCCCTGCGTTCATGGCGCGCCTCCGTGCCACACACATTGCGGCGGGGCGCCTCCGGCGGCTTCAACCGGTCGCCGCGTGGCCGGGGACGCTCCGCTCGGCCGCCGCCACCTCGGCCAGGCGGCGGCGCCGCCGCGCGGCGGCGAGGAGGTGGCCGAGCGCCACGGCGAGCGCGGCGGCCAGGCAGGTGACCCAGAGGACGGGCGCGCCGAAGCGGTGCATGAGCTGCCCGCCGGCGACCGGCGAGAGCATCATCGCGGCGCCCCAGACCATCGAGTAGAGCCCCTGGTACCGTCCGCGGAGGGCGCGCGGCGCGAGGTTCGCGACGAGCGACGCGGCCGCCGGGAACCCGACCACCTCGCCCACGGTCCAGAACGCGGCGCCGGCGAGGTAGAGCGGGAACGTCGAGACGAGCGCGTTGAGGCCGTACCCGAGGCCGAACAGCGTCACGCTCGCGGCGAGGAGCCGGGAGGGATCGAAGCGGCGGAGGAGCGGCGTGAGCCACGGCTGGAGGAGCACGACCCCGACGCAGTTCAAGGCCATCAGGAACGAGAACCGCTGCGGGCCGACGCCGTGGTCGAGCATGTCGAGCGGCAGCGCGAGCTGGAACTGCGTGAAGATCGTGAGCGCCACGACCTGCAGCGCGAGGAGCGTGGAGAAGGTCCGGTCGGCGACGACCCGGGCGAGGCCGGCGAGCGCGGGCTCGTGGCGCGTGACGGCGGGCCGCGTCTCGGGGACGCGGACGGCGATGAGCGCGGCGCAGACGAACGTCGTCGCGGCGTCGGCGACGAAGAGCCAGGCCAGGTGGCGCGTGGGCACGAGCCCGGCGACGGAGAAGCCGAAGGCCAGGCCCAGGTTGACGGCCCAGTACTCGAGGCCGTAGGCGCGATCGCGGTGCTCGGGCGGGACGACGTCCGCGATGGCCGCGTTCGCCGCCGGGAAGAAGAGCTGCTGCGTGAAGCCGCCGGCGAAGCTGAGGAGCGGCAGGAGGTCCGCGCGCGGGGTGAAGGCGATCGCGAGGACGGCGAGCCCCCCCAGCACCAGCCCGAGGAGCATCGTGATGCGCCGCCCGGCGCGGTCGGTGAGGACGCCGCCGAGCGGCGAGGCGAGCACCGAGCCGAGCCCCCAGACGGCGACCACCCAGCCGGCCTGCGCCTCGTCGTACCCGTGCCGCTCGCGCAGGAACAGCGCGAGGAAGAGCCCCACGAAGCTCGCCATCCGGTTGACGAGGGTCGCCGACCAGATTGCCCAGAAGACCGGCGAGAGGCCGCCGACGCTCGCGGCGAAGCGCTGTCGGATCGCGCGCAAGCCGGGAGGTGTAACTCGTGACGCAGCGCGTGACAACGAGAGGTCCGGATGGAGGTGCCCTCCCGGGAACGCTTCGCTCGCAGGTGGCCGGCTTCCGACAGTCGCGCGCCCGCTGCGGGGCCGGAGTCGAAGGGCGAACGGTGTCGGACCCGCGAGACCCGTTCACCCAAACGAAAACGGCCGCCCTCGCGGGCGGCCGTCCGTGCTTCGAAGACCCTCGCTCCGACTAGATGTCGAAGTAGAGCGCGAACTCCATCGGCGACGGCCGCATCCGGACCGGGTTCACTTCCTTGTCGTACTTGTACTGGATCCAGGTCTCGATCACGTCCTCGGTGAAGACGTCGCCCTTCATGAGGAACTTGTGATCGGCGCGGAGCGCCTCGAGCGCGCCCTCGAGCGAGCCCGGCATCTTCGGGATGTCCTTCAGCTCCTCCGGCGACATGCCGTAGATGTCCTTGTCGAGCGGCTGGCCGGGGTTGATCTTGTTCTCGATGCCGTCGAGGCCGGCCATGAGCATCGCCGCGAACGCGAGGTAGCCGTTGCAGGACGGATCCGGCGAGCGGAACTCGATGCGCTTCGCCTTGGGGCTCGGCGAGTACATCGGGATGCGGATCGACGCGGAGCGGTTCCGGGCCGAGTAGGCGAGGTTGATCGGCGCCTCGAAGCCGGGCACGAGCCGCTTGTAGCTGTTCGTGCCGGGGCAGCAGAACGCGGCGAGCGCGGGGCCGTGCTTCAGGATGCCGCCGATGTACCACATGGCGAGATCGGACAGGCCGGCGTAGCCCTCGCCGTGGAAGAGGGGCTTGCCGTTCTTCCAGATCGACTGGTGCACGTGCATGCCCGAGCCGTTGTCGCCGTAGAGCGGCTTCGGCATGAACGTCACGGTCTTGCCGTGGCGGCGGGCGACGTTCTTGATGACGTACTTGAACCACTGGAGCTGGTCGCTCGCGTTCACGAGCGAGTCGAACCGGATGTCGATCTCGGCCTGGCCGGCGGTCGCGACCTCGTGGTGCTGCCGCTCGACGTGGATGCCGACGGACTCGAGCACGCGGCACATCTCGGTGCGGAGGTCCTGCTGGCTGTCCGTCGGGGCGACGGGGAAGTAGCCCTCCTTGTAGCGGGGCTTGTAGCCGAGGTTGCCGCCCTGCTCCTCGCGGCCGGTGTTCCACTGGCCCTCGACGGAGTCGATCTTGTAGAAGCCGTGGTTCACGCCGGAGTCGTACCGGACCTCGTCGAAGATGAAGAACTCGGGCTCGGCGCCGAAGTACGCGGCGTCGCCGATGCCGGTCGACTTGAGGTACTTCTCCGCCTTGAGCGCGATGTTGCGCGGGTCGCGCGAGTACGGCTCCTTCGTGATCGGGTCGGTCACGTTGCAGATGAGCGAGAGCGTCGGCTCCGCCATGAACGGATCGATCACCGCCGTCTTCGGGTCGGGGATGACGAGCATGTCGGACGCGTGGATCGCCTGCCAGCCCCGGATCGACGACCCGTCGAAGCCGAGGCCAGCCTCGAACACGTCCTCGGTCAGCTCGTAGAGCGGGATCGAGAAGTGCTGCCAGATGCCGACGAAGTCCATGAACTTCAGGTCGACGTAGGTGGCCTTTTTTTCCTTGGCCAGATCGATGACCTGCTTCGGGGTGAGGTTCGCCATCGCGATCATTCTCCGAGGTTGCGGGTTACAGGCGGGCGCACGAGATAGCACGGTGCGTGCCACGGGCGCGAGCGATCGGAAAGCTGCGGGAAGGACGGTTCATGGGAGGCCCCCGGGCGGGCTGCCGCAGGGCCCGTGCCCGGAAACGAGGCATGGGGTGCTTGCGGTCGAGGCACGCCTACCTGCCCGACTCGCGCGGCTTCATCCCCAGCACGCGCATGCGCTCGCGGAGCGTGTTCCGGTTCATGCCGAGGAGCTCCGCCGCGCGGAGCTGGTTCCCCTTCGTGCGCGTGAGCGCCGCCGCGATGAGCGGCGCCTCCACGGCCGCGAGCGCGGCCTGGTAGCGCCCGCCCTCGGGCGCGGGGGCCTCGAGCAGCGCGTCCACCAGCCCGGAGATGCCGCGCTCCGCACCCGCGCCGGTCGGGAGCAGCCCCTCGAGGTCCTTCGCGCCGAGGCGCGGCCCCGCGAGCTTGAGGAGCGCGCGCTGGATGACGTTCTGCAGCTCGCGCACGTTCCCCGGCCAGCCGTGCGCGAGGAGCAGCCCCTCGGCGTCGCGGGCCAGCGTCACCGGCCTCCCGCGCAGCTGCTCGCCGTACTTCGCCACGTAGTGCCGGGCGAGGAGGACGACGTCGCCCTCGCGCTCGCGGAGCGGCGGCAGGCGGATCGGGACGACGGCGAGCCGGTAGTACAGATCGCGCCGGAACCGCCCGTCCTCGACCGAGCGCGCGAGGTCGGCGTTGGTCGCGGCGACGATCCGGACATCCACCGGCAGCGGCCGTGAGCCGCCGACGCGGTCCACCTCGCGCTCCTGGAGCACGCGGAGGAGCTTCGCCTGGAGCTCGATCGGCATCTCGCCGATCTCGTCCAGGAACAGGGTCCCGCCGCTCGCGAGCTCGAACTTGCCGGGCCGCCGCTCAATGGCGCCCGTGAACGAGCCCTTCTCGTGGCCGTAGAGCTCGCTCTCGATGAGGTCCTTCGGGATCGCCGCCATGTTGACGGTGATGAACGGCCCGCGGCTCCGCGCCGAGTTGCCGTGGATCGCCCGCGCGACGAGCTCCTTGCCGGTGCCCGACTCGCCCATGAGCAGCACGGTCATCTCCGT
>DASPMI010000031.1:0-123316 GCA_035627135.1 Anaeromyxobacter sp. | reverse complement strand
CGGCGGCGACCGGACGTACCGCGCGACGATCGACGCCGCCGAGCGGTGCGTCTTCCACTACCCGGTGGACGCGGCCGAGGCCGCCGGCGCCGCGCGGTGCGCCGACGAGGGCACGTACCCCTCGGCGCCCGGCACGCCGCGGTGGCCCGCCGGCGGCTCCTGGCCGGACTGGTTCATGTTCGGCGACCCCCACGCCAACTACTACGAGGGCCGCGTCCTGTACGACGACGTCGTGCTGGAGGAGTGGCAGGGGCTGATCGTGGAGCGCGCGCCGTAACCAGGGGAGGGCTCCAGGCGTCGCGACGCGCTACGCTCCGGGGATGGACCTCTTCTCGCGCCGGCTCCCGCACGTCGTCACCCGCGCCGACCTCGTCACCGCCCTCACGCCGACATACGCGGCCGCGCGCGGCCTCGACGACGAGGAGGCTGCCGAGCGGCTCTCCCGGGCGCTGGCGGTCCGGGGCGTGCTCGACGACCTCTACGCCGCGCTCTCGACCGGGCTCCGCGACGCGCAGGGGCCGCGCACGGACGCCGACGCGCTCCTCGATCGGCTCTCCGCCGGCGTGCAGGCGCGGCGCGGGAAGGTCCGGCCGGCGCCCGACACGCCGGGCCTCTCCGCGGCCCTCGTCCGGATGGATCTCGAGATCGGCGTCGCGCCGGAGCCGATGCGGGCGACGCTCTCCACGCCGCGCGGCCGGGCCGTGCTGGAGGAGGGCATGGCCGCGCTCGGGCGGCACCTCGTGAAGGAGCTGCTGAAGAAGTGAGCGGTCGCCGACCGAGCCCCGGGTCCCCTCGGCGCCCGGCGAGCGCGTGGCGGCCTCCCGGTCGCCTCCCCCGCGTCCCGCTCCGTTCCCATCTTCCGCGGGAGCGGCAGGGTTGCCGCGGAGGAGGGTACGTACATGGCTGTCTCGACCGAGGCGGCGGAGAAGCACGGGTTCCCCGGACTGGCCTGGGGACCGATCATCGCGGGCGTGCTCCTGGCGCTCGCGTCGCACGTGGTGCTGGGGCTGGTCGGCGGGGCGCTCGGGTTCGCGGCCGAGCCCGCGGATTCGCGGGGACTCGCGGTCGCCGCGGGGTTCTGGGCGCTCCTCACGCCGTTCGTCGCGACGCTGCTCGGCGCCTGGCTCGCCAACCGCCTGGCGGCGCGGCGGGACGAGGCGGGCACGAACCTGCACGGCGTCATGGTGTGGGCGATCGGCCTCCTCGCCGGCGCGCTGTTCCTCGCGGGGACGGCGATGAGCGGGGCGGTGGCGGCCGGCAGCGCCGCGGCGGGGAACGCGAGCGCGGCGCAGGGGCTGCTCGGCGGTGAGCCTGGCGACGCCACCACGGGCGGAGAGGAGGCGGCGCGGCGGGCGTCGGTGACGTCGGGCGCCGGCGCGATGGCCGCGCTCTGCGGTCTGGCGGGCGCGTTCGCGGGCGCCGGGATCGCGCGGGCGCGGCGGCGCGAGGGCAAGGGCCGCTCGTTCCCGTGGCGGATCGCCATCCAGCGGACCGACCGGCAGGACGACCGGCGCCTCGCCGAGGGTCGGTACGGCCGGGCGGAGCGGAGCTACCCGCGCCCCGAGGACGAGGTCCGCGACGTCTCCCGCGACGAGGGACCCGGCGCGCCGGCGGATCCGTATCATCACTGACGGTGAATTCCGCGGTGCAGGTGAAAGGAGAGGCCGGGCCCGCTCGGGCCCGGCCTCTTTCACCTCACCCGGTGTCGGTCGTCAAACCGCCGCGGAGCCGCGCCGGATGACCGCCAGGATCAGCGCCACCACGGCGGCGATCAGCAGGATGTGGACCCAAGCGCCCAGCGTCGAACCCGACGCGAGGCCGAGCGCCCACAGCACCAGCAGGATGACCGTGATCGTCCAGAGCATGTCTCTCCCCTCCCTGCCGACCAAGATAGGCATCGCTCCCCGTGAACGAGCCCGCTCCCGCGCCCGCGGTCGAGGCGACACCGGTCCGGGTCGTGCACCTTCCGGGACGCGTCCCGGCCAGAGAACCCGGGACTCGGGCGCGGCCTCTCCATGCACGCCGGGACGCTCACACGAACTTGAACACCGCCGCCGCGAGCACGGCCGAGCCGGCGGTGGCGATCCAGAGGGGGGCGGTCGTGAGGGCCATCCACGCCAGGTGAACGTAGGCGGCGGCGAGGAGCGAGATGAACAGCCGGTCCCCGCGGGTCGTCACGAGCCGCAGGACGCCCCGCCGCGGCGCGCCGCCGGGGGAGCGCCACTCCCAGATCGCCATCGCCGCGAGGGCGAGGCCGATGAACGCGAAGAAGGCCGCGGTCTGCCACGTCCAGGCCATCCATCCGAGTCCCTGCGTGGTCGGCGTCATGCGGCGCTCCCTCAGACCCGCCCCAGGGCGAAGCCCTTCGCGATGTAGTTGCGGACGAAGTAGATGACGAGCGCCCCGGGGACGATCGTGAGCGCGCCGGCGGCCGCGAGCAGCCCGAGCTCGTACCCCGAGGTGCTGGCCGTCCGGGTCATCGTGGCGACGATCGGCTTCGCGTTCACCGACGTGAGCGTCTTCGCGAGCAGGAGCTCCACCCACGAGAACATGAAGCAGAAGAAGGCGGCCACGCCGATCCCGGAGGCGATGGTCGGGACGAAGATGCGGCCGAAGAACCGCCAGAAGGGATAGCCGTCCACGAACGCGGTCTCGTCGAGCTCCTTGGGGACGCTCGACATGAACCCCTCGAGGATCCAGACGGCGAGGGGCACGTTGAAGAGGGTGTGCGCGAGCGCCACCGCGACCTTGGTGTCGAAGAGCCCGATGGCCGAGTAGAGCTGGAAGAAGGGGAGGGCGAACACAGCCGGCGGCGCCATCCGGTTCGTGAGCAGCCAGAAGAAGAGGTGCTTGTCCCCGAGGAACCGGTACCGCGAGAAGGCGTACGCGGCCGGGAGCGCGGTGGCCACCGAGAGCACCGTGTTCATGAGCACGTAGCCGAGCGAGTTCAGGTACCCGCCGTACCAGGTCGGGTCGGTGAGGATCTTGCGGTAGTTGGCGAGCGTGAACTCGCGCGGGAAGAGGGTGAACGACCCGAGGATCTCGTTGGTGCTCTTGAACGACATGTTGAGCAGCCAGTAGATCGGAACGAGCAGGAACAGCACGTAGAGGGCCGGCACGAGCCAGGTCAGGCGCCGCATCACTGGCCTCCGTCGCGGGTCATCACCGTGTAGTAGATCCAGGAGAGGAGCAGGATGATGAGGAAGTAGACGAGCGACATCGCCGCGCCCGGGCCGAGGTCGAACTGGCCGAGGGCGATCTTCACCAGGTCGATGGAGAGCAGCGTGGTCGCGTTCCCGGGCCCGCCGCCCGTGAGGACGACCGGCTCGGTGTAGATCATGAAGCTGTCCATGAACCGCAGCAGCACCGCGATGAGGAGCACCCGCTTCATCTTCGGGAGCTGGATGTGGCGGAAGACGGCCCAGGACGAGGCGCCGTCGATGCGCGCCGCCTGGTAGTACGCCTCGGGGATGGCGGAGAGGCCGGCGTAGGCGAGGAGCACGACGAGCGACGTCCAGTGCCAGACGTCCATCCCCACCATCGTCGCCCACGCCGCGAGCGGCTGGCGCGTGTAGTTGTAGTCGAACCCCATCCCGTTGAGCGTCCGGCCCAGGAGCCCGATGTCGGGGAGCGCGAGCAGGTTCCACATCGCGCCCACGACGTTCCACGGGATGAGGAGCGGCATCGCCATGAGCACGAGGCAGACCGAGGCCCAGAAGCCGCGTCGCGGCATGGCGAGGGCGATGGCCACGCCCAGCGGCACCTCGATGAGCAGGATGATGCCGGTGAAGAGGAGCTGGCGCTGGAGCGCCTGGTGGAAGCGCGAGGAGCCGAGCACCTCACGGAACCACTTCATCCCCTCGAAGAAGAAGACGTTGTCCCCGAACGTCTCCTGGACGGAGTAGTTCACCACCGTCATGAGCGGCACGATCGCGTTGAACGCGACGAGCGCCACGACGGGGGCGACGAGCCACCACGCGCGGGCGTTGGGCGTCCTCCCGTCCGCCGGGGCGCGGCGCGGCGGAGCCTCGCTGCGGATCGCGCTCGGCGCGGGCCGGCCGCCTGCTTGCCCGGCCTCGGGAGGGCCGGGCTGGAGTTCGGGAAGAGCCCCTGGTTCCCTCATGTCGCGCTCCAGCCGTCGACGTAGAGCTGCGTGTGCGCGGGGTCGAACCGCAGGAACGCCTGCTCCGCGGGGACGGGGTCCCCCTCGCCGACGAGGAGCTTAATGGGCGTGTCCTCGTGGCGCGCCTCGACGATTCGATGGCGCCCGGTCTCGCTCACCCGGACGATCCGGACCGGGATCCCGTCGGCCGCGAGCCGCACGAACTCGGGCCGGACGCCGAGCTCGAGGCGGGCGCCGGCGGGCGGCGGGCGGGCCGGCGCGGGCCGGAGCTCGATCGGATGGCCGAGGAAGCGCACCGTGGTCCCCTCGACCGTCGCCGGCAGCACGTTCATGCCCGGCGACCCGATGAAGTGGCCCACGAACGTGTGGCGCGGCCGCTCGAACAGCTCCACCGGCGTGCCCGCCTGCACGACCGTGCCCTGGTCCATCACCACCACCTGATCGGCGAACGTGAGCGCCTCGGTCTGGTCGTGCGTCACGTAGATCATCGTGGTGCCGAGCTTCTGGTGGAGCTCCTTGAGCTTCGAGCGGAGCCGCCACTTGAGGTGTGGGTCCACCACCGTGAGCGGCTCGTCGAAGAGGATCGCCGCCACGTCGGAGCGGACCAGGCCGCGGCCGAGCGAGATCTTCTGCTTGCCGTCCGCGGTGAGCCCGGCGGCGCGGTGGCGGAGCGTCGGCCCGAGGTCGAGCAGCTCGGCGACCTCGCGGACCCGGCGGTCCACCTCCGCGGGCGCCACGCGCCGGTTGCGCAGCGGGAAGGCGAGGTTGTCGTAGACCGTCATGGTGTCGTAGACGACCGGGAACTGAAACACCTGCGCGATGTTCCGCGCGTCGGGCGGCAGCGCGGTCACGTCGCGCTCGCCGAACCGCACGACCCCCTCCGTCGGACGCAGCAGCCCGGAGATGAGGTTGAGGAGCGTCGTCTTCCCGCAGCCCGAGGGGCCGAGGAGCGCGCTCGCGGTCCCCTGCTCCCAGGCGAGGTCGAGCCGCTTGAGGGCCCAGTCGTCGTCCCCCGCGGGCTTCGCGCGGTACGTGTGCCGGAGCTGCTCGAGCCGGATGCGGGCCATGGGATGCTCAGACCTCCGCGCCGGCGCGCCGGCCGTCCGGCGCGAAGTAGAGCCCCCGCGCGATCTCCAGGCGGAAGCGGACCTCGGCGCCCACGTCGAAGCGATGGACCCCGTGCGTCTGCGAGACCCACGTGCCGCCGTCGAGCGCGAAGTGCACGACGCTCTCCGAGCCGCTGATCTCCGCGATCGAGACCTTGCCCGCGATCACCACGTCCTCTCCCGAGCCCGCCGCGGTCCCCGCGATCCGCACGTGGTGCGGCCGGAGCCCGAGCACGTAGGGTCCGTCCGGCAGGGCCGCCAGCCCGCCCCGCGCCGGCCAGCTCGCGACGCGGCCCAGCTCGATCCGATCCCCGCGCTTCGCCACCGCGGCGGTGTTGATCGGCGGATCGGAGAACGTGCGGGCGGTGACGAGGTCCACCGGCCGGCGGTACACCTCGTCCGACGGGCCGAACTGCGTGACGCGCCCCTCATCGAGCGTCGCCGTGTGCCCGCCGAGGAGGAGGGCCTCGGCGGGCTCGGTGGTGGCGTAGACCACGGTGCACTCCCGGCCGGCGAAGAGGCGCGGGAGCTCGTCACGCAGCGCCTCGCGCAGCTTGTAGTCGAGGTTGGCGAGGGGCTCGTCGAGCAGCACGAGGTCGGCGTCCTTCACGAGCGCCCGCGCCAGCGCGACGCGCTGCTGCTGGCCGCCGGAGAGCTCGGCGGGCCTCCGGTCGAGGAACGGCCCCAGCCCGAGCAGCTCCGCGATCCGGTGCACCCGGCGGCGCACCTCCGCGTCGGCGGCGCCGGCCACGCGGAGCGGCGAGGCGACGTTCTCGAAGACGGACAGGTGCCCGTAGTTGATGAACTGCTGGTACACCATCGCGACGCGCCGCTTCCGGACCGGGACGCCGGTCACGTCGGCCCCGTCCCGGAGGACCGCCCCGGCGGTGGGGCGCACGAGGCCCGCAAGCACGCGCAGGAGCGTCGTCTTCCCGGCGAGCGTGGGGCCGAGGAGCACGTTGAAGCCGCGGGGCGCGAGCGCGAGCCGGGTGGGGTGGAGGTGGACCTCCCCGGCGATGCGCAGCGCGACGTCATGAAGGGCGAAGGCCATGCGGGGCTCGCGTCGAGGGACGGCGGGGGGAGCCGCCGGGCGGGCGCGCCGTGCCCGCCCGCCCGGCCTGGCTCCCTCCGTGCGTCAGCTCTTCCAGCGCTTCACGAGCTCGTCGTAGTCCACGGTCTCGCCCCGCGGCTTCTCGTTGGCGAGCTTCGCCTTGGGGCCGTCGGGCCGGCCGAGCCACTCCTTGGGATCCTTCTCCGGGTTGAGGCGCGGCCCGCACCCGCCGTACGTCTTCGCCTTCTCGTCGGCCGCCTGCATGCGCGCCATCACCTGGTCCATCTCGGAGGCGAGGCGGTCCATCGCCTGCTGCGGCGTGAACGCGCCCGAGTTCACGTCGCCGATGTTCTGCCACCAGAGCTGGGCGAGCTTCGGGTAGTCGGGGACGTTGATGCCGGTCGGCGTGTAGAGCACGCGGTCCGGCGAGCGATAGAACTCGACCCACCCGCCGAGCTTCGGCGAACGGTCGGTGAACGACTGGTGGCGGATGTCCGAGTCGCGGACGATGGTCAGGCCCACGTGGCTCTTCTTGAGCGACACCGTCTTCGAGACGGTGAACTGCGCGTACAGCCAGGCGGCCCGGCGCCGGTCGACGGGGGTCGACTTGAACAGCGTCCAGGAGCCGGCGTCCTGGTAGCCGATCTTCATCCCCTCCTGCCAGTACGGGCCGTGGGGCGAGGGTGCCATGCGCCACAGCGGCGTGCCCTTGTCGTCGACCGTGTTGTTCCCCTCCGACCTCGGCGCGACCATGTTGGCCGTGAAGGCCGTGTACCAGAAGACCTGCTGGGCCACGTTCCCCTGCGCCAGCGCCGGCAGCGACTGGTAGAAGTCGTAGTCGGCCGCGCCCGGCGGCGCGTACTTCCGCAGCCACTCGTCCCACTTGCGGATGGCGTACACCGCGGCCGGGCCGTTGGTCTCGCCGCCGCGGGAGATCGACGCGCCCGACGGGTTGCAGGAGTTCGGCTCCATGCGGATGCCCCATTCGTCGATCGGCCGGCCGTTCGGCAGCCCCTTCGAGCTCACGCCCGCCATGGAGAGCCAGGCGTCCGTCATGCGCCAGCCGAGGTCGGGGGCGCGCTTGCCGTAGTCCATGTGGCCGTACACGCGGACGCCGTCGATGTTCTTCACGTCGTTGGTGAAGAACTCGGCGATGTCCTCGTAGGCGGACCAGTTCACCGGCACGCCGAGCTCGTAGCCGTACTTGGCCTTGAAGCGCTGGCGCAGGTCGGGCCGCTTGAACCAGTCGTAGCGGAACCAGTAGACGTTCGCGAACTGCTGGTCGGGGAGCTGCCACAGCTTGCCGTCGGGGCCCGTGGTGAACGATTTGCCGATGAAGTCGTTCACGTCGAGCGTCGGGAGCGTGACCGCCTTGCCCTCGCCGTTCATCCAGTCGGTGAGGTTCACGGCCGACTGCAGCCGCGAGTGCGTGCCGATGAGGTCCGAGTCGTTGACGTAGGCGTCGTACAGGTTGCGGTTCGTCTGCATCTGCGTCTGGACCGCCTGCACCACCTCGCCCTCGCCGAGGAGCTGGTGGTTCACCTTGATGCCGGTGATCTCCTGGAACGCCTTGGCCAGCGTCTTGGCCTCGTACTCGTGCGTCGGGATGGTCTCCGACAGCACGTTGATCTCCATCCCGCGGTATGGCCTCGCCGCGTTGATGAACCATTGCAGCTCCTTCAGCTGCTGCTCCTTGGAGAGGGTGGAGGGGGTGAACTCCTTGTCAATCCAGCGCCTCGCCGCCGCCTCGTCGGCGCGGCTCACGGAGCTCAGCGCGACGAGGATCGCGGCGCCGAGCCCGAACTTCGGGGTATGCGTCATGCTCGCTCCCTTGCAGGCGTTCGCGCCTGCGTGGCAGACCGACGCACCGCCCATAACAGCGACGCCGGGGCGTGTTCGATGTTTTTCGTTTCGGTTCACCCGTTTTCCCGGGAGGGACCCATCGGAGCAAGCCCCGGGAAAGGCTCAAACTTCTGCTTTTCGGCTCGACTCACCGCGCCACGGCCGCGGCCGGCGCCTGGAAGGCGGCCAGCCGCTCGTCCGCCCCGGCGCCGAACAGCGCGCGGGCGACGTCGCGGAGCTCCGGCGCGCGCGAGAGCGCCGCGCGCGGGATCGACTGGGCGATGCTGGTCCGCCGGCGGAGGAAGTCCTCGAGCTCCACCACCATCTCGCGCTCGGCCATGAGCTCCACCTCGCAGCGCAGGTAGTCCGACCCGGGCAGCGCCGGCGCGGCGGCGTGCGGGTCGCGGCGGATGGCCTCGAGGAGCGAGAGCGCGTGCAGCCCGTGGCGGCGCCAGAGCCGCTCGGCGAGGGCGCTCGCCTCGGGGACGTCGAGCCGCTCGGCCTGGCGGAGGAACTCCTCCCGGATCGCGGCCGGCGGCTCGCCGAACCAGCGGCGCCCGGGGTCGGGGAGCACGACGCCGAGCCGCATCGCCTCGGCGCAGATCTTCTCGCCCACGTTGAGGCAGTCGGTGAGCTTCCCGCCGAAGACCGTGACGTGGCGCGCGTCCGGATCGACGTCGATCGCGTGCCGCCGCGAGAGCTGCATCCAGTCGCGCGCGACCCCGCCCGAGCGCTCGACGGCGAGCGGGCGCACGCCGCAGCGCTCCGCGATCACGTCCTCCTCGCGGAGGGGGCGCGCGAGGCGGAGCCGCTTGTTGATGTTGGCGAGCACGAACCGCCGGTCCTCGGGCGTCACGGCGACGTCGGGATCCTCCACGGGCGTGTCGGTCGTGCCGATGCAGGTGGTGCTCCCGAGCGGGACCGCGAAGAAGAGCCGGCCGTCGTCGGCGAAGAACGTGAGCACGCGCGGCCCCGGCGCGACGCGCGGGACGAGGAGGTGGATGCCCTTCGAGAGCACGTGGTGGTGCGCGGTCCGGATCCCGTTGCGAGCGTTGAGGGCGTCGGCGTACGGGCCGCAGGCGTTCACGAGCACGCGCGCGCGGACCGCGAGCGTCCGCCCGCCGGCGCGGTCGCGCGCCTGCGCGACCCAGGTCTCGCCGTCCCGGCCTGCGCCGAGGACCTCGACGTAGTTGGCCGCGGCGCAGCCCTGGTCGAGCGCCGCCCGCACGAACCCCCACACGAACCGCGCGTCGCCGTCGGGCAGGTACGCGTCCGAGTACTCGAACCCGCCGTCCACGCCGTCGAGCGCGACGCTCGGCTCCTCGCGCTCCATGCGCGCCCGCGAGAGGAGCCGCGGTCTGCGGGTGAAGAACCCGCCGAGCGCCCAGTAGAGCCACGCGCCCGCCGCCAGCGTGACGCGGCCGTACCGGAAGTCGCGCGCGTGCGCGGTGTAGAACCGGACCTCCTTCACCGACGACGGATACGCGCGGAGGAGCTGGTTCCGGGCGCGGCAGAGCTTGCGGACGAGCCCGAGCTCGTACGACTCGAGGTACTTGATGCCGCCCCAGATCAGGTTCGAGGACTCCTGGGACGTGGCCGAGGCGAAGTCCCCGCGCTCGAGGAGCGCCACCCGCGCGCCGCGCGTGGCGAGCGCGGCCGCCGAGACGGCGCCGTTGATCCCGCCCCCGACCACCAGCACGTCGAACGGGTCGCGGGAGAGGCGGTCGAGGACGGACTGGCGGAGGTGTGGAGGCATCGGGGCGGCTCGGGCCGAGAACCGGCGGACGTCCTAGCCGTGCGCTACAATGGTCCGCAACGAGCATTTTCGTTTCGGTTCACTTGGGTTCATCTATATCATGACGCCGCGCCAGCGACAACTTGTGGATTTTGTTCGCAAAAATGGCGACGTCTCCGTCGCGGACCTGGCGAAGCACCTGCGCGTGACGACTCAGACGATCCGGCGCGACCTCCGCGCGCTCGAGGGGGCGGAGCGGGTGGCGCGGTACCACGGGGGGGTCGGGCTGCCCTCGACCGTCGAGAACATCGACTACGAGCAGCGGCAGGTGATGAACGTCGAGGCGAAGCGGCTCATCGCGCGCGGGGTCGCGCAGCACGTGGAGCCCGGGCGCTCGCTCATCCTCAACATCGGGACCACCACCGAGGAGGTGGCCCGTGCCCTCGCGCGGCACCGCGGGATCCGCGTGGTCACGAACAACCTCAACGTCGCGGCCATCCTCGCCGGCAACGAGCAGGCGGAGGTGCTCATCGCGGGCGGGCTCGTCCGCAGCCGGGACCGCGGCGTGGTGGGCGAGGCGACCATCGACTTCATGCGGCAGTTCAAGGTGGACGTGGCGGTGATCGGCGTCTCGAGCATCGAGCCCGACGGCACGCTCCTCGACTACGACTACCGCGAGGTGAAGGTGGCGCAGGCGATCATGGAGCAGGCGCGCGAGGTGTGGCTCGCCGCCGATCACTCCAAGTTCACGCGCCGCGCGCTCGTGCGCCTCGGGCACCTCTCCGACGTCGATCGGTTCTTCACGGACCTGCCCGTGCCGCCGGCGGTGCAGAAGGTGCTCGAGACCGCCCGGGTGCCGGTGTGGGTGGCTTCCCCCGGGGGCCCGGCGCCGGGGTGATTCTGGTAGCATCCTCACGCGGCGCGATGGTGCGCCGGCGGGAGGATATCCAGATGCGGAGCATCGTCATCGCAGCGGCTGCCGTGCTCGCGACCGGCTGCGCCACCGGCCGCGCGGCCCACACCGGCTTCCATTTCCACGGCGACCTGGGGATCGCCGGCTCGACGTCGGAGACGAGCAGCTTCGGCGACGACGCGGAGATCAGCGGCGGCGGCGCCGGGTTCTCGCTGGCCGCCGGCGGGGCCATCGTGCCGAACCTCATCCTGAGCGGCGAGCTCTGGGGGGTCGGCGTCGACGAGCCCGAGATCCGCGACGCCGAGGGCACGGACACGCTCCAGGACACGACCTACAGCGTCTACGGCTTCGGGCCGCGGGTCACCTGGTACCTGATGCCGGCGAACGTGTACTTCTCGGTCACCCCCTCGATCACCCAGCTCGCCCTCGACTACGACGACACCGACGAGACGAGCGAGACCGACTGGGGCCTCGGCCTCCGCGCCGCCATCGGGAAGGAGTGGTTCGTGTCGGATCGCTGGGGCCTGGGCGTCGCCGGCGTGCTGCACGTCGCGAGCAACGAGGACGACGCCGACTTACAGGTGGCGCACCTGGGGCGGCGGGGTCGTCTTCTCCGCCAGCTTCAACTGAACGGGGCGTGCCGCCCCGCCCCGCCCGTGCGCGGCGCGGGCGGCACCACGCGGAACGTCGCGGACAGGAGCTCCTCGCCCACGATCACCCGGAACTCGCCGGGCTCGATCGTGGGCTGGAGCTCCTCGTCGAGCAGCGACATCGCCTCCGGCCAGAGCAGGAGCTCGAGGGTCTGCCGCTCGCCGGGCGCGAGCGCCACGCGCCGGAAGGCGACGAGGGTCCGCGCCGGGCGCGTCACGGAGGCGTAGAGGTCCTCGAGGTAGACGAGCACGATCTCCTCGCCGGCCAGCGCCCCGGTGTTCTCGACCGTCAGCGAGAGCGACAGCGGTTCACCCGACGTGACCGTCTCCTTGACCTTCAGATCCGCGTACGCGAACGTCGTGTACGAGAGCCCGTGCCCGAACCGGAACCAGGGCTCCGCGGGGCCGGCGGAGTGGTGGCCGCGGTGGAAGGCCGAGGGCCGCAGGGCGTAGTGCGTGCGCAGGTGCCCGGCGGATCGCGGGAAGGTGATCGGGAGCCGGCCGGCGGGGCTCCGCAGGCCGTAGAGCACCTCGGCCACCGCCGTGCCGCCGGCCATGCCGGGCTCGAAGGCCTCGAGGATCGCCGGCGCGTCCGCCATCCAGTCGCC
Source organism: Anaeromyxobacter sp. (assembly GCA_035627135.1). Lineage (GTDB taxonomy): Bacteria > Myxococcota > Myxococcia > Myxococcales > Anaeromyxobacteraceae > Anaeromyxobacter. The sequence goes on along the minus strand of DASPMI010000031.1, from coordinate 111,288 downwards.
CGCGACGGGCGCGCCGTTCACGAGGACCACGACCGTGGGCGTCCCGGTGGCGAGGACCGCGCCGACGAGCTCCGCCTGGCGGCCCGGGAGCTCGAGCGAGGCGCGGTCGAGGTTCTCGCCGCTCGTCCGCGCCGGGTCGTCGCGGAGCGAGTTCTCGCCCACCACGAGCACGCAGGCGTCGGCCTTCCGCGCGCGCCGGGCCACGGCGGCGATCGCCTTCGCGTCGAGCGACGCGATCGTCCCGCACGGCGCGTGCGCGACGCGCGTCCCCCGCGGAGCGAGCGCCCGCAGGCCGTCGAGCACGGTGACCACGTTCTCGCGCGGCTGGAGGCGGGCCCAGTCCCCGAGCAGCGTCTGATCGTCGGCGGCCGGGCCGGAGACGAGGAGCGTGCGCGGCGCGCGCAGCGGAAGGACGCCGCCGTCGTTGCGGAGCAGCACGAGCGACCTCCGCGCCGCCTCGCGCGCGAGCTCGACGTGCGCCGGCGCGAGCACCACCTCGGGGATGCGCGCCGGATCCACGTACCGCCGCTCGAAGAGGCCGAGCCGGAGCTTGGCGGAGAGGACGCGCCGCACCGCCTCGTCCACGCGGGCCAGCGGGAGCCTGCCTCCCTCGACGAGCGACTTCACGTCGTCGAAGAAGGCCCCGCCGTGCATGTTCACGTCGACGCCGGCCAGGACCGCGAGGCGGGTCGCCTCGGCGCGCGACGCGGCCACGCGGTGGACGGTGTGCAGCCGCTCGACGTCCATCCAGTCGCTGACCACGAGGCCGCGGAAGCCCCAGGCGCGGCGGAGGCGGTCCTCGAGCAGCCGCCGATCGCCGTGGCAGGGCACCCCGTTCACCTCGTTGTGCGCCGGCATCACCGTCTCGACCCCGGCCTCGACGGCCTGGCGGAACGGCGGCAGGAACACCTCCTCGAGCGTCCGCGCCGAGACGTCGGCGGGCGCGCCGTTGAGCCCGTTCTCGGGGATGCCGCCGGCGACGAGGTGCTTCGCGCAGGCGAGCACGCTCTCCGGCCCGCCGACCTCCTCGCCCTGGTAGCCGCGGATCATCGCGGCGCCGAGCGCGCCCGCGAGGAACGGATCCTCGCCGAAGGTCTCGCCGGTCCGCCCCCAGCGCGGATCCCGCGTGACGTCCACGTTGGCGAGAAGTCCCAGTGGAAGCCGGTGGCGCGCAGCTCGCGCGCGGTGGCCGCGGCGATCCGGGCCGCGAGGTCCGCGTCGAAGGCGGCCGCGATCCCGATCGGCGTCGGGAAGACGGTCGCCGCCGGGAGGTCCATGGCGTGGCCGTGGATCGCGTCGGTCGCGATGAGCAGCGGGATGCGGAGGCGCGACGCCTCGGCGAGCCGCTGGAGATGATCCGCCTCGCGCCACCCCGGCACCTTGAGGAAGGAGCCGACGAGCCCGTCGCGGACGAGCGCGGCCTTCTCCTCGATCGCGAGTGCGTACCCCGCCACCTCGTCCACGTTGCCGGCGCTCGGGCGCCCCGCCTCGCCCACGTACATGCAGAGCTGGCCGATCTTCTCCGCGAGCGTCATCTGCGCGAGCAGGAGCTCGGCGCGCGTCTCGGGCGGGAGCGTCGGGTCGAGGTAGCGGAGGTCGAGGGGCACGGAGAGGCGCGGCGCGATCGGCGCTCCTTCAATCTACGCCCGGCGGCGGCGCGTCGACGGACGTGCGCCGCGCTGCGGCCCCAGACCGCAGACCCGCTTGGCGCCGGTTGGGTGGAATGGGGGACCCATGACCACCTCGGCGCCCGCCCCCGGGATCCTCGCCCTCATCGGCAGGACCCCGATGATCCGCATCGATCGGCTCAACCCCAACCCGAAGGTCGCGCTGCTCGCGAAGCTCGAGGGGTTCAACCCGACCGGCAGCATCAAGGACCGGATCGCCCTCTCGATGATCGAGCAGGCGGAGCGCGAGGGGACGCTGGTCCGGGGCAAGACCATCCTCGAGCCGACGAGCGGCAACACCGGGATCGCGCTCGCCATGATCGGGGCGGTGAAGGGATACGAGGTCGAGATCGTCATGAGCGAGGCGGTCTCGATCGAGCGGCGCAAGATGATCCAGGCGTTCGGGGCGCGCGTGACGCTCACGCCCGCGCGCCTCGGCACCGACGGCGCCATCCTCCGCGCGCGCGAGCTCGTGCGGGAGTTCCCCGACCGCTACTTCATGCCGGACCAGTTCTCGAACCACTACAACCAGCTCGCGCACTACCGGAACACCGCGGTCGAGATCCTGGAGCAGACGGGCGGGCGCGTCGACCACTTCGTCTCGGCGCTCGGGACGAGCGGGACGCTCATGGGCGTCGGCCTCGCGCTCAAGGAGCGCGTCCCGGGCGTCAAGATCGTGAGCGCCCACCCGGTGCGCGGCCACTACATCCAGGGGCTCAAGAACCTCGAGGAGGCGATCGTCCCGGCCATCTACGATCCGGCCCAGATCGATCGCCACATCATGGTGGAGACCGAGGACGCGTTCGACCTCGCCCGGCGGCTCGCCCTGGAGGAGGGCGTGTTCGCGGGCATGAGCAGCGGCGCCGCGCTCTGGGCGGCGCGGGTGCTGGCGAGCGAGATCGAGGCGGGGACGATCGTCACGATCCTGCCGGACCGGGGCGAGAAGTACCTCAGCACCGAGCTGTTCGGAGTCTAGCGTCCCGAGCCCGAGCCCGAGCCCGAGCCCGGCATTCCGTATTGCCCCAGGCCGCGCCGCCGTGTAACGCTCCTCCCATGCGCCGCGACGCCGAGGTCGTTGCCGGGTTCCTCCGGGTGGAGGAGGCCGAGATGCTGACCGAGCTCCTCTCGTCGGCCGGGATCGACGCGTGGTTCGAGGGCGCGGTGAGCACGCCGCTCGGCGCGCTCATCCCGGGCGCCGGAGGCGGCGCGAAGCTGCTCGTGCGGACCGCCGACGCCGCGCGCGCCCGCGAGCTCATCGGCGCGAGCGGCATCTTCCGCGCGGGGGCCACCGCCGACCGCGAGCCCGCCCGGCCGGATCCGGCCGGCGCGGGCGCCTCGGACGAGCCCGGTCCCGCGCGCGGACGCCTCGCCGCGCCGCTCTACCCGCTGCTCGTCATCGCCGGCGTGGTCGCCGCGACGGCGGCGGTGCTCGCCGCGCGGTTCTGAGGCCCGCCGGCGCGCCGCCGCGGCGGATTGCCAGCGCCCGCGTTCGCGGCTACGTTCCGCCCCGTGTCCGCCCCCGGCACGCCCACGCGCCGCTCCGCGCCGCCCGCCGAGGCGGAGCAGCAGGAGATCACGCGCCTGTGCGTGTCCACCGGCGTCGTGCTCATGCAGCACGGCGCCGAGAGCGCCCTCATCGAGACGTTGATGCGGCGGCTCGGGATCGCGCTCGGGGTGGACCGCGTCGAGGCCGGCATCTTCGCCAACTCGATCGTCCTCGCCACGCTCTGCGGCAACCGCTCCGTGACCACCGTCCGCCGCGTCGAGGATCGCGGCATCAACATGAACGCGGTCACGCAGGTGCAGCGGGCGGTGCTGGACGTGGAGGAGGGCGCGCTGGACGCGGCCGGGTACCGGGCCCGGCTCGCCGCCGCCGTGCCGGCGCACTACGCCCGGTGGATGCTGGCGCTCGCCATCGGCGTCTCGTGCGCCGCGTTCGCGCGCCTCGCGCGCGCCGACCTCCCCGGCTGCGCCGCGGTGCTCGCGGCGAGCGCGGTCGCGATGTACGCGCGGCTCCGGCTCGCGCGGCTCCACTTCAGCCCCGTCGTGACCTTCTTCTTCGCGGCCTTCGTCGCGAGCTCGCTCGCGGGCCTGCTCGCGTCGCCGGTCCGCCTGGGCGCGTGGCTCGCCTGGCCCGGGAGCGCGACCACGAGCCCCGTGCTCGCCTCGTGCGTGCTCTTCCTCGTCCCCGGCTTCCCGCTCATCAACGGCGTGTCCGACATGGTGAAGGGGTACACGAGCATCGGCCTCGCGCGGCTCGCGTACGCGACCCTGCTCGCCGCGGCGGCGGCGGCGGGCATCCTGCTCTCGATGGCGCTCCGGAGCCGGTGGGGGCTGCCGTGAGCACGCTGCTCGGCTTCCTCCACACCGCCGCGCTCGCGGCCGTCCCGGCGGTCGGCTTCGGGATGGCGTTTAACGTGCCCTTCCGCGTCCTCGGGTGGTGCGCCCTGGGCGGCGCGCTGGGGCGGGGGCTCCGCTTCCTGCTCATCGAGGCGGGCCTGCCCGCCGCCTGGGCGACGCTCGTCGCCGCCGCGGCGGTGAGCTGGCTCGGCGTCTGGGCCGCGCAGCGGCTCCGGGCGCACCCCAAGGTGTTCACGGTCGCGGCGGTGATCCCGATGGTGCCCGGCGTCGCGATGTACCAGACGCTGCTCGCGCTGTGGCAGATGGAGCGCTCCGGCGTCACGAACGAGCTCCTCACGACCGCGCTCGAGCAGGGGCTCGAGGCCACCTTCATCGTGGCCGCCCTGGCGGTCGGCCTCGCGGTGCCCGGCCTGTTCGTGTACCGGCGCCGCCCGGTGGTGTGATGACCTCGCCCGATCCGCGATCGCTCGCCCCCGCCGCCGCCCGCGCCCGAGCCCGGGCGCTGCTCGTCCTCTTCTCCGCGGTCGCCCTCGATCAGCTCTCGAAGACGATCGCCCGCGGGCTGCTCGAGCCCAACCGGCGCGTCTCCTTCCTTGGCGACGTCTTCCGGCTCGAGCTCGTGCAGAACCCCGGCGCGTTCCTCTCGCTCGGCGCCACGCTCCCGCCGCGCATCCGCGGCGTCGTCCTGACGTGGGGCGTGCTCGTGCTCGTGCTGGGCGCGGCCTGGGTGGCGCTCGTTCGCCCGGGCGCGGGCCATGTCTCGCTCGGCGCGGCGCTCGTCGCGGGCGGCGGCCTCGGCAACCTGTGGGACCGGATCGCCGCCAACGGATACGTGACCGACTTCCTGAACCTCGGGATCGGGCGCCTGCGGACGGGCGTCTTCAACGTGGCGGATCTGGCCATCGTGGGCGGCGCGGTGCTACTGCTGTGGCCCGCCCGGCCTGCCCCCTCGCCGGCCGAGCCCCCGCCTCCCGATGCCTGAGCCGCGCCCGCCCCGCCGCCCCGAGCTCCTCGCCCCCGCCGGCGGCCTCGAGGCCGGGCTCGCGGCCTTCCAGTACGGCGCGGACGCGGTCTACCTGGGCCTCCAGCGCTACTCGGCCCGGGCCGACGCCCAGAACTTCACCCTCGACGAGCTCGATCGGCTCCTCGGGTACGCCCGCTCGCTCACGCCGCGGCGCCGGTGCTTCGTGGCGGTGAACACGCTCGTCCTCGACGGCGAGCTCGGCGGCCTGGTCGAGACGCTCGGCGCGCTCGCGGACCTCGGCGCCGACGCCGTCATCGTGCAGGACCTCGGGGTCGCGCGCGTCGCGCGCCGCCACTTCCCCGAGCTCGAGCTCCACGCGAGCACGCAGCTCGCGGCGCACTCGGCCGCGGCGGTCGAGACGCTGCGCGACCTCGGCTTCGCGCGCGTGACGCTGGCGCGCGAGCTGACCCTCGCCGAGATCCGCGCCGCGGCGGCGGTCCCCGGGGTCGAGGTCGAGACGTTCCTGCACGGCGCGCTCTGCTACGCGTACAGCGGCCTGTGCCTCTATTCGTCGCTCCTCCTCGGGCGGAGCGGGAACCGCGGCCAGTGCGCGTATCCGTGCCGCGACCGGTGGGAGGTGACGTCGTTCAACGGGACCGCGCCGGCCGTCGCGCTCGCGCCCGACCAGCGCCGCGGCTTCGCCTTCTCGATGAAGGACCTGGCGCTGCCCGACCACGTCGGCGCGCTCCGCGACGCCGGGGTGGCCTGCCTCAAGATCGAGGGGCGGAAGAAGGCGCCCCTCTACGTGGCGGCGGCGGTGGACTTCTACCGGCGGCTGCTCGACGGCGCGCTGCCTGCGGAGGAGCGCCCCGCGCGCGAGGCCGATCTCCAGGCCACGTTCGCGCGCCCGTGGACGACGCTCTACCTCGACGACCACCGCGACAAGGACGTCGCCGATCGCGATCACGTCGGCCACCGCGGCACGCCCGTGGGGACGCTCGACGCCGTGGTGAAGGGAACCCGGGGCGCGGCGGTGCGGTTCCGGACCTCGCGGCCGCTGGCCGTCCACGACGGCCTGCAGATCGAGGTGCCCGGCCTCGACCGGCCCTTCGGGTTCGGGGTCGCGGCGCTGCGGGTCGTCGAGGGCGGGCGGGCGGGCGCGGAGACGTTCGACGCGCCCGCCGGCGCCGTGGTCGAGGTCCCGCTGCCGGACGGCTACCCGACGCTGCCGCTCGGGGCGGCGGTCTCGTGCTCGTCCTCACAGGGCGTGAAGCTCCGGTACCGGCTCGACCGGCCGAACCTCGCCCCGCACCGCGCGCGCCGCGGGATGCGCGTGGCTGCCGAGGTGGGCGCCGCGCGGGTCCGGCTCGAGGCGACCGCCGAGGTGGCGCCGGGGCGGACCGTGCGCGCAGAGGCGGAGGTCGCGGGGCGGTTCGAGCCGGCGCGCGACGCGGGCAAGATGGTCGCCACCGCGCGGGCGGCGCTGGAGAAGCTCGGCGACACGCGCTTCGCGCTGGCGGAGCTCGCCTGGCGCGATCCCGAGGGCCGCTTCGTCCCCGTCTCGCGCCTCAACGACGCCCGGCGGGCGCTCGTCGAGGCGCTCGACGGCGCGCTGCGCGCGGACGTGGCGGCGCGGGTGGAGGCGGCGAAGGGGGAGCTGGGGGAGGGGAGAGGCAGCGTCGAGAAGCCGGGCGCGGGCTCGGGCTCGGGCGCGGCAGGAGCGGTCGCCTGGATCCTCAAGACCGACCGCCTCTCCACCTTCGACGCCTTCCCCCCGGAGGAGCTCGCGGCGGCCGGGGAGCTGGTCGTCGATCTCGGGCGTGAGCCGGTGCGCGACCTCGTCGCGCGGCTCGACGCGCTCGCGGCTCGCGCGGGCGGTCGGGAGAAGGTCCGCCTCGCCCTCCCGCTCCTCGTGCGCGCCTGGGAGGAGAAGGCGCTCCGCGCGGGCATCGCCGCGCTCCGCGCCGCCGGCTTCGAGCGCTGGGAGCTCACCAACGCCGCCTCGTGGGCGCTGCTCGGGCTCCGGCCCGGCGCGCCGCACGGTCTCGATCTCACCTCCGACTGGCCGCTCCACTGCGTGAACCGCGGGGCGGCCGCCGCGCTCCGGGAGCTGGGCGTCCGGCGGGTGACGCTCTCCCTCGAGGACGTCCGGGCGAACCTCGCCGCGCTCCTCGCCGCGCTCGGGGCAGCCGCCGCGGTCGTCGTGTACGAGGACGCACCCCTCTTCCTCTCGGAGTCGTGCCCCTACGCGACCCTCCGGGGCACCTGCCCCGGACCGGCGGACTGCACGTTCGAGGTCATGGAGCTCGCGTCGTCGCACGGCGGCCGCGTCCGGGTCGTCAACGATCGTTGCCGCAGCGTCACCCTGAACGACGCGCCGTTCAGCCTCGCGCCCCGGCTCCGCGCGCTCCTCGACGCCGGCGCCCGCGCGCTCCGCGTCCACTTCGTGCACCGGCCCTACGCCTCGGCCGAGGCGCTCGCGATCTGGCGCGGGCTGCGCGAGCCCGTCCCGGCGGCGCCCGGCCACACCGGGAGCTTCGATCGGGCGGGGTGGTGAGCATCTTCACGGTCACGGTCTGGTGACGACCGCGTGTCTCGGGTAGATCCCCGCGCAACCATGGACGCTCCACGTAGACCGACCCACCGACCGGCCGTCCGCAGGGCGATCGCCTGGGCCGCGTACGGGGCGTCGATCGTCGCCCTCCTGTTCGCGCTCCAGGCGTTCCACGTGGGATCCGTGCGGACGGTGGTCCTCGACTGGCCACGCGTCTATCCCGTCCTCTTCCTCGTGAACCTCGCGATCCTCGCGCTCGTGTTCGCGGGCCTGCACGCGCTCTTCAACTCCGCGTTCTACGCCCTGGCGGCGCTCACGCCGCTCGTGCTCGCGCTCGGGTACGCCGATCGGACGAAGCTGCGCGTCCTCGACCTCCCCGTCCTCCCGAGCGACCTCCTCTTCCTGCGGGAGCTCGCCTCGCTGGAGGGTTACTACGCGCGGATCATCGGGCTCGGCGTCGCCGGCCTCGTGGCGGTCGCGCTGCTGCTCCGCCGCGTCCACCACCGGCTCCCTCACCTGCGCGCGCGCCCGCTCCCGCGGGTCGCGACGTTCCTGTGCGTGGCCGGGCTGCTCGGGTACGCCGCCTCCGCGCCCAGCACCCGCGCCGAGGGGCTCAACCGGACGCTCGGCATCCGGAACATCCACTGGCACCCGTACCAGAACTACAAGCTCAACGGCGTCCTGTACGGGTTCTTCATGTACGCGGAGAGCGCGCTCGTCCGCGCGCCGCCGCGCTACGGACGCGCGGAGATCGATCGGCTCCTCGGGAGGCACCGGCCGGTGGCCGCGCGCGACCCCGCGCGGCGGCCCAACGTGCTCGTCTACATGAGCGAGTCGTTCTGGGACATCCGGAACCTGCCCGGGGTCGAGCTCGGCGTCGAGGTGACGCCGCAGTACCGCGCGCTCCAGGCGGCCGGCTACGGGTTCCGGCTCGTGACGCCCGCCTTCGGCGGGAACACCTGCGATCCCGAGTTCGAGTTCCTGACGGGACTGCCGGTGAAGTACTTCCCCCCGGGGTCGCGGGCGTTCCAGCAGTACGTCCGCCGGCCGCTCCCCTCGATCGCGCGGCTGTTCGAGGCCCACGGCTACCACACCGCCGGCCTGCACACGTATCACCGCTGGTTCTGGGGCCGCGACCGCGTCTACCCGCTCATGGGGTTCGACGTGTTCCGCGGCATCGAGGACATGGCCGGCCCGGAGAAGAAGGGCGATTACTTCTCGGACCGGATGCTCACGCGCGTCGTGCTCGAGGAGACGCGGCGGACGGACGACCCCTGGTTCATCTACGCGATCAGCGTGCAGAACCACGGGCCCTACCGCCCGAACCGCTACCCGAAGCTCGACCACGACGTGGTGGTGCCGGGGCTCTCGGAGAAGGCCGCCGCGGAGCTCCGCACGTACACGCAGGGGCTCGCGGACGCGGATCGATCGCTCCAGGAGCTCGTCCGGTTCGTGGACGCGCAGGCGGAGCCGACGCTGCTCCTCTTCTTCGGCGACCACCTGCCGGGCGCGGACGCGCTCTTCGCCGAGACCGGGTTCCTCACCGAGGGCCTCGATCCGGTCGAGGAGGCGCGCCGGCGATACCTGGAGGGCGGGGTGGTGCACGCCAACTTCCCCATCCCGCCGCCGCGCGGGAAGGTGCTCAGCCCGCAGTTCCTCTCGCTGTACGTCGCCGAGCTTGCGGGGCTCGAGCTGCCGCCGTTCTACGGGTTCCTCGCCGAGGTCCGCGATCGCCTCCCCGGGTTCTCGCGCAACCTCGTCCTCGACGCGACCGGCGCCGTCGTCCCTCCGGACGATGCGAGGGTCCGCGCGACGGATGCGGAGTACTGGACGATCGTCTACGACGTCCTGTTCGGCGCGAACCACGGCGCGAGGTACTACCCGCCGGTGTCGCCGCGCGTCGCGGGCGGCCCGGCGGGACCGGTCGGGAAGCGCTGAGCGTTCGTTGCGGAGCGTGGTTCCTCGGGCGCGGGCGCGGGCGCGGGCTCGGGATGGGGATGGGGACCCCGAGCGGGCAGGGGTGCGCTCGTCTGGTGCGTGATACGTACAGGTGCGTGCGCGCCCTACCCCTCGGGGCCGCGGGAGGTAGCCTCCGGACATGAGGCAACGGACCTACTTCGTTGCCGGGGCCACGGGGAAGCAGGGCGGTGCGCTCGCGCGGCAGCTCCTCGCGCGCGGACAGCGCGTGCGGATCTACACGCGCAGCCCCGGTGGCGCGCAGGCCCGCCTCCTCCAGCGGCTCGGCGCCGAGCTCCACGCGGGCGGCTTCGACGATCGAGGTCCGCTCGCCCTCGCGATGCGCGGTTGCCACGGCGCGTTCGCGGTGGCGACCTCCGCGGAGGCCGGCGTCGAGGCGGAGGTCCGCCACGGGCGCGCGCTCGCCGCGGCGGCGCGCGCCGCCGAGATCCCGCACCTCGTCTACAGCTCGATGGCGGGCGCGGACCGGCCCACCGGAGTGCCGCACCTCGAGGCGAAGGGCGAGATCGAGCGCCACCTCGCCCACGCCGGCGTCCCGTACACCATCCTCGCCCCGGTGTTCTTCATGGAGAACTGGCTGGCCATCGCGCCGTCGGCGGTGGCGCGCGGCCGGCTCGCGTACCCGCTGCCGCCGGCGCACGTGCTCCAGATGGTGGCGGTCGACGACGTCGCCGCCTTCGCGCGGATGGTGCTCGAGGCCCCGGTGGGGTTCCTGAACCGCCGGATCGAGCTCGCCGGCGACGCGCTGCCGATGGAGGAGGTCGCGGCGGTGCTCGCGCGCGCGGTGGGGCGGGCGCTGCCGTACCGGCCCGTGCCGCTCGAGGCGGTCTGGGCGCGCGACGCGCTCCTGGGCCGCGTCTGCTCGTGGCTCGAGCGCCAGGGCCCGCGCGTCGACGTCGAGCGGCTCCGCGCACGTCATCGGGACCTCGGGTGGACGTCGTTCGCCGCGTGGGCGCGCCGGCAGGAGTGGGAGGCGGTGCTGGCGCCGCCCGCGCCGGCGTCCGCCGCCGGACGCGCCTGGGCGCTCGGGGCGAGCTGAGGCGAGCTCCCGTGAGCTGGATCACCGCGGGCCCCTCCCCACTCGGGAGAAGCTGCCTCGGCGCGTCCTGACCCGGCGTCAAACCGTGCTATCAGTGGAACCTCGTTCGGACGCGTGGGGGCGCGGACCCGGGAGGGTCCGCAAGGAGGATCGCAGATGGCCGGCGACCAGCAGACCTCCCCCGTGCAGACGGCCGCGGCCGCGTTCCGGGCCGCGCTGGCCGGCGCCGAGATCCTGCCGCAGGTCAAGTTCCACTTCGAGGCCCAGGACGCGGGGGCCGCGACCTGGACCGTCCGATCCTTCTCCCTCGAGGAAGGCCTCTCGGGCCTCTACGTCTGCGCGCTCGAGCTGAAGAGCGAGACGGCGGACGCGGACCCTTCGGAGCTGGAGGGCGCCTCCTGCGTGCTCCGCATCGAGCGCGGCAACGAGGTCCGGCGGCTGTGCGGCGTGGTGTGCCAGGTGAAGGCCCACGGCTGGATGGTCGACTACACCCTGGCCCGCGTCGAGGTCCGCCCCGCGCTCGCCCTCCTCGGCCTCACGCACGGCGCGCGCATCTTCCAGCAGATGTCCGCCGCCGACATCGTGCAGGAGGTCCTCGCGAAGGGCCTGCAGCCGTACAAGCGGACCGTCCGCCTCGCCCTCTCCCGCGACTACCTGGAGCGCGAGTACTGCACCCAGTACCAGGAGTCCGACCTCGACTTCGCGCTCCGGATCATGGCCGAGGACGGCATGTTCTTCCGCTTCGACCACTCCGGCGAGACGGAGGAGCTCGTCGTCCTCGACCTGAACGACAACTGCCCCGAGCTCCCGCAGGGCGCGGTGCCCGTCGTCGCCCGCGAGGCGCCCGCGGAGCTGCTCCCGTCCGAGTCGATCGGGACCTTCACCTTCAGCCGTCGACTCCAGCCCACCGAGGTGGTGCTGCGCGAGCACTCCTGGACGGCGCCGGACGTGGACTTCACCGAGCCGCCCCGGGGTACGCCGCCGCGGAAGGACGCGCTCGGCCGCGTGCGCGAGCTCTACCGGCCCTCCACCCCCGACAACCTCATCCGCGACTACGACCAGGGCCAGAAGAAGTACGTCGGGAACCTGAGCCCGGCGTACCGGAAGCTCGCCCTCGAGCGGCTCCAGGCCCGCACCCGGCTCGCCGAGGGGGACAGCAACGTCATCGCGCTCGTCCCCGGAGCGGTCCTCGAGATCGCCGGCCACAACGGCCCGGGCATGGACGGCAAGTACCTCCTCACCTCGGTCCGGCACGAAGGCGAGGCCGCGGAGGAGGTCCACTTCCAGATGAAGGACGTCGTGGGCGACCGCGCGCGGTACCGCAACGACTTCACCTGCGTCCCGCTGGATCTCCCGTACCGCCCCGAGGCGCGGCTGCGGCCCGCGCCGATGTGCCCGCAGACCGCCACCGTGGTCGGACCTCCGGGCGAGGAGATCCACACCGACGAGCACGGCCGCATCAAGGTCCAGTTCCACTGGGACCGCGAAGGCAAGAAGGACGACCGCTCGTCGTGCTGGGTCCGCGTGGCGCAGGCCTGGGCCGGCCCGGGCTGGGGGTTCGTCTTCCTCCCCCGCGTCGGGATGGAGGTGGTGATCCAGTTCCTCCAGGGCGATCCCGACCGGCCCCTCGTCACCGGCTGCGTCTACAACGGGGCGAACCCGCCGCCGTACCCCCTCCCCGACAAGAAGACCCAGAGCACCATCCGGACGGCGAGCTCCCCCGGCTCGAGCGGCTCCAACGAGCTGCGGTTCGAGGACGCGAAGGACGAGGAGGAGATCTTCCTCCACGCCCAGCGCGACATGAACGAGGTGGTCGAGCGGAACCACAGCGCGAGCGTGGGCGGCGATCAGTCGATCTCCATCGGCGGGAACCAGTCCATCACCGTGAAGGGCGGCGGCTCGGGCGGGGTGCACAGCAAGCTGTCCGTCACGGGGAAGCACCAGCTCGACGCCTCCGACACGATCGAGATCCAGGCGCCCACGAGCATCAAGCTCACGTGCGGCGGCTCCTCGGTCCTGATCGAGCCCGGGAAGATCACCCTCACGGCCGGAGGCGGCTCGACCGTCGTCCTCGACGCGAACGCGCTCATGCAGTCGTCGCAGGGGAGCAAGGTCCTCCTCGACGCGAACGCCTGCACCCAGTCGTCCGCGGGCGCGAAGACCCTCCACGACGCCAACGTGCTCTCCCAGTCGGTGCCGGGGAGCAAGGTGCTCCTCGACGCCAACGCCCTCCTGCAGTCGACCCCGGGCGCGAGGGTGCTGCTCGATGCCAACGCGCTCGTCTCGGCGGTGCCCGGCGCGTCGATGGTGCTCGACGCCAACGCGACGGTGTGCGCCCCGGCCAACGCCACGCTCCAGGGCGGTCCCCAGGCGACGGTGACCGCGGCCGTCGCCACGCTGGCGGGCGGCGGCGGTACGGTCGAGGCCGGCCCCGCGGGCGTGACGGCCGCCGGCGGCAAGGTGAGCATCTCCGGCGGCATGGTCGACGTCACCGGCGCGCTCGTGAAGATCAACTGACGTCGGCGCTCCGGAGGAGCCCATGCAGTCCATCTCTCGCGCGCTCTGCCGCCTCCACGAGGACGCCTCCTGGTTCGCCCGGGCGCACGAGCTCCGGCTGCTCGCGGTCCGGACCTCCGCCGACCTGCGGAAGCCGGCGATGAAGGCGCTCGCGCAGGCCGAGTACCACCACGACAACGCGTCACCCTGGGTGCTGCTCGAGGACTCCCGCACGGCGGAGGACGACGGGTGGCAGGCGCGGGCCAACCGCCTCCTGGAGGACTGGGACCGGCGCCGCAAGGCGTTCGCGAAGGAAGGGATCGAGCTTCCGCCCGTGGAGCGCGGCGGGGCCGACCTGGCCGCGGTGCCCTCCGCCCCGGGTCGGCCGCCGGCGCCCTCCGCGCCGGCGACACCGGCGAAGGGGGCCGCCCCGGCCGCGGTGACGGCCACCCTGCGGATGCGCGCGGCCGACGTCCTCCGTGCCGTCGCGCGGGCGGCGGCACCCGAGCCCACGCCGAGGCCGGGGGCGGTGGAGGTGTTCCGGAAGGCAGGCCCCGCCGCGCGCGTCCAGCCGTTCCTCCGAGCCGCCGCAGGCGTCGCCGCAGCGCTGCGGGATCCCTACCGCGGCCTGGTCCTCGTCCTCGCGCCGGCGGCGGTCGACGACGCCCGGGCGTTCGAGGCGGAGCTCGAGGTCCTGCTGCAGGCGCCCGAGCTGGTCCGCTGCCGCCTCGTGCTCCTGGTCGTGGACGTCGACCCGCCGAAGCGGCTCCTCGCGGCGCTCGACGGCCGGGCGCTGGCGAGCGAGTGCCTCGTGGATCCAGCGGCGTTCGAGCGGGACGTCGAGGCGCTCGCGTCCGGGGGGGCGCGCGGCGGCTTCGCCGGGCCGAGCGGCGTGGCTCGACCCAGGCGCGTCGACGACCCGCCGGAGCTGCCGAAGGACGTCCTCGACGAGGAGCTCCGGAAGGCGGGGATCGATCCGCGGTACGTCGAGGAGGCGCCCAGGCTGCGGGATCTGGTCCTCGGGGCCGCGCTGGCGATGAAGCAGGGCCGCGGCGAGGACGCGGTCCGGATGCAGCGCGAGGCCTGCGCGGTCGCGGGCGCGATCGACCTCCACCAGATCAAGGTCATCTGTCAGATCGCCCTCGCGTCCTACCTCTCCGGGCTCGGCCGCGCCGCCGACGCGGTGCGCGAGCTCGAGGACGCCGCCGCGTACGCGAAGGCGCACGCGCTCCTCGTGCAGGAGAGCCAGGCGCACCTCGCGCTGGGGATGCTGCACGCCGTGGCGAAGCGCCCGGGACCGGCGACGCAGTCCTACGTCCAGGCGGCGAAGGTCGCCGAGGCGGCGCAGATGCCCCTCATCGCGGTCGAGGGGTGGCGGCTCGCCGGCCAGCTCGCGCTCGGGGCGAAGCTCGAGCCGCAGGCCACCCGCGCCTTCATGGAGGCCATCCGCGTGGCTTCGAACGCCGAGCCGCACATGGCCAAGCGCTCGAGCGCGCCCGAGGCGGCGCGAACGCTGGCGGCGCTCTGCCGGAAGCACAAGCTCATGGCCCAGGCCGACTCGCTCGAGGCGCAGGCCAAGGCGATGGAGGCGGCGGAGTCGCCGCCCCCCGTTCCCGCCCGGCCGGCGCAGCGCGGGAGCGAGCCGTGATCGCGGGCAGCCGGGGGGATCCTCTCCTGCCCAGTACTTCAAGACGGAGCAGCTCCCGGACATCCTCGCGCGCCACCTCTGCGGGCTGTTCGCCTTCGAGCTCGGCCCGAGCGGGCCGATGAACGACAACGTCCTCCTCGCAGACCTGAACCCCAGGACGGACGGCCTCGACTGCCCCGTGTACCGGCAGCCCACGGACGCCGAGGGGAAGCCGTTCCGGGGCGAGATCACGCCCTGGTACGTCTTCGCCTCCCCCGAGGAGGAGGTCGAGTTCGACGAGCGGTTCTATGCCGTGACCCTGAGCTTCGAGGAGGAGAACGTGAAGGAGCACGCCGCCGAGTCGGCGGCGCTCCTGAAGAACCACCCCAGAGCCTGCCGCGCCTACGCGCGCCTCCTGAAGGCGGAGAAGCTCGCGAAGCGGATCGTGGACGAGGAGCTGGGCGTGCCGCTGACTCGGACCTGGGCGACCGAGGTGCTCCGCGATGAGCCTCCTTTCCAGCGCTGAGGTCCGCCGCAAGATCTTCGTCGATCGGACGCACGCGGTGCCCCTCGTCGTCGGCGAGAAGAACGCCGCTCGTCCTGCTCGACCCCGAGCGCCTCGACGCGTTCTTCGAGCAGCGTGCGCGGGGCGCCGATCTCCTGTCGCGCTTCACGCAGTCGGAGGACGGCGACCGGGTCAGCCGCGAGGGGATCGCGATTCCGATGCTCGGACTGGACGCGGCGTACTACACGGTCTTCGTGCGGGACGTGGCCTCACCGGCCGTGACGGGGGCAGCGCGCGTGAGGTCGGGCGGATGGATCCTCGGCACCGTGACGGGCCGGGTGTTGCTGTGCGGGCTCGGGTCCCTGTTCCGCTGGGATCCGGACGACCCGAGGCACGGTCGCATCCAGCTCCCGCCCGGCTGGTACCGCGTCGAGATCCTGGGGGACGTGCGGAACGCGGGCACGCGGGACGAGGAGTGGCTCCTCGAGCTCGTCCTGGAGCATGCGGGCGGGCAGCAGCCGGCCTTCTGCGGCGACGTGAGCCTGCAGCTCGCGATGGCCGGATGAGGCGTTTGACGTCGAACGCTCCACGCGTCACCTCCCGTGGCGCGACGGCGCGGCGATTGCCGGGATCCGTGGAAGGCTGGAGCGCGGCTGGGGCACGCGGCGTGGAGCGCACCTCGAGAGTTCGGCCTCTCGCCGCGGCTCCAGTGCTTCGCCGGGGAGCGACCGCCGGAGACACCGCAGGATGTCGCCGGACGGGAAGCCTACGACGCGCGCGTCGGCCCGGCTCCGCGCGCTGCTGAGCCATCGAGACCGGCGCACGCGCGCCCAGGCCGCGCGCCTGCTCGCCCTGGGCCGGGACGATGACGGCGTCCGGGAAGCCCTGGCCACCGCGCACGATCGAGAAACGGACGACGCGGTGCGCGGCGGGCCGCTGCTCGCGCTCGCGTGTCTCCTGGCGCGCAGGGGGAGCGCGGGGCCGGCGGGACGAGGTCCCATCCGAGTTCATCCGGGCCTTCCCCTGGGCGAACCGGCGCCGCGTCAGAGGCGGAAGGAGGCGACCACCCCGGCGAGCCGGCTCGCGTCCTGTTCGAGCGCGCGCGCCGCCGCGACGGCCTGCGCCACGTGCCGGAGCGCCTCGGTCATGAGCGTGTCCACGCCGGCGATGGCGGCGTCCACCTCGACGATGCCCTTCTCCTGGCTGGCCACGGTCTCGACGATCTCCCGCGCGGCCTTGCCGGTGCGCTGCAGGCGCCGCAGGAGCTCGCGCAGGATCGTCCCGTACGCCTCGACCTGCGCCAGGGCCTTGTCCACCCGGCCCTCGTCCCGGTCCGCCCGCAGCGTCGCGCCGGCGGCCCGCCGCGCGTCGTCGAGCACCGCGCGCGCGCGCGCCGTGTTCTGGACGACCGTCGCCTGCGCCCTGCGAAGGCGCGCGATGAGCTCGGCGAGCTCTCCCGGCCCGCCGCGCGCCGCCTCGACCGAGAGCCCGGAGGCGACGTCGCCGATCGCCCCCGCTGCGCTCCGGAGAGCGTCGAGCTGCGCGCTGGCCCGCTGGACGTGCTCGTCCAGCTTCTCGATCCCGCGCACCGCCGCGCGCATCTCGTCCCGGATGGCGGCGAGCGCGAGCAGCCCGGCGCGCGCGTCCTGCTGCCCGCGCCGGCCGTACTCCTCCGCGTCGGCGGCCACGGTGAGCACCTGCTCGGCGCGCCCGATCGCGTCGACGCCGGCGCGGCGCACGCCGGCCGCGAGCCGCCGCGCGTGCGCGACCGTGTGCGCCTGCTGCTCCTGCGCCCGCGCCTGCGCCGCCGTCACCTCGCCCACCGCACGCGCCGCGCCGGAGACGCTCACGACCGAAGCCTCGATGGTCCGGGGGACCTCGCGGAGCCGCTCGACCATCTCCCGGAACGAGCGCGCGAGCTGCCCGAGCTCGTCATCGCCCGTGACCTGCACCTCCTGCGACAGGTCTCCTTGCGTGGCGATCCGTGAGGCCACGCGGGTGAGCGCTGCGAGCGGGCCGACGAGCCCGAAGAAGATCCACGCCGCGAGGACGGCCACGAGGAGGGCGGCGATCCCGATGGCGCCCGAGGTCGCGCGCCGGCCGGCCCGCTGCGCCTCGGCGGCGCCCTGGAGGCCGGCCTGCAACGCCCGGCGCGCGCGGACGGAGGCGGCGTCCACCGCCTGCCGGATCTCGTCGTACTGCACGAGGACCTCGACGTCCGCGGAGGCCGCGCGCCCGGCCGCTTGTTCCGCCGCGGACGCCGCAGCGACCTCGTAGTACGCGCGGAAGCCGCGCTCGAGCGTCTCGAGGCCGGCCGCGTCGACGCCGGGGATGGACCGCGCCTCCTCGAGGCACCGCAGGAAGGCGTCGTGGAGGGCGCCGGTCGCCTTCACCGCTCGTACGTCGCGCGCCGCCACCGCGTCCTGGAACGCTTGCTGCGTGCGGGCGAGGAGCGCGTCGAGGTCGTGCGCCAGCTCCAGCTCGGGGACGTGGCTGCGCTCGACCTCCTGGAGGAGCTGGTCGCTCTCGCGGGCGCGCGATCGCGAGAGGCCCTCCACCGCGACGAACGCGGCCAGGGTCACCGCGGGCAGGAGCAGCAGCCGCGTCCGGAGGCGCATGGAGGATCAGGACCCCCGGACGACGCGCCCCAGGCTCACGAGCCGCGGCTGCAACGCCACCCCGGCCGCCCGGGCCGCGTCCACGTTCACCTCGAACCGGACCTTGCTGCCGTCGAGGTAGAAGTTCAGGATCACCCCCTGCGCGGCGAAGCCCTCCGTGTCACCGACGGTCAAGGCGCCGCTCCCGGCGAGCACGGCGAGCACCGCCCTGAGGCGCCCGCGCTCCGACGCGGCGACGAACACCACCTCGCAGGCCCGCGCGGCGCGGGCGTCCGCGTGACGCTGCACCTCGAGGCTGAGGTCTCCCGCGGTCCCCGCGATCGCGTCGAGCGTGGCGCCGAAGGGGTCCTCGCCGAGGACGCACACCTCGAGGGGGACGCGGCGCTCGGCGGGCCAGTCCACGAGGCGCACGGCCGATCGGAGGAACGCGGCCTTGACCGCGTACTCGGACGGCTTCTCCTCGGCGCGCGCCACGCACGGCCCCGCGGCGAAGAGCGCCGCGAGGGCCGCGGCGCAGAGGCGGGGCGGTGGGCAGAGGCGGGCCATCTCAGAAGCGGTACTTCGCCGAGACCCGAAACTGGAGGCCGTCCTGCCGGATGGCCGGCGATCCGTAGTCCGGCGGGGCCGGATCCCAGTAGCGGTCCGCGAACACGTTGGTGAGCCGGGCGGTGAGGTCGAGGCCGGGCACGACGTCCGGCGCGAGCACCGAGGCGTTCACGAGCACCGCGGCGTCCGTCCACTCGCCGGCCGACGTGCGCCGGGGACTCGTGAGCTGCCCCTCGAGCGCGCCCAGCAGCCGCCGTGGCCAGAGCGGGAAGACGACGTTGCCCTTGGCGAGGTGCGCGGGCGAGTTGAAGAGCGTCTCCCCCGTCCCGGCGTCCTCGGCGCGCTGGAGGGCGTAGGAGAACCGGCCGCGCAGCTCGGCGGAGAGGCGCAGCTCGACCTCGGCCTCCACCCCCGACGCGCGCACCTCTCCGAGGTTGGCGAACGTGAGCCGGTCGTCGGCGTCCACCACCTCCGTCACGAGATCGCGGACGTCGTAGTGGTAGGCGTTCAGCACCAGCCGGAGGCGGCCCCCGAACTGCTGCTCGACGATCGCCTCGAACGAGTCGATCCGCTCGGACCGGAGGTCGGGGTTGGCGCGGTAGGTCTCGGTCTCGAAGTGCGCCTCGAAGGCGTTGGGGGCGCGGTAGGCGCGCCCGTAGAGGACCTTCAGCGTGGTCGAGGGCTGCACCTGCCAGATGACCGCCGCGCGTGGGCTGGTCGCGGAGCCCACGTCCGAGGTGCGATCGTGGCGAATGCCGGCGTTGACGCGGACGGGGCCGAGCCGGAGCTCGTCCTGGACGAAGGCCCCCACCACCCAGGCCGGATCGTCGACGTCGAGGTACTGGGAATGGGGGTCGACGTCGTGGTTGCGCTGGCTGCGCCGGAGGAGGTCTCGCGCCTCGGCCCCCAGCGTCAGCACGTGCCGTCCCGCCCGCGCAATGAACATCGCCTCCGCGCCGGCCCAGGTGGCCTCGCCGAAGTCGCGGTTCAGGATTCCGCCGTAGGTCGCGGTCGAGTCGTAGGCGTACGCGTCGAGGTAGGCGCGCGCCGTCAGCTCCGCGGGCCCGACCGGGCGCGTCCAGCTCCCGTCCAGGTAGACGCGGCGCTCGCGGGTGGCGTTGTCGGGCGCCCCGAGGTCCATGAGCCACATGTCGGTCGGGATCTGCTTTCGGCGGGTGGACGCGAGCGCCTGGAGCGTGAACGTGCCGAGCTCCTCTCCGGTCCAGACCCCCTTCAGGAACCCGCGCGCGCCGTGCTCCGCGTCGAGGTCGCGGACGACCTCGCCGCCCGCTCCGGGGTACCGGATCTCCGGACGCCCCGCGCTCGCCAGACCGGACACACCGGCGAGGAGCTGGACGCCGCCGATCGGGCCGGACCAGGAGGCCCCGCCGGCGTAGCTCCGGGCGCTGGCGGCCGCGATCCGCAGCGCGCCGGAGCGCGCGCCGGCGGCGCGCCGGGTGATCACGTTCACCACCCCGAAGAACGCATTGCTCCCGTAGAGCGACGAGCTCGACCCGCGCACGATCTCGATCCGCTCGACGAGATCCAGGTCGACGACGCCGTCGTTCCCGAGCGGCGTCGAGTCGTAGACCGGCTCGTTGATCCGGTGGCCGTCCACGAGGAGCAGGATGCGGCCGTTGTAGTCCGCGAGCGCGCCGAAGCCGCGCACGCCCACGCCGGCGTAGGTGTAGTCCGAGCTGACGTAGAAGCCGCGCACGCTGCGCAGCACCTCGGCCAGCGTCCGCCAGCCGAAGCGGCGGATCTCCTCCGAGGTGACGACCGAGACCGAGGCGGGAGCCTGGGTCTCGGGCTGCTCGAAGCGCGAGGCCCCCGAGACCTCCACGTCCATGAGCTCCTCGAGCGAGAGGTCCTCGAGCGCCCGCTCCGCGGTGGCCGGGGCGGGCGCCGCCGCCACGATGGCGGCGAGCAGCGGGAGCGGCCAGCGGCGGAGAAGTGGGAGTCGCATGCTCGCGATCGAAGCACCGGCTGTGCCAGGAGAGGCCGGGCGAGATGGCCGGCTTGGTAAACGCGTAGTCCGGGTCCGCGGGCACTCCGGGTCTTGGTTCCTCCGGTTCGGCGGGATGGTCAGGGTGCTCGAGGACGGGACGCGCATGGAGCCGACGCGGGTGGGGCGGGCGGGGCGCGCGCACCGGCGACCGACCGGCCGGCCGCCGCGCCACCCGGCGATCGAACCCCTGCGTTGCCGCGGGCCGATCGCGCGGCGATCGTAGGAGCATGGGCCCGGGAACTCCGGCGTCTGCCGATGCGGTCCTCGGGGCGGGAGCGCTCGCTCGCGCCCTCGAGGGCGAGATCCGCGCGGTCGGCCTCGACCTCCTGGCTCGGATGGATCGGCACCCCGCGCCAGGCATCCTCTCCGCGAAGGGCGCGCACGCGCGGCTCATGGAGTGGGCGCTCCGCGACCCCGAGTTCAAGGCGCAGCTCTTCCGGTTCGTGGACGTCCTCCCGGCGCTCGACTCGGCGGGCGAGGTGGTCCGCCACCTGCGCGAGTACCTGGGGCACGTGGCGCCCGCGCAGCGCACGGCCTTCCAGGCGGCGCTGGCCGCGGCCCGCCTCGCGCCGGCGCTCGCGGCCGGGACGGTGCGGGCGCAGGTCGCGGCGATGGCCCGCCAGTTCGTGACCGGCGAGTCGCTGGACGACCTGGCCGCCCGGCTCCGCGCGAACGCCGCCGCGGGGATCGCGACCACCGTCGATCTGCTCGGCGAGGCGGTGCTCGCGGAAGACGAGGCGGACGCCTTCCTCGCGCGCAACCTCGAGGTGCTCGACATCCTCGCCCGCGCGGCCGAACGCGTGGCGCCGCCGGCGAGCGACCTCGGCCCGGGCGGGCGACCTCTCCCCAGGGTGAACCTCTCGGTGAAGCCCTCGGCGCTCGCCCCCGGCGTCTCGCCGCACGACCCCGAGGGCGCCGTCGCCGCCCTGTCACGCCGGCTCCGGCCCATCCTGCGGCGCGCGTGGGAGCTCGGCGCCTTCGTGAACCTCGACATGGAGAGCGTCCGCTGGAAGGAGGTGACCCTCGCGCTCCTCCGGTCGATCCTCGAGGAGCCCGAGTTCGGGCGCGGGCCCGAGATGGGCGTCGCGCTCCAGGCGTACCTTTGCGAGACGGAGCAGGACCTCGCGGCGCTGGTGGCCTGGGCGCGCGAGCGCGGGCGCCGCGTCGGCGTGCGGCTCGTGAAGGGCGCGTACTGGGACACCGAGGTCGTGCTGGCCCGCCAGCGCGGCTGGGCGCCGCCGGTCTGGACGCGGAAGGCGGAGACCGACGCCGCGTACGAGCGGCTCTCCGCCGTGCTCCTCGAGAACCTCGACGCGGTCGCGCCGGCGTTCGCCACGCACAACGTCCGGTCCTGCGCGCAGGCCATCGCGCGGGCCGACCGGCTCGGCCTCGATCCCCGCGCGTACGAGTTCCAGGCGCTCTTCGGGATGGCCGACGATCTCAAGGCGGCGCTCGTCGCCCGCGGTCACCGCGTCCGCGAGTACTGCGCGGTGGGCGCGCTCTTGCCGGGGATGGCGTACCTCGTGCGGCGGCTCCTCGAGAACACGAGCAACGAGGGGTTCCTGCGGCAGCGCCACGCGGGCGCGGACGCGGCGCGGCTCCTCGCCCCGCCGGGCGGGGCGGCCGGGCCGCAGACCCGCGCGCCCGCCGGCGTGGTCCAGGCCGAGCCGGCGGCGCGCGCGTTCCGCAACGCGCCGGGCGCCGACTTCACCCGGGCCGAGCCGCGCGCCCGCATGCGCGACGCGCTCGCGCGCGTCGGCGCGGACCTCGGCGGTCGCTGGCCGCTCGTCATCGGCGGGCGCGAGGTGCGCACGCGCGCCGAGCTCACGTCGGTGAACCCGGCCCACCCGGAGCAGGTGATCGGACGCTGTGCGTCCGCGTCCGAGGGCGAGGCGGACGCCGCCATCGTCGCCGCGCGCGCGGCCTTCCCGGCCTGGGCGGCGACGCCGCCCGAGGAGCGGGCCGCGGTGCTCGACCGCGCGGCGGCCTGGATCGAGGAGCGCCGGTTCCGGTTCGGCGCGCTGCTCGTGCTGGAGGCGGGGAAGCCGTGGGACGAGGCCGACGCGGAGGTGAGCGAGGCGATCGACTTCTGCCGGTTCTACGCGGCGGAGGCGCGGCGGCTCGCGACGCCGCGGCGGACGCAGGAGGTGCCGGGCGAGCGCTGCCACGAGAGCTGGGTCCCGCGCGGCGTGGGCGTCGTCATCTCGCCCTGGAACTTCCCGCTCGCGATCCTGACCGGCCTCACGGTGGCGCCGCTCGTCGCCGGGAACACGGTCGTGATGAAGCCCTCCGGCGAGACGCCGATCGTCGCCGCGTGGCTGTGCGAGGCGCTCGCCGGGGCGGGGCTGCCGCCCGGCGTCCTCTCGTACCTGCCCGGCCCGGGCCGGACCGCCGGGGCGCGGCTCTGCGAGCACCCGGGCACCGACTTCATCGCGTTCACCGGCTCGCGCGAGGTCGGCTGCGGGCTCTGGGAGATCGCCGGACGCACCGCGCCCGGGCAGGCGAACCTCAAGAGGATGGTCTGCGAGATGGGCGGCAAGAACGCCATCGTCGTGGACGATGACGCCGATCTCGACGAGGCCATCCCGGCCATCCTGCAATCCGCGTTCGGGTATGCCGGCCAGAAGTGCTCCGCCTGCTCGCGCGTCATCGCGCTCGCGCGCATCCACGATCGCCTCCTCGAGCGGCTCGCGGCCGCGGCCCGCACGCTCCGGATCGGCGATCCGGCGGTCCCGGGCACCGCGGTGGGGCCGGTCATCGACGGCGGCGCGCGGGAGAAGATCCTGCGCCATGCAGAGCAGGGCCGCCGCGAGGCGCGGCTCGCCTTCCAGGCCGAGCTCGCGCCGGACCTCGTCGCCTCGGGCGGGTTCTACGTGCCGCCGATGATCTTCGCGGACGTCCGGCCCGCGCACGTGATCGCGCGGGAGGAGATCTTCGGCCCCGTGCTCGCCGTCCTCGAGGCGCGCGACCTCGACGACGCGTTCACCCTGGCGAACGGCGTCGACTACGCGCTCGCCGGCGGCTTCTTCTCGCGGAGCCCTGCGGCCCTGGAGCGGGCACGCCGCGAGTTCCTGGTCGGGAACCTCTACCTGAACCGCGGGATCACCGGCGCCATCGTGGAGCGCCACCCCTTCGGCGGATTCAGGATGAGCGGCGGCGGCACCAAGGCCGGCGGGCGCGGCTACCTCGAGAACTTCCTGTTCCCGCGCGTCGTGGCCGAGAACGTGGTCCGGCGGGGGTTCGCGCCGGACGAGGAGTGACGCGTGTCCCGCTCGACCCGGTGCTCCCGTCCGGCGGTCCGCGCCAGACCACATCGCAGCGGAAGCCGCCCGCCCGCTCCGCGGCACGCCCCTTGCTGAAAGGAGCGGATGGCTGCTTCCATGAGCGCTCGAACTGCGGTGGGGCGCGACGCGCAGGTCGCGCGGCGCGCTCGCCCGGCTCCTCCCGAGATCCGGGAGCGGGTGGCAGGGAAACGAGGAGTGAGCCCCTCGGCGCGCGCGCTTCGGCGTGACCCGTTCCCCCGCGCACGGCCCAGTGACATCATCGTCGGCATGCGTGCGAGCCCCTGGTGGTGGATCGGGCTGGTGTTCAAGTCCGTCGCTTCCTTCGTCGGACTGCTCGTGTCCGTCTACGTCGTGGCCGCCTTCGTGGCGGCGCTGAGCCACATCGGCCTCATGCGGGGCGAGGACTGGATGGCCTAAGGCGGACCAGCGGCGCGCGCCGGTCCGCCCTCGAGCCGTCCCCGTCGACTACTGACCCTGCATGACCGCCTGGAGCTCCGCCGCGCTGAGCGCGCGCCCGTAGATCCGGAAGTCGTCGAGCTGGCCGGCGAGGTACGGATCGGCGTACTGCGAGCGGCCCAGGTAGTTGGCGGTCGTGCTGCCGAGGCTGGAGGGCCGGAGCGACATGCCGGAGTTCCGCCCGACCTCGACCCCGTCCACGTAGAGGATGCCCACGTTCCCGCTCAGCGTGACCGCGACGTGCTTCCAGACGCCGGTCGGCAGGCTCGCGGTGCCGCTGATCCGCTGCTCCGCGCCGGCGCCGCCCGTCGTGATCGCGAAGCGGACGGGGTAGGGGCTCGCGCCGGCCCTCGGGGTGAGGAACATGTTGACCGACGTCCCGCGCCCGAAGTCGAAGATCCGGGTCCAGCTCGCCGTGGAGCTGACCCGCACCCAGGTCGCGATGGTGAAGTCACCGAGCGTGCTCACGACGCCGGCCGGCAGCGAGGCGTACTGATTCGAGCCGCTGAGGCTCACCGCGCCGCCGATGCGCCCCGCCGTCCAGGTGGCGCCGTTGAGGAGCGTCGCGGTCCGGCCGTTCCCGGAGGCGTCGGCCGCGGTGGTGCCCGCGGTCTCGTCGAGGCGGTACCAGGTGAGCGGCGCCGTCACGGCTTGTGCGGGCAGCGTCGTGGCCGAGGTGGCGGCCGCGCTGGTCCCCGCCGCGTCGACCGCCTGCACGAGGAAGTGGTAGGTCGTCGAGGCCGCCAGGCCGGAGCTGCTGAAGGAGGTCGCCGTGAGCCCCGACGCCACCTGGTTGGCCGACGAGGGCGTGAAGCCTGGCGTGGTGCTCCGGAAGACGCTGTACGTCACCGAGCAGTTCGGCGGCGGCGTCACCGCGGACCAGGACAGGGCGATGGCGCTCGACGACGTGGCGGTCGCGGTCAGGCCGGCGATGGACGGCGGCGCCTGGGTGCAGGTGGGAGGGGGGACCGTCCCGGTCCCGACGGTCACGGTCATGGTGCTGCCGATCGCGCCGATGCCGGAGAGGCGGAGCCCGGACTGGGCGCCGCTCCACCAGTTGCTGTTCGGGGTGGTCGTGGCGTCGAAGAGGGTCCTGTACCCGGCGTGGAAGAGGTCGCCGTCGGCGCCGCCGCGGACGTTCCGCTCGAGCTCGAACAGCCCGTCCGCCTGCTCGACGGAGAGCTCGTAGTGGCGGGTCGGGGTCATGTCCTGCCAGCTGTTGTTGCCGGCCTCGTCCACGTGCCACACGAGGAGGCCCTGGTCCGGCGCGCCCGTGTTCCAGCCCGTCTTGAGCAGGTTCTCGACGATGAAGTACTCCCGCGTGTTGCTCGGGTTGCGGTAGCGGAGGGCGGTGTCCCCGTTGGCCGGGAGCGAGTACGTCTGGTTCACGCCGTGGACGTCGACGACGTCGATCCAGCCGGCCCACATGCGGAAGGGCGCGCAGGGGATGTCGGTCTCCATCGCGAAGCCGCCCGCGCTCTTCGAGTCGCCGTCGTAGTCGTAGGTGTCCGGCCAGCTGAAGAACGAGTGGCCGAGCTCGTGGCGGTGCGTGCGGAGCGACACCGGCACGCGGTTGCCGAGGTTGCTCATGTAGTAGTGCGTGATCCGGACGCCCTCGGAGGTCGTGTACCGGGCGCCGCCCGCGTGCGGCCAGAGGGAGTTCGCCCAGCCGTTGGCGACGACGTCCCCCGCGTAGACCACCGCGAGCGAGCTGAGCGCACCGTCGATGACCGTCAGCGTCCGCAGGTCGATGTTGGCGTCGATGTACGCGTACACCTCGCGCATGAGCTCGCTCGCGCCGGTGTAATCGCCCTGCCCGCCGCGCAGGTAGTACGTGGTCGGGTTGCGGGCCCGGTAGTACGCGGTGACGCGGTGGTTCACGCTCACGGCGCCGTAGGAGATCGCCTCGGTCCAGGTGCGGATCGAGCCGCGCGGATCGCCGTACGTCGCGCCGTTGAACGCGGTCTCGAGCTCGGCCTGGGGGATGGTGGCGGGGCGGTCGGGGAAGTCGACCAGCACGAGCAGGCCGGTGGCGCTCCCCGTCGGCGCCGCGGCGAGCAGCGCCGAGCTCTGCGCGGTCACCTGCGCGGCCGTGGAGCCGGACGCGGGCGCGTTCCAGGGGGCACGGCCGCCGCCCCAGAGGTGGCCGCGGGCGGTGTCGCGCTGCCGCTCGGCGTGGTGCCGCCCGTGCCTGAGCCCGCGGGTCACGCCGTGCCGGCGGAGCTCGGCCTCGACGTTCGGGCGGGTCCGCATCCTGCGCTGCCCGTCGACGACGGCGTCCTCGTCGCCGGTGTACGGGATGCCCGTCGAGACGAGCTCGCCGTCGGCGCCGGCCATCGCGTAGCAGATCCGGTTCGTGCCGGGCTCGAGCACGAGGGCATACCCGTCGATGGTCTCGGCGCGGGCGAAGAGCTCGTCGCCCCAGAGGATCACCTCGACCGCGGTGCCGTCCGGCTGGCGGACCGTGACGCGCTCTCCATGGTGAGGATAGGCCTGGGCCGTCTGCGCGATCAGCAGCGCAGCGGCCGCGGCGAGCCAGGACGCGACGCGGCGGAGGCGGGAGGAGGCTCGAGTGTTCATGCTCGTTCCTTTCGGGCGCACGCTTCGGAGGCGGAGCCGGAGGGCGTCCGCGCGGAGTTCTCTCAGAGTGAGAAGCGAGCAGTGTCATACGATCACGGGACACGAGGCGTCAAGAGGTCGGCAATCGCGCGAGGAGATCAATCGGGTCGTCGGGGCAAAGCGTGCACAATCACAGGCAATGGGCGTGGGTGCGTGGCACCGCGCAACCCACACCAAGGAAACGCCCGCGTAGTCTCCCCCGGGGACCATCTTGCGACTGAGGGTTCGATGCGGCCGCACGTGAAGCTCGTCTTCTCGGGCCCACCGGGTTTCGAGTCCGTCGAGGCGTTTCGTGCGCAGGTGATCGCCCGCGTGAACGAGCGGGAGACCGCGGCAGCCGCTCGCCGCGAAGCGCGTGGCGTCGCCGTGCTCGCCGCGCGACGCGTGATGAAGCAGCGGTACACCGACCGCCCGCGAGCCGCGAGCCCTGGCGCCGTCTCAACCCCGGGCGGACCTCCGGGACAGGTCACATCCGGGAGGGCGGGGTGGCGACCCAGGAGAGCGGCTGTCGCGGCGCGCGCGCCGAGCCCATCGTCCGAGGATGCGCCTCCCTCGCGGCGCGCTCGTGGTCCTCGTCGCCGCGCTCTCCTCCGGCTGCTACTCCGCGACCCTCGGGGCCCGGATGATGCTCGTCCCCGGTCAATCCCGGGCTGGCGACGCGCCGGCATTGCGCCACCGGCCGGTCACGATCGCGGGTGACGGCGTCACGCTGGAGGGGTGGCTGTTCCCCGCCGAGTCCGCCCGGGGGACGATCATCTTCCTGCACGGCCGCAACCAGAACCGGTCCGAGGGCCTGCGCGTGGCCGAGCGGCTCGTGCCGCTCGGCTGGGACGTGCTCGTCTACGACAGCCGGGCGCACGGCGCCTCCGGGGGCGAGTACTCGACGTTCGGGTACTGGGAGCGTCGCGACCTCTCCCGGGTGATCGACTCCCTCGGGGCCGAACGGATCGTCGTGATGGGCGTGTCGCTGGGCGGCGCGGTCGCCATCCAGGGTGCGGCAGACGACCCGCGCATCGACGAGGTGATCTCGATCTCCGCGTTCTCCTCGATGCGGCGGGTGGTCCGCGAACGGCTCCCCGCGTTCATCGCCCGGCTCGTCCTGTCCTCCACCTTCCGCGCGGCGGAGGAGATGGGAGCGATGCGGGTCGATGGCGCGGACACGGCCGCGGCCGCGCGCCGCGTGACCGTTCCCACCCTGGTCCTCCACGGAGAGGACGACCGCTTCGTGCCGCGGGAGCACGCCCGCCAGATTCACGACGCGCTCGCCGGCCCGAAGTCCCTCGTGCTCGTGCCCGGAGCGGGCCACGGGAACGTGCTCCAGACGGAGGAGGCCTGGCGGAAGATCGTCGGGTGGCTGGAAGGCTCGTCGCCGCGCGTGGCCCGCCGGCCCGGCGGCAGCGACCGCTGAGCGCGGCTACGCCGTCGCCCGCGCCGCCGCGCGCCGCCGGTCGAGCGGTCCCACGACGAGCGTCGCCGCTCCCGCGACGAGGAAGGATCCGATGGACGCCGACGCCCAGAGCGGAGGCGTGAACCCGAGCGCATCCTGGACCGCTCGCCACGCGTCCGACCACCCCGGCACGGTCCCCGGGTTGAGGAGCTGGTACGCGACGAACCCGAGGATCCACGGCACGGCCATGAGCGGCCGGCCCGGCGCGTCAGGGCCGACGTCCCAGCCGCGCCGGCGGCCCAGGACGAAGTAGTCGACGAGCAGCACGGCGAACAGCGGCACGAACACCGAGCCGATGAGGAACAGGAAGCTCTCGTACTGCGTGACGTCCAGCGCCAGGGCGAGCAGGGTGGCCACGACGCCGACGGCGATCACCGCGGTGCGGCGATCGACGCTCGGGCGGACGTTCTGGGCGGAGAGGGCGGTCGAGTAGAGGTTCGCGAACGCCTCGTCCAGCTCGTCGAGCACGAGGACGGCGACCGCGACGACCCCGACCTGGACCGAGAGCAGCGCGCCGATCGGGTCCTTCGCGGCCCCGGGGATCGCCGTCACCGCGAACACGCCGAGCAGGAAGTACGCGATCGCGGCGAGCCCGAATCCCACGGCCGCGCCGCCGAACGCCTTCCGCGGCGTGCGCGAGTGGCGCGCGAAGTCGGCCGCGAGCGGCGCCCATGAGATGGGGAGCGCGACGACGAGGTCCACCGCGGGCCAGAACTGGGCCCACGCGCCGCCCGGCGGCGGGACGATGCCGCGCCGGAGCACCTGGAAGAAGAGGTAGGCCGACGCGGCGAGCACGAGCCACACGGCGTACTTCCGCAGCTCGCGGATGAACCCCAGCGGTCGCACCGCGAGCGCGGTCGCGGCGACGCCAGCGGCGACGAGGAACGCGACGCGCGGCGCGCTCGGGAAGATGCGCGCCGCGCCGTTGCCGATGATGAGGATCTCCACCGCGGCCCAGCCGACGCACTGCGCGACGTTGAGCGCCGTCGGGACCCACGAGCCGCGCCGCCCGAGGAGCCCGCGGAGGAGCACCATGGCCGGCGCGCCGGTCTCGGCGCCCGGGACCGCGGCCCACCCGAGGACGATCGAGCCGAGCACCGCGCCGACGGTGATCGCGGTGACCGCCGCGCCGAGGCTGAGCGGCGGCAGCCCGGGGAACGGCTGGAGCACGAACGCCGCCGCGACCGGGATGGTGAGCGTCACCCCGAGGTTCCACCAGAGGACGACCTGGTCCCTGAGGCCGAGCGGCCGGGGAGGAGCCTCGAGGAGCGTGGGCGCCGCTTCATTGGCGCCGAGCGACGACGAGACGGCGAGTTCGCTGGTGGACATTCCATCCTCCCTCCGCCGGCATTACCCGGACAGGTTCGTACGGTCGGCGGCGATGCCGCCCTCTCAGCCCGGTCGCCCGAGCTCCCGTGTCTGGTTCGGCGGGAACATACCCGAAGCGCGGCCTCGGCGCCGTGGCCTTTCGCCACCGGATGCGAAGACGGGGCCGGCGCGTGGTTCGTCGAGGCCGTGGACTGCGGCGCGCGGAGACCTTGCTCTCGGCCGCGCCCGACGCCCGGGTTCGGGAGTTACTCCCAGTGTCACGGCGCGTTCCAGCAGACGCTCGGGTGCACGCCACGCTCCTTCTTCGGGGTCCGGCGTGCGCGAGGCGATGGGCGCCGCCGGCAAGTAGACGCGCGGTCCGGGGCGGTGGAGGGTATGATGCGCGCCGCCACCCGGAGGCCCCATGAAGCGAAAGCCCGCGTCCCGCTCCTCGATCGCGTACCTCGACCAGGACTTCCTCGAGGGCGACGGCGCACGCCCGGTGCGGATCCTCGCCGAGTACCTCCGTCCGCTCGAGGTCCTCCGGCGCGAGGGGATCCACGACACGATCGTGTTCTTCGGCTCGGCGCGCATCGCGCCGGACGGCCCGCTGGGCCGGTACTACGAGGACGCGCGCACGCTGGCGAGGCTCGCGACCACGTGGTCGAAGGGCCTCCCCGCGGGCTCCCGCCGGTACGTGGTCTGCTCGGGCGGCGGCCCCGGGATCATGGAGGCGGCGAACCGCGGCGCGTCCGAGGCGGCCGGCCTGACCGTCGGCCTCAACATCGGCCTCCCGTACGAGCAGCGGCCCAATCCGTACATCACCCGCGAGCTGAGCTTCGAGTTCCGCTACTTCTTCATGCGGAAGCTCTGGTTCGCGTACCTCGCGCGCGCGCTCGTCGTCTTCCCCGGCGGGTTCGGCACGCTCGACGAGCTGATGGAGGTCCTGACGCTCCAGCAGACCGGCAAGCTCGACCGGCGGACGCACATCATGCTGTACGGGTCGGAGTACTGGAAGGAGATCGTCAACTTCGACGCGCTCGTGCGGCACGGCATGATCAGCCCGGGCGACCTGGAGCTGTTCACGTACGCGGACGACCCGGATTCCGCGCTCCGGCTCCTCCAGTCCTGGCTCGTCCCCGAGCCGGCGCCCCCGACGACGGAGCTTCCGAAGTCGCGCGCCGTGGACACGGAGGCCGGGCCCGACGAGGCGATCGAGGAGCCCAAACGTTGAGCTCGGTCCTCGTCACGGGCGGATCCGGGTTCATCGCCAGCCATTGCATCCTCCAGCTCCTCGCCGCAGGGCACGACGTCCGCACGACGGTCCGGAGCCTGGGGCGCGCGGAGCAGGTCCGGGCGGCCCTTCGCGCGGCGGGCGCGGATCCCGGCGCGCGGCTCTCGTTCGCCGCGGCCGATCTCACGCGCGACGACGGCTGGCCCGCGGCGGTGGCCGGGTGCGCGTACGTCCTTCACGTCGCCTCGCCGTTCCCGCCGACGCTCCCGCGCAGCGAGGACGAGCTCGTCGTGCCGGCGCGCGAGGGCGCGCTGCGGGTGCTGCGCGCCGCCCGCGACGCGGGCGTTCGACGGGTGGTGCTGACCTCCTCCTTCGCGGCCGTCGGCTACGGGCACCCCGGAGTCCCCGGCGCGCCGTTCGACGAGACGAGCTGGACCGTCGCGGACGGCGCCGACGTGCAGCCGTACGCCCGGTCGAAGACGCTGGCGGAGCGCGCCGCGTGGGACTTCGTCGCCCGCGAGGGCGGCGCGCTGGAGCTGGCGGTCGTGAACCCGGTGGTCGTGCTCGGGCCGGTGCTGTCCGCGGACACCTCGACCTCGATCCTCGTGGTCAAGCGGCTCCTCGACGGCGACATCCCCGGTTGCCCCAGGGTCTGGTTCGGCGTGGTGGACGTCCGCGACGTCGCCGACCTCCACGTCCGGTGCATGACCCACCCCGCCGCCCCGGGCGAGCGGTTCCTCGCCGTCGCCGGGGACTTCCTGTCGATGCGGGACTTCGCCCGGGTGCTCCGCGACCGGCTCGGGCCCGCCGCGCGCAGGGTGCCGACGCGGCAGCTCCCGGACTGGCTGGTGCGGCTCGCGTCGGTGTGGGACGCGCAGGTGAAGCAGATCGTGCCGGAGCTCGGGCGGCCGAAGAACGCGACGAGCGCGAAGGCGCGCAGCGTGCTCGGCTGGAGCCCGCGCTCCGCGGAGGACGCGATCGTCGCCACCGCCGAGAGCCTCGCGAGCCTGAAGCTCCTCGAGCACCAGCGCAGCGCGTGACCACGGCGGAGTGCGCTCGCCGGGCGGCGAGGGTTCCCCGCGGCCGCGAGCGTGCGCCCAGCCCGCCGCGGTTCACCGGGCGGCCGCGGCCTCCTCGACGGCGGGCGCCGCCGGGTACCGGAGGAGCCGCGCGTTCCGCTCCTCGCCCGTCACGTACAGCGCCCCGTCGCGCGCGAACCCGATCGCCTCGGCCTGCCACAGGCCCGGCGGCCCGAGCGGCTCGGGCGGCCGCGCGAGCGCCGCCGCCCAGGACTCGCCCGCGCCGCGCGGAAAGCGGTACACCTCGCCGTAGGTGAGGATCGCCGCGGCGCGCCGGTCCCGCGAGAGGGCGATCCCGGTGACGTTGGCGCGGTACCGCCCGGTGGGCAGCGGGAGCTCGAGCGGGCCGATCTCCGGCTTCGGGACGGCGGCGAGCGCCGCCTCGAGTCGAGCCACGACCGGCGCGCCCGCCGCCGGCCGGAGCGGCGCTGCGTAGAGGAGGGGCGGCGCGGTGCTCTTCGTGACGAGGTAGATCCGCTCCTCGACCGGATCGACGGCCACCGCCTCGCAATCCGCGGGGCCGTGCTCGAGCCGGAGGGTCACGGTCCAGGCCGGGCGCGCCGAGCTCCTCCGCGCTGGAGAGAGCGACGTGGCCGGCGGCTCCGGGACGACGTGGAGCGTCACCTCGGGCCGGGCGGCGGCGTTGTCGCCGACGTCGGCGACGAGGAGCCACGGCCGGCCGTCCCACTCGAACGCGTCGAGCGCCTCCCAGTCCGCGTTCGCCACGCCTTCGAGCATCACGTGTCCGCGGAAGCGGCCGTCCGTCCCGAACGCGTGCAGCACGGGTGGGTTCCCGCTGTCGTCGACGGCCCAGAGGAGCGTCTCGTCGGCGCTGGACCCGGCGAGGCCGCTCGCCTCGTTCAGGCTGGCGTCCCCGATCCGGGCCACGATCCGGTCGGGGTCGGCCCGCGGCAGGGCTCCTCCGCACGCGGCCGCGAACACGGCCGCCAGCACCCCGATCGTCTTCCTCCGGCTCCACCGTGGGTCCCGCACGGCTCAAGAACCTGCGCTCCGGGGTCGGGGCGGGCAAGGTGCCGCGCGGTCG
This sequence comes from Anaeromyxobacter sp., assembly GCA_035627135.1. Lineage (GTDB taxonomy): Bacteria > Myxococcota > Myxococcia > Myxococcales > Anaeromyxobacteraceae > Anaeromyxobacter. The sequence continues at coordinate 78,454 of DASPMI010000031.1, read as the reverse complement.
CACCGGGTCCGCCCCTCCGCTCCGATCCCGACCGCGCCTCCGGCGGAGGAGCTCGCGGCGTTCTGCGAGGAGATGCGCGCCACGCAGACGACCGAGATCGGCTGGATGATCGGCTGGCTCCAGGGGTGGTACGGGGTCACCCCACGGGATGGGCCCGGGTGGAATTGGGCCCGGAGGGATGGGGCCCGGGCGCCCGTAGCGCTCGCGCAGCCCGACGGATCTTGCCGTGGCTGATCCGGGCGACGTCGAGGAGGTCGTCGACGAGCCGGCCGAGGTGCTGGGTCTGGCGCCGGAGGACCGCGCGCGCGCCGGTCGAGGTCGCTCCCCGGCGGCGCGCGACCCGTCCCCACCATCCGGAGGGGCGCGCCGGCGGCGTCCCGCACGACCCGGCGCGCGCCTCCGCCGAGGCCGAGCTGCGCCGCACGGGGTGAGCGAGCTGTACGAGAAGGAGTACGTGCGGCCCGACGGGTCGCGCGTGCCGGTGCTCATCGCCTGCGCTTCGCTCGGGGCTGGCGAGCTCGTCGCGTTCACCCTCGACATCACCGACCGCAAGCGCGCCGAGCAGGCGCTCGCGGCGAGCGAGGCCAAGTTCCGGGCCGTCTTCGAGCACGCCGCCATCGGCATGGGGCGCGTCCGAGCGGCGTCGCGCTCGCCGTGGACGCGCCGGGGCCCGTCCGCGTGGACGGCGTCCGACCCGCCTCGCGCAGATCGTCGGGAACCTGCTCACCAACCCCGCCGATCGCGCGACGCCGGGTTCCTCCGGCACCTCGCGAAGCCGCCCGACCTCCAGGTGCTGGAGCGCACGCTGCTCGAGGCGCGCGGGATGCCTGCGCCCGCGTCGGGGGTGGAGGCGTGACGCGGCGTCAGCCCCGCACCACCTTCTTCACCCCGCGCTCCTCGAGCCACCGCGCGGCGCGCTCGCGCTGATCGCCCTGGACCACGATGGCGTCGCCCTCGACGCCGCCGCCGCACCCGAGCGCCCGCTTGAGCGCGTCGGCCCAGCGTGCGCGCTCCGCCGCACCGAGGTCGAGCTTCTCGATCACCGTCGCCTCCTTGCCGCCGCGGCCCTTGCGCTCGAGGCGGACCACGGCGCGGGCGGGCGCCTTCACGGGAGGATCGGCTCGCCCTGCGCCCATCGAAGGCCGAGCGAGCGCGAGGTCCGGCGGCTCGGGAGCGGCCGGCGCGGGGCCGGCGGGGAGCCGGTCCTTGAGCGCGGCGAAGGCGTCGTTGAACGGCGCCGCCGGCGCCGCGGGCTTCGGGTCCTGCTTGCCGCGCTTCATCGTCTCCTCCGGTATCCGTCCCGAGCCCGAGCCCGAGCCCGAGCCCGAGCCCGAGCCCGAGCCCGAGCCGTGCTGCTCCTCGTCGTGAGCGCTGCCTCCTCGAGCCACGCCCCGGAGAGCCTCGCGCCGAGCGCGAGCCCCTCCTCCCAGGACGGCCCGTCCGGCACGGCGCGCGCCGCCTCCGACAGGAGCGCGGCCTCGCACGCGATCGCCTCCGCGAGCGCGCGCGCCGCGCCATCGTCGAGGGCGAGCGCCGCGAGCGCGGCGCCGCGTCCCGCGGGGCGGACCCCGAGCCGCCGGAGGTACGCCCGCTCGGCGGCCGCGCACGCCTCTGCGTCCGGATGCACCCCGAGCGCGTCGGCCCAGCGCGCGAGCAGGAGCCGGCGGAGGCCGTCGGCCGCGAGCCGGCCCGCGTCGGGACGGCGCGCGAGGCGGGCGAGGATCTCGGCGCCGGGCACCTCACCGGCGGGGAGGACGGCGGCGGCGCGCGCGAGCCGGAGCCTGCGGAGGTGGGCGGGCGCGGGCGACACCGCGGGCGCCGGGATCGCGGGGGCTCCCGCGCGGCGCGCGCGGGCGAAGGCGAGCGCCGCCGCAAGGCATGCCTCCGCGTCCGCGGCCTTCACGTCGGGGAGCCCGGGCAGCAGCGCCGCGAGCGGGCCCCGTCGCGCCGCCGGGAGCGCCGCATCGAGCACGCGGCGCCACGTACGCTCGGTGTAGTGGATCCGCGCGGCCGCGCGGACGAGCGCGGCGGCCGTGCGCGCGTCGAGCTGCCCGGCCGCGCGCGCCGCCTCGACGGCGGCCCGCACCTGCACGAGCGGCACCGTGAGCGGCCGGAAGCCGTGTTCCGCGTCGGCGTGGAGCAGCGCCACCTCGCCGTCGTCGTCGATGACGCCGTCGCGGTACCACCCGAAGACCTTGCCCACGCCCACGACGCCGTGGCGAGACAGCTCCGCGGCCCGGAGCGCGCCGAGGCTCGCGCCGCCGAACACCGCGACGCCCGCCTGGAGCGCGGCGAGGAGCTCCCGGTGCCAGACCGACGGCGTCGTGTCGAACAGGCCGTCGACGAGCGCGATCGCGAGCGGCCGGGAGGGGAGGACGGCGAGGACGTCGCCCGCCCGCGCCGGCGGGAGGACGCGCACGCCGCGCAGCGCGCGGGCCGCGGCGGCAGGGAGCGAGGGGCCGAGGAAGGCGACGACGGAGGGGGAGCGCAGGGACATGTGGCTCTCGGGCTCGGGCGCGGGCTCGTTCACGGGCTCAGAGGAGGAGCTCGGAGACGAGCAGCCCCGGAACCAGGACCTTCACGACGTGCAGCCCCGCCGGCGCGTCGAGGTCGGCGGCGACCGCGCGATCGTGGCCGGCCCGGCGCAGGCGCCGGACGACGCCGCGCACGGCCTCCGCCGGCGACGTCGCCCGGACCTCCGGGAGCGCGGCCGCAGGCCGGCGCGGACGGGTCGCGTCGAGGAGCCCCGCCAGAGGCTGCGCCGCGCCGCGATCGCCGAACGCCACGTCCTCGCGGGCGCCGTGGATCTCCGTCGCCCGCGACTGCGCCGCCTCGAGGAGCGCCGCCGCGAGCGCGGCGTCGCGCGAGAGCCGGCAGGCGTAGCCGGCTGCGACGGGGACCCCTCCGCCCTCCTCGTCGAGCAGGATCGCCGCGGCGACGGGGAGTCCCAGGTCGAGCGTGTCAGACGAGGCCGTCCACCCTGAGCGTAGCGGCCGCCGCGGGCGGCCGCGGAGTCGAAGGGGGGCCGGGGCTCGGGGAGAGACATCGAGCAGGTGGACGCGGAAGCCGCGCGCGACGAGCGCGGCGCGCAGCGCTGCGGTCCGTGGCGCGGCCGCGGCGAGCGTCGTGGGTTCGAGGAGCCGCGCCTCGACCTCCTCCTCGGTGAACCCCTCCGGCAGCGCGCGCGCCAGCCGATCCCGCTCCACCGCCTCGAGGAGCGCGTGCAGGAGCGCGGCGGCGCGATCGGGGTGGGCGCCCATCCCGTTGGAGGTCCAGCGGGACCAGGCGGGGTGGAGCGGCCCGCCCGCCGGCAGGCAGTGGACCGCGTCCGCCGGGACGAGCGCGGGGCGGCCGTCCGCGAGCGTCCGGGCATGCACCCAGGCGCAGCGCGTGCGGGGCGCGAGCGCGGCCTCGGGGCCGAACAGGTCCTCGTGCGAGAGCACGAGCACCTCCGGAGCGCAGTGCGCAGCGACCTCGCGGGCGCTCGCGCCGTGGTTCATGACGAGCGTAGGGCGCTCCGCGGCCCACAGCTCGGCGGCCTCGTGGAGCGCGCCCCGGGCCGCCTCCTCGAACCGGGCGCCCTTGCCGTTCGTCACCTGGAGGACGTGCCCGTCCGGCCGCACGGCGCTCGCGACCTCCACCCCGGTCCGGTCGAGGCCCGTGAGGCGCGCGATCCGGGTCACGCCGAGCGCGCGCGCGAGGCGCTGCGCCCCCCGGTCGCCGGAGGGTGCGTGGTCATCCCCAAGCAGGCGAAGGTCGGCGCGCACCGCAGCCTTATATCCCGCCCGGGCGCAGGCGGCGCCCGACGTTCTCCCAGAGGTGCCTCTCGTGCCCGACCCCGACCCCGACGTCCAGCTCGCCCTCGCCCACCTCGAGAAGAACCAGGCCAACTACCTGGACGAGCTCCGCCGCCTGGTGCGGATCCCGAGCGTCTCGTTCGCGGGCTTCCCGGCGCGGGAGGTGGCGCGGAGCGCCGAGGCGGTGGCCGAGCTCCTCCGGCGGCGCGGGTTCGAGCACGTGGAGGTGCTCACGCTGGAGGGCGCGCACCCGTACGTCTACGGCGAGCGGATCGAGGACCCGTCCGCCCCGACGCTCCTCCTGTACGCGCACCACGACGTGCAGCCGGCCGGCGACGCGGACGCCTGGCGCTCGCCGCCCTTCGAGCCCACCGAGCGGGAGGGCCGCCTCTACGGCCGCGGCACGGCCGACGACAAGGCCGGCATCCTCGTCCACGCCGCCGCGGTCGACGCGTGGCTCCGCGGCGCCAAGCGGCTCCCGCTCAACGTGAAGCTGATCGTCGAGGGCGAGGAGGAGACGGGCTCCGAGCACCTGGCCGCGTTCCTCGAGAAGCACCGGGCGCGTCTCGACGCCGACGCCATGGTGCTGACCGACACCGGCAACGTGGCCGTGGGCGTACCCTCGATCACGGTGGCGCTCCGGGGCCTCGTGACCGTGGACGTCGAGGTCCGGGCGCTCGATCAGAGCGTGCACTCCGGCATGTGGGGTGGGCCCATCCCGGACCCGGCCATGGCGCTCGCGAAGATGCTCGCGGGCCTCGTGGACGCCGAGGGTCGGATGACGATCCCCGGCATCTACGACCAGGTCCGGCCGCTGACCCGAGAGCAGCGGGCGGCGATCGAGGCGCTGCCCGTGACCGTCGAGGACTTCCGGCGGCTCGCGCGCCTGCGGCCCGGCGCGAAGCTCCTCGGGGCCGGCCACCCCGTCGAGGTCAACTGGTGGCAGCCCTCGCTGACGGTGAACGCGATCCAGGCGTCCTCGCGGCGGGACGCGCGCAACATCGTGAACGACGCGGCCTGGGCGCGGGTCGGCATCCGGCTCGTCGCCGACATGGATCCGGCGCAGGTCCGGGACGCGCTCGTGCGCGCGCTCGAGGCGGCGGTGCCGTGGGGCCTCGAGCTCTCGACGCGGAGCGAGGTGGCCGGGCGTGCGTGGAACACCGACCTCTCGCACCCTGCCTTCGCGGCAGCCCTCCGCGCGCTCGAGCACGGGTTCGGCCGGCCCGCGCTGGCGATCGGCTGCGGCGGATCGATCGGCTTCGTGGAGCCGTTCGCCCGTGCGCTGGGCGGGGTGCCGGCCTTGCTCATCGGGGTGGAGGACCCCGCCTCCAACCCCCACTCCGAGAACGAGAGCTTGCATCTCGGCGATTTTCACAAGGCGATCCGCAGCGCGATCCACCTGTACTCCGAGCTCTCGCACACGCTCGGCACGTAGGGCGTTCGACTGGGCTGGGGATCGGTGGCGAGGTTATGATGACGTGTCACGTGCGTGACCGCCCGGGCCGTCGCCCGGCAGGTGCGCGGAGGAGACACGGTTCATGGCCACCCCGAAGAAGCAGACCTCGTCGCGTGGGGCGGAGGCGCTCGCGCTCGAACGCGCGCGCGAGCTGCCCAACTCGCGCACCTCGGGGGACGCCGACATCCTGAAGCGCGCGTTCGCGGATCACCTCCAGTACTCCCAGGGCAAGGACGAGCACTCCGCCACCGCGCTCGACCGGTACTTCGCGGTCGCGTACACGATCCGTGACCGGATGATGCGCCGCTGGATCACCACCCAGCAGCGCTACTACCGGCAGGACGCGAAGCGGGTCTACTACCTCTCGCTCGAGTTCCTGATGGGAAAGGCGCTCGAGAATAACCTGCTCAACCTCGGGCTGTACGAGAACATGCGGTCGGCCCTCTCGGACCTCGGGCTCGACCTCGTCGACCTGCTGACGCAGGAGCCGGACGCGGGCCTCGGCAACGGCGGCCTGGGTCGCCTCGCCGCCTGCTTCCTCGACTCGCTCGCGACGCTGTCGATCCCCGCCTACGGGCAGGGCATCCGGTACGAGTTCGGCATCTTCGACCAGGAGATCCGGAACGGCTACCAGGTGGAGCGCCCCGAGGAGTGGCTCCGGTTCGGCAGCGCCTGGGAGATCCCGCGCCCCGAGTCGATCGTCCCGGTCTCGTTCTACGGCCGCACCGAGCACGGCACCGACGAGCGCGGCAAGATCAAGGTCCGCTGGGTGGACGCGCGCCACGTGCTGGGCATGCCGTACGACGTGCCCATCGCCGGATACCGGAACGATACGGTCAACACGCTCCGGCTCTGGCGCGCCCGCGCCTCGCAGGAGCTCGACCTCGCCGACTTCAACGCCGGCGACTACCTCTCCGCGGTCGAGGACAAGGATCTCTCGGAGAGCATCTCCAAGGTGCTCTACCCGAACGACCTCACCGTGATGGGCAAGGAGCTGCGGCTCCAGCAGCAGTACTTCTTCGTCTCCTGCGCCATCCACGACATCGTGAACCGCTACCTCAAGGTCCACGACGGGTTCCGCGAGTTCCCGGACAAGGTGGCGATCCAGATGAACGACACCCACCCGGCCGTGGCGGTGGCCGAGCTCATGCGCGTGTTCGTCGACGAGCACGGGCTGGAGTGGGACGAGGCCTGGGAGATCGGCCGGGCGACGTTCGGGTACACGAACCACACCCTCATGCCGGAGGCGCTGGAGCGCTGGTCGGTGGATCTGTTCGGCCGCGTCCTCCCGCGGCACCTCGAGATCATCTACGAGGTCAACAAGCGGTTCCTCGACGGCGTGCGCGCCGCGCGGAAGGCGGACGAGGGCGCCATCTCGCGGATGAGCATCATCGAGGAGGGCATGCCGAAGCAGGTGCGGATGGCCAACCTCGCCGTCGTGGGCGCGCACTCGGTGAACGGCGTCGCCGCCTTGCACACGGAGCTCCTCAAGAAGGAGCTGTTCCGCGACTTCCACCGCCTCTGGCCGGAGAAGTTCAACAACAAGACCAACGGCGTCACCCTGCGCCGGTGGCTCCTCCAGGCGAACCCCGGCCTGGCGCGCACGCTCGACGCGGTGATCGGGCCGGGCTGGGTCACCGATGCGACGCACCTGCGGCGGCTCGAGCCCTACGCCGACGACGCCGCGTTCCGCGAGACCTTCCGGAAGGTGAAGCGGGAGAACAAGGCGCGGCTCGCGGAGATTGTCCGGGCGGAGAACGGCATCTCGCTCGACCTCGACTCGATCTTCGACGTCCAGGTGAAGCGGCTCCACGAGTACAAGCGCCAGCTGCTGAACATCCTGCGCGTCGCGTCCGAGTACCTCCGCATGAAGGAGGACCGGAGCTACGATCCGTTCCCGCGGAGCTACCTCTTCGGCGCCAAGGCGGCCCCCGGGTACGCCATGGCCAAGTGGATCATCAAGCTCATCAACTCGGTGGCCGACGTGGTGAACCACGACGTCGACGTGCGCGGCCGGATCACGGTGGCCTTCCTCAAGAACTACCGGGTCTCGCTGGCGGAGCGGATCTTCCCCGCGTCCGAGGTCTCCGAGCAGATCTCCACCGCGGGCAAGGAGGCGTCCGGCACGGGGAACATGAAGTTCGCCCTCAACGGCGCGCTGACCGTGGGCACGCTCGACGGCGCCAACGTGGAGATCCGCGAGGAGGTCGGGCCGGAGAACTTCTTCCTGTTCGGCCTCACGGTCGAGGGCGTGAACGCGCTCCGGAAGCGCGGGTACGATCCGTGGGAGTGGTACCGGAACGACCGCCGCCTCAAGCAGGTCATCGACGCCCTCGCGTCCGGCGTCTTCTCGCCCGGCGAGCCGGGGCTCTTCCGCCCGGTGGTCGAGTCGCTGCTCAACGGCGGCGATCCGTACCTCGTGCTCGCCGACTTCGCCGCCTACTGCGCCTGCCAGGACGAGGTCGAGAAGGCCTACCGCGACCCGACCCGCTGGAACCGGATGGCGGTCCTCAACGTGGCCCGGACCGGGAAGTTCTCGTCGGACCGGACCATCCAGCAGTACGCGGACGACATCTGGCGGGTGAAGGCGGTGAAGGCGGAGTAGGGGAGGGCCCGCGGGAAGCGTTGCGGCAGCGTCGCTGCCTGAAGATCGAGACCCGGTCGCGATCGGTTCGTCCAGGCGAACCGATGTGACGCTATCGAGGGAGCTCGCTCGCCGCCTATCGCTCGACCTCGCGGATTTCGCGCGACACCGACTCCGGAAGGCGCACCCAGACCACAGCCCCCGCTGGGTGAGCGTATGGGACGGCGCGTGAGAGTCGCTTGGCTGACCGAAGAACCCACGCGTAGTGGTTGCGGTAACTCACGGGCAGAACGCGGTACCCCGTCTGTCTAGAGTTTCTGGCCACGTCAGAGGCGGACAGCGGCCCGATCACGTCGACTAGCTCGGCGATGCCGACTACGGTCCCCGTTCCTCCTTCTATGAGTGCGATTTGGCCTCGGAGGTGAGTTCTTGCACCACGGACCTCCCAGACCTTCGCTCCTTTCAGAATGAGATTGAGGGGTTCCGTTCTTACGATGAGGCCGTGCGTGATGCTACCGAGCACGCGCGTCTCCCTCTTGACCTCTGCCGAGGCGGTAGATGGCGGCAAAGGCACTCTCTGGAATGAGCTGCGGTCCAGGAAACCATCGGTTCACGGTGTCTGCTCCTACCTGCTCCAGAACTTCTTGAACCGTCTCAAGCGGGATTGGTGCCGGAAAGCACTCCGTATCGCGAAACCGTAAGGATTGAACATGACCGTTACGGGACTTGGAGGCGACCCTCGCGACGTCTTTCCACTCGTACACGCCCAGCCGACGACCAGCCCTGTAAACCAGTCTCGGAGGGCCAACAGTGACATCGACCAAGCGAGAGCAAGCTCGGATTGCTTTGGTCCCGGGTTTCCGGGGGTCTGAACTGACGTACCACAGGAGTCGTGCTGGGGACGGAAGCGTCCCGGGGTTGATGGGGGCGCGGTAGTAGACGTTCTCGCGACTCAACGCGAGCTGGGGCTGCGCACCGAAGAGGTCGAGCCTCGCCAACTCGGAATCGAACAAGTGCTGCGCCCAGGTTGCCTTCACCGGAACCACGAACGTCGGGAGACTCGCGTCGAGAACCTTCGCCGGCCAGAAGATTCGCTCAAGAACGCCGGCAGGACGGTCAAGCACACCGTCTCGCTCGACTTGGGCCAAGAACGCAGCAAGGGACTGTGATCTGCAGCGTCGTGCAGCGAGCCAGGCGCGAAGGTCGTCCCTGGTCCCCAACACCGGGCACACGACCTTGACCCATGCTCCCTCGCTTAATGCGAAGTCGTCTCCCTCGAGACAGGTACGGGTCGTGACGTCGAGCCCAGCGTCATGTACGACGACCGCCCATGCGCCCCGCTGGAGCGCTTCCTCTTGGATGTGATGCGTCAGGTACGAGGCGAGTGTCCGCCCATCTGACCCCGCCACCCGCATCAGCTCCACATCCAAACAGCCTTCGCCGTCGCTAGTCCGACTTAGGAGCGCTACGGGTGCGTCGGATGCTAGCACGACGTGGATCGTGTGGGTCCGCGGTGATGCGATCTGGTTGCGCAGAAGTGCCAGGAACTCTGTGCGCCGCTGGGCCCCTCTGAATGTGTCGGCGACCTTGTCTTCTGGGAGATCCTTCGCGGGGACGAGCGTCATTCGGGTTCCGGCGAAGCGAGCCGGCCGATACGCCTCTGCCCTCTCGATTTCATCGAGATCCGCCACAAGCTCGCTGGGGCGAAGCACTTCGACACTCGCTCGTGACCATAGCCGATCCGCGAACTCCCGCAGCCGATCATCGCGGGTCACGAAATAGCTCACGCGCGCCGCTATGCACATCGCGAGGTGCTCGCGGTCCGACCGGTCTCGTTCATTACACGGAGGCGGGAGAACCTCGGCGACCAGACGTCGCGAATCCTGGAGCTCACCTGCCCCACATTCGAGAACATCAAAGTTCCGGGCGAACTCCAGGTTGTGTCGCCTTACCTCGTCCTCTCCGTGTCGGGAAATCTCCGAAAACAGAACGGGCGTTATCCTCAGTTCGAGGATTTCGCGCAACCAGTCGGCCAGCAGAGCCTTGGACTCGTTCGGTGGACGCTCCTCCGCTTCCGCAAGATCGTAGAATACGTTTGCGTCAATGACCGCTACTGTCCGCGGCTCCCGCTTCTTCGCGGCCCAAGAGAACAGGTCGTCGTTGCCATGATTCTTGAACCATACAACAAGGGGGGCGCCATCCCGACCGCGCCCGCGCAATTCTCGGACAGGGCGAAAGCGGAGCTTCGGCCACAGCTTGTCGGCCTCGAAATCTCGGCGACAGCGGAGTGAAACGCCGTCCGCGTCTGCCGTGAGCCTGCTCACCTCCTCAACGAGTCTTCGCGCGATGCCAGCTTTCCGCGCGGATGCATCGACGCAGAGGTGGACGATGGCAACGCGGGTTCCCGTACGCCGGAACAGTGTGTACCCGGCGATGGCATTGGTGCGCTCGGCCGCGATGATGTGGCCGCGTTGCGCGTACTCCGAGAACGCTCCGTCAGGGAAGAAGCCGAGGGTCGCGGAGTTCTTGCGCCATAGGTTGTTGACGGCGTTCAGCTCAGGGCTATGGTCCGCGACCACCAGCAGGCGAGTCTGATGCTCCGCATGAGTCACGCAGACCGCTCCGCGTCAGGAACTCCGTCGATCTTCGTCGCGAACTCATTCGAGGCTGTCTGGACCATGCGAGTGGAGATCTTACCCGCCCGGCAGACTGTCAGTCGAGGGCGATGCGCTCACGATGGAACGGACGCGGTGGGCCCGAGATGGAGAACCGGTCGTGTTCGGTAGCTTCGAGTGTCAGACCTCCGTGCGAGAGTGAGCAATATGAACAATGCGCCCCGAGACCTCGCGGCCCGCCTCGCGGACCTCCTCCGCCGCGAGCACGTCGCCATGGTGGACTTCCTCCTGGCCCTGGCGGACTTCGACCAGCAGCGCGCATGGCGGGAGCTCGGCTACGCCGGGCTGTTCCCGTTCCTTCACCGAGAGCTTGGTCTATCCAAGGCCGCCGCCTTCTTTCGGATGAAGGCCGCGGAGCTCGTCCGGCGCTTTCCAGATGTCGTCGAACCGCTTCGCGATGGGCGATTGTGCCTGACGAGCATCGTCGAGCTGGCGAAGGTGTTGACGCCGGAGAATCGCGACGACGTTCTGCCGCGCTTCTTTCACTGCTCGAAGCAGGAGGCGAAGGCGGTCTCGGCGGAGCTTGCGCCGCTCGAGGAACCTCCGCGGAGGACGCTGGTGACGGAGCTGCCCCGCGAGGCCCCGGCGAAGCGGGTCGAGACGCGCTTGATTGCTGCGGAGACTCCGTCGCAATCGGTTCGCCGGGGCGAACCGGTCTGCCTCGAAGTGGTGAACGACGTGAAACGCGAGGAGGTCTCGCGTCCGCGCCCGCGGGATGAGTCGGTCCCACTCACGGTGTCGCTCAGCCGCCTCCACGTCACGGTCTCTCGCGCGTTCCTCGAGAAGCTCGAGGCGGCCCGCCTCGCGCTCTCGCATGCGCGCCCAGGGGCCACGGTCGAGGACGTCCTCGAGGCGGGGCTGGAGCTGGTGCTCGCGAAGAACGCGAAGAAGAGGGCGCTGGTCTCGAGGCGTCGCCCCCCGGCGGCAAATCAGCCCGTCGTGAGCCGGTCGGATCACGTTCCCGCGGCGATTCGACGGGAGGTCTGGAAGCGCGACGGCGGGTGCTGCCAATGGCCGATCGCGTCAGGAGGGATCTGTGGGTCGAGGGTACGGCTGGAGCTGGACCACATCGTCCCGAAGGGCCGCGGAGGCGGCTCGACCGTCTCGAACCTGAGAATCCTCTGCCGCGCGCACAACGTCCTCGCGGCCCGGCTCGCGTATGGTGACGAGGTGATGGACCGATTCACGGGTTGCGCCGGCCGAGCCCAAGGGAGGTGAACGTGGACCTGCGGTACCACGCTCCGATCCTCCGGCTGCTCGGCATCGCGCCGCGGTTCTCGGCAGAGGCGAGCTCGCCCTCGCCGCCCGCGAGGCCCTCTGGGGCCGGAGGTTCCGACCGCGGTGCGCGAGTGGTAGTCGCTGGAGTCGGCCGCCGAGCTCGCTCGCGACGAGCTCCTGGCGGTAGAGGACCTCGGGAACCCGGACGACGGTGCGCACGGCTGGTTCCACCGAGGCCGCCGTGGGGACGGTGGATGCCATGGGTGCTGTTCGCCTGGCTCCTGGGCTCGCTCGCCCTCTACCCGTCGCATCCGGCGATGGTGCTGTCGGCGATCCCTCTCCGCGTCGCTGTTCGGCGTCATCCTGCTCGATCGCCTCCGGTGGTCCCTACGCCCGCGTCGGTAGCCGCGTCCTGCGCCGGACACCACGGGCGCCGCCCCTCCTCCGCCCATCCCGCCCCGCGCCGTCCTTCCCCTCGCTCCACCGCCACCCGTAGCGCTCCAGCGCGACCATCCCCCGCTCGTCGAAACGGACGCCCTCCTTCCGCAGCTTCGCCTCCTGCACGGCGGCGCCCATCGGATCGAGGATCGTGATCGTCGCCCGCCCGCGCGGGCGGGCGCCGAGCACGCGCTGCCAGGGGACGTCGTGCTTTGCGCCGCGCAGCGCGGCGAGCGCGTAGCCGACCTGCCTCGCGCCGCGCGGCTTGCCGAGGAGCGCCGCGACGGCACCGTAGGTGGTCACCGTCCCGCGCGGGATCCGGCGGACCACCTCGTAGATCTCCTCCCAGCCTGCAGGCGACGCGCGCACGGCCGGAGTGTAGCGCCCCGCGCGGTGACGCTTCCGGACCCGCGCGGGACCGCGGCGGCAAGTCGACGTTTGCGCGCCGTCCGGGCGGTGTTATCTGTCCCCCCATGAACGTTCGAACCGGCGCCCTGACGCTCGCCTCGCTCACGCTGGTGGGCTGCGGCATCCAGTCCATCCCCCGCTCCGACAACGCGGTCGCGGCCGCCTGGGCGGAGGTCGAGAACCAGTACCAGCGGCGCGCCGACCTCGTGCCGAACCTCGTCCAGACGGTGAAGGGGTACGCGAGCCACGAGCGCGAGACGCTCGAGGCGGTGGTCGACGCGCGGGCGCGCGCGACGCAGGTCACGATCACGGCGGACCAGCTCACCCCGGAGAACCTCCAGCGGTTCGAGGAGGCGCAGGGGCAGCTCCGGAGCGCGCTCGGCCGGCTGCTCGCCGTCGCGGAGAACTACCCGAACCTCAAGGCCAACGAGAACTTCCGGGATCTCCAGGCGCAGCTCGAGGGGACCGAGAACCGGATCGGGATCGCGCGGCGCCGCTACATCGAGGCGGTCCAGCAGTTCAACGATCTCGTGACGGTGCCGCCGACGAGCTGGACCAACTCGCTCTTCCTCAAGAAGAAGCCGAGGCCCCAGTTCACGGCCACGACCCAGGGCGCGCAGGAGGCGCCCAAGGTGAACTTCCAGTGAGAGGGGCCGACCCCCGCTCGCCCTTCGACGAGCTCCGGGCGAGCGGCGGGAGCTCCACGTGCGCTCGTGCTGAGCTTGTCGAAGCACGAGCGAGCAGGGTCGCGAAGGCCGTGTGCGCGCTGCTCGCGCTCGCGATCCTCTGGTCCGCGCCCGCCCGCGCCGAGCTCGCGATCCCGCGGCTGACCGGGCCGGTCGTGGACACGGCGGGGATGCTCGACCCGAACGGCGAGGCGCGCCTCGCCCGGCTCGCCGAGGCGGCGCGGCGGGAGCGCGGGGGCCAGGGCGTCCAGCTCCAGTTCCTCCTCGTCCCGTCGCTCGAGGGCGAGCCGCTCGAGGAGTACTCGATCCGCGTCGCGGAGGCCTGGAAGATCGGCTCGCGCGAGTCCGACAACGGGGTCCTCGTGCTCGTGGCGCGCGACGACCGCGCCGTCCGGATCGAGGTGGGCGGCGGGCTCGAGGGCGAGCTCACCGACGTGCAGTCGAAGCGGATCATCGAGGAGGCGATCACCCCGCGGTTCCGCGCCGGGCAGTTCGCCGAGGGGCTGTTCGCGGGCGCGGTGCGGATCCTGTCCGTCACCAACGCGCTCCCCGAGAACGTGGCCGTGCCCCCGCGGAGCCCGCCGCGGCTGCACCTCTCCTCGCTCGCCATCGTCGCGTTCGTGCTGTTCTTCCTCTTCTCCCGGATCCTCTCCGGCTTCGGCCGGCGCCGCCGGCGCTCGCTCTGGGCGCTCCCGTTCCTGCTCGGCGGCGGCTCGCGGTGGGGCGGCGGCGGCTTCGGTGGGTTCGGCGGCGGCGGCGGTGGCTGGGGCGGCGGCGGTGGCGGGTTCTCTGGCGGAGGCGCCTCCGGGCGCTGGTGAGCACATGGGCATCGAGAGGTTCTTCACGGACGAGGTCCGGGCGCGGATCGCCGACGCGGTCCGCCGGGCCGAGGCGCTCACGCGCGGCGAGATCGTGACGGTGGTGGTGGAGCGGTCGGATCCGTACCCGGAGGTCCGGATGCGGGGAGGGCTGCTCCTCGCCGCGCTCGCCACCGGCGTCGTCCTCGTCTTCCGGCTCCCGCTCGGCCTCTCCGAGCTCGTGCTCGCGCAGGTCCTGGCCGGCGTCGCCGGCGCGCTCCTCTCGCTCTGGGATCCGCTCGAGCGGCTGCTCGCCGGCGCCCGCGCGATGGACGACGCGGTCCGCGCGCGGGCGGTGCGCGCGTTCGCGGAGCAGGGGCTCCACCGGACCGCCGAGGGGACCGGCGTGCTCGTGTTCGCCTCGCTCTTCGAGCACCGCGCCGTCGTGCTCGGCGACAAGGGCATTCACGAGAAGGTCGGCGACGCCGCGTGGGATCGGGCGGTCTCCGCGCTCGTGGCGGGCCTGCGCGATCGGGACCCCGGTCGCGGCTTCGTGGACGCGGTGGCGATCTGCGGCGCGCAGCTCGCGCAGCACTTCCCGAGCGAGGGCGGGGCGCGAGCGAATCCCAACGAGCTCGAGGACGCGATCCGGGTCAGCAGGTCCTGAGGCGTCGGGCCGCAGAGACGGCGGCGCCTCCGCGTCGTCGCTTGCCACGGCCGCGCGCGCATCGTACCCATCCTCCGTGCTCGACCTCCTGGCGACCTCGCTCGTCGCCGTTGCCATCTCCGCGCCACCCGCCGACCTCGCGCTCGAGAGCCCTTGGTTCGGCGTGACGCTGACCTGCCCTGCGGACCGGTGCGACGCGGCGGCGCCCTTCGTCATCGACGAGGTCTCGCTCGACGTCACCCTCGCGACCCGTGGCTTCTCGACGTCCGTGGTGGCGCTCGACGCGAGCGTGTCCCTCGAGGAGGCGTTCGCTGCGCGCAAGCGGGACCTGGGGAGGCGGTTCGAGCTCACGTACACGCGCGTCAAGCCCGGGGCGTTCGCCGTCCTCTCCGGCCTCAGCGGGGACGGCCGGAACGTCGTCTACGAGAAGCTCGTGCGCGGCGCGACCGGTCCGGTCGGCCTCCGTGCGGTCTACGGGGCGGCCCAGAAGCAGGAGCTCGATCCGGTCGTCGCGAAGCTGATGCGCTCGTTCCAGCCCTCGCCGGAGCTGCTCCGCCTCCCCGGCGGCAAGCGCCTCTCCGCGGCCGACGCGGAACGGCGGGTCACGGCGCTCCCCGACCTGGCGCGCCTCCGCGAGGCGCTCGGCGAGGCGCCGATGGCGGTCCAGGTCACCGAGATCCCCATGCCGACCAGCCGCCCCGGCGGGAAGGACGCGCGCTACCGGATCGGCGTGGGCGAGAGCCACGACGAGCGAAACGTGATGCTCTACTGGTTCCAGGTCGACGGCTACACGGGCGAGATCCTGGCCGCCGATCCGCTCTGCGACTTCTCGCTCCCGCTCGCGGCGTGGCGCCGGTTCACCGCCGCAGGCAGCGAGCGTTGCGAGGACTACCAGGACCACGCACGCTGATGCGGCTCCCCGAGGTCCAGAGCGTGCCGCTCGTCGTCGAGACGCCGCGCCTGTAGCTCACGCGCCGCCGACCCGGCGGAACCGGCACGTCCGGCAGACCGGGTGCTCCGGGACGCGCTCCACGAACGCGCGGAACGCGCTCGCCGCCCAGAGCACGCCGAGCGGCCGCTCCGCGATCGATCCGAAGTGTCCGAGCACCCCCTCCGCTGCCGCCGGGTGCGGGCAGGGCGCGAGCCGGCCGTCCCAGTGGATCCACGCCTCCCGCCCGACGAACGGGCACGGGCCGCGCGGCGCGGGCGCGGCGGGATCGGGCGCGAGCGGCGCCGCGTTCTGCACGACCACCGGTGCGCCGGAGGGGAGCCGCTCCTCCTCGGCCGCGGCGCGCGCGCCGCGGACGGCGGCGTTCCACCGCTCGATCGCCGCCGCGCTCCGGCGGAGCGATCGGCCCTCGAGGTGCGGGAACCACGGCTGCAGGTGGTTGAGCTTCACCCGATCCACGCCGAGCCGGGCCGCGAGCCGGACGATCGCCGGGAGCTCGTCGACGTTGGCCTCCTGGGCGGTGACCTGGAAGGAGACCGTGGGGCGCCGGGCCAGCCGCGGGGCGAGGCGCTCGCGCGCCGCGACGAACCGCCGGACGCCGTCCACCGCCGCCTCGAACGACAGCCCGGCCATGATCGCCTCGGCGGTCCGCGCCGTCGCCCCGTTCCACGAGACCTTCACGTCCGACGCGACCGGCAGCATCGCCTCGGCCCAGCCCTCGGCGCCGCGGCCGGGGAAGGTCCCGTTCGTCGTCACGTTCACGCCGAGTCCTTGCCGCGCGCAGGCCGCGAGCAGCGCGTCCAGCCCGCGCCACAGGAGCGGTTCTCCCAGCGTGGACGGGATCACCTCCCGGAGCGCCGATCCGCGCCGCTCGTCTACGACCGCGAGGGCGAGCGCGGCGTCCATCCGCCGCGGCGGGCGCGCGGCGCCGGGGCGCCCGAGGCCGCACGGGCACATGTCGCACGCGAGGGTGCAATCGTCCGGGTTCGTCACCAGGGTGACGCGCCAGGGGCCCGCCGCCGGGGGGAGCGCATTCGTTGACAACGCATCTGTCATAACGGAAAACCATCACACGATGAAGAGCGCGCGAGAGACGAAGAGCGGTCGCGGCCGGCGCCCGGTCGCCCCCCCGGAGCCCCGCATCCCGGAGTCGCCCGAGGCGGCCCCGCTCGGCAAGGACCTCACCCCGGTCGTCGGCGCGAACCTCCGCCGGCTGCGCAACCAGCGGGAGCTCTCGCTGGAGAAGCTCTCCAAGCTCTCCGGCGTCTCGCGGGCGATGCTCGGGCAGGTGGAGCTCGGCCAGAGCGCGCCGACCATCAACGTGCTCTGGAAGATCTCGTCGGCGCTCGGCGTGCCGTTCTCGGCGCTCATCAGCGCGCGCGGGGGCGGGGGCATCCAGGTGCTCCGCGGCGAGAGCGCGAAGCTCCTCACCAGCCACGACGGCTCGTTCTCCTCCCGGGCGCTCTTCCCGTACGACGAGCCGCGCCGCGTCGAGTTCTACGAGCTGCGCCTCGCGCCGGGAGGCGCCGAGCGGGCGGACGCGCACAATCCGGGCACGGTCGAGAACCTGGTGGTCGCCGAGGGCGCGGTGGAGATCGAGGTCTCGGGACGGAAGGAGCAGCTCGGCAAGGGCGACGCGATCGTCTTCGAGGCCGACGTCCCGCACGTCTACCGGAACCGGGCGGACGGGGAGACCGTCATGTATCTGGTGATGACCTACGCCGACACCGTCGGATAGGCGCTGCTGGGTGGGGGGCCCCGCGCGACAGCGCGGGGGAGGGGCGTCAGCCCCTCCTCGCTGGGTGCCGCGTAAGCCCGCCTTCCGCAACGCTCCACGATCCGCGCGGGCGCAGCGCGGCGGGACCCAGCGCAGCGGGGGGGGGCGACGGCCCCCGTGCAATGGACCCTCGGCCGAGGGACCCCTCGCACCCCTGCGTGGCGCTAGAATCCCGGGGGAAGGGGGTCCCCCTTGGCGCTCCGGATCGGCGATCTACTGGTGAAGCGCGGCGCGGCCACGCAGGCGGACGTGGATCGCGCCGCCCGCGACGCGCAGGCGAAGGGCGTCCCGCTGCTCTCGTATCTCCTCCTCGCAGGCGCCGACGAGGGCGCGCTGGCGGGCGCCCTCGCGGAGCGCCACCACATGCCCGGGGTGGATCTCTCCCGCTCGACGCTGTCGCTCGAGGCCATGGCCCTCGTGCCGCGCCCGGTGGCCGAGACCGACGTCATCCTGCCGCTCTCGCTCGAGGGCGGACGGCTCCACCTCGGCATGTCCCAGCCGCTCGACGAGCGCGTGGTCTCCGAGGTGCGGTTCGTCACCGGCCTCGAGGTCTCGCCGTACGCCGCGGTGAAGCACGCCCTCGCCCGCACCATCGCCGACGCGTACGACGCGCTCGCCCGCGGCGAGGCCGTCTGGCGCGGCAAGAACGGGCCGCCGGCGCCGCACCTCGCCCTCGTGCTGCCGGACGCTGGCGACCTGGAGGACGGCGTCGAGATCGTGGACGCCGACGCCGACGTCGCCGTCGATGACGAGGGCGTGCCGATCGAGGTCGTGTATCCCGAGCCGCTGCCGCCCCGCGCCGACGGGCGGCCGGTGGCGCTCGTCGTGGACGACGAGCCCGAGATCCGCCAGCTCGTCCAGAAGACGCTCGAGGCCAAGGGCTACGCGGTCGAGACCGCCGCCGACGGCGAGCAGGCGCTGGCGAAGGCGGACGCGCTGGTGCCCGACGTGATCCTGCTCGACGCCATGCTCCCGAAGGTGCACGGGTTCGAGGCGTGCCGCCGGCTCAAGGCGTCCTCGCGCACGCGCCTCATCCCGGTGGTGATGATGACGGCCGTGTACCGCGGCTGGCGGTTCGCGCAGGACGCGCGCGAGAACTACGGCGCCGAGGACTACATCGAGAAGCCGTTCCGGCTCGACGACCTGTTCCGCAGGGTCCAGGCGGCGCGCCAGTCCAGCGCCGCCCGCCTCACCACCGAGCCCACGCCGGCGGAGCCGCTCGTGCAGCGGGCCCGCGAGCAGCTCGCCCGGGGCGACGTCGACGGGGCGGCCGGCATCCTCGCCGAGGCCGTGCGGGCCGACCCGTACGCCGCCGAGGCGCAGTTCCTCCTCGGCAAGACGCTCCAGGCCCGCGGCGACGCGTTCGCCGCCATGACCGCCCTCGAGCGCGCGGCCGAGCTGCGGCCCAACCACCAGGCCGCCCTGCGGGCGCTCTCCGCGCTGTACGAGGAGAAGGGGTTCCGCCGGAAGGCCGCGAGCGCGCTCGAGCGCGCGCTCGCGACGGCGCCCGAGGCCGCGCGCGCGGAGCTGCGCGCGGAGCTGCTGCGGCTGCTGGGGTGAGCCCACCCGTGGACGAGCCCGACCCCGAGCCCGAGGACCACGCCGGGGCGGCCGGCCGTGGCGTCCCGCAGCGAGCGCACGCAGGATCCAGATTGCTCTCGGGCTCGGGCGCGGGCTCGGGCGCGGGCCCGGGTCATCGGCGCTCGCTTGGGGGGAGGCCGCTTGCGCTGGGTCGTCTTCGGGCTGTCGGTCAGCTCGTCCTGGGGGAACGGACACGCGACGCTGTGGCGCGGGCTCGTCGCCGCGCTCGCCCGCGCGGGCCACCACGTCACGTTCTTCGAGCGCGATCAGCCGTGGTACGCGGCGCACCGCGATCTCCACGCCTTGCCCGGCGGGGAGCTCGTGCTGTACCGCGACCCCGCCGAGCTGCGCCGGCGCGCGGAGGTGGCGCTGTCCGGGGCCTTCGTCGGGATGGTCACCTCGTACTGCCCCGACGGGGCCGACGCGGCGGGTTGGCTGCTCGCGTCGTCGGCGCGCGTGAAGGCGTTCTACGACCTCGACACGGGGGCGACGCTGGAGCTGGCGCGGACGGGCCTGCCGGTGCCGTGGCTCCCGCCGCGGCGGCTCCGCGACTTCGACCTCGTCCTCTCGTTCACCGGCGGTGCAGCGCTGGACGAGCTGCGGTCCCGGCTCGGGGCGCGGCGGGTGGCGCCGCTCTATGGGTTCGTGGATCCGTCGGTGCACCAGCCCGCGCCGCCGGCCGAGGCCTTCCGGGGCGACCTCTCCTACCTCGGCACGTTCGCGCCCTCGCGCCAGGCGGCGCTCGAGGAGCTCTTCCTGCGCCCGGCGGCGCTCCGCCCCGACCGGCGGTTCGTGCTCGCGGGGTCGATGTACGGCGACGACTTCCCGTGGCGCGAGAACCTCCGGTTCGTCCGGCACCTCGAGCCCGCGCTCCACCCCGCCTTCTTCTGCTCCTCGCCGCTCACGCTCTCGGTGACGCGCGCCGAGATGAAGGCCCTCGGCCACTGCCCCTCCGGCCGGCTCTTCGAGGCCGCCGCGTGCGGCGTCCCGGTGGTGAGCGACTGGTTCGACGGGCTCGACGAGTTCTTCACCCCGGGCGAGGAGCTGCTCGTCGCGCGCCGGGCGGAGGACGTCGTCGCGGCGATCGACCGGCCCGCCGCGGAGCTCCGGCGCATCGGTCAGCGCGCCCGCGAGCGCGCGCTGGCGGAGCACGGGGCGGAGGCGCGCGCCCGGGAGCTCGTCGCGCACTGCCAGGCGGCGCTGGCGGGCGACGGTCGCGGCTCCTCGCACGCCGAGTGGAGGGTTTGATGTGGGGCATCATCCCGGCCGCGGGCCTCGGGAGCCGCATCCAGCCGCTCGCGTTCTCGAAGGAACTCCTCCCGGTGGGGAGCCGGATCGTCGCGGGCACGGAGCGCCCGAGGGCCGTCTCCGAGTACCTCGTCGAGCGCATGCTGCGCGCCGGCGCCGATCGGCTCTGCTTCGTCATCTCGCCCGGGAAGTCCGACATCGTCGAGTACTACGGCGGGCGGCTCGCGGGCGCGGACGTCTGCTACGTCGTCCAGCCGCGGCCCGCGGGCCTCAACGACGCGCTCTTCCGGGCGCTGCCGTTCATCCGGCCCGAGGAGGAGGTGCTGGTCGGGCTCCCGGACACGGTCTGGTTCCCGGCCGACGGCTTCCGCGCGCTCGGCGCCGGGCTCTCGTTCCTGCTGTTCCCCGTCGAGCGCCCCGAGCTGTTCGACGCGGTGGTCACCGACGGGGACGGGCGGGTCCGCGAGATCCAGGTGAAGGCGGAGCGGCCCGCGACGCGCTGGGTCTGGGGCGCGTTCAAGCTGACGGGCGGCATCCTCCGGGAGCTGGCCGCGCTCCACGAGGAGCGCGGGCGCACGGACGAGTACGTGGGCAACCTGGTGAACGTCTGGCTCGCGCGCGGCGGGGCCGCGCGCGGGGTGCCGGCAGGGGAGGCATACGTGGACGTCGGGACGCTGCATGGGTACCACCAGGCGCTGGAGCTCCTCCGGGAGCGCGCCGCGGTGGACGGAGAGGGGGCGCTGCCGTGAGCTCGTCCCCGGATCCGGCGATGCACGCCGAACCGCGCCGCGGGAACGCGCTCGGCCGCGAGGAGATCGAGCGGCGCGTGGCGGACCTCGCGCCGTGGTTCCACAACGTCGACCTCTCCGGGGTGCGGACCGCGCCGGACCACTTCCTCGGCGACTACCCGGGGATCGTCTGGCAGCTCCTCGCCCCGGCGCTGCCGGAGGACCTCACCGGGAAGACGGTGCTCGACGTCGGCTGCAACGCGGGGACGTTCGGCCTCGCGCTCAAGCGGCGCGGCGCGGCGCACGTCGTGGGGATCGACACCGACCCGCGCTACCTCGCCCAGGCGCGGCTCGCCGCCGACGTCCAGGGGCTCGATCTCGAGCTGCACCAGCTCTCGGTGTTCGACGTGGCGAAGCTCGGCCGGCGGTTCGACGTCGTGCTGTTCATGGGCGTGCTCTACCACCTGCGCCACCCGCTGCTCGCCCTCGACCTCCTGCGCGCGCACGCGGTCGGCGAGCTGCTCGTGTTCCAGAGCATGATCCGCGGGAGCCAGGGGCGGACGCCGGTCGCGCCCGACTACCCGTTCGAGGAGACGGAGGTCTTCGACCACCCCGCGTGGCCGAAGCTCCACTTCGTCGAGCGCGCGTACGCGCACGACGAGACCAACTGGTGGGTCCCGAACCGCGCCTGCGTCGAGGCGATGCTGCGCTCCGCCGGGTTCGCGCCGCGCGGGATCCCGGGCACGGAGCTGTACCTGTGCGGCGTCGCGGAGCCGAGCGCGTGGGGCGGGGCGGTGTACCCGGCCGCGGCGCCGGAGGGGGGAGATGGGGACGGAGGTCGTTCCTCGGGCGCGGGGTCGGGCTCGGGCTCGTTCACGGGAGGTCTGCAGTGATCGAAGCGGTGATGCTGTGGAACGAGCCGAACAACCTCTCGCACTGGGACTTCCAGATCGACCAGGGGTGGAGCCGCTTCGCGCAGCTGGCGCGCCTCGCGGGCGAGGCGGTCCGCCTGGAGCGCCCGGGGCTCACCCGCGTCCTCGGCGGCATGTCGCCGATCGACGCGAGCTTCCTCGACCTGCTCCGCCGGCAGGGTGGGCTCGACGAGGTGGACGCCGTCGCGGTCCACGGGTTCCCGCTCGACTGGAACCACTGGCAGATCGACGAGTGGCCCTCGCGGCTCGCGGAGATCACCTCGGCGATCGACAGGCCGGTCTGGATCTCCGAGGTCGGCGCGTCGTCGTTCGGCGCCGAGGAGGTGCAGGAGTTCGGCCTCGTGCGGTCCGCGGAGCTGCTCCGCGGGAAGGCGCCGCGCATCCACTGGTACAGCCTGTTCGATCTCCCGCGCGCCTGGCCCGCCACGACCCGCCACCGCGAGGCGGAGGGTTCGTCGTACTACCGGCACTTCTACATGGGGCTCCTGCGCGAGGACGGGACGCCCAAGCTCGCGCTCCGCCGCTTCTCCGCCTTCACCCCGGACCTGGGCATCTGCCAGTGGTTCCACTTCGAGGACCCGCGGCTCGAGGCCGGCGTGCGGTGGCTGAAGGAGCTCGGGGTGAAGAAGCTGCGGACCGGGCTCTCCTGGGCCGACAGCTTCCGCCCGGGGTGGGAGGCCTGGTTCGACCGGCAGGTGAAGGCGCTCGAGCCGTTCGACACGACCGTCACGTTCTGCTTCACGCCCGAGCACGCCGGCGTCGCCCCGCACCACACGAGCCCGCCGAAGCACCCGGAGGAGTTCGCCGAGTTCTGCGCGCGGATGGTGCGGCGGTACGGGTGAGGCAGGCCTCGGACCTCAGGCTTCAGGCCTCAGGCTCTCGGCGCACCCGGGTCCGGTGTGGACCCGTCGCACCGAGTCGTTCCTGAAGCCCGAGGCCTGAGGCCCGAGGCCCTTCTTCCCTCTACTTCCCCTTCCGCGCCCCGCGCGTCCGCCCGCCCTTGCGGGACGAGGACGCGGCCGCGCCTGCCCTGCTGCTGCGAGAGGTGGTCGTCCGCTTCCGGGACGCCGTCGCCTTCTTGCCCTGCGCGCTGCCGCGGCTCGCCGTGGAGCCGCCGCGGGTGGACCGCTTGGAGCGCGCCGTGCGGGCGGCCTCCGGACGGGCCGCCTGGCGGCTCCCGCGCGGGCCGGCGCTCGACCTGCGCGCGCCGGAGCGGATGGAACGGCGATTGGTCTTCTCGCCCTTCTCCCGCGCCGCCGCCGTCTCGCGGCCGACGAGCTTGTTGAAGTTCGACCGCTGCCCGTCCGCCGTCTCCTCCTCGTACACGAGCGCCAGGTTCGCCTCGTCGAACTTCTTGAACCAGTCGTCCCACGAGATCTCCTGCAGCTTCCCCTCGCCGCCGAAGCCGGGGAAGTCGATGCGGATGATGCCCACATCGTCCCCCTTCGCCGTCGAGGCGACCTCGGCCGGCTTGCCACCGCGCTCCTCCGCCCATTTGCGGATGGTGTCGTGATCGGTGGTGGTGTTGGATCGCGCCATGTCGTGCTCCTCCTCGAGCGCTCACCTTGCGCACGACGGGTGCCGAGCGAAAGCCCGAGTGAATGGATCACGTGACGACGCCGGGTCGGCGCCGCGCGGTGGGCGCTGCACGCACGGCGGCGGCGAGAGCCGGCCGCCCTTGCCGTCGAGGCGCCCGCATGCAAGGCTCCTGGCCAGGTCGTGCGGTATCGGCGCGCACAGGGAGAGCACGTTGGGACAGCCGGACGGCGGCGCAGAATCACTGCTCGACGAGGCCATCGCGGATCTGCTCGCCCGCGGCGAGGTCGAGTTCCCGCCGTACCCTGCGATCAGCCTGCGCATCGCGTCCCTGGTGAGGGGCGGCGACTTCGGACTGGACGAGCTCGCGAGGCTGGTCACCTCGGATCAGGCGCTCGCCGCCGATCTCCTGCGCGTCGCGAACTCCGCCGTGTACGCGCAGGGACAGTCGACCGCCTCGATCCCGCAGGCCGTGGCGCGCGTGGGCGGCGCGGAGCTCTCCCGGATCGCGCTCGCGTCGGCGCTCGGCGCCACCGCCCTCGCGAGGGGCCCCCTCGCCGTCCTGCGCCGGCGGACGTGGCGCGACGCGCTCTCCTCCGCGCTCCTCTGCCGGGAGCTCGCCCGGGTCCGCGGCCTCCAGGCGGAGGACGCGTTCACGTGCGGCCTCCTCCACGACTTCGGGCGGGTGATCGCCATCGGCGCGATCGAGCGGATCTCGGCCGGCGGCGGGCTGGCCCGGGCGCGGGCCCGGCCCATGCCGGCCGACTTCTGGGACGCCGTCGTGGACCGGCACCACGTCGCCCTCGGCGTGACCCTCGCCGCGCGGTGGGAGCTCCCGGAGGTGGTCGCCGACGCCATCGCGCTGCACCACGACGACGAGATCGAGGACGCGGCGTCGCCCGACCTGCTGGACGTGGTCCAGATCGTGGACCCGCTCGTGCAGCTCCTGCGGGATCGCGCGTTCCTGCAGGCCGGCCTGCAGGCCGTGTCCGCGCTGTCCGAGGCCGACGGCGACGCGCTGCGGCGCACGCTGCGGTCGTTGCCCGGGTTCCTGGCCTCGTTCGAGCGCGAGCCCGCGGGCGGCGCGTCGGCCCTGCTCGAGCCGCCCCCGCGGCCCGCCCCGTCGTGGCGGCCCGAGGACGCGCGCGTGCGGTTCCGGATCGCCGGGCAGGAGTACCAGGCCACCGGCTTCGGCCCGCACCAGCTCTTCGTCCGCGGGGCGACGCCGCTCCCGGAGGAGGTGCTGCTCGAGGCCGAGGCGCTCCACGCGCCCGGCCTCGCGTTCCACGCGCGCGTGCTCCTCTGCTGGCCCGAGGGGGGCCAGTTCGGAGCGCTGCTCATGCCGTTCGCCCTGACCGGGCCGGCGCTCCTGCACTGGCAGGGGCTGGTGCCGGCGGGCGGGGCTGCGTGACGCCGGCGCCGGCCTGCCGTGCCCCGGCCGCGACCACGACCGCGTCCTGATCGCGGCGCGCGAGCTGCTCGGTCCAGTCCGGGATCGCCGGGCGCCGGGGCCACCACGCGTGCCGCGCCACCCACGTCGCGAGCCACGTGGCGTCGACGAGCGTGTTTCCCCGTTCGCGGAGCCGGATGGCGAGCAGGTGCTCGTTCATGATCGCGAGCGCCTTGGCCTCGAAGAACGGCAGGGTTGCCTCCGTGAGCGCGAACCGGGAGTGCCACTCCGTCCCCTGACCCGTCCCGGGTCCGGTGAGCCAGTCTACGAGGTACCGCTGGTACCGCACCGAGAGCGGCGCGCCCGGGCGGAACGGGCGCGCCGGATCGCCGGAGAAGAACGGTGCGCCGTCCCGGATGCCGGCGAGGGGTCCCAGGGCCAGCAGCTCGGCCGGGGGCAGGAACAGGAACGAGCTGCGGAGCCAGTGCTGCGAGCGCGCGCCGAGGAGCTCCACCGGGTCGTCGTAGTAGTCCACGTGACCGACCGCTACGCGCGCGCCGACGATCCGGCGCAGCGCCCGCGCGTCGCAGCGGTCCACGTACCGGCTGTGCAGCACCCGGAACGCCGACGTCACGAGGTGCACGAGATCGTAGCGCAGGAGCCCGGCGGCGCCGACGTGCGCCAGCCCTGCCTGCCAGGCCGAGAACTCGCGGTCGGCGTCGGAGGCCGGGATGGTCTCGGGGTCCCCCGGCTCGATCGCGAGCGGACCGGGGGCGTTGTCGACGACCAGCAGATCGCACCGGGCGGACGCGAGGCGCGTGGCCTGGAACGCCCGGAGGTCCGCGAGCGCGCCGGCGTACTTCTCGCGGCCGTGCCGGGCGAGGATGGAGAGGATCCGCATACGCTACCCCTCGGCCGTCCCGGCCGTCGCGAGCTCGAGCACGTGCTCGCGCGAGAACCAGCGGCGCCCGTCGAAGCCGGCGATCGTGCGCTCGACGTGATCGACCAGCGTGCGCGCGCAGTCTCTCCACGTGAGCGGCGCGCCGCCCGCGGGGAGACCTCCGCCCAGCGGGACCTCGGGCGCGGGCTCCCCCGCGATGGCGCGCGCCACCTGCTCGACGAGCTCGTGCGCCGCCACGAACTCGAGGAGCCGGCCGGGGCCGCGGCTCAGCCCAGCGATCTCCCACCAGAGCGGAGACGCGCGGACCACGACCGGGCGGCCGAGCGCGAGCGCCTGCGCCACCGGCAGCCCGAAGCCTTCGTAGAACGAGGGGAAGACGACCACCCGCGCGCCGGCGACGAGCCGCTCGATCTCCTCGGCCGGAAGGCGCCCCGAGGAGAGCGCCGTCAGGTTCGGCCCGTCGTCGAGCGTCGGCCCGAGGGCGACGATCCGCTCGTACGGGAACGCGCGGCGCAGGACCGCGGCCGTCGCGGCGACGCCCTTGTGCGCGAGGTCGTTGCCGAAGACGAGCAGGTGCTCGCCCGGCCGGTCGCGGCCGGTCGCGCCCGGGGCGCCGGTCGCGTGGTGCGTGACCGTCTGGAGCACGTCGGGCGCGATGGGGAACCGGAACTGGAACCGGCCCTGCGTGAACGCGGAGTTGAAGAGGAGCCCGTCGGCGCGCTCCGCGACGAACCGCCAGGCGCGCTCCACGTCGAGGGTGCCCGCGCCCGCGACGTCCCAGGCGATCGTGTCGAGGATGTTGAACGTGAGGGCGCACGCGCGGCGATGCAGCTCGGCGACGGTCGAGAGGTGCCACGGCTGGTCGAGGCGGACGGCCGCGGCGTAGGTCCGCTCCGGCAGCGCGGTGAGGACCCGGACGCCGGGGTACGCGGACGCGGGCCGGTGGAGGTCCACCGCCTCGGGACGGAAGAGGGCGTCGAGCTCCCAGGCCGGGGCGACCTCCCGGAGTCCACCGAGGAAGCCGAGGATGGCGTCGGACGTCCCGTTGTGACGCGGCGACGCTCCCCGGCAGTCGAGCAGCACCGGGAGCGCCGCCTCCGGCCGCGGCCGGCGCGCGTGGACCACCACCGCCTCGAACCGCTGGTGAGCGGCGCGGGTGAACAGGTCGTCCGCGCGGCGGACGTCCGGGGGCGGCGGCTCCTCGGCGGCGCCGGCGGGCGGCCCGGGCCGCGGGTAGGGGCTCGCGATCCCTGCGGCCGCGACCGTCACGGTGTTGACGACCAGCGTGCGGAAGCCGCGGCGGCGCGCGAGGGAGAGCTCGGAGCGCAGGGCCTCGGGCAGCTCCGTCCCGCCGTCGGGATCGGCGGCGAAGCTCGCGACCGCCTCCCGGCGTGCGACGAGGCACGCCGCGACGCGCTCGGTCGTCAGGTAGCGGTCCGGCAGCAGCGGCAGCACGCGCCGGGGCAGCAGCGCGAGGGGGTCGGCGCTGCCGGGGAGCGGCCAGACGTCGCCCGACGCGGCGGCGAAGCGGGGCTGGGCGAAGCCGACGAGCGGGTCGAGCGCGAGCGCGTCGACGAGCGCGTCGACCGCGGCGGCGCCGGGGAGGACCGCGCCGAGGAGCACGAGGAGGTGCCCGCCCGACGCGGCCACGCGCGCCGACGCACCGGCCAGCGCGCGTGCGCCCGATACGCGCGAGAGCCACACGCGCGGCGGCGGCGCGCCGAGCGGCGCGCCGCGCCAGAACACGTGCAGCGGCGGCTCGGGGCCGAGCCGGTCCCGGAGCGCCGCGAGGTGCCGGAGGGCGGCCGCCGGGGTCGAGAGCTCGGGGACGCCCGTCAGGTCGATGAGCGCGCAGCCGATGGGAGCCATGCGTCCCCCTCACGCGTGGAGCGCGGCCGGACGCGCCGCGCGCGGCAGCCGCGCGCGGACGCCGCGCGCGAGGGCCGCGCGCAGCGCTGCGTAGACGTGCTCCGGGGAGAACCGGCGCGCCAGGTGCTCGCGCCGGGCGACGAGCTCCCCGGCCGCGCCGGCGTCGAGCCGCTCGAGCACCTTCCGGGCGAAGGCGGACCAGTCGGTCGCGACCGCGCACAGCGCCGCGAGCTCGTCGCCCAGCCCGTCCACTCCCGAGGGCCACGCCACGACGGGGCGGAGGTTCGAGAGCGCCTCGACCGTCTTGATCTTGAGCCCCGTCCCGGCCGCCGCCGGGTTCACGACGACGCGCGCGCGCGCGTACAGCGGCTCCAGCCGCTCGACCCGCCCGAGCAGCTCGACCCCTTCGACGCCCTCCTCGACCGCGTCGCACACGGGGCCCGCGATCAGCAGCCGGGCGTCCGGCCGCACCCGCCGCACGAGCGGCCACGCGAGCGCGAGGAAGTCGCGGAGCCCGCGGACGTTGAGGCCGTTCCTCGATCCGACGTAGAGCGCGATGGGGTCGCGCGGCGCGGGGGCGGGCTCCGCCACCTCGAAGTCCACGCCGGCGGTGACGACGGCGCGATCGGGGACGAGGGCGCGGAGCTCGCGCTCCTCCTCCGGCTGGATGGCCACGAGCAGGTCGGCCCTCCGCAGCAGCGCCGCCTCCTCCTCTCCGGTCAGCGCGAGGTCGTCCGGGACCCCGAACTGCACCACCTTCCGCGCCTTGGTCGAGAAGACGTCGTGCGTGTCGATGACGCGCAGCGAGCCGGCGGGGGCATGGGCGAGGACCGCGCTCGTGAAGACGTAGTTCGCGAGGAGCACGTCCGGGCGGAGCGCCTCGGCCAGCCGGGCGACGAGCTCGAGGAAGGGGTCCGGGCAGAAGGTCCGCTCGATCGACGCGAGCCGCGCGGGGGCGCCGCGCGCCGCCGCCGCGGTCGTCCGGGCGCGCGTCCCGGCGAGGGCGCGGAGCGCCGCGAGCGCCTCCGGGCGGCGCGTCGCGTGGAGCACCTCGCCGTCGCGGCCGCAGAGGTACAGGTCGGGGTGTTCGCGGGCCGCGCGCTCGAGCGCCTCGGGCCCCGGCTCCTCGCCGGGGAGCGGGCACACCACGAGGTGGACCTCGTGTCCGGTCGCGCGGAGCCACCGGATCATGCGGCCGATGCGGTACTCGTTGCCCGCCCGCGGCGGGTACGGGAACACGTGCGTCGCGACGAGCGTGACCGCCGAGCGCGCGGCGCCGCCCCCGGTGTCCTGCAGCGCCCCGGGGATCGGCCGGGGCCGGAGCCGGACCGCGCTCGGCGGCGGCGTCGCCGCTCGAGAGGGTGCGGCCGTTCGAGTCGGCGCGGTAGCCGGCGAGCCCGCGGACGACGAGCGCCGCGCCGCGCGGAGGTACTCCTCCGCGCTGTAGCGCGGGTGCGGACGCCGGCCCTCGGCGGCGCCGACGCGCGCGAAGTGGAGGAGCGGGTTCTCGCGGCGCCGGACCAGCGCCGGCTCCTGGGCGAGATAGTAGGAGGTGTCGAACATCGGGTGCGGGTCCCGCCCTCCCCACGCGCCGTACTTCACGTAGTGGCGGATGGGGTCGAGCGCGTCTCCCAGGTCTGGGTTGGTCTGCCGGTAGTACGCGGCGTCGAAGAGGCCCGTGGTCGCGATCCGCCGCGCGAGGCGGCGGCGGTGGAGCGAGTCCCACAGGCGCGCGGCGCCGCGCGGCTGCGCGGCCTGCTCGGCGCGCTGTCGCAGGTCGCGGAGCTCGTCGGTCCGGGCGGCGAGCTCCGCGCGCAGCCGCTCGGACGCGGACTGCTGGGCGGCGAGAACGTCGGCGCACCGCTGGCGCTCGGCGTCGCAGGCGCGCTGCGCGTCCCGGACGCGCGCGAGGAGCCTCGCCATGTAGGGATGATCGTGCAGCAGCCCGATCCGGAGCGGCGGGAGCGGCGCGTCCGAGGCGACGACGACCAGGTACGGGGCGAGGCCGGTCCCGCCGCCGCGGTTGAAGCTCCCGTCGTCGCGGCGCCAGAAGAGCTGGCCCGTCCGGATCGCCGGCGGGAGCGGCTCGTCCGCGAGCAGCGCGGAGCCCACGACCGGGGTCTGCCCCAGGCAGACGAGGTGCCGGAACTCGGAGCGGACGAGCGCCTCGAGCTCCCCGCGCGAGAGCTCCCGGACATGGAACGGGTTGGGGTTCCCCAGCGAGTACACGCCGCGCACCGGCGAGGAGAGGACGAGGAGGCCGCCGGGGCGGAGGACCCGCTTCACCTCCGCGAGGAAGCGGCGCTGCTCCTCGAAGTGCTCCAGGGTCTCGAAGCTCACGACGAGATCGACGCTCGCGGACTCGAGGGGCAGCGCCTCGCAGCGACCCACCCGGAAGTGGAGGTTGGGCGCGGCGTAGCTCCGCGCGGCGTGGGCCACGATCTCCGGGTCGAGCTCCACGCCGACGACGGAGCGCGCGATCCCCGCGAGCAGCGCGGCGCCGTACCCCTCGCCGGAGGCGACGTCGAGCACGTCACGCCCCGCGGCGAGCTCCCGGGCGAACAGGTAGCGGTGATAGTGCTCGTGCTCGATCTCACCCTCGCAGCCGGGGACGAACCGCTCGCCGGTGAACTCGAGCGGCTCCCCGGGCGTGGGGAGGACGACGGCGGGGTCTTCCACCGATTGTGACTGCCTCATTCGGAGAGGTCCTCGTGCGCGCCGGAGACCACACCTAGATAGCTCTCGATCCGGGAAAGACGAGGGGAGCACCCACCGGGTCGGCGCGGGAGGACCCGATGAAGTCGATCGCCTGGTGGCGGCCACCGCCGCCCCGGCCGAAACCGGCGGGAGCGGTCGCGTTCGTCCTCCAGGCGACCGGGAGTCACTCCTGGTCCGTGTCGGGAGGGTGGGGTCGGGCCGCGGAGCGGCTCGGGATCCCATGCCAGGTGCTCGCCCCCCGCGCGCGGTGGGGCGCGCGCACCCCGGACGACGACGGAGGGGTCCCGGAGCACCTCGCGCGCTCGCGCCCCGAGGACCTGATCCTGCTCCTCGGGTTCGACTGGCACTCCCAGGCGCTCCACCGGAGCGCCCGCTGGCGCCGGCGCTTCGCGCGCGCCCGGGGCCGCAAGCTCCTCTACGTCCAGGAGTCCATCGCGGCGTCACGGCGCGTGAGCGGGACCGACGCGATGGCGCGCGCCTTCGCGTCCGCGGCGGAGCTCTGCGACGGAGTCGTCTACGCGGACCTCGGGGACGGCCCGGCCGTCCGGGCCTCGGGAAAGCCGGCGCGATGGATGCCCTTCGGCGTGGACGACGAGCTGTTCCGGCCCGAGGTCCCATTCCGCGCGCGGGCGCCGCGCGCCTTCTTCCGCGGGAAGGTCGACCCCTTCGGCGACGACCGGGAGTACCGCGAACGGCGCCAGCTCCTCGGGTTCCTGCGGGAGCGGGGCCTGGTCGACGTCCTGCGGTACACCCCCGGTCCGCTCGACGCTGCGGTCCTCGTGAAGGACTTCAACCGGTACCAGATCGCGCTCAACCTCCCGTCGGTGTTCGCGGGCCATCCCACCCGGATCCTCGAGGGGATGGCGTGCGGGTGCTGCGTCGTCACCAACCGGACCGGGGTCCCGGAGCTCGACGGCCTGCTCCGGGACGGCGTCGAGGTGCTCTCCTACGCCGGCGAGGCGGAGCTGGAGGCGCGGGTGCGCTGGGTCCTCGCCACGCCGGAAGGCGCGGCGGCGATCGCCGCGCGAGGCCGTGCCGCCGCGGCGACCCGCTTCTCGCTCCCGCGGCTGCTGGCGGAGGTGATCGAGTGGGCGCAGCGGGAGTTCCCGGGAGTGCTCCCCGGCTGGAGCTCGGACCTCCGGGGAGAGGGCCCCGGACGAGCGGGGGCAGGGGCGCAGCCGACGTAGGACTCACCCCAGCGCCCGGCGCGTCCGGACGCGCCGCTTCAGCGCCCGGAACGCTCCCGGCACGCGGGGGAGCGAGAGGAGCAGATCCAGCGCCCGGACCCCGTCCAGCTCGCGATAGGCGGCCTCGAGCTCCATCCGGGCGAACGTGTCCTCGACGGGCCCGGGCCGCTCGGTGTGTCGCACCGCGAGCGCGCGCCATGCACGCAGCGCCGCGCGCCGCGTCCGCACCGCGTGCGGGCGGGTCGGGCGGACGGCGAGGACGCGCAGCGCGTGATGAACGCGCGCACCCGCGCCCACGGCGCGGAGGAGGGCGTCCTCCCAGGCGAGCGGAGCCGAGAGGTCGACGCCCACCGCGAGGAGGAGGTCACGCCTCCAGAGGATCGCGCCGGACGTCGGCAGGCGTTCGATCCACGTCCAGCCGAGCGCGCCGCGCCGGAGCGCGGCGTACGCGGCGGCGGGATCGGCGGCGGGCCGCAGCTCCTCGCAGCCCAGCGCGTCGCGCAGGACGGTGTGACCGACGACGAGGTCGACCTCCGCGGGTGCGCCCCGGAGCGCGGCCGCGAGCGCGTCGCTCGACGGGAGGACCTCTCCGGGAGAGAGGAGCTGCAGGTACGCGCCCCGCGCCGCCGCGAGCGCGGGTGCGAGCGCGCCGCCGGCGAGGACCGTGCGTTCGAGCGGCAGCCCTTCCTGCGCGTCGACGGAGGCCAGGGTCGCCTCGACGCCCTCGAGCGGCGCGTCGCCCGCGACGATCACGCTGACGCGCGGGGCGACCGCCGCCGCTGGCGCGCGCGGCGCCGCACGTCGCGCGCCCGCCGGCGGCGCCGCCACCGAGAACAGCGGGGCGCGGATCTCCGCCGCGCGCGCGGGGGTCGCGACGAAGTCGAGGAGCGCAGGGAGCTCCCGGCACCACTGCTCCCGGCCCGCCGCGACGGACTGGCGCGCCCGCGTCCCGAGCTCGCGCGCCCGGCCGAGGTCGAGCGGTGCCGGCGCGTCGGGGTCGTAGAGGAGCCCGTTCACGCCCGAGACGACGTACTCGTTCATGGTCGGCCGGTCCGGCGCGACCACGAGGAACCCGAGCGCCATCGCCTCCAGGAAGGACATCCCGATCCCCTCGTGCAGCCGCGGGGCGAAGTAGACGTCGTGCGCGAGGAGGTCGGCGCGGGCGTCCGCGCGGTCCGCGTGCCACTCCGTTCGCCGCAGGTGAACCCGCGCGGCCTCGTCCGGCGGTGGCGCCGGCAGCGGTGCCTCGCCCGGATCGGGGGCGTCGTGCAGGGTGAAGCGGCGGAACGGGGTACGCCCGATCAACGTCCGGATCGTCTCCCACGAGACCTCCCGCGAGCGGCGCCAGAAGTAGCCCGCCAGCTCCGGCCCCGGCGAGACGCGCTCCGGCGGGACCTCGGGCCAGTAGCGGGCGTGTCGCACGCGCACCCCGAGGCGCTGGAGCCGCCCCGCCAGGACGCTGCTGAACGACACCACCTTCGAGGGCGCGAGCCGGCGCCAGAACGAGTCCGGGTGGTCGCGGCAGCTGTCGTACATCGGGAAGAAGGTGACGTTCGGGAGGCCCGCCTCGACCAGGCGGAGCGCGGCCCACTCGACCTGCCAGACCACCACGGCGTCATGGCGGCCGTGCACGACGGCGGCGAGGTCGGCGCGGGGACGCCCGGGCGCCGGTCCTGCGACGTGCTCGTCCACGTTCGCGAGGCGCCGGAGCGCGTCGAGCATGAACCGCGCGGAGCCGGTCTTCGCGTGGTGCGGGTGGCCGACGAAGGCGACGCGCATGCCGGGTCTCAACACCTCCGCACGAGCCATCCGCGCCACGGCCGCCGCCGCTCGAAGACCATGTACCGGAAGTCGCTCGGCAGGACCCCGGCCCGGAGCAGCGCCTCCTCCGCCGAGACCGCTCCCCGCACGTGGGCGACGGCGACGGGGTCGTCCGCGCGGAAGTTCCCGGCGATGTCCACGAGCAGGGGGTCGAGGAACGTCCCGCCGAGTGGCCTCTCCTCGCGCAGCGCGAGCCCTCGGGTGCGCAGGAGACACCGCTCCAGCTCCTCGGATCGGACGGCCTCCGACGGATCGTCGCGGATCACCGCCTCGCGCGGCGGGTTCTCGCAGCGCTCCTTGAGCACGAGCTGGCCGGGTACGGATCTGGAGAGGTCCACCCGGTACGGCGCGGGGAGGTGGGAGAGAAGCGTGTCGCAGAGGTCGAGGTGCGCCCGCGACCGCTGGAGCCGGTTCTTCCCGAAGTAGTCCACGACGAGGAGCTTGCCCCCGGGGCGAAGCGCACGCGCCACGGCCTCGACGCAGGTCTCGACCTCGGTGACGTGGTGCAGCGAGTGGAAGAAGATCGCGAGGTCCAGCGAGCTCCGCGCGAGGGAGAGCCGGTTCAGGTCGGCCTGGCGGTACGTGACGGCGCGGCCGCCGGGCAGCGACGCCATGCGCTCCTGCGCGAAGGAGACCAGGCGAGGGTTGAGCTCGAGGCCGACGAGGCTCCGGAAGGGCCAGCCGAACCCGACCAGGGTCCGCTCGAGGTGTCCGTCACCGCAGCCCAGGCTCACCGCGTCGAGCGGGTTCGCCGCCGCGAGGTGCGTCTCGCGGAAGTGCTCGAGGAAGTGCTTCTCGGGATCGCCGCTCACGAGGCGGTTGTGGAACCGGTGGACCTCGGGGATGGAGCTGAAGCTCCTGCGGAGGCGCCGGTCGGAGAGCTCCCCGTCCGTGAGGAACGACCAGGCGTCCTGCGCCCTGGCGTCGGAGGTGCTGCCGGACCGGGCCATCCGCTCTTCCTCCACGCGGGCCGCGGCCCGCTCCGGCGCTCGGCGGACGCGCTCCCACGCGCGTCCGCCGAGCTGCGCTGCGGTGCAGGTGGCCACGGCCGGGCCGCGGTGCACCGGGAGCTCACGCCTGGGCCGGCGCGGGCGGCCGCCCGAGCCCCGCGGCGGGAGGCCCGGGCCCCGCACGTGAGGGCGGCGAGGGGACCCTTGCGCAGGGCGCCTCCCCAGGGGAGGATCACCGCCTGGACCCATCCTCGGAGGAGACATGCGGAGCCTCGCAGTCGTTGCCCTGGTCGGTGCCCTCTCCGCCCCCGCCGCGGCGCGCGCCCAGGCGTGGGACGCCGCGAAGGGCGTCGTCGGCAAGGCGACCACCGGCGCCCTGGAGCGGGAGATCAACCGGCGGCTCCTCGCCGAGTCTCGCCGCAACCAGTGCAGCTTCATCACCGACAGCGATCGGCTCGCGCCGGGCTGCGACGCCAAGATCCGCCGGCTCGCCAACGCGCTCATCGGCGCGAAGAAGAGGATCAACGGCGCCGGCATCAAGAACTTCAAGTTCGTGGTCTCGGGGCACACCGACTCGCGCGGGTCGGCGGCGCACAACAAGGAGCTGTCCGCGAAGCGCGCGGCGGTGATCGAGCGCGAGCTCATCCGCAAGGGCATCCCGAAGGACGACATCGAGTCGGTGGGCATGGGGTCGGAGCGGCGGCTCGTGAAGCCGGACGACACGCCCGCGAAGCAGGCGAAGAACCGGCGGTACGAGCTCCAGGTGCGGCTCTAGCCGCAGGAGGACGCATGGAAGAGCCCCTGTCGACCGTCCCCGCGCCCGATCCCGCACGCCCGCCCGGATCCACCGACTGGTCTCGCGTCGAGGCGCCCGGGGGGAAGCCGCGCTCGGGGTTCGGCGTCGGCGCGATCGTCTCGCGCACCTTCCGCACCTGGTGGCGCGACCTGCCCGCGTTCGCGCTCCTCGGGCTCGCCGCCGCCGTCGCGGCCGCCTGGGCCACGTACCGCATGTACGGCGCCTTCCCCGAGATCCTGATCCCGGATCCCTCGGTGGAGCCGTGGGAGCCGCTGGCCCGGTTCTACGCTCGGTTCGGGGCGATGTTCTTCGTCTCGTTCGTCCTCTGGTCGATCCAGACGGGCGCGGTCGTGCACGGCGCCGCCCAGCGCCTCCGGGGCGCGCGGGCCGGGCTGGGCGAGATGCTGGGCGTGGGGCTCCAGCGGTCGTTCGCGACCTTCGGGATGACGCTCGTCTCCTGGTTCGCGGTGGTGGCCACGTCGTGCACGGTCGCCGTCCCGTTCATGCTCGCCGCCGGCTGGGCGGCCGCGTGGGGCGCCGTGGTCGTGGAGCGTGCCGGCCCGATCCGCGCGCTGGGCCGGAGCTGGGCGCTCACGCACGGGTACCGGTGGAAGGTCCTCGCGGCGCTGCTGCTCGTCGTCGTCGCCTACCTCGCCGCCTTCACGGCGCTGCAGGCGGTCGTCACGGGCGGCACGGTGTCGTGGATGGGCGCCTCGGGCGCGGGGGGCGCGGAAGGGCTCCGGGCGCTGGCGCTCCCGATGGCGATCCTCCAGCTCGTCGGCGGGGTGTTCGGGACCCTGCTGCCGGTGGCGAGCGCCGTCATCCACCACGGGCTCTGTCTCGTGAAGGAGGGCGGCGATCCGGTGCACCTCTCGCAGGTCTTCGAGTAGGCGGGCCGGGCCGCGCGCGGACCGGGCAGGATCGGATGGAGCGTCAACCGGCCGATTCGCTCCGGTCGTACTTGCTCCTCCGGCGCTTGCCGAAGAGCATCCGCCGCTCGAGGCGGCCGCGCAGCGCGGCGTAGAACGCCTGGAGGAAGACCTCGTCGTCCTGCACCGGTCCCTCCCAGCCGATCTTCTGCTTGATCTTCTCGGCGACCGTCTGGACGGCCTCGAAGTGGCCGTGCTGGCCCGCGCCGCGGAGCACGCTCTCGAGGACCTGCAGCTCGTAGATGCCGTAGACGTCGAGCTGCGCGTCGGTGAACGTGTGGGCGGCCGCGGCCCGGCGGGTGGTGAGGTCCTCGAGGAGGATCGCCGCCGGCGTCTTCACGACGATCGTACCGGCGATCATGTCCCCGACCCGCAGGCGGTCCTTGTTGAACAGCGGGAGGAACCCGAAGCCGACGAGCCAGCCGATCGCGGCGAGGTTGCCCCAGGCGCCCATGGCCAGGCTGGCGATGGCGAGGACGGGGAGGAGGAGCTCGACCTGGCGCGAGAGGTTCCGCGCGATCACCGCCTCCGCGCTGAGCGGGCCGCCCCGCGCGTCCACGGCGCGGATCTTGAGGATGCGCTTGCCGGGGGTCTGCCCCTGCCACGCGAGCTCGAAGACCGGGAAGTAGAAGGTCCAGATGAGGAAGACGAGGACGTAGTAGAGCGCCCCGACCACGTCCTCGCCGAGCGAGAAGTGCCCCTGCCACGAGAGCCCAAGGCCGATGACGAGGAGCGCCGCGCACTGGATGAGGAAGTCGAGGATGAACGCCCCGAGCCGGTCGCCGGCCCCGGCGACCTCGAGCGGGAGCGGCACGCCCTCCGGCGTCACCACCTGGTGGATGCGGCCTGCGGGGAGCTGGCCGGGCGCGGTCACCGGGCGGACCCCGTCTCGCCGCCGCGGCCGGCGAGGAGGAAGTAGGCGGTCCACAGGAGCGCCGTGGCGCCGGCGACCGCGTAGCGGATCGGGATCGAGTGGACGAGCTGCCGGAAGATGCCCTCGATGAGCCCGGCGACGAAGAAGAGCGCCACCGCCCCGAGGGCGACGAGCGCGGCCTCGCGCCCGCGCCGCGCGAGCCCCGCCTTGCGCTCCTCGCGCCCGGGGAAGATCACCGCCTGCCCGAGCGCCAGGCCGGCGGCGCCGCAGAGCGCGACGGCGGTGAGCTCCGTCACGCCGTGGGGGAGGATCCACGCCCAGAAGTCGAGCGAGAGGCCGCGGGAGTCGTAGAGGGCGGCGAACGCCCCCAGCGTGAGCCCGTTCACGAAGAGGAGCAGGCCGGCGGGGATGCCACCCGCGAACCCGACGGCGAACGCGAGCAGCCCGACCCGCGCGTTGTGGGTGAAGAGGAACATCGCGAACGTCTTGAGCGCCTTGGCCGGGCCCTCGCCGTCGTACAGGATCGCCCGGAGGGCGTCCGTGGAGGAGCTCGGGCCGCGCCCCTGGGCCACCCCCGCGTCCACGAACGAGTAGAACCGATCGAGGTCCCCGCGCGTCAGCGCGAACCCGACCCAGGTGCCGGCGAGGAGGATCCCGTACGACAGCAGGAGGTGCGGCCAGTGCGCCCGCAGGAGGCGCGGGAAGCGTCGCGCGAAGAAGTCGGCCACCGCCTCGCGCAGGTTCTTGCGCACGCCGTACACCACCAGGTACGCCCGGGCGCAGAGCGACTCGAGGTAGTCGAGCAGCGCGCGGTCGAGCGAGATCGCGCGCGCGACCGACAGCGAGGAGAGCGCGGCGCGGTACAGGAGCGGCAGCCGCGCGAGCTCGGTCGCCCGGAGGGAGCCGAGCCCCCGCGCCTGGACCCGCTCCAGGAGCGACTCGAGCTCCCGCCACGACGCCTCGCGCTCGGCGCGGAAGGCGGCGCTCTTCAGGACCACCGCCGTCGCGTGCGGCGCCGGGTCGGCGCGCGCGGCGGGCGAGCTCGGGGCGGGACCGGTCATGCGATGAGCTCCCGGCGCTTGATGTCCAGGTAGCGGTTCACGAGCCGCGACGAGACCTGCCCCGGCGCCGCGTCGACGCAGGCGATCCCCATCCGCCGCAGCCGGGAGAGGACGCGCTCGCGCTCGCGGACCATGTCCGCGGCGGTCACCGCGCGGTAGAGCCCGCCGAGCCGGTCGGGCGCCGCGAGCGCCATGGCGTCGAGGCCGGCGTCGCGCAGCGACACGAAGACCACGAGCTGGCGCCGGGCGAGCCGCTGCAGGTTCTCCAGCATGAGCTCTGCGGTGACCGTGTCGGTGAAGTCGGTGAACACCACCACCAGCGAGCGGCGGCGCAGGCGGGTCGAGAGCTCGGTGAGCCCCAGCGTGAAGTTGGTCTCCTCCGTCGAGTACTCGAGCTGGGCGGAGACGGCCGAGAGGCGCGGGAACGCGCCCAGCCCGCCCTGCGGCTCGGCCCAGGTCCGGGCGACGCGGTCGAAGCCGTAGAGGCCGACGCGGTCGCCGAGCCGCAGCCCGACGTAGCCGAGGAGCAGGGCGGCCGTGACCGCGTGGTCGAGCCGGGGCAGCCCCTCGAGCGGCTCGGCCATGAGGTGCCCGGTGTCGAGGGCGAGGATCACCTGGTGGTTCCGCTCCGCGCGGAAGTGCTGGACGAGGAGCTCGCGGTGGCGGGCCGACGCCTTCCACGAGATGGCGCGCGGGTCGAGGCCCGGCACCCACTCGACGAGCGCGTCGAACTCGGAGCCGTCGCCCACGTACCGCTCCACCTGTACGCCCGCCTCGAGCTCCCGCGCGCCGAAGTAGCGGAAGGCCGCGGCGCGCACCGGGCGCAGGTCCGGGACGACCGCCACCTTCCTGCCGACGAGCCGCCGCGCGCGCCGGCCGGCGAGGCCGAGCGGCCCGGTCCACCGGAGCCAGGCCGCGTCGACGCCGTGCAGGCCGCGGCGCCGGGCGCGGAGCGGGACCTCCACGGCCGTCGGTCCGCCGGCGGGGAGCGGCGCCGCGACCGGCGCGGCCGGCTCGAAGTCCGGGGCGAGGTCGAGCAGGACCTGCACGCGCGGCGCGGCGCGCGGGGCCGTGAGCCGGACCTGCACCGCCCCGAGCGCGCCGACCGCGAGCTGGTCCGGCGGCTCCACCTCCGCCCGGAGCCGCGCCGGCGGCAGGGCCAGGATCGCGTCGAGCCCGAAGAGGAACGCCGAGAGCGCGGCGAAGGAGAACCACAGGCCCCACAGCCCCGGGGCGACGAGCGCCGGCAGCAGCGCCAGCGGGAACCCCGCGGCGGCGACGGCGATCGCGCGCGGCGTCGGGTAGATCACCGGGGGGCCTCCACCTGCTCCAGCACCCGCCGGACGGCGAGGTCCGCGGTCATGCCTTCGATCTCCGCGCCCGGCGAGAGGACGACGCGGTGGCGCAGCAC
This sequence comes from Anaeromyxobacter sp., assembly GCA_035627135.1. GTDB lineage: Bacteria > Myxococcota > Myxococcia > Myxococcales > Anaeromyxobacteraceae > Anaeromyxobacter. Next base: position 39,070 of record DASPMI010000031.1, on the reverse strand, counting down.
CGGGAGCGCGAGCGCCTTCACGTCGTCGGGGATGACGAAGCCGCGCCCCGCCATGGCGGCGCGCGCGCGGGCCGCGGTGGCGAGCATGGTCGCGGCGCGCGGGGAGGCGCCGCAGAGCAGCGCCGGCTGCCCGCGCGTCGCCCGGACGAGGTCCACGACGTAGTCCACGATCGGATCCTCGAGCCGGATGGCCTGCACGACCTGGCGCATCCAGAGGAGCTCCTCGGTCGAGGCGACGCGCTGGATGCCGAAGGACTCGATCGGCGGCGAGGCGGTCCGGTGCCCGTGGACGCGCACCATGGCCCGCTCCTCGTCGCGCGCCGGGTAGCCCATGGTCACCTTGAAGAGGAACCGGTCGAGCTGCGCCTCGGGGAGCGGGTACGTCCCCTCCTGCTCGATGGGGTTCTGGGTGGCGATCACGAGGAACGCCGGCGGGAGCGGGTGGGTGACGCCGTCGATGGTGACCGCCCGCTCCTGCATGGCCTGGAGCAGCGCCGCCTGCGTCTTCGGCGGCGTGCGGTTGATCTCGTCCGCGAGGAGCACGTCCGTGAAGATCGGCCCGCGGGTGAGGTGGAACGCGTTGGTGCGGAAGTCGAAGAGGTTCGTGCCGAGCACGTCGCCGGGCATCAGGTCCGGCGTGAACTGGACGCGGTTGAAGCCGACGCCCAGCGCGGCGGCGAACGCGCGCGCGAGCAGGGTCTTGGCCGTGCCGGGCACGCCCTCGACGAGGACGTGGCCGTCGGAGAGCAGGGCGGCGAGGAGCAGGTCGAGCGCCTGATCCTGCCCCACCACCACCTTGTGCACCTCAGCCCGGACGGCCTCGAGCTTCGCGTGGATCACCTGCAGCTCCATGGGTCAGCTCCTCCCTCCAGCGTTGGATCCTGCGGGCGGCGCGCACCGCCTCCACCTCCGCGCCGCGCCCGGCGCCGCGCCGCCGTTCCCCGATCGCCTCCACCTGCCGCGTGAGCGAGGCCAGCTCGCCGGCCCGGCCGCGCGCCGCCTCGAGCCGCAGCAGCCAGGCCTCGGGCGTCTCCGCGCCGCCGGGCGGCGGGATGCGGGCGAGCACCTCCTCGCGCGCGGCGCGGAGGTAGGCGCGGGCGGCCTCCTTCGCGTGCCCGCCGGCCCGGAGCATGTCGGCCACGTTCTGCACCAGGAACTCCTTGCCGGCGCGCAGCAGGGGGGCGGGCGGGACCGGCCGGCCGAACCGGACCAGCGCCGCCCACGCGAGCAGCGCGAGGGTGACGGCGGCCTGGAGGGTCGCCAGCGCGAGCGGGAACCGGAGCAGCTCCTGGACGATGGAGGGCTCGAGCTCCCAGCCGTGCAGCGTCTCGTCCACGATCAGGGTCGCCTCTCCGCCGAGCCGGTCGAGCGCCGCCAGCGCGATCGCGGCGTTCTCGCCGCGGCCGAGGCCGTGCGTCTCGAGGAGATCCGGGTCCGCCACCAGGACGAGGCGCCGGTCCTCGGTCTCGAGCGCGCCGACGAGGATGCCCTCCTCCGTCGCGAGCAGCGGCGTGAGCGCCTCCGAGCGGACGAGCTGCGGATCGCGGAGCGCGGGCGCGGGGAGCGATCCCTTCCAGGCGCCCGCCTCGGCGCGGCGGGCCGGACGGAACACCGTCGCCTCGAGCTCGAGCGCCTCGAGGACGCGGTCGACGTCCTCGGGCGGGAGCAGGCGCTCGTGCGCGATCCACCCGCGGCGCTCGAAGTCGGGGATGCCCTCGCGCTTCGGCAGGACGACGAGGAGCCGCCCCGCGCTCGAGCCGATCTCGTCGAGCCGGCCCTCGGCGCGCGGGTCCTCCTCGCCGAGCCGCGGCTCGAGGAGCGCCGTGGGCGCGCCGGTGGTCGCCTTCTCGGCCGTGCGCGCGCGCGAGACCACCACGACGCGGCCCCGCCGCCGGACGAGCTCGAGGAAGGCGTGGTGGCCGAGGGCGGAGCGGCTCCAGGCGTCGGCCGCGGCGGAGGTGGGCGTGAACAGCGCGTCGCCGTAGACCGAGAGGAACATCGTGGCCGCCATCGAGACCGCGACCATGCTCGCCACCACGATCGCGCCGCGGCGGGTGAAGGACGCGGCCGTCACGCCGCCTCCCGGGCCGGGCGGCGGTAGGTGTCGAGGAACTGGTGGAACCGGTCGAGGCAGCTCCGGTACTCCGCCTCTCCGGCCGGCACGCCGCCGAACCGGGAGATCTCCACCGCGAGCACCAGCGCCTCGAGCGCCTCGCGGGCGGGGAGCGGCAGCCGCACGCGCTCCAGGATCTCGCGGGAGGTGTACGACGGCGCGAGCCGCGCGGCGCGCGAGAGCGCGGCGAGCGTCTCGAGGAGCAGGGCGTGGATGGCCTCCGCCCAGCGGCCCGCCGCGGCGAGCCGCTCCGGGCCCTCCAGCTCGACCTGGAGCGGCGCCGGCGCCGCCTCCGGCGGCAGGGCGACGTCGCGCTCGCGGCGCGTGAGGACGAACCGCGCCAGCCAGACCGCGGCGAGCGCCACCGCGACGAGGACCGCCGCGTACAGCACGAACCGGAGGAACCCCAGCTCGGGCAGTTCGACCGTCCGTGGCGCGGTGGGCGGAGCCGGCGCGGGGAGATCCTTCTGATACCCCTCGTCGCCGAGGACCTCGCGCGCCAGGTCGCCCGCGCGCGCGGTCGCCTGCCCCGCCGCGAGGATCGCCGCCTGGACTGCCCCCCGGAGGACCACCATCGCCCCGAGCCTACACGGCCCGGCGGGTGTTCGGGAACCTCGGAGGGCTCCGCCCGGGGCGTGGTACCATGCCGGCATGACGACCTGGTGGATCTGGGTGCTCGTGGGGATGGGCTTCCTCGTCGTCGAGCTCGTCACCCCGGGCGCGTTCTTCTTCCTGTTCTTCGGGGTCGCCGCCCTCTGCACGGCGGCGCTCGCGTTCTTCCAGGTCGGGCCCGCCGCCCAGTGGATCGCCTTCGGCGTGATCTCGGTGGTGCTGGTCGGGTTCGTGCGGGGCCGGGTCCAGGAGCGCCTCCGCGGCCCGGAGACGAAGCCCATCGACTCGCTCATCGGCGAGGAGGTGGTGCTCCTCTCGGAGCTGCCCGCCGGCGGCGAGGGGAAGGCGGAGCTGCGAGGCTCGCCGTGGACGGCGCGCGCCGCCTCGGGCATCGCGTTCGCGAAGGGGCAGCGCTGCAAGGTGGAGCGGGTGGACGGAGTGGTGCTGTACGTGACCGCAATCTGACGCAAGGGGGAGTTCGATCCATGGACATGCAATTGCTCATCATCGCCATCGCCGTGGCGGTCGTCGCGCTCGTCGTCGTGGTGAAGACCGCGGTGGTCGTCCCGCAGCAGAACGCGTTCGTGGTGGAGCGGCTCGGGCGGTTCAACGCCGTGCTCGACGCCGGGTTCCACTTCCTCCTGCCGTTCTTCGACGCCATCCGGTACAAGCACACGCTCAAGGAGCAGGCGGTCGACATCCCCGAGCAGATCTGCATCACGAAGGACAACGTCCAGGTCGCGGTGGACGGCATCCTCTACCTCAAGGTGCTCGACCCGCAGCGCGCCTCCTACGGCATCTCCGACTACTACTACGCCATCAGCCAGCTCGCGCAGACGGCGCTCCGCTCCGAGATCGGCAAGATCGACCTCGACCGTACCTTCGAGGAGCGCTCGCACATCAACGGCATGGTCGTCGCCGAGCTCGACAAGGCCACCGGCCCCTGGGGCGTGAAGGTCCTCCGCTACGAGATCAAGAACATCACCCCGCCCAAGGACGTGCTCAACGCGATGGAGAAGCAGATGCGCGCCGAGCGCGAGAAGCGCGCCGTCGTGCTCACCTCCGAGGGCGAGCGCGACGCGGCCATCAACAACGCCGAGGGCAAGAAGCAGCAGGTGATCAAGGAGTCGGAGGCGGCCCGGCAGAAGCAGATCAACGAGGCCGAGGGCCAGGCGTCGGCCATCCTCTCGATCGCAGAGGCGACCGCCGAGGGGCTCCGGAAGGTGGCCGAGGCGATCGGCGGCCCGGGCGGCATCGAGGCGGTCCAGCTCCGCGTCGCCGAGAAGTACGTCGAGCAGTTCGGCCACCTCGCCAAGGTGAACAACACGGTGATCCTGCCGGCGACGCTCTCCGACGTCGGCTCGATGATCGCCGCGGCCATGAACGTGCTCCGCTCCGCCGATCCGGGGCAGGTGCGCAACACCGTCGTGCCGCCGCCCGCGCCGCGCCCCCAGGCCGGCCCCGTCCCGCCGCGGCCGCCGACGGGCCGGCCGTTGCCGTAGTCCCGCGCTCGTGCGCGGGGTCACACCCCGCGCACGAGCCGCCGGTACGTCGCGAGGTGCCGCAGCGCGTCCGCCTTGCGCCCGAGCTGCTCCAGCAGGCGCGCCAGGTTGTGGTGCGCGTCGGGCAGCTCGGGGTTGGCCTCCACCGCGCGGGCGTAGGCGAAGAGGGCCTCGTCCGTGAGCCCCTGATCCTCGAGCACCACCCCGAGGTTGAACGCGGCGAGCGCGCGGTGCCGGCCGTCCTCGAGCGCCGCCCGGTAGTGGACCTCGGCGTCGCGCAGGTCGCCGGCCTCGTGCAGGAGGCGGCCGAGGTTGAGGTGCGCGCCGCCGTGGGCGGGATCGAGCTCGAGCGCCTTGCGGTACGCCGCCCTCGCCTCGGCCGGGGCGCCGTCCTCGAGATCGCAGCCCCACTGGTACCAGCCCTCGGGACCGAGCGCGCCCGGGTCGCGCTTGCGTGCGGCGGCCTTCACGATGGGCGCCACGCGGCGGGCGACGTCGGCCACCTCGAAGTCCATCACCACCTGGCCGGTCTCGGGCTGCCAGCGCGCGGCGCCGTCGCGGACGACGATCCCGTCGCCCTCGGCCGTGACCTGCACCGACGCCAGCGACCGGCCGGCGGGGAGCTGGCTCCGGAGCTGGCGCAGGGCGCGCCGGACGCGGGCGGGCGGAACGCGCGCCTTCACCAGCTCGGCGGCGGCGCGGAGGAGCACGAGGTCCTGGAACGCGAACCGGAGGGCGTTCCGCGGCCCACGCCGCGGCGTGACGAACCCGGCGCGCGCGAACCTGCGAACCTCCGCCTCGGGCAGCCCCAGGATGCGGGCCACTTCCTCAGTCCGGTAACCCCACATCGGAGCCGGGAGCCTGGCACGAAACCGTCACGCCGTCACTTCTTGGATGAGGACCCCGTGCGCGGCTTCTTCTCCGCGTGGCTCGCCGCGGCGCGGAGCGGCGCCTTCCGCCGCGCGGCGGCGGGCGCCGCCGGCGCCGGGGCCTCTCGCGCGGCGGCCTCCACGGGCGCGGGCTTCGCCGCCGGCGCCGCCTCCGGCCCGGCGCCCTGCGAGGCCTGCAGGCTCGCCTTGAGCGCCTCCATGATGTCGATCACCTCGCCCTGCGGCGCGGCCGGGGCGGTCACCTGGATCTCCTGGCCCTGGACCTTGCGCTCGATGGCCTCGAGCGTCCGCAGCTTGACGGTGTCCTCGTACTGCTCGGGCCGGAACGCGTCGGACGCGCGCTGCTCGATGAGCTGCAGCGCGAGCTGGATCTCGCCGTCCTTCACGTCGGCGTCGTCCACCGGGACCTCGTCGGCCGGGCGGACCTCGTCGGCGTAGTAGAGCTGCTGCATGACGAGCCGGCCCTTCGCCGGGCGGATGAGGACCAGGTACTGCTTGCCGCGCGCCGCGTAGCGCGCGAGCGCGGCCTTCCCCGAGCGCTCGAGCGCCTCGGTCAAAAGCTTGTAGGCGCGGCCGCCGCCCTTGTCCGGGCCGAGGTGGTAGGCCTTGTCGAAGTAGACCGGGTCCACCTCCGAGGCCGGCACGAACTCGGCGATGTCGATCGTCTGGGTGGCGATCTCCTCGAGCGCCTTCAGCTCCTCGCCGGTGAAGGTGACGTACCGGTCCTTGGCGAACTCGAACCCCTTCACCATGTCCTCGCGCGGGACGATCTCGCCGTCCTTCGCGCAGACGTACTGCTGCTTGAGGCGCGACCCGTCCTTCGCGTGGAGCAGGTTGAAGGACACGTGCGAGGCGGGCTGCGTCGCGGCATAGAGCCGGACGGGGATCGAGACGAGCCCGAAGGAGATGGTGCCGGTCGCGAGCGATCGAGGGGCCATGCTCCTAAGCTTACCTCCGGTCCTCGCGCGCGGCTCGTGCGCGACCGTCCCTTCGTCATGGCCGCCCGGGGCGAGAGAGAGAAGGCGAGGCACGGCGGCCCGAGGCGGGCGCGCGAGACCGCGCTCGATCGATATCGGGCGAAGCGCGATCCAGGGCGCACGCCCGAGCCGTTCGGCGGCACGCCCGTCCCCTCGCCCGGGGAGGAGGGCCTCCGCCTCTTCGTGGTGCAGAAGCACGCCGCCCGGCGCCTGCACTGGGACTTCCGGCTCGAGCTCGGCGGCACCCTGAAGAGCTGGGCGGTGCCGAAGGGCCCGTCGGCGGATCCCGCCGAGAAGCGCATGGCGGTCGAGGTCGAGGATCACCCGGTCGAGTACGCCGACTTCGAGGGGACCATCCCCGCGGGGAACTACGGCGCCGGCGCGGTGATCGTCTGGGACCGCGGGGGCTGGCGCCCGCTCGGCGATCCCGAGGCGGGGCTCCGGGACGGCAAGCTCGTGTTCGAGCTCCGCGGGTACAAGCTCCACGGCGAGTGGACGCTCGTCCGGACGCGGCGGGCGCAGGGCGGCAAGCAGGAGTGGCTGCTCATGAAGCACCGCGGCGACGCGCACGCCGGCGCGGACCGACCGTTCCCCGAGGAGTCGGTCCTCTCCGGCCGGCTCCTCGAGGAGCTCGCGGAGGGGCGGAGCCGCGCCGCGGCGGCGCTGGAGGAGGCGGCGCGGCGCGGCGCGCCGGAGCGGCGCCTCGGCGCCGGCGACCTCGCCCCCATGCTCGCCGAGCGCGCCGAGGCCGCGTTCGACGCCGCGGGCTGGCTCTTCGAGCTCAAGTACGACGGGTACCGGATGCTCGCGCGGCGCGACGGCGGCCGCGCCGAGCTGCGCTACCGGAGCGGCGACGACGCGACCGGCATCTACCCCGAGATCGCGAAGGCGATCGAGATGCTGCCGGTGGACGCGGCCCTGGACGGCGAGGTGGTGGTGCTCGGGCCCGACGGCCGCCCCTCGTTCCAGGCGCTCCAGGGGCGGAGCGGGCTCGCGGGGCGCGAGGATCGCCTCCGGGCGGCGGTGGAGTCGCCGGCGACGCTGTTCGCCTTCGACCTGCTGGCCCTCGGCGCGCGCGACCTGCGCGGCCTGCCGCTCGCCGAGCGCAAGCGGCTCCTCGCCGAGGTCGCGCCCCGGCTCGGACCCGTGCGCTACGCGGACCACGTGACCGGGCAGGGCGCGGCCTTCTTCCGCGAGGTGGAGGCGCGCGGGCTCGAGGGCGTCGTCGCGAAGCGCGCCGACGCGCCGTACCGCGCCGGCCGCTCTCCGGCGTGGCTCAAGATCCGCGCCGAGCGCACCGCCGATCTGGCGGTCGTCGGGTTCACCGAGCCGCGCGGGGGCCGGTGCTGCTTCGGCTCGCTCCTGCTCGCCTGCGCCGCCTCCGGCGCGCTCACCTACGCGGGCGCGGTGGGGACCGGGTTCAGCGACGCGCAGCTGCAGGCGCTCCACGCGCGCCTGCTCCCGCGGGTGCGGAAGGGGCCGCCGTGCGGCGGCCCGGCGCCGACCGGCCGCGGGCACACCTGGGTGGAGCCGGAGCTCGTCGTCGAGGTGAAGTTCCGGGAGTGGACCGACGAGGGGCTCCTGCGCCAGCCGGTGTTCGTGCGCGTGCGCGACGACAAGCGCGTCGAGGACGCGGGGCGGGAGCTCGCGCGCGCGGCGCCGGGGACCGGCGGCGCCCCGGTGGGCGGCCGCGGCGTGACCATCACCAACGCCGAGAAGATCTACTTCCCGGGCGAGCGGATCACCAAGGGCGACCTCGCCGCCTATTACCGGGAGATCGCGCCCTTCATGCTCCCGTACCTCGCCGATCGCCCGCTCGTGCTCACGCGCTACCCGGAGGGCATCGAGGGGAAGAGCTTCTTCCAGAAGGACGCGCCGAGCTGGCGGCCGCCGTGGTTCCGGACCGTCACCGTGCACGCCGAGGAGGCCGACCGCGACCTCGCCCACTTCCTCGTCGACGAGGTGGAGGGGCTGCTCTGGCTCGTGAACCTCGGCGTCATCCCGTTCCACGTCTTCGCGAGCCGCGCGGGGACGCTCGACCGGCCGGACTGGTGCATCCTGGACATCGATCCCAAGGAGGCGCCGTTCGAGCACGTGATCCGGATCGCGCGCGCGGCGCACGCGCTCTGCGAGGAGATCGGCCTGCCCGCGTACCCGAAGACCACCGGCCAGCGCGGGATGCACGTCCTCGTCCCGCTCGGCAAGCAGCTCGACCACGGCGGCGCGCGCGCGCTGGGGGAGCTCCTCGCCCGCGTGCTCGAGGCGGAGCTCGGCGACATCTCCACCACCGCGCGCGCCATCCCCGCGCGCCGCGGGAAGGTCTACCTCGACTACCTGCAGAACGGGTTCGGGAAGACGATCGTCGCGCCGTACGCCGTCCGCCCGCGGCCGGGCGCGCCGGTCTCGACGCCGCTGCGCTGGAGCGAGGTGAACGCGCGGCTCGATCCCGCGCGGTTCACGATCCGCGACGCCCGCGCGCGCGCCGAGAAGCTGGGGAGCGATCCCCTGCTGCCGGTGCTCACGGAGCGGCCCGACCTGCTGCGCGCGCTGGAGCGGCTCCGGGCGCGGCTGCCGGAGGGCGCGCGCGCCCCGCGCTGAGGCCCCGAGGGCGACCCGCGCGCGCAAACGTTCGCGCGGACGCCGGGCCCCGCCTCGCCGCCGGATCCCGGAAACCCCGCGATTTGAAACGTTTTCCGCGCGGCCCGGCGCCGTGTCCCCGGACGACGGGTCGGCGCCTGCGCCGCACGCCGGGGGGTGAGCACGCGCACATCACCCCGTCGACGAGGCGTGAAACGCTCCTTCGCCACAGACCCGACGGGGACGTGCGAACAATGACGTGCAATGCGCGCAATGAATCGTAGACAATGCCCCGCGCTCGTGTATTTTGCGGGCCAACACACGGATCGAACCGGAGCCCTTCGACACATGGCCAGAACCGCGCAGACCTCGATCGATGCCATCCTGCAGTCCGCCGCCAGCAAGGTGGTGGCCCGCGTGTCCGCCGAACTCGCCCGCCAGATGGCGGCGCTCGTGCAGGAGGGGCTCGAGCGCGAGCTCCAGCGCACCGGCCGCGCCGGCCGCGGCCGCGTCCGCCCGGCTCGCGCCGCCGCGCGGCGCCGGCCGCCGCGCACCGAGATCACGAAGTGGGTGGCCGACAACCGCGCCCGCCGCGTGCCGACCTTCGTGATCGAGGCCACCGGGCTCGACACGAAGAAGAAGATCGTCGCCAAGTACGGGCCGAACGTGTCCTTCGAGAAGGGCAAGCCGCTCCCGAAGCCGAAGGCCGCGTAGGCCTCACCGCAGCACGAGGCCCGACCTCAACCCCGCGCGCTCGAGGGCCGACGCGGCCGGCTCGAGCGCCGCCTCGGCCACCCAGAACCCGACCCCGGACCGGACCCGCAGCCCGAACGCCCAGCGCGCCGGGTAGCGCTCCGGCTCGGCCAGGTAGTTCACGCCGAGCGCGTCCAGCGTCTGCTCCACCGCGCGCGCCTCCCGCATCGACGCCGCGAGGTACACGCGGACGATCTCGCTCCCTTCCTCGAACTCCTCCTCGGTCACGCGCGGCATCCCCGGGCCTCCTCCCCGGAATCTAACCCGGCAGCCGCCGCCGCGGGTGGCGGGCCTCTTCCGGAACCGCTCCCCGGCGCCGCCCCGCGTTATCCTCGGGCGCATGATGAACCTCTTGCTCCGCGCCGCGCGGGCGGGGTCGATCCTCCTCGCGGCGACGGTCTCCTCCCGGGCGCGAGCCCAGGCCGGCGGCGCGCCGCCCCCGGAGCCGCGGCCCGCCGTCGAGGGGCTCCTCCCGCCCGCGCTGCTCCAGCCCGGTCCGCTGGGCCTCCTCTGGTGGCAATGGCTGGCCCTGCCGTCGCTGGTGCTCGTCTGCGTCGCCCTCGGGTGGCTGCTCGGCTATCTCACGCGGACGCTCCTCGGGCGGCTCGCGGCGCGGACCCGCACGTCGTGGGACGACCAGATCATCGACCGGATCGCGGGCCCGCTCACCGCGCTCTGGGCCGTCGGGCTCTTCTCGATCGCGCACGGCTGGCTCTCGCTCGGCGGCGGGTTCGAGGCGGGGCTGGTCCGCGTGCTGCGCGCCGCCGCGTACCTCTCCTTCTTCTGGGCCGGCTTCCGCCTCCTCGACGTCGCCTTCCAGGCGCTGGGGTCCGCGCCGTGGACGAGGACCGGCGCGGGCACGGGGCTCGCCGGCCTCCTGCCGCTCGGCCGGAAGGTGGCGAAGGTCCTGCTCCTCGCGATGGGCGTCGTCGCCGTCCTGAACGAGCTCGGGTTCAAGGTCGCGAGCCTCCTCGCCGGCCTCGGCATCGGCGGCATCGCGCTCGCCCTGGCCGCGCAGAAGACGGTCGAGAACCTGTTCGGCTCCGTGGCCATCGGCGTCGACCAGCCGTTCCGGGTGGGCGACTTCGTGAAGGTCGAGGACTTCCAGGGGACCGTCGAGAGCATCGGGATGCGCTCCACCCGCTTCCGCACGCTCGACCGGACCGTGATCACGATGCCCAACGGCAAGCTGGCCGACAGCCGCGCCGAGACGTTCGCGGCGCGCGATCGCATCCGGCTCTACACGAACCTCGGGCTCGCGCGCTCGACCACCGCGGCGCAGCTCCGGGCGGTGCTCGCCGGGATCGAGGAGCTCCTCGTCCGGCACCCGCGCATCCACGCGGAGTCGCCGCCGGGGGTCCGCTTCAACGAGATCCGCGAGTCGTCCCTCAACGTCGAGATCGCGGCGATGTTCGCGACCGCCGACTGGAACGAGTTCACCCTCATCCGGCAGGAGCTCTACCTCGCGTTCCTCGAGGTCGTGGAGCGCGCGGGGACGGCGCTCGCGTTCCCGACGCGGACGGTGCAGCTCGTGGACGCAAAGGGTGGGGGACCCGCGCGCAGCGCCGGGGAGGGTTGAAAAGCGAAGGGCCCGCGCGTCTCCGTGCGGGCCCCTCTGAATGGTGGAGCTGATCGGGATCGAACCGACGACCTCTAGAGTGCGATTCTAGCGCTCTCCCAGCTGAGCTACAGCCCCGGGTCCCCGTCCTGCAAGGGACCGCTTCCTTAACGGTTTTCGCGGGGATGTGTCAAGCTCCTCTTGGCTCGGGCGGGTGTTATTGTGGAGCGCGATGGGTCCGCCCGGAAAGCAGCTTTCGCCCGCCGAGATCTCCGCCCTCGAGCACGCCTTCGCCACCGACCCGGCCTCCGACGCCTACCGCCCGCTCACCGAGGCGTACCTCGCGGCGGGGCGGTTCATGGAGGCGATGGTCGTCTGCAAGAAGGGCGTGAAGGCGCACCCCGACGACCCGAGCGCCCGCGTCCTCCTCGCCCGCGTGTACGCGGATCAGGGGAAGGACCGCAAGGCGCTCGAGGAGCTCGGGGGGGTGCTCGCCGCGTTCCCCACCTTCGTCGCCGCCAACCGGCTCGCCGCGACGCTCCACTTCCGGCTCGGCGAGCGCGAGCCGGGCGAGGCGGCGCTCCGCCGGGCGGCCGAGGCCGCGCCGAACGATCCGGACGTCCTCGAGCTCCTCCAGAAGCACGGCGTGAAGCTCGCGGCGCCCGCCGCGCCCGGGCGCCCCCGCACCGGCCCCGACGCCCCGCCCGTCGCGCCGCGGGTCCTGCCCGGCGGCCGCGCCGCGCCCGCCGCGCAACCCGACGTCCCGGAGCGCTCGATCGAGGTCCCGATCCCGACGCCGGTGCCATCGCGGCGGGCCCGCGACGTCGCCTACGCGCAGGCGCTCGCCGACAAGTACGGGACGAGCCAGTACGAGATCGCGCGGGGCGCGCACCCGAAGAAGAAGTCCCACCGCACGATGCTCGTCGGCAGCCTGGGCCTGGCGCTCGCCCTCGCCGCCGCGCTCGGCGGGTGGTCGTGGAAGACGCGGGCCGACGCGGAGCGCGCCCGCGCCATCGACGCGCTGCTCAAGGACGTGCGCGAGCAGGTCGAGAAGGACACCTACCCCGCGTACCTCGCCGCGGCGAAGGGCGCCGCCGAGATCCTCGAGCACGACTCCACCAACGTCGGCGGGCACGCGTACCTCGCCTACGTGGACGCCCTCCGCTGGGCCGAGCACGGCGACGGCGAGGCGGCGCGGGGCTCGGCCGTGCAGCACCTCAACCGGATGCTCGAGGTCGGCCGCACGCACTCCCACCTCTACGCCGCGGAGGCGTACCTCCGCGCCGCCGGCGGCGATCCCGCGGGCGCGCGCGAGGGGATCGAGAAGGCCTTCGCCGCCAACCCCGCGACGCAGACGCCGTTCCTCTCCGCGGTGCTCGGGGCGGTGCAGCTCCGCGCCGGCGAGCTCGACGCCGCCGCCGCGACGCTCAAGAGCGCGCAGGAGAAGGGCCCGGGGGACGCGCGCACGGCGTGGCTCCTCGCCGAGCAGTTCCGCCGCCGCGGGGAGGGGTACGAGGCGCAGGCGGTGAACTACTACGACTACGCGCTGCGCATCCAGAAGGACCACGTCTCGTCGATCCTCGGCCGGGCCATCGTGCTCCTCGGCCGCGGGCAGCTCGAGGAGGCGTCGAAGGCCGCCGAGCTCGTCCTCGCCCCGCAGACCGGCGCCTCCAAGCCGCAGCTCGCGCTCGCCCGCGCGATCCGCGGCGGCGTGCTCGCGGCCCGGGGCAAGCTCGACGCCGCCGCCGCCGAGGAGTCCGAGGCCGCGAAGCTCGACCCCGCGAACCCCGACCTCCCCTGGCTCGCCGGCGTCCGGAAGCTCCGCGCGGGCGACGCCGCGGGAGCCGTGGAGCAGTTCCAGCGCGCCATCGCCCTCGACAACAAGCGCGTCTCGCTCTACGCCGATCTCACGCGCGCCATGCTCCGGAAGGACGGCGGCGTGCCCCAGGCGCTCGAGACCCTGAAGCGCACCGTCGCGCGGCTCGGCGAGTCGCCGCGCCTGTCGCTCCTCCTCGGGGACGCCTACCGCGCCGCCGGCGACCTCGACCTCGCCCGCGGCAACTACAAGAAGGCCATCGAGCTCGGCCGCCCCTTCCCCGACGCGCGCGTCGCGCTCGCGCGCCTCTACCGCGCGCAGAACGACATCCCGAGCGCCCTCGTCGAGCTCACCACCGCGATCGACGAGTACGGCGCCGGCGGCACCGGCGGCGTGGCCGCGGCGTACGTCGAGATGGCCGAGGCCGAGCGCGCCCGCGCCGCCAAGCCGGAGAAGCTGAAGGAGCTCTACGACAAGGCGCTCGAGAAGGATCCGGCGAGCTGCGAGGCGCTCTGGGGCGCCGCGCGCGCCCGGGCGGAGCTGCCCAAGCTCAAGGACGCCGCCGAGCAGCGGACCCAGCTCCTCGAGCGGTATGTCCGGGCGTGCCCTGCTGCGGCGAATGCGGCGGAGGCGAGGGGGATCCTCGGGGTGAAGTAAGAAGCAAGGCCGGGTGCGGGACCGGGAGCGGGTTCGTTGACGGGCCCGGGAACGGGTACGGGTACGGCCGCGGGACCGGATCACGGTTCACGGGGCGAGTCCGTGCCCCGTCCCCTCCGCCGTACCCGTCCCCGTTCCCGCCCCCGAAGCCGAACCCGCTCCCGGTCCCGAACCCGGTTTTCTCTCGATCTGCGCCCCCGCCTCTACTTGCCCCCCGCCGCCTTCTCGGCAGCCTTCCTCTCCGCCTCGAGCTTCTTGTTCCACTCCCGCTCGATCTCCTCCATCGGGTTCCCCTGGACCGCCTTCGGCCGCGCGTCGGCGCTGCGCGCCTCGGTCACCTTGACCGGGATCTCCACCGCGGCGCCCTCGAGCTCCACGCGCGCGGAGGTGACGCCGGGACCGACGGGCCAGACCTGCCCGCGGGCGTCGCCGCGGCAGACCTCCTCGCTCGCGCAGGTGACGACGGCCGCGCGGCCGACGAGCGGCCTGCCGGTGTCGTCGAACGCCTCGATGGCGAGCGGCTGCGGCACCCGCTCGTCCTGCACCTTCAGCTCGAGCCGCTCGGGCTTGACGGAGAGGCGCGCAACCACGCGCACCTGCACCGGCAGCTCCGCGCGCGCGCCGCCGACGGTGCAGCGGACGACGGCGCTCCCGCGGCCCGCAGCGGTGAGCGTCGCCTCGTTCGCCTTCGCGGCGACGCGGACGACCTGCTCGTCGCTCGACGACCAGGCGCAGGGTGGCTCCGGCAGGAACCGGCCGTTGGACGCGTACGGCATGGCCCGGACCTGCGTGGTCTTCCCCGCGCCCACGAAGTCCACGCGGGCGGGCTGGAGCTCGATCCGGTCGGCGCGCGCGCACGAGGCGAGCGCCAGCGCGACGGAGGCGGCGGCGGCGGTGGCGTAGGAGCGCATGACGCGATGCTACCGCATCACGCGCCCCGGCGGATGGGGCGGCCCCCCTACACGGCGCGGAGCACGAGCGACGTGTTGAGCCCGGCGAACGCGAAGTTGTTGTTCATCACGACCCGCGGGCGGACCTGCCGCGCCGCCCCGATCACGTAGTCGAGCGGGGCGCACTCGGCGTGCGGGCGGACGAGGTTCTTGTTCGGCGCGAGGAACCCGTCGCGCAGCATCGCGAGGCAGAACGCCGCCTCCACGACGCCGCAGGCCCCGAGGGTGTGCCCGGTGAACCCCTTCGTCGAGGAGACGGGGACCCGGCCGCCGAGGACCCGGGCCACCGCCCGGCTCTCGCAGACGTCGCCGATGTCCGTCGCGGTGGCGTGCGCGTTGACGTAGTCGATCTGGTCCGCCGTGATCCCGGCGTCGGCCAGCGACGCCTGCATCACCCGGGTCATTCCCTCCTCGGAGGGCGCGGTCATGTGGAGGCCGTCGCAGTTGGTCGCGAACCCGATCACCTCGCCGTAGATCCTCGCGCCGCGCGCGCGGGCGCGATCCCAGCGCTCCAGGACGAGCGTCCCCGCGCCCTCGCCCACGACCAGGCCGTCGCGGTCGGCGTCGAACGGGCGCGGCGTCTCGGCGGGCCGGTCGTTGTACTTGACCGAGGTCGCGAACATCAGGTCGAAGATGCCCGCGTGCACGACGTCCATCTCCTCGGCGCCGCCGCAGAGCATGATCTCCTGCGTGCCGCTCCGCACCGCCTCGTACCCGTAGCCGATGGCCTGGCTGGAGGACACGCACGCCGAGCAGGTGGTGATCACGCGGCCGCGGATCGCGAAGTACTGCGCCACGTTCGCGGCGGCCGTGTGGCTCATGAACTTGAGGTACGTGGAGGCCTGGATGCCGTCCAGGCTGCGCCCGATGAGCAGCTTGCGCACGAACTCCTCGACGGCCGCGCTCGTCCCGCCCGTGGAGCCGTAGGCGAGGCCGACGTTCCCCGACGAGATCGTCTCGGCGTCCAGGCCGGCGTCCTCGATGGCCCGCTGCGTGGCCCAGGTCGAGAGGAGCGCCACGCGCCCCATGGTCCGGGTGCGCTTCTTGGGGAGCTCGGAGAGGTCCACCTCGCACGGCGCGCCCAGCCGCGTCTTCATGTTCGTGATCTCCGCGAGCGTGGGGATGACGCGGATGCCGCCGCGGTCCGCCACGAGCGCTCGCGCGACCTCGTCGAGCGAGTTGCCGATGGGGCTGGTGAGGCCGACGCCCGTGATCGCGACGCGGTGCTGGCTCATGCGTTCCGTCCCTCGCGGCCCGCCGTCAGGCGAGCCCGCCGTTGATGCCGATGACCTGGCCGGTGACGTACCCGGCCGCCTCCGAGGCGAGGAAGGCGGCGAGGCTCGCCACCTCCTCGGGCTTGCCCAGGCGCCGCGCGGGGATCCGCTTCAGGATCTCCTCGACGGGCGCCGACGCGATCATGTCCGTCTCGATGAGGCCGGGCGCGATCGCGTTCACGGTGACGCCCCGGTGCGCCACCTCCTGCGCGAGCGCCCGCGTGGCCCCGATGAGCCCCGCCTTGGCCGCCGCGTAGTTCACCTGCCCGCGGTTGCCCATGACGCCCGACACCGACGAGATGTTGATGATCCGGCCGAAGCGCCGCCGGACCATCGGCATCACCAGCGGCCGGGTCACGTTGTAGAAGCCGTCGAGCGTCGTGCGCGTCACCGCCTCCCAGGCGGGCGGCTCGAGCGCGGGGAAGGGCGCGTCGCGCGCCACCCCGGCGTTGTTCACGACGACGCCGATGGGCCGCGCCTCGTCCGCGAGCAGCCGCTCCAGGGCCGCCGCGGCCGCTGCGGCGTCGGCGACGTCGAACGGGCAGAGCTCGGCGGTGCCGCCCGCGGCGGCGATCTCCGCGGCCACGGCGCGCGCCGGCTCCTCGCCGGAGCGGTAGTTCAGGATCACGGGGTGGCCCGCGGCGGCCAGCGCGCGGGCGATGGCGGCGCCGATGCCCCGGCTGGCCCCGGTGACGAGCGCGCGGGGCTTCATGGCAGCGCGAGCTCCTCTCCGGCCTGGTACACGTTCAGCGACGCCTCCGCCACGATCTCGCTCCCGCGCAGGACCCGGCACCGGAAGCTGCCGAGCCGTTCGTCCCCGAACACGTGCTCCACCTCCACCGTCAGCCGCTCGCCCACGGTGAAGTGGGAGACCTCGAGCCGGAGGTCGCGGCTCCCGAGCAGGAGGCCGATGCTCGGCTTCTCCCCCCGCTGCCGCTCCTTCATCCCGGCGTACGCGGCCACCGACTGCGCCATGTACTCGATCGCGACGAGCGCCCGCACGCGGCCGTCCTGCACGAACGGCGCGTCGGGCCCGAGGACCACCTCGCAGGTGGCGCGCCCCGGCGTCCACGCCAGCAGGCGGTCCACGAGGATCATCGGCCGCGCGTGGGGCACGAGCTCGTCGATCGGCGGCAGCTCGGTCATGGTGTGCTCCTCGAGACCACGGTCACGGTCCAGCCTCGCCCGGGGGCGCCCCCGAGGTCCACCGGACCTTCGGCGCCGCGCCCGATCGCCTCCAGGAGCGCCACCGCGCCGGCGCACGGGTGCCCGGCGAGCTCGGGCCGCACGCGCGGCGCTTCCTTCTGGGCTCGGGCGCCGCCGCCCCGCAGCGCGCGCAGCACCGCGCGGTCCGAGGGCTCAGGGGCGGCGCGGAGCGCGAAGGCGACCGCGAGCGGAGGGTAGGCGGGGTCCTGCGGGAACGGGGCCGGGGGCGGCTCGTCGGCGAGCACCACCACCGCCGCGCCGCCGCGCTCGCCGAGGAGCGCCGCGGCCTCCAGGAGCGCCGCCGCCGGGGTCTCCGGGCCGGCGGCGACCGCGGTCGAGAAGCCGCGGTTCCCGGTCGCGATCGACAGGTAGGCCGCCGGCCCGTTGTGCACGGAGTTGTGGAAGCGGGTGGGGGAGGGGAGCCCCTCGCCCTGGCGGAACTCGCCCAGCATCGTGGCCGCGATGCCGAACTCCCCGAGCGCGGAGCCGAACACGATCGCGACGCGGCCGAGGTCCAGGTCCGCCTGCGCCGCGGCCTGGGCCACCGCCTCGGCCACCATGGCGGCGAGCGGCGTCGCGCGCCGGCGGAGCGCCGCCGGGAGGACCTCGGCGCGCGGCAGGCGTGCGGCGGGGTCGCGCGCGCCGGCGGCGTACGCGGCCGCGTCCGCGAACCCGGGGGTGAAGAGGCCGACGCCGCCCAAGTAGAGGTCGAGGTCGAGGTCGCTCATGCGGCCCCCAGCAGGACGCTCACGTTGCTGCCCCCGAAGGCGAACGAGTTGCTGAGGACGGTCCGCACCCGCTGCGCGCGCGCGGCGGTGCAGATCGCGGCGGTGACGAGCGGGTCCACCGGCGCCGCCCCGAGGCTGCCCGGGACGAGCCCGTGGACGATGCAGAGCGCGCCGATCACGGCCTCGGTGACGCCGGCCGCGCCGAGCAGGTGCCCCGTGTAGCCCTTGGTCGAGGCGACGGGGACGCCGTCGCCGACCACGGCCGAGATCGCCTTGGCCTCCGCGACGTCGTTGGCCGGGGTCCCCGTGCCGTGCGCGTTGACGTGGTCCACGTCGGCGCCGGAGAGGCCCGCCTGCGCGAGCGCCTCCTCCATCGCGAGCCGCGCCCCGATCCCCTCCGGGTGCGGGTGGCTCATGTGATGCGCGTCGCTGCTCTCGCCCACGCCGAGCAGCCGCACCGGGCCGTCCCCCTCGCGCTCCACGAGCGCGAAGGCGGCGCCCTCGCCGATGCTGATGCCGTCGCGCGTGGCGCTGAAGGGCCGGCACGGCCCGGGCGCGAGCGCCTGGAGGGAGCCGAAGCCGCGCAGGGTGGTCGCGCACAGCGTGTCGGCGCCGCCCACGAGCACCGCGTCGGCGATCCCGGCGCGCAGGTAGCGCCGCGCCGTGCCGAAGACCTTGCCGCTCGAGGAGCACGCCGTCGAGACGACGTGCGCGGGCCCGCAGACGCCCGTCGCGCGCCGGAGCACCTCGAGCAGCGCGTGCATCATGTGGTGGCGCTCGAAGTCGTACGACGGCGGCAGCGCGCCGGCGCGGACGAGGTGGTCGTGGGCGCGCTCGGTCTCGAGGATCCCGCCGGTGCTCGTGCCGACCACGAGCGCGACCCGGTCTCGCCCCCAGCGCCGGACGGCGGCCGCGACCGCGGCGGCGGCGGGCTCGAGGGCGAGGATGGCCATCCGGGCGAGCCGCGTGTCGAACGGGCGGAGGGGCTCCGGAAGCTGCGGCAGCGCCGGCGGGAGCGCGCCGCAGGCGGTGGAGAACGGCAGGTCGAAGGGCGAGGGACCGAGCCCTGTCTTGCCCTCCCGCAACGCCTCCGTGATACCTTGCGACTCGGTCCCAAGAGCGTTCAGGGCCGCGAAGGCCGTGATCGGGAAGGGAGCGATGGGACCGCTCTGGGTCATCACGGACGCTCATACCATCCGGGTCGGAAGCGGGTCAAAACTGCTGAATATTCCCGGCCTAACCTGGGCCTGTCCCCTGGGGCGTGTGCTTGCCTAAGCCCCGCCAGGGGCGCTACGCTCCGCACGATTTCGGGAGCGCCACCTGTTCAGACCCGCGGGAGGGTCAGCGCGGTGGGTCGTTTCTCGGCGGGGGACGGACGAATGAACGGGGTCGGGATCGACGTGGTGGCGGTCAGCCGGATGGCGACGAGCCTCGCCCGGACGGCCGGCTTCGCGGAGTCCGTGTTCTCGGCCCCCGAGCGAGCGCACTGCGAGGCACAGCGGCTCCCGGCGCGCCACTTCGCGCTGCACTTCGCGGCCAAGGAAGGGTTCCTGAAGGCGCTCGGGCTCGGGCTCTGGTCCGGCGTCGCGCTGCCCGACATCGAGGTGCGCCGCGCGGACGGCGGAGCGCCCCGCCTCGCGCTCGGCCCCACCGCTCGGGCGGCCCTCGACCGCGCCGGCGGGGGCGAGCCGCTCCTCCAGCTCTCGGCCCAGGGCGACGTCGCCATGGCCATGGTCGTGCTGCCATGATCGGGACCGCGCTCGATCGCGCCTGGCGCGTGGTGTTCACCGGGAGCTCGTTCCTGTTCTTCTTCTCGGGCGCGCTCTTCCTGTCGTACGTGATCCTGCCGCTCATCGCGGTGACGACCCGCGACCCGGTGCTGCGCGGGCGGCGGTGCCGGCGCGTGGTCCGGCGCACCTGGATCGGCTTCCACGACTGGATGCGGTGGACGCGCCTCCTCGACTACGACCCGCGCGACGTCCAGCTCCGGCTCCCCGACGGCCCGTACATGCTCGTCGCGAACCACCCGACGCTCGTGGACGTGACGGCGCTCATCGCCGCCGTCCCCGACGCCGTCGTCGTGGTCAAGCGCTCCTGGGTGCAGAGCTTCCTCGTCGGCCGCGTCATCCGCTACTGCCGCCACATCGACGCGGGCGACGCCGGCGCGTTCTCCGCGGTCGGCGTGTACGAGCAGGCGCTCTCCCACCTCGCCGAGGGCACGCCCGTGCTGTTCTTCCCCGAGGGGACGCGCTCGCCGGAGCGCGCCCTGGGGGAGTTCCGCCTCGGGGCGTTCCAGATCGCCGCACGGGCGCGCGTCCCGGTCGTCCCCGTCCTCCTCCGGTGCGAGCCGCCCACGCTGATGCGCGGCCAGTCGTGGTACGAGATACCGGAGCGGACGGCCGTGCTGACCGTGGAACCGCTGCCGCAGCTCGACGCCGACGGTCGCACCCCCGGCCAGCTCGCCCAGGCGTCGCGAGAGGCGTACCTCCGCGCGCTCGCGCGGGCGCCGGAGCCCGCTGCAAGTGACTCACCGGAGCCGATCGCGGCTTCGTCAGGAGGATAAGGCCCGATGGAGATGGAGCAGCTGGAGCTGGACATCAAGAGGCTCATCGTGCAGAGCCTCAACCTGGATCGCGTCGAGCCGGAGAGCATCGACTCGACCGCGCCGCTCTTCGTGGAAGGGCTCGGGCTCGACTCGATCGACGCGCTCGAGCTCGCGATGGCGCTTCGGCAGAAGTACGGCGTCCGGACGAGCAGCGACGAGGCGGCGAACAAGAAGCTGTTCGCCTCCGTCCGCAGCCTGGCCGAGTTCGTCGCCGCAAACCGCTCCGACAAGGCAGGGTGATATGGACAGGCAGCAGATCCACGCGAAGATCAAGGAGCTCATGGCCGAGCTGTTCGACCTCGACCCGGCGAACCTCGGGCTCGAGGCGCGGTTCCAGGACCTGGGGCTCACCAGCATCGACGCCATCGACCTCGTGGTCGAGCTCCAGACGATGACCGGCCGGAAGGTGAACGAGGCCGGCCTGCGCGAGGTCCGGACGATCGGCGACATGGTGGCGCTCGTCGAGAAGCACCTGCGCCAGGAGTCGACGGCGGCCTGACAGGCTGGAACGTTCGTGAAGGTCCTGCTCGTCTCGCTCAACCGGATCCGGTTCCCGTATCCGGTTCACCCCATCGGTCTGGACTTCGTCGTCGGGGCGCTCCGGCCGGCGCACGAGGTCCGGATCCTGGACCTGTGCCCGCTCGCGGCGGAGGAGGTCGAGCCCGCGATCGTCGCGGCCGTGCGCGAGCACGCGCCGGAGGTGGTGGGGCTCTCGCTCCGGAACGTCGACTCGCTCGACACGGCCGGCGCGAACAGCTTCGTCGCCCCCGCGCGACGGGTGGTGGACGTCGTGCGCGGCTGCACCGGCGCGCCGATCGTGCTCGGGGGCGCGGGCTACACGATCTTCCCCGTCGAGCTGCTCGAGCGGCTCGGCGCGGACTGGGGCGTCGTGGGCGAGGGCGAGCGGATCCGCCTCCTCGTCGACGCCCTCGCCGCGGGCGCCGATCCTGCGGGGCTCCCGGGCGTGCTCCGCCGCGGCGCCCCGGCGCCGGCGCCCTCGCGCCTCGCGCCCGGCACTGCCTCCGTGCGCGCGGACCCCCGCGGCAACCCGGCGCTCGGCTTCTACCTGGCGCGCGGCGGGATGCTCGGCCTCCAGACGCAGCGCGGCTGCCGGCTCCAGTGCGTGTACTGCACCTACCCCGCGATCGAGGGCCGCGCGCTGCGGCCCTTCGAGGCCGCCGCGCTCGCGGCCGAGGCGCGGATGCTGGAGGAGGCGGGGGCGCGGTTCCTGGTCCTCACGGACTCCGTGTTCAACGGCTCGCCGGAGCACGCGCTCTCGGTCGCCGCCGCGTTCCGCGCGGGCGGCGTCCGGCTCCCGTGGGGCGGCTTCTTCACCCCCACGCCGCCGCCGCCCGGCTTCTACGAGACGATGCGCGCGGCCGGCTGCACGCACGCCGAGTTCGGCACGGAGTCCCTCTCCGACGCCGTCCTCCCGAGGATGCGCAAGCCGTTCCGGCGGGCGGACGCGCTCCGGGCCCACGCCGCCGCCCGCGCCGCCGGGATCCACGTCGCCCACTTCATGGCCATGGGCGGGCCGGGCGAGACCGCGGCCACGGTGGAGGAGACGCTCGACGGCTGCGAGGCGCTCGACGGCGCGCCGGTCTTCTTCTTCTGCGGGATGCGCGTCTACCCCGGGACCGAGCTGGCGCGGCTGGCCCTCGCGGACGGGCAGCTCCGCCCGGGCCAGGACCTGCTCGCGCCGGTCTTCTACGAGCCGCCGGGGCTCCCGGTCGCGGCGATCGCCGAGGCGATCGCGAAGCGGTCCGGCGGCCGCCGGGCCTGGATCCACGGGGCGGGCTCGGAGCAGGCCGACACCATCGTGGAGCGGCTGCACGCGCGCGGGCGCGTGGGGCCGCTCTGGGAGATGCTGGCGGCATGAGCGCCCGGCCCTGGCTCCCCTCGCGCGCCCACGTGGCCGGGCTCCTCGCCCTGGCGGCCGCCGCGGGCCTGCTCGCGGTGCGGACGGAGCTCGCCGCCCTCCCGCTCGCCGCGTTCCTCGTGGTCGTCGGGGCGGCGCCCTACTTCCCGGGCTGGTCGTTCTTCGTGCCGATCGTGATGCACGGCCCGCGCTCCCGGCCCGCCGTCGCGCTGACGTTCGACGACGGCCCGGATCCGCGGACGCTGCCGCGCCTGCTCGCGCTGCTCGCGGAGGAGGGGATCCGCGCCGCGTTCTTCGTGGTGGGCCGCAGGGCGGCCGCGCACCCGGAGTCGATCCGCGCGATCCTCGCCGCCGGGCACGAGCTCGGCAACCACTCGAACACGCACGACGTGCTCCTCGCGACGCGGAGCCCCGCCCGGCTCCGCGCGGAGATCCTCGGCTGCGAGCAGGCGCTCGCGCCGCACGGGGTGCGTCCGCTGGCGTACCGCCCGCCGGTCGGGATCACGAGCCCGACCCTCCGCCCCGTGCTCCGCGAGCTGGGGCTCCGGTGCGTCGCCTTCAGCTGCCGCCCGCTCGACTTCGGGAGCCGCCGCATCGCGGACCTCGCCGGGCGCGTCCTCCGCCGCGTCCGGGCGGGAGACATCGTGCTCCTCCACGACCACCTCCCGGCGGCGACCGACGTCGACACCTGGCTCGCCGAGGTCCGGAAGATCCTGGCGGGCCTGCGCGAGAAGGGGCTCCGCCCCGTGGCGCTCTCCGAGCTCCTGGGCACGCCGGTGATGGCCACCCCGCGCGGACCCGCGCCCGCGCCCGCGGCGCCGTCCGCCGGCCCCGGCGAAGGCGCCCCGTCCGGCCACGCGCCGGCGCTGGGCCGCGTCCTCGACGGCCTCGGCCTCGTCCTCGCCGTCGGGTATCCGGTGCTGGTCGCCCTCTCGGTCGCGTTCCTCGGCGCCCGGCTCGCGGCGCTGTCGCTCCTCGGCCTGCTCGTCCTCAGCCGCGCGCGCACGCTGCGCCGGGACCTGCAGCGCGCCCGCGCGCTGACCGCCCTCGCCGGCAGCGTCGGCCTGCTGCTCGTCATGGGCGCGATCCTCGACGACGCCCGGTTCCTGCTCGCCTACCCCTCGCTCGTCAACGCGGTCCTGCTCGCGCAGTTCGCCTGGTCGCTCCGGGGGACGCCCATCGCCGAGCGGTTCGCGCGGCTCGAGGTCGAGGCGCTCACCGCGGCCGAGATCCGGTACTGCCGGCGCGTGACGGTCGCCTGGTGCGTCTTCTTCGTCCTCAACGGGGGCGCGGCGACGGCGCTGGCCGTGGCGGCGCCGCGCGCCGTCTGGGCGGCATACACGGGCGGTGTATCGTACGCGCTCATGGGCCTGCTCTTCGCGGTCGAGTACGTGGTCCGGAAGGCGCGGTACGGCCGGTTCGGCCGCGGGCTCGTCGATCGGATCCTCGCCCGCGCGCTGGGACGGGTGGAGGACGCGACGTGAACCAGGTGGTGCCGCACGATCCGGGAGAGCTCGTGGCCGTGGGCGCGGCGGGGCCGCGCACCGCCGCCGAGCTCCGGGACGACGCAGGGCGGATCGCCGCCGACCTCGCGCGCCACCCGCCGGGCGCCGTCGTGCTCGTGAGCTCGGATCGCTACCACTTCGCGGCGGCGCTCCTCGGCGCCTGGGCCGCGGGCCACGCGGTGCGCCTCCCGCCCAACCCGCAGCCGGACGCGATCCGGGCCGCGGTGGCCGCGCCCGACGTGCGCGCGTTCCTGCACGATCGCGCCGGGGCGGGCGACGGCGTGCTCATCCCCGACCTGCTCCGCGCTCCCGCTTCGGCGCGCCCCCACGCGCTCGCGGCGCTCGATCGTCTCCGCGTCGACATCACGACCTCCGGCTCCACGGGCGCCCAGCGGACGTGGCCCAAGAGCGGGACGCAGCTCGTGGGCGAGGCCCGGCTCCTCGGCGAGCTGTTCGGGGTCGGGCGCGGCGCGCGGGTCCTCTCGACGGTCCCCCCGCACCACATCTACGGCCTGCTCTGGGGCGTGCTCCTGCCCCTCCGCGCCCGCGGCGTGATCGTGCGCGAGGGGCCCCTGCACGGCGAGGAGGTGGCGGCCGAGCTCGCGCGGAGCGGCGCCACGCACCTCGTCTCCGTGCCCGCGCACCTCGCGGCGGTGGCCGAGGTCGACCGGCTCCCGCCGGTGGCCGCCGCGTTCTCGTCGGGCGCCCCGCTGCCGGCCGCCGTCGCACGGACGCTCCGGGAGCGGCACGGGTGGCGGGTGGTGGAGATCTACGGCTGCACCGAGGCCGGCGGGATCGCCTGGCGCGATCCGCACGAGGACGCGTGCTGGACGCCGTTCCCCGACGCCGAGGTCGCCGCCGGCGAGGACGGGGTGCTGCAGCTCCGCTCGCCGCGGCTCGATCCGGCGGCGCCGCGCCCGTTCACGATCCCCGACCGCATCGAGCCGCGGGACGGCGGCCGGTTCGCGCTGCTCGGCCGGGTGGACGGGGTCGTGAAGGTGGCGGGCAAGCGGGTCTCGCTGCGCGAGGTGGAGGAGCGGCTCCTGGCGACGCCCGGCGTCCGCGACGCCGCGGCGCTCGCCCAGCCCGCGCCCGGGCTGCGGGGGCAGGAGATCTGGATCGCCGTCGCGGCCACGGGCCAGACGCCGGCGACGATCCGCGAGAGGCTCGCGGGGTGGCTCGATCCGGTCGCGCTCCCGCGACGGATCCGCATCCTGGAGGCCCTCCCGCGAGAAGGGACGGGAAAGCTCGTGCGGGAGAAGCTGCTGGCGCTCTTCGACGGGGGCCCGGGTGCGCGCCCGGCGATCCTCGAGCCCGAGGCCGACGAGCCGGTGGAGGCGCCGCCGGGGCGCGAGTCCCGCCGGCTCACGTTCCGGGTGGATCCCGCGCTCCGCTGGCTCGAGGGGCACTTCCCCGGCTTCCCGGTGCTGCCGGGGGTCGTGCAGCTCGACGGCCTCGTCCTCCGGCAGGTGGAGCGGATCTGGCCGGACGCCGGCGTGCTCCGCGCGATCAAGCGCCTCAAGTTCACGAAGCTCATCCGGCCGGATCATCGGATCGTGCTCCAGCTCGAGCGCGATCCGGCCGCGCGCGCGGTGAACTTCACCATCGACGGGCCGGATGGGCGCTGCGCCTCCGGCACGTTCGTCTTCGGCGGAGGGGCGGCGTGAGCACCCGGGTCTGCGCCCTCATCCCGACGTACGAGAACCCCCGGACCATCCGCGCCGTCGTGGAGCAGGTGCGGGTCCACCTGCCCGACGTGGTGGTGGTGGACGACGGCAGCGGGCCGGAGGGGCGCGAGGCGGTGGCGGCGCTCGGCCGCGACGGGCTCGCGCACGTGCACCGGCGCGAGCGGAACGGCGGCAAGGGCGCGGCGGTGAAGGACGGCTTCCGCGTCGCGCGCGACCTCGGCTTCACGCACGCGCTCCAGGTGGACGCAGACGGCCAGCACGATCTCTCGGACATCCCCCGGTTCCTCGAGGTGCACCGCGCGCAGCCGGACGCGCTGGTCCTGGGCCAGCCGACCTTCGACGCGTCGGCGCCCGCGGCCCGCCTGAAGGGCCGGAAGCTCAGCCGGTTCTGGACCGATCTGGAGACCGGCGGCCGCGTCATCCAGGACCCGCTCTGCGGGTACCGCCTCTACCCCCTGGACGCCGCGCTCCGGGCCCCGACCCGCGCCGACCGGATGGACTTCGACGTGGAGATCGCGGTCCGCATCGTCTGGACGGGTTGCCCCGTGGTGAACCTGCCGACCCGCGTGCGCTACCTCTCCCGCGACGAGGGGGGCATCTCGCACTTCCGCATGTGGAACGACAACGCGCTCATCTCCTGGGCCCACACGCGGCTCTGCATCGGGGCGCTCCTCCGGCTCGCCACCGGCCGGCGCCTGCGGGCGAGGAGCGCCTGATGGCGGCGCGGTGGCACGACGTCGCCGAGAAGGGGAGCCTGCTCGGGATCCGCGTCGTCGTCGCGGTGGCGAGCCTCCTGGGCCGGCGCGCGGTCGGGGTGCTCATGCGGTTCGTGGCCGCCTGGTACGCGCTGCTCCACCCCGGCGTGCGGAGGGCCTCGCGCGCGTACCTGCGCCGGGTCGGGCGCCGCGGCAGCCTGGCGGACGTGATCCGGCACGTGTTCACGTTCGCGCAGGTCGCGACCGACCGGCTCTTCCTCGTGCGCGGCGAGTTCGGCCGGTTCCGGATCGAGCGGCACGGCGAGGAGCACCTCCGCCGGCACTGCGACGAGGGCCGCGGCGCCGTCATCGTGCTCGCGCACGTCGGCAGCTTCGAGGTCCTCCGGACGCTCTCGCGCGAGCGGCAGCTGCCGGTGAACGTGGTCGGCTACTTCCGGAACGCGGCGCGGCTCAACGCGGTCCTCCGCGACGTGGATCCCACGGTGGACGCGCGCCTCGTCGAGATCCGGCCCGGGGACCCGAGCTTCATCTTCGAGATCGAGGACCGCGTCCGGCGCGGCGAGCTCGTCGGCACCATGGGCGACCGGGTCGGGTTCGACGGCAAGGCGGCGCGGGTGCCGTTCCTGGGCGCCGACGCCGCGTTCCCCACCGGCCCGTACCTCCTGGCCGCGGCGCTCCGGTGCCCGGTGTACCTGGGGTTCGGGCTCTACGCACCGCCCAACCGCTACGAGCTCCACTGCGAGCCGTTCGCGGAGGAGCTGGCGCTCCCCCGCGGCCCGGCCCGGGACGCGGCCGTCCGCGAGCTGGTGGCGCGCTACGCCCGGCGCCTCGAGCACTACTGCCGGGCGTACCCCGAGAACTGGTTCAACTTCTACGACTTCTGGAGCGCAGCATGACCACGTCCCGCCCTCGCGCCCTCCCCGTCGGAGGGAAGCTCCTCACGATCGAGGACGTCCTCGATCTCGCGCGCGGGGCCGCGGTCCCCGTGCTCGATCCCGACCCCGCCGTCCGCGGGCGGATCGCCCGGACCGCCGCGGCCCTCGAGCGCCGGCTCGCCGCGGGGGAGACGATCTACGGCGTGACCACGGGGTTCGGAGAGTCCTGCCAGACGGCCGTGACCCCCGCCCAGGCGGCCGCGCTGGCGCGGAACCTGGTCCGGTTCCACGGGTGCGGCACGGGGCGGGCGCTCGACGACGAAGCGGCGGCGGCGGTGGTGGCCGTCCGGCTCGCGACGCTCGCCCGCGGCCACTCCGGCGTGCGCGAGGTCCTGCTCGAGCGGCTCTGCGCGCTGCTCGCGCGGCGGGTGCTGCCGGTCATCCCGGAGGAGGGCTCGGTGGGCGCGAGCGGCGACCTGACGCCGCTCTCGTACCTGGCCGCGCTCGTCATGGGCGAGCGCGAGGCGCGGGTGGACGGCGCCACCGTCCCGGCCGCGGCGGCCCTCGCGTCGGCCGGCATCGAGCCGCTCGCGCTCGCGCCCAAGGAGAGCCTGGCGCTCATGAACGGGACGAGCGCGATGACGGCCCTCGCCTGCCTGGCGTTCGACCGGGCGCGGCGGCTGGCCCGCGGCGCGGCGGCGGTCACCGGCCTCCTCTCCGAGGCGCTGAGCGGCGTCGCGGCCCACTTCGACGCGCGCATCTTCGCGGCGAAGCCCCACCCCGGCCAGGCGCTCTGCGCGCGGTGGATCCGGGAGCAGCTCGGGGCGGTGCCCGCGGGCGGCGTGCGCGTCCAGGACCGCTACTCGATCCGCTGCGCGCCGCACGTCGTCGGGGTGCTGCTCGACGCGCTGCCGCCGATCCGGCGCACCCTCGAGATCGAGGTGAACGGGGCCAACGACAACCCGCTCGTCGATCCGGAGACCGGCGACGTCCTGCACGGCGGGAACTTCTACGGCGGGCACGTGGCGCACGCGATGGACGGCCTCAAGCTCGCCGTGGCCAGCACGGCGGACCTGCTCGACCGCCAGCTCGCGCTGGCCTGCAGCCCCGAGACGAACCACGGCCTCCCGGCCAACCTCGTGGCCGTCGCCGGCGCGGAGCGCGCGGTTCACCATGGGTTCAAGGCGATGCAGATCTCGGCCTCGGCCCTGACCGCCGAGGCGCTGAAGCTCACGATGCCCGCGAGCGCCTTCAGCCGGTCGACCGAGTGCCACAACCAGGACAAGGTCTCGATGGGGACGATCGCCGCCCGGGACGCGGTGCGGGTCTGCGAGCTCGCGGAGCGGGTCCTCGCCATCGTGCTCCTCGCCGCGTGCCAGGCGCTGGAGCTGCGCGGCGGACCGCGGGCGGGCTCCGGGAACGGCGCGCTGCTCGCGGCCGTCCGGAGCGTGGCGCCCGCCAACACCGGCGACCGCCGCCAGGACGTGGACATCGAAGCGGTCGTGGCCGCGCTCGCCTCGGGGGCCCTCTCCCTCGGCGCGCCGGAGGAGCCGTGACCATGGCGACGCGCTATCCCGTCCCGCCCGACGACGCCGTCGTGATCGAGCTGCAGATCCCCTTCCACGACGTGGACGTGCTCGAGGTGGCGTGGCACGGCCACTACCCGAAGTACCTCGAGCTCGCCCGCACCGCCTTCTTCCGCTCGCGCAGGATCGACGCGCCCGACATGCGCGCGCTCGGGTTCCGGTTCTACGTCTCGGAGTATTTCCTGCGGCACCTCGCGCCGCTGCGGTACGGCGACCAGGTCCGGGTCCACGCCTGGCCCGTGGAGGTGCGGAACCGGATCCGGATCGCGTACCGGATCGAGAACGTCACGCTCGGCAAGCTCGCCGCGCAGGGCTGGACGGTGCTCGTCTCGACCGACGCCGACGGCGGGCTCTGCTTCGAGACGCCGGGGCCCATCCTGGAGCGGCTGCGCGCGCCCGGGGCGGGCTCGGCGGCCGACGTGGAGGTGGAGGAGGTCGCGTCGTGATCGCCGCCGTCCTCGCGCTCGCGCTGGCCGCGCCCGACGCACCGGCCGTCACGGCCGACGGCCTGCGCGCCCGCCACGGCGGCGTCCGGCGGCTCACCGCCGACGTCGTCCAGGTGAAGGAGGGCAAGTACTGGGCCCGCCCGTTCGAGAGCCGCGTCGCGCTCCGCTACACGCCGGAGCGGGTCGAGTGGGAGACGCTCGCGCCGGTCCGCGCGCTCGCCGTCATCCAGGGCGACGCGCTGTGGCTCGTCGGCCCGGACGGCGCGCGCCGCGACCTGGGGCCGGCCGCCGGCGACCCGAAGCTCGCCGCCATCCTGCGGTTCGTCCGGGCGCTCCTGGCCGTGGACCTCGACGGGATCGAGCGCGACTTCGTCCTCCGGTACGGGCCCGGCGAGGTCACCGCGACGCCCCGGCCCGGCTCGGACCTGGGCCTGTTCCGGGCGGTGCGCCTCCGGTTCGGCCCGGACCTCGAGATCGCGTCGGTCGAGCTCGAGACCGCCGACGAGAAGACGCGCCTCCGGTTCGAGCGCGTGCAGCGGGAGCAGCGCGCGCCCGCCCCGGCCCCGGCGCCATGACCGCCGCCGCGTGGGCATGGTCCGCCCTGCGGAGGGCGCGCGGGACGCTCGCCGTCCTGGCCGGCGTCGCCGCGCTGGCGTTCGCGCTCCGGGACACGCGGCTCGAGCAGGATCCGGTCCGCTCGCTCACCCACCCGGATCCCGTCCGCGCGGCGCTGTTCGATCGGTACCAGCAGCGGAGCCGCTTCCAGGATCGGATCTACGTCGAGGACGCCGGCCTGACGCCGGACGAGCGGGCGCGGCTCGACGCGGCCCTCGCGGCCGCGGGGTACGCCCCGATGCCGCTCCTCGAGCGGCCCGCGCCCGACGTCGTCCTCTCGCTCGCGCCGCTCCTCCCGGCCGCGGACCTCGAGCGGCTCCTCTCGGACGAGCGGCTCGGCGCCCGCGCGCGCGAGGCCGCGGGGCTGGCGATGCTCCCCGGCGGCGACGCCTACCTGGCCGAGCTCGAGCGCGATCCGCTCGGCCTCGGGCCTGCGGTCCTGGAGCGGCTCTCGGGGTCGTCCGGCGGCGGCGGCGGCGCCGGGACGACCCGCGCGTACCGCAGCCCGCTCCCGCTCCGGTACGACTCCGTGGGCGCCGTGTACGACCTGCTCGTGTCCCTCACGCCGCGCGTGTACTTCATCGGCAACGACTTCTTCTCCGTGGAGAACTACCGGGCCGCGAACCACGACATCGTGCTCTGCTCGATCCTGTCGCTGGTGTTCAACCTGGCCCTCTTCTACGTCTTCACCGGGCGGTGGTCGCTCCTCGGCCTCCTGCTGCTCGGCACCGTCGTCTCCGGGCTCACCGGCCTCGGCGCGGTCCGCGCCTTCCACGGCGAGGTCTTCGCGGTCGTCCTCGCGTACACCTCGACGTTCGTCGGGTTCAACAACGAGTCGCTGGTCCACCTGGCCGGGCTCCGGCGCGGCGCCGCGGGCCCCGGGCACCGGCGGCGCGCGCTGCTCGGCGTCTGGTCGGCGATCGGGACGACGGTCATCGGCTTCCTGGTCCTGCTCCTGGGCCGCTCGCCGATGGTCCGCCAGATGGCGATCGCGTCGCTCGGCGGCATGTTCGGGTTCCTGCTCTTCCTCGTGCCCTACCGCGCGCTGCTCGGGGGCATCCGGTTCCGCTCGTTCCGGATCCCGGAGCTCCCGGTCCGGGGGCGCACGGTCGCGATCCTGTGCGCGGCGTGCGCGGCCGGGCTCGCCGCCGTCGGCGTGCCGCGGCTCGCCACGCACATCGACGAGTTCCGGTTCCAGTCGCCGGTCCTCGACGCGCAGCTCGCGCACTTCTCCACCCGGCTCGACGCGTACGGCCTCGACGACGTGATCGCCGTCCCGGCGGCCCCGGCGACGGCCGCCGAGGACGCGCTCGCGCCGCTCGTCGCCGCGGGGACGGTGGACGCGGCCCGCCATCCCCTCGCGCGCCTCCCCTCGCGCGAGGCGCAGGCGGAGAGCCTGCGGGCGCTGGGCGGGTACGGCGCCGCGGTGGACCGGTTCCGCGCGCACCTGGAGGCGACGGGGCTGCGGCTCGCCCCCGCCCGCGACCTGCCCGCCGCGATCGGCCCGCTCGACGGCTGGACCTACCTGGACCGCCTCGGCGCCGTGGGGCCGGTGCGCTGGTCGGACGACGTGGGGGGCCGGCGCTGGGTGATGGCGGGCCTCACGAAGGCGGCCGCGGGGAGGGTGCCGGAGGGTGCCGTGTCCGTGAGCCCGCGCCCGCACTACGACGCGCTGCTCACGTCGTTCTCGCGCGAGCTGGGGTGGCTCTTCCTGGCCGGCCTCGCGCTCATGGCCGTCTACCTGGTGTACCTGCAGCGGAGCGCGGCCCGCGTGCTCTACGTCTTCGCGCCGCTCTTCCTGTCCGCGCTCGCGTTCGCCGTCTACGCGCGGCTGGCGGGGGGCAGCATCCACATCGTCCACGTGATGGGCTTCTCGCTCGTCATCGCGCTCGCGCTCGACTACAGCGCCGTGGTCGTCTCGGGAGAGCACGGACCGGTCGAGCGCGCCAAGGTCCTCCTCACGGGCCTCTCGACCCTCGGCACGTTCGGGGTCCTGCTCCTCGCGCGCCACCCGGTCCTCCGCGCCCTCGGGGCGACGGTGACCATCGGCTGCGCCGCCTCGCTCGCGTTCGCGCTGCTGGTCTCGCTCCGCGAGGACGGCGCGCGGAGCGCGCGCGGCGTGGAGGGCGAGCCGCCGTGAGGCGCCCGGCGACGTGCGCGTGCGCGCTCGTCCTCGCGACGGCCTGCGCGAGCGCAGGGGCGCGCGGGCCGGGCGCCCAGGAGTACCGGTTCCCGCGCGCGTTCGCGGCGAGCCAGGTCGTGGCCGTGAACGCGGGCGGCGAGCGCCGGGAGTTCATCGCCAGCGTGCGGCGGTCCGGCGCCGCGCACGAGGTGACCCTGTTCGACCCGGTGTTCGCGGCGCCCGTCCTGACGGCGCGGGCGGAGGGGCGCGCCGTCACCGAGGAGCTGCTCGCGCCCGGCCCGCGCGCCGGCGACGGCGTCCGCCTCGTGAAGCTCCTCCGGGACGTCTTCGCGCGCCGCTACGCCGAGCGCGGGGGCGAGGCCGAGGCGGGAGGGTGGACGGGCCGCGTGCGGCTCACGGGCCTCGCGCCCGAGCCCGGCCCGTGCCGCTTCCCCGCGGAGATCGAGCTCGCCGCGCGCGGGGGCGCGGGGAGCGTGCGCGTGCGCACGCTGGAGGCGGAGTGCGAGTAGGCGACGGAGCGGTTGCCCGTCGCTGGTGATCGTGCAACGCTGGAACGAACCCGCAAGGAGGGGAACGTGTCTCGCACCTGGTTGGGATCGATGATCGCGATCGCGTTGCTCGGGGGAGCCCCGGCGCGCGCCATCGCGGGAGGCAAGGAGCACAAGGTCGACGTCTCGGGCGAGGTGGACACCGCCCGTGGGATCGCGTACGTCGAGGACGGCCGGGTCGGCCCGGTCCTGTTCCGGCAGGTCATCTTCCAGAACATCCCGAACGAGGGCGAGCTCCGTGACGCCGACGCCGACGATCGCGCCCGCGTCCTGCCCGTGCTCGTGCTCAGCAACCTGGGGAGCTCGCGGGCGAAGCTCGACCTCAAGCTCCAGCTCGAGGACGACCTGGATCGCGTCGTGATGACGTGCACGGTCTCGCGGTACCAGGGCACGGACCGGAACGACCTCATGGACAAGCTCTGCGGCGGCAACGAGAGCATGCTCACGATCGACTGGCCGAAGGTGAAGGTGGTCCGGCTCGTGGGGATGGTGACGGAATGAGCGCGGCACGCGGGAGGGAGACGAAGATGCGTACGTGCACGAGGTGGGCCTGCCTCGCGGCGGCCGTGGCGCTGTTCGCGCCGGCGCTCGCGAGCGCGGGGGAGTACAGGGGCGAGAAGACGGTCCCGCTCAGCAAGGACGGGATCGTCGCGCTCGATCTCGAGGTCGGACCGGTCCTGGTGAACGAGCTCGTGCTCCGGGGCGTCCCGGACGCGGAGGAGCTCGCGTCCATGCCCGGCGAGAAGACGATCGAGCCGCGCCCCGTGAGCGTCACGACGAACCGGGGAGGCGAGGAGGTCGAGATGCGGCTCGACGCGACCTTCTTCGACGACCAGGGCGCCATCGTGTACGCGTGCGGGAACGGCAACCTGGAGCAGGACGAGGAGACCTTCAACGAGGTCCGGCGCGTGTGCTCGGTCGCGAGCGGCGGGTCCGTCACCGCGGCCAAGTGGTCGAAGGTCACCTCCGTGAAGCTGCAGGTCTCGCTGCACGAGACGGATTAGCAGCGGGCCGAAGTCGTCTCGTCCGGTCCCCGCTCGCCCTTCGACAGGCTCAGGGCGAGCGGTTCCGCTCGTCCGCTCGCGGTGAGCCTGTCGAACCGCAGCGGTGACGGCCTCGAGCAGGCTCCAGCCGAAAAAAGAACCGCGCCCCCGGGAGCTCCGGGGGCGCGGTTCAACGAAACGAGACCCGATCCGCTCGACTCAGAGGCTCAGCTTCGGATCCGTCACGACGGCGTTCACGGCCCGGACGAGCGCGTCGGACAGCGTCTCCATGTAGTTCTCCGCCTTGTACGACCGGCCCCAGCGCTTGGCCTCGCCGGTGACCAGGCCCGTCCAGAGCTGCTTGCCCTTCGCGTCCTGGATGGTGACGAGCATGGCGACCACGCCGTTGTACATGTTGGTCTCGTCCACCATGAACCGGGTCACCTGCGCGGAGATCACGTACTGCGCGTCCTTGTCGACCACGGGGACGCCCGCGTCGCGGAGCAGGCCGGCGAACGAGGTCGCGCACCACGCCCCCACGTCGTCCTTCGTCGTGACCGTCCGGAGGACGTCCTCCTCGTTGTTGCGGCCGATGAGCTGCTTGTCCTCGCGCGCGTCGGTGAAGGGCTTCACCTGGACCTTGTTGAGCTTGAAGACGCGCGACGTCTCGTTGAGCACCTTGGCGGTGCTGTCGGTCGGCTTGAAGCGGAGGGGGATGCCTTCGAGGCGGGAGGCGCCGAGGGCGAGGAGCAGTGCGAGTGAGGTGCGGATCATGATGCGGATCTCCGTGTGAGGGTGACCTCGAAGCTGTACCAGAGGTCCGGGCGGCGGCAAAGGTCGAGGAGGTGGGGGTGGGGGGGGGACGTGGGTGCTTGCTTCACGGTTCGGGCATGCGAACGTGAGTGGCACCCGCGGGTCCGGCGTCGAGCCGCAGGACGAGGTGGAGGTCCGCCCGCTCCTTCTCGGGCAGCGCCGGATCCGGGGTCGCCAGGACCTGCGCGCCGAGCCCGCGGTAGAAGTCCACCGTCGGGCGCGTGGGGGTCGCCGAGATGTAGAGCCGCGTCGGTGCCGCGCGAACGCGCGCGCTCTCCGAGCATCGCGACCAGCCGCGTTCCGAACCCGAGCTGCCGGTGCGCCGCATCGACGTAGAGCATGTCGAGCTTCATGATCTTCGGGTCGCCGCCCACCGCGCGGCGATCGAGCGACGCGAGGCCCACGAGCCGAGCGCCGTTCCAGGCCCCGAGCACCACGTCGCCGGCGCCGAGGACGTCCCGCACCCGGAGGCGGGCGACGTACTGGGCGAGCTCGGCCGGGTCCCAGCCGGATACATGCTCGACGTGCTGGCGGAGCTCGAGCTGGCCGTGATGATGGAGGTAGAGGGCGTCGATGCGCTTCGACCGGTCGATCGAGCCGAGCTGGGCGAGCTCGGAGGGGGGCAGGTCCTCGTAGTCGAGCGAAGTCACTTCGGCACCGAGCGGAGGATCATTCGGTCGTCATCCCGGGTGAGCGAGAGTGGAACCGCGAGCGGGCGTTCATCATGGTCTTGTCCCACCGTTCATCCCCACGGGCGTGGGGAGCGCCCCTTGAACCCGGCCGCGTTTGCGCCCGTGTTCGGTTCATCCCCACGCCGCGTGGTGGGGAGCGCAGCTGCGTGTTCTCGACCATCTCCTCCCAAAGCGGTTCATCCCCACGCGCGTGGGGAGCGCGGAGGTCTGACCATGGCCCGCCGCGTCCGCTGCGGTTCATCCCCACGCGCGTGGGGAGCGCGACAGACCACAGAGGCCATCCGCACCGCTCTCCGGTTCATCCCCACGCGCGTGGGGAGCGCAAGTCGCCGCCTTCGAGCGCGGTGAGCGCCCCCGGTTCATCCCCACGCGCGTGGGGAGCGCGTCGGCCCGACGTTGACGGCCGTGTCGAACACCGGTTCATCCCCACGCGCGTGGGGAGCGCATCGTGCCCACGGCGCCGAAGGCGGGCGAGGTCGGTTCATCCCCACGCGCGTGGGGAGCGCGTCGGCCGAGCGCCTACACGCCCGCCATCCCACGGTTCATCCCCACGCGCGTGGGGAGCGCTCCTCCGCCGTCGTCCAGTCCTCGATCGCCGCCGGTTCATCCCCACGCGCGTGGGGAGCGCAGCATTTGCAGTTGCTCGCGCGCCCGTGATCCCGGTTCATCCCCACGCGCGTGGGGAGCGCGCGACGAGGTTGGCCGCGGTGCGCTCCGCGTTCGGTTCATCCCCACGCGCGTGGGGAGCGCTGGAGCGCGTGTCCGCCCTCATCGGCGGCCGGCGGTTCATCCCCACGCGCGTGGGGAGCGCGGCTTGCCTGACAAGGTGGGAGTCCACCCCACCGGTTCATCCCCACGCGCGTGGGGAGCGCCGGCCGAACCGCCGCCGCTGGTCCGCGTCCATCGGTTCATCCCCACGCGCGTGGGGAGCGCTCGGACGCGAGGCACGCGATCGACTCCAGGTGCGGTTCATCCCCACGCGCGTGGGGAGCGCGCCGCTCTCTGGGGAAGTGAAACGGAGGACGCCGGTTCATCCCCACGCGCGTGGGGAGCGCCGCCACGCGGCGCGGGTCCATGAGGTCGGCCGCGGTTCATCCCCACGCGCGTGGGGAGCGCGGGCCGTCGGCGGGTGAGCGCCTCGACGAGGGCGGTTCATCCCCACGCGCGTGGGGAGCGCGTATGCGGCCCCTTGCGCATGCGCTGCTCCTCCGGTTCATCCCCACGCGCGTGGGGAGCGCCGCGGCGGCCGGGATTTCCGTGTCCACCCTGGCGGTTCATCCCCACGCGCGTGGGGAGCGCTCGAGGACGTACCCGTAGCCGGCGAGCAACGACGGTTCATCCCCACGCGCGTGGGGAGCGCGGCCGCGCGGCGAAGCTCACGATCGAGTCCGACGGTTCATCCCCACGCGCGTGGGGAGCGCCACGTGCTCCAGAACTTCATGCCCGCGAACGACGGTTCATCCCCACGCGCGTGGGGAGCGCCCAGTGAAGCATCGGTCTCCGCAGACGAGTGGCGGTTCATCCCCACGCGCGTGGGGAGCGCGGCCGCATGAGCCGCCCCGCCTTCTGCCGCGCCGGTTCATCCCCACGCGCGTGGGGAGCGCGTGAAGGGCACCGGCGTCGGCGAGGCGTACGGCGGTTCATCCCCACGCGCGTGGGGAGCGCAGGTCGCGGACGGCCGCGGTGTCCTCGGCCAGCGGTTCATCCCCACGCGCGTGGGGAGCGCGACGGAGATCATCGCCGGTCCTCCAGCCGCGCCGGTTCATCCCCACGCGCGTGGGGAGCGCAAGCCCGTGCCCGACTCCTCGCCCGGCACCTTCGGTTCATCCCCACGCGCGTGGGGAGCGCGGAGAAGATCCCGGTAGCGACGCCGCGCATCACGGTTCATCCCCACGCGCGTGGGGAGCGCGGGATCGACCACGCGAGTCGGCCGTGCGGCTTCGGTTCATCCCCACGCGCGTGGGGAGCGCGTCTCGCCCTCGGCCCGCATCGCGACGCCGATCGGTTCATCCCCACGCGCGTGGGGAGCGCCCGAGCGCATCGGCGTAGCCTTCGAGGATCGCCGGTTCATCCCCACGCGCGTGGGGAGCGCTTACGGCCGACACACGCCCGCAACCGCCCGGACGGTTCATCCCCACGCGCGTGGGGAGCGCGGGCACCCCTGGAACGTCTCCGCGCGCTCCCCCGGTTCATCCCCACGCGCGTGGGGAGCGCATGGCGCGCACCTCGCGAAGCGCGGTCCGGTACGGTTCATCCCCACGCGCGTGGGGAGCGCGTGTTCGCTCGCGGCAGCGCGTTCCCGGTCGGCGGTTCATCCCCACGCGCGTGGGGAGCGCGGCAGCTCGAGCGCGAACGGGCGCGGCTCGTACGGTTCATCCCCACGCGCGTGGGGAGCGCGCGCCGAGGACGGGCTCGTGCTCCCGATGCAGCGGTTCATCCCCACGCGCGTGGGGAGCGCGCCGACCTTGAGATGGTCTTCCCGGGTGGTCCCGGTTCATCCCCACGCGCGTGGGGAGCGCAGTCCCGTCGTGCGCCCCGAGCGCTGCCACCACGGTTCATCCCCACGCGCGTGGGGAGCGCCCCTGCCACGGGGCGGCGCCCTGCTCCGCCTGCGGTTCATCCCCACGCGCGTGGGGAGCGCAGTTCGCGGGTGGCGAGCCACGTCTCAGCCGCCGGTTCATCCCCACGCGCGTGGGGAGCGCGTCCGCTCGCGGTTCACCGAGGTCGGGCTCGCCGGTTCATCCCCACGCGCGTGGGGAGCGCGCCTCGCCGAGACGACGCTGGGCGAGCGCGTTCGGTTCATCCCCACGCGCGTGGGGAGCGCTTCGCCTTCGCAGCGAACGCCCCCTGGGTCATCGGTTCATCCCCACGCGCGTGGGGAGCGCGAAGGTGATCGGGCCGTCTCCGAAGCCGGGGGGCGGTTCATCCCCACGCGCGTGGGGAGCGCAGGGCGGGGCCGGAGGTGACGGCGCCGGCGGGCGGTTCATCCCCACGCGCGTGGGGAGCGCACCCACTCCGCCGCCTCGTCCGTATTGCCCACCGGTTCATCCCCACGCGCGTGGGGAGCGCACGAGCGCGCCGACGCCGATGGCGAGGTAGCGCGGTTCATCCCCACGCGCGTGGGGAGCGCTGACGTGCGCCGATGGCTGTGTCGTTGGTGAGCGGTTCATCCCCACGCGCGTGGGGAGCGCCTCGTGTGGTTCCCGCACCACGACACGAGAGCCGGTTCATCCCCACGCGCGTGGGGAGCGCACCTGATCCGGGGAGAGGGCCGCGTTCTCGTACGGTTCATCCCCACGCGCGTGGGGAGCGCTCAATGTACCCCGTGCCACCAGGGATCGCGCACGGTTCATCCCCACGCGCGTGGGGAGCGCGACGCGGCGAGCGCCGCGAGCAGGGCCCCGCGCGGTTCATCCCCACGCGCGTGGGGAGCGCTCACGCGCGAACTTGGTGACAGCGCCCTCGAGCGGTTCATCCCCACGCGCGTGGGGAGCGCATCGGGAAGTACCGCCAGCTCGGCCCGAACCACGGTTCATCCCCACGCGCGTGGGGAGCGCCCCGCCGCGGCGCCTCCAGCTCGACCCATAATCGGTTCATCCCCACGCGCGTGGGGAGCGCGCCAGCGACCACACCTTCCGCGCTCAGTACATCGGTTCATCCCCACGCGCGTGGGGAGCGCTTCGCCACGCCGTCCACCCAGACCAGCGAGTCCGGTTCATCCCCACGCGCGTGGGGAGCGCCGCTCGGCGACCTCGGCCCTGGCCTGCGCCTCCGGTTCATCCCCACGCGCGTGGGGAGCGCGAAGTGCGGGGAGACGAGGTCGCGGCGGTTCACGGTTCATCCCCACGCGCGTGGGGAGCGCCGTGGGAGGAGCTCCGGCCGCACATCCGCGGGCGGTTCATCCCCACGCGCGTGGGGAGCGCGGCGGCGAGCAGCCCTGGCGCGTCGAGACCATCGGTTCATCCCCACGCGCGTGGGGAGCGCCTCGTCGAGCGCCGGCCCGGCCTCATCGAGACCGGTTCATCCCCACGCGCGTGGGGAGCGCAACAGCTCCCTCGTAGACGCTGGCCTGGAAGTCGGTTCATCCCCACGCGCGTGGGGAGCGCCCGCGTGCGAGAAGTGCTGGGGCGACGCCTTTCGGTTCATCCCCACGCGCGTGGGGAGCGCCGCAACGACGAGCCCGCGACCGGAGACCGGATCGGTTCATCCCCACGCGCGTGGGGAGCGCGAGAGCTTCGTCCCGTCGGGGATCGCGGCCTGCGGTTCATCCCCACGCGCGTGGGGAGCGCGCTACGATGGCGGTCCGGAGCGTCTCGGTGGTCGGTTCATCCCCACGCGCGTGGGGAGCGCACGAAACGATCCA
>DASPMI010000030.1:0-29207 GCA_035627135.1 Anaeromyxobacter sp. | reverse complement strand
CCCGTCCATGCCGTTCTCGGACGTCCTCGCGCAGGAGCGCGCCATCGGAGCCCTCCGCGCCGCGCTCCGCCGCGGCGCGCTCCACCACGCCTACCTGTTCGGCGGGCCCCCGGGGACCGGCAAGGCGCAGGCCGCGCGGCTGCTGGCGCAGGCCGCGAACTGCGAGGGCGGAGGAGTGGACCCGGCGGCCTTCCGCGACGATCCCTGCGGCGCGTGCCGGTCGTGCCGGAAGATCGAGGCCGACAACCACCCCGACGTCTTCTGGCTCCGCGAGGAGCGCGTGATGGCGAAGGCGGGCCGCTGGGAGCCGAAGGGCGGCCGCTCGCCGTCGAAGGACGTCGTCGTGGATCAGGTCCGCGATCTCGTCGATCACCGCCTCGCGATGAAGCGGTTCGAGGGGCGGCGGCGGTTCGTGATCGTCGATCCCGCGGACGCGATGAACCCGCAGGCGCAGAACGCGCTCCTCAAGACGCTGGAGGAGCCGCCCGACGAGACCACGATCGTCCTCGTCGCCGGGAGCCCGGACGCGCTCCTCCCGACGATCCGCTCGCGCTGCCTGCGCGTCTCCTTCCAGCCCATCCCCGACGCCCTCGTGATCGCGCGCCTCGAGGCCGAGGGGCGGAGCCCTGCGGAGGCGCGCCTCGCCGCGGCGCTCGCGGGCGGCTCGCTCGGCCGCGCGCGCGCGCTCGACCCGGCGGAGCTGGACGCGCTGCGCGAGGCGGTGCGCGCCGCGGCGGCGCTCGACCCGGACGACGCGCTCGGCTGGCTCGCGTTCGCGCGCGAGCGCGGCGGCGACCGCGCCCAGGCGGCGGAACTCTGCGAGCTCCTCGCGGTGTGGCTCCGGGACGTGCTCGCCGCGCAGGCGGGGGGAGGGAGCCCGGCGCTGCTGGACCTCGCCGCAGAGACCGGGCGCGCCGCGGCGGCGCTCTCGCCGGCCGAGGTGGTGCGCAGGCGCGAGGAGGTAGCCTGGACCGTCCTCGCGCTCGAGCAGAACGCGGCGCCGGTGCTGGCGCTCGAGCGGCTCGTCATCCGGTGGTTCGCGGGCGCGGAGCGCCCGCGCTCCCCGAAGAGGGAGGGCGCGAATGGCCTCGCCTAGGGCGCCCAGGGGCGGGCCCAGATCGCCCGGGGGCGTGCGCGCCGGCGCCGGGAGCGCAGGGCAAGGCGGCTCCCTCGACGCGTGCCTCGCCGAGGTCGCGGCGGGCACGCCCCGGCCCGTCTACCTGTTCGACGGCGACGCGTTCCTGGCGCTGCGCGCCGCGCGCGCGGTCGCCCACGCGCTCGTGCCCGAGGCCTCGCGCGCCCTGAACCTCGTCGAGCTCGACGCCGCGGCCTCGCCGGCCGAGGTGGCCGCGGAGGTCGCCACCGCGGGGCTGTTCGGCGGCCGCAAGGTGGTGCTCGTCCACGAGCCGGCGTTCCTCACCTCCCGCGAGGACGCGGGCGAGGCGTTCGCGAACGCGGCGCGGGCGTTCGCCGAGGGGCGGCAGCGCGAGGGCGCGCGCCGGCTGCTCGCGCTCGCCGCCAAGGCGGGGGTCGGGGCGAAGGCGCTCGCGCCCGGGCCGGACGGCCGGGTGGCGGTCGAGGCCAAGGAGACGCTCGCCGCCGAGCTCGGGTTCTCGCTCACCGCGGCGGCGGGCGACTTCATCGACGCCGCGGCGCGGTTCGCGGCCGAGAAGGAGCTGAAGGTCGCGAAGGGCGACGACGCGGGCGCGCTCGACGGGGCGCTCGCCCGCGGGTTCCCCCCGGGACACGTGCTGGTGATCGCCGCGGGCAAAGTCGACGGGCGCCTCCCGCTCGTCAAGAAGCTCGCGGCCGCGGGGCGGCGCGTGACGACGGCCATCGAGACCGACGGTCCGTGGGACGCGCAGCGCCCCGTGCTCGGGCCGCTCCTCGAGGTGCTCCTCGCCGGGACGGGGAAGCGGTTCGATCGGGCCGGGGAGGCCGCGCTCGCGGAGCGCGTGGGGGACGACGCGCGCGTGCTCGCCTCCGAGGTCCAGAAGCTCGCGGCGTACGTGGGCGATCGGAAGGTGATCGGCGCGGCCGACGTGCAGGCGGTGGTGGTGCGCGTCGCCCAGGACCCGTTCTTCGCCCTCGGGAACGCAGTCGAGGCCCGGGACCTCCCGCAGGCGCTGGCGGTCCTCGAGCGCTCGTTCGAGGACGGCGCCAACGAGTTCATGCTCCTGGGCTCGCTCGCCGCGACGGTGCGCCGGCTCGTGGCGGAGCGCGAGCGGGGCCGCAAGGCCGCGGGCGAGCGCCGGATCCGGTCGTACGACGAGTGGCAGCACCTCGTCCTCCCGGCGTTCGCCGAGGGGGAGCTCGAGGGGAAGAAGCCGTACGGATTCTGGATGAAGTACCAGGCGGCCATGCGCTTCGAGCGCGGCGAGCTGCTCGGCGCGCTCGCCGACCTCGCCGAGGCCGACCTGGCGATGAAGAGCGGGCAGGAGGGCCGGGTCCGCCTGGAGCGGTTCCTCCTCGGCCTCCTCGCGCCGACGAACCTCGAACGGAGCATGCCGTGAGCCAGCGACTCCTCGTGACCAGCGCCCTGCCGTACGCCAACGGGCCCATCCACCTCGGCCACCTCGTCGAGTACATCCAGACCGACGTCTACGTCCGGTTCCGCCGCTCGACCGGCGACGACGTGACGTACGTCTGCGCCGCCGACTCCCACGGCACGCCGATCGAGGTGAACGCGGCCAAGGCCGGGGTCACCCCGAAGGCGTTCGTGGAGCGCTGGCGCAAGGAGCAGCACGAGGACTTCCGGCAGTTCGGGGTCGAGTTCGCGACGTACTACACCACGGACTCCGAGGAGAACCGGCGCTGGGCGTACCGGGTCTACGACGCGCTCAAGGCCAAGGGGCTCATCTACAAGAAGTCGGTCGAGCAGCTCTACTGCGAGACCGACAAGCGGTTCCTGCCCGATCGCTTCGTGAAGGGCACCTGCCCGACCTGCGGGACGAAGGACCAGTACGGCGACGTCTGCGAGAGCTGCGGGACGACCTACGATCCGCGCGAGCTCAAGGAGCCGTACTGCGCGATCTGCCGGAACCCGCCCGTGGTCCGCACGAGCGATCACGCGTACGTGAACCTGCGCAAGCCCGAGGTGAAGGCGATCATCGACGGCTGGGTCGCGGCCGAGGGGCACCTCGAGCCGGCGGTGCGCGAGCAGGTGAAGGGGTGGCTCGCCGACCTGCAGGACTGGTGCATCACGCGCGACGAGCCGTACTTCGGGTTCCCGGTGAACGATCCGGAGTTCCGGGGCAAGTTCCTCTACGTCTGGGTGGACGCGCCGATCGGCTACCTCTCGAGCGCCGAGCACTACTTCGCCGCGGAGGCGCCGCAGCGGCTCTCGCCGAAGGACTTCGAGGCCCGCTACCTCGCCGAGGGCGCCCCCGCGCGGCTCGAGCACTTCATCGGGAAGGACATCCTCCGGTTCCACGCCGTCTTCTGGCCGGCGATGCTCTGGGCGACGGGGCTCAAGCGCCCCGATCGCATGCCGGTGCACGGCCACCTGACCGTCAACGGCGAGAAGATGTCCAAGTCGCGCGGCACGTTCATCACCGCGGCGACCTACCTCGCGTCGGGGCTCGATCCGGAGCTCCTGCGGTACTTCTACGCCGCGAACCTCGGGCCCGGCGTCGCCGACCTCGACCTCTCGCTCGAGGAGTTCAAGAACCGGATCAACGCCGATCTCGCGAACAACGTCGCGAACCTCGCCTCGCGCGTCGCGGCGCTGATCGAGAAGGCCCAGAGTGCGGGGCCCACGCTCCAGGAGAAGCCCGAGGCGTCGATCGTCGAGGCGACGCGGGTCGCGCTCGACGGGGCGCGCGCGGCGTACCTCGCGCTCGAGCTCCGCGAGGTGGTCCGGCTCGTGAACCAGGTCGCGGATCGCTGCAACAAGCGGCTCCAGGAGTCGAAGCCCTGGGAGGACCCGGCGAGCCCCGCGAGCCGCGCGCTCCTCTTCACCGTGGGCAAGGCGCTCCGCGGGATCGCGACGCTCCTCTGGCCGATCATGCCGCGGTTCGCGGACGGCCTCACGGCGGCGTTCGGCCAGGCCCGTCCCGCGACGTGGGAGGCCGGGTTCGATCCCTTCGACGGGGCGCCGGTGACCGCCGCCGGAAAGCCGCCGCAGATCGCGCGGCTCGACGCCAAGCAGACCGCGAAGCTCATCGTCGCAGTGCCCGACGCGTCCGCGGCGGCGGCCGCGCCGGCCGCGAAGCCCCAGGCGGCGAAGCAGGGGAAGGACGCGACCGCGACGCCCCCGGCGGCCGCGCCCGCCGTGCCCGGCGTCATCACCTACGACGAGTTCGCGAAGGTGGAGCTCCGGGT
This sequence comes from Anaeromyxobacter sp., assembly GCA_035627135.1. GTDB lineage: Bacteria > Myxococcota > Myxococcia > Myxococcales > Anaeromyxobacteraceae > Anaeromyxobacter. Next base: position 24,884 of record DASPMI010000030.1, on the reverse strand, counting down.
GGCGGTGATCAAGACGGCGGAGAAGGTGAAGGGCGCGGACAAGCTCCTGCACCTGACCGTCGACGCCGGCGATCCGGAGCCGCGGACCATCGTGGCGGGGATCGCGCTCGCGTACCCGGACCCGGCGGCGCTCGTCGGGAAGCGGATCGTGGTGGTCGCCAACCTCGCGCCGCGGCCGCTGCGGGGCATCACCTCGCACGGGATGCTCCTCGCCGCGGGCGAGGCCCCGAACCTCCAGGTCGTGACCGTGGGGGAGGGGATCGCGCCGGGGACGAGGGTGAAGTGAAACTGCACCCCCCGTGCACGTGAACGAGCCCGCGCCCGCGCCCGAGGAGAAGCCGGGCTGGGGCTCGGGCTCGGGCGCGTTCACGGGGAACTCCGCCATGCCCGTACTCATCGATTCGCACGCGCACCTCGACGGCGAGGACTTCGGCGCCGATCTCGACGCCGTGATCGCCCGCGCCCGCGCCGCGCTCGCGCACGTGGTCCTCGTCGGCCTCTGGCGCAAGCCCGGGGACTTCGGGAACGCCCACGCGCTCGCCGCGCGGGACGCGGCGTTCTTCTCGGCGACGGTCGGGATCCACCCGCACGACTGCGCCCGCGTCCCCGAGGACGACTGGGCGGCGTGCGAGCGGCTCGCCCGCGACCCCGCCACGGTGGCCGTCGGGGAGACCGGCCTCGACTACCACTACGACCTCTCCCCGCGCGACGTGCAGGTCGCGAGCTTCCGGCGCTCGATCCGGATCGCGGCCGCGGCGGGGAAGCCGCTCGTCGTCCACGTGCGCGAGGCCGACGCCGACTGCGCCCGCGTGCTGCGCGAGGAGGGCGTCCCGCCCCGCGGCGGCGTCATCCACTGCTTCACCGGCGACGTCACCGCCGCCCGCGCCTACCTCGACCTCGGCCTCTCCATCTCGGTGGCGGGCATCGTGACGTTCAAGACCGCCGGGGCGATCCGCGACGCCGTCCGGATCGTCCCGCGCGACCGGCTGCTCGTCGAGACCGACAGCCCGTACCTCGCGCCCATCCCGTTCCGCGGGAAGCGGAACGAGCCCGCGCACGTCGTGGAGACCGCGAAGAAGGTGGCCGAGGTGTGGGGGACGACGTTCGAGGAGGTGGCCACCGCCACCGCGGAGAACACGCGGCGGCTGTTCGGCCTGAAGCCCGAGGCCTGAGGCCCGAAGCCCGCTTCTCTCACCCCTCCCAGCTTCCCCACTCGTCCGCCACGTCCGGCTCGCCGGGCCGGTTTCGCTCCGTTGATTGAACGGGGCGTGCCGCCCCGCCCCAGCGGCGAAGCCGCTGGGGCCCCACCCCTGCTTCGCTGGGTCCCGCCGCGCTGCGCCGCCGTGGGGAAGGAGGCAGGAGGGCGGCTTGCGCGGCACCCAGCGCGGAGGGGCTCCGCCCCTCCCCCACGCTGCGCGTGGGGCCCCCGCCCTGGTGCTACCCCTCCCAGCTTCCCCACTCGTCCGCCACGTCCGGCTCGCCGGGCCGGTTTCGCTCCTTCCACGTCGTGATCTCCCAGCCGCGGCGCTCGGCGATCTCGCGGAACGCGGGCTTGGGGTTCACGACGACCGGGTTGCCCACCGCCTCGAACAGCGGCGTGTCGGCGACGGAGTCGGAGTAGAGGAAGCTCAGGCCGGGGTCGAGGTCGTACTCCGCGAGCACCTGCTCGACGGCAGCCCGCTTCCCGTCCCGGAAGATCACCGGCGGCACGAGCTCGCCGGTCAGCTTGCCGGCGTCGATCCGCACGCGCGTGCCGACGGCGGCGTGGACGCGGAGGTGGCGGCCGATCTCGTCGACGATGTACTGCGAGGAGCCGGAGGCGATGACGACGAAGTGCCCGGAGAGGAGGTGCCGCCGGAGCTGCCGCATCGCGCCGCTCGTGATCCGCTTGCGGAGGTGGCGCTCGAAGCAGAGGTGCGCGTGCGCCTTCACCACGTCCGCGTACAGCCCCTGCTGGCAGGTCGACCCGGCCTCGACCATGTCCTGCTCGGTCAGCCGGTCCCGCGCGTACTCGTAGATGAGCCGTGGGATGCGGGACCGCTGCTCCGGCCGCATCACCTTCTCGCTGTAGAGGTACCAGGTGAAGATCGTGCCCGAGTTGCCGTCGAGCAGCGAGTCGTCGACGTCGAAGATGGCGGCGGTGCGCGAGAACGGGGTCATGCGGCGCGGGCGCCGCGCCGCCCCCGGCAGGGAGCGGGCGGCGCTGCGCTGGAATGATAGCTCACTCCGGCTTCGGCTCGGAGGCCGCCGCCGCAGCTTCGCCGGAGGTTGCCTCGGCGGCCGGGGGAGGCGACTCGGCCACGTGCGCGGCCTCCGCCACGGGGGCGTCGGCGGGCGACGCCTCGGCAGGCGCGGCCTGCTTCTCCTCGCCCTTGCCGGTCTCCTCGAGCTTCTGCGCCAGCGCGGCGAACGGGTTGTGCGTCAGCGCCTTGCGCTCCGAGGGGCGGTGCGGGCCGGTGTCGCCGGGGAGGCGCGGGCCGGTGTACCCCCGCTTCTTGTCGCCGGGGCCGCCGCTCCCGCCGAACCCGCGGTGCTCCCGGGGACCGCGATCCGGCGGCCGGTCCGGCCGCTCGCCGCGATCGTGCCGCTCGGGCCGCGGCGGACGCTCGGGCCTGGACTCGGCAGGGGCGGCGCCCTCGGCGGGAGCGCCGTCCGGCCTGGCCTCCGCCTGGCCCTGGGCCGCCTGGCCCTGGCCCGGCGGACGTCCCTCGGGGCGCCGCTGCTTCTGTTCCCGGTCCTTCGGCCGCTTCTTCTGGGCGCCGGTCCCCGGCTGCCCCTCACGCGGCACGTAGATGACCGGCGTGAGGAGCTCGGGCGCGGGGCCCTTCTTCTCCGCCTGCACGGTCGGCAGCGCGCCACGCCAGATCGGCTGCTCGTAGACGTTGTTCGAGTCCGTCCAGCGGCGATTGCCACCCTCGCGGCCCATGAGGTTGAGCCAGGAGTTCACGCGGCTGTCGAGCTCGTCGATGGCGTGCGTGATCATCGCCTCGAGCGTCATCGGCACCTTGGGCGACCCGAACTCGAGCTTGCCGTGGTGCGCGAGCACGATGTGCACGATGTGCTGCTCGAGCTCGCGCGAGACGCCCACGCGCCGGGCCTTGTCGTGCACCCACTGGGCGGTCATCACGAGGTGGCCGACGAGGCGGCCCTCGTCGGTGTACTCGACGCTCCGCTCGCCCGAGAGCTCGCGGATCTTCGCGAGGTCGTGGAAGAACGCGCCGGCGACGAGGAGGTCGCGATCGACCTGCGGAAAGTGATCCGCCACGCGGTGGGCGAGCTTGAGGCACGAGACGGTGTGCTCGAGGAGACCGCCCGGGTAGGCGTGGTGCACGGTCTTCGCGGCCGGGAACCGGCGCAGGCGGTTGGCCACGTCCTCGTCGTCGGTGAAGGCCTTGATGAGGTCCTTCACGTGCGGATCGACGACCGTGTCGACGAGCGCGAGCAGCTCCTTCCAGTGCGCGTCGTCCTCGCCGTGGGCCGGCGCCTTCTCGGGCTTCTTCGGCTCGGGCGGCGGGACGAAGACGAACTCCGAGGCCTCGATCGCGGCGGGGTCGAGCTTCGACACCGTCTCGATCTTGAGCTGCGGCTTGCCCTGGAAGGCGCCGATGGCGCCCTCGACCTCGACGTAGTCCTTCTCCTCGAAGAGGGGCGCCAGCTCGTCGACGCGGTCGAACGACCGCGCCTCCAGCTCGCCGGTCTTGTCGACGAACGTGACCGAGAGGTAGGTCTTGCCGCTCTTCGCCGTCGGTGTGGCCTTGCGGGCGACGAGGAAGGCGCTCTTCAGCCGCTCGCCTTCCTTGACGTCCTTCACCCAGATCTTCTCCATGGGGGCGGTAAGCTAGCTCAGCGGAACGTGGGAGACAACACAGGATTGGATGGCTTCAGGCTTCGGGCTGCAGGCTTCGGCGCAGCCCAATCGGAGTCCATCGGGCCGCTCTCGTCGCCGTCCCTGGAGCCCGGAGCCTGGAGCCTGCAGCCTTCAGAACAGGCTTCCCTGCGCCGGCGGCGCGGGAGGCGCGAGGCACCCGGCGTCGTCGTTCCGGACCGAGTTGACCCGCTCCGACACGCGCCGGCTCGAGAGCGCCCCGTCGGCGGGCGCGGGCAGCGCCGGCGCCGGGCCGGAGAGCCAGGCGTCGAGGAGCTCCGGCGGCACGAGCAGCGGCATCCGGTCGTGCAGCGCCCGCACCGGCGCGCGGGCCTCGGTGGTCAGGATGACGAAGCTGGAAAAGGGATCGAGGATCCCGGCGAAGAGCAACGGCCGCCCGCCTCCGTCGTGGAACCACGTCGGCTGCCGCGCCCTCGCGCGTGAGCTCACCCGTTGGACCCGGGCGTCGAGCGTGGGCCCAGCCTTGCTGGACGGGGGCGAGGAGGGGGGCTGGGGGTGGCTTCTCGCCCCCGGCAAGATGGCCGGGCCCTCCCACTCGAAGAAGCCGTCGGCCGGGATCGCGGCGCGCCGCGTGCGGAACGCCTCGCGGAAGGTGGGCAGGCTCGCGGCCGTCTCGGCGCGGGCGTTGACGAGGAGCCCGCCGTCGGCGCGACGCCAGCCGAACGTGCCCGATATCAGCCTCCGACGACCCGTGGGCCCGGGGCCGGCGACGAGCACCGGGTGGCGGTCGCCGGGCGCCACGTTGAAGCGGGGCCGCCAGCCCGTCGAGAGCGCCTCCTCGACCTCGGCCGCCCACGCGCGGGCCATGGCCCCGAGGTCTTCCGCGGTGAGTGTGAACCGCCCGCACATGCAGGCGAGCCTATCCCACCTCGCCGTCGCTCGCCGCCGGCTTGACCGGGGACCGTGACCCGGTGTGGAGTCGAGCGGGAGCCATGCACGACCGGCCGACCACGACGCCCGCGCCCGGCCACGACTCCGAGGCGACCTCGCACGTCTCCGCGGCCTCGCCGCGGGGGCAGGCCGCCGCCGGTCTCGTCGGCGCGCTCGCCAAGGCGGCGCGCGCGTTCACCCTGTACGATCCCGGGAACGCGCTCGTCCGCCAGTTCATCGGGGACTACCGCGCGCGGGTCGAGGCGGCGACGGCCGGCGGACCGGTCGAGCTCGAGGTGAAGCCGTTCGAGCTCCTCTGCGGCCGGGAGGTCGTCTACCACGAGGAGGACCGCGAGCGGTCGCTCGCCTTCAAGCTGTTCCGCGACGGGGTCCGCTCGCTCACCTTCGCGCGCGCGGCGGACGGCGACGAGCTCCTCCGGCTCCTCCAGATCCTCGCGGTCCGGTTCGTCGGCATCCGGCAGGCGGAGGACGACGTCGTCACGCTCCTCCGCAAGGAGGAGTTCCGCTCCATCTCCTTCACCGCGGTCGAGGGGTACACGTCCGAGGAGCAGACCGCCGACGCCGGGCTGCGCCACCGCGGCGGCGAGCCGCCCCCCGGCTTCGACACCCCGTTCCCCAAGCTGCCTCCGCCGGGGCCGATCGCGTACGTGCCGATCCCCGACGCCGCGCTCGGCGCGCTGCGGGGCGAGGAGGCCCCGGAGGCGCTCGGGGTGTCCGGCGTGCGGCTCGCGGCCGAGCTCGTCGCCTGGGCCGCGCGCGGCGCGCTGCCGGCGGCCGAGGTGGCCCAGCTCTGCGGCGAGCTCCGCGACTTCCTCGTCGCGGACGGGCAGCTCGCGCTGCTCGCGTCGCTGGCCGAGCTGCCGCTGCGCCTCGCGGCGGGGCCGCTGCGCGACGAGCTCCTGCGCGGCCTCGCGGACGCGCGGCTCCTCGAGGCCGTCATCGGGAGCCTCCCGGCGCAGGGCGGCGCGCTGCCGCCCGAGGCGCTGCGGCTCGTCCCGTTCGTGCCCGCCGCCGCGGTCATGGATCGCCTCGCGGCCGAGGAGGCGCCCGGCCGGCGCGCGGCGCTGCTCGCGATCGTCGAGGAGCGCCTGCCCGCGGACGCCGACGCGGTCGCGGCGAAGCTCCCGGGGCTCGGCGTGGAGCTCGTCCGCGAGCTCCTGAAGCTGCTCGCGCGGAAGGCGCCGGACCGTGCCGATCCGGTCTCGCTCGCGCTCCTCGGCCACGCCGACGCCTCGCTCCAGCTCGAGGCGCTGCGCGCCCTCGCGGGCTCCGCCCAGAAGCTCCCGGCCGCGCCGTTCGTCGAGGCGCTCCGATCGCCGGTCGAGGCGATCCGCATCGCCGCCGCGCACGCGCTCGAGCACCACGGCGACACGGCCGCGGCCCGCGCCGTCGCGGACGCGCTCACGAGCCGCAAGGGGTACTCGCGCGACGAGGCCGCCGCGCTGGGGCGCACGCTGGGCGCGCTGCACGCCGGCGCCGCGCTGCGCCTGTTCGACGGCTGGCTCGAGCACAAGAAGAGCCTGCTGGGCGGGCTCCGCGGCGGCGAGCACGACGAGCTCTTGCGCTGGGCGGCGGTCGCGGGGCTGGGCGTCATCCCGGGGGCCGAGGCCGAGCAGCGGCTCGAGGCGGTGGCGCAATGGGCGGGCGAGGAGCTCCGGCGCCACGTGCACGGCACCGTGGGCCGGCGCCGGGCGGAGGCGCGGCGGCTGGCGCCGGACGGAGGCGGGGCGCCATGAGGGACGAGCTGCTCCAGGCGCAGGCGGAGCTCGCCAAGGCGCTCGGCCGCGCGCGGGCGGGCGAGGATCGCGACCTCGCGCAGAAGGTCCGCGAGGCCGGCGAGCAGGTGGCCCACCTGCTCTCGGGCTTGCTCAAGCTCACGCGCGTCCACGCCCCGGAGAACCACGCCTTCGACGCGCCGGTGGCGGAGTTCGGGAAGGCGCTCGCCGCGCTCGTGGAGCTGCTCGGCACGGTGCACGTCGTCACGGTCGAGGACCAGATCTACGTGAACGACGTGCGCATCCGGAGCGAGGGCAAGGCCGGGTCGCGGGACCTCGGCGCCGAGCTCCGGCGGCACGACGCCGGCGGCCTCTCGTTCCACGCGCCGCTCCAGGACGTCGGCGTGCGCGCCCTGGTGCGGGCCCTCGGCGCCCCGGCGCCCGACGGCGAGGGCAAGCGGGAGGCGCTGCTCGCGGCGCTCCAGGCCGCCGAGGTGACGACGGTCGAGCCCGCGGGCGTCTTCCGGCTGCGCCTCGAGGAGGGCGAGGACCGGCGCACGCCCGACGAGGTCATCCGGCGGGTGCTGGGGCTCGTCGCCGAGACGTGGGCCAACCTCGAGCAGGGGCGCGTCCTGAACCCGCTCCCGCTCCGGCGCGGCGTGCTCGACCTGCTCGATCTCGGGCTGGGCGCGCCCGCGTTCTGGGGCGGCTTCCCGGCGGAGGCGGCGCCGCACGCGATCCACGCGACCGAGGTGGCGATGGTCGCGCTCCTCACCGCGCGGACCGCGGGCTTCTCGACCGGCTTCGTCCAGGACCTCGGCATCGCCGCGCTCGTGCACGACACCGGCTACCTGACGCGCGGCGTGGGCGACGGCCCCGCCGCGTTCGCGCGCCATCCGCTGGAGGGAGCGCGGGTGGTCCTCCGCCAGCGCGGGTTTCACGAGGCCAAGGTCCGCCGCCTGCGCGCCATCCTCGAGCACCACCGCGACCACGCGACGCCCGGCGCGCGCCCCACGCCCGGCGGCGCGATCCTGCGGCTCGCCGAGGACTACGTGAACGTGGCCCGGCTGTACGGCGCGCGCGTCCTCCGCGCCGACGCGCTCGGCGCGATGGTCAAGGCGAGCGGGACGCTCTATCACCCCGTGCTCGCGCAGGTGCTGGTGAACGCCCTCGGGCGGCATCCGCCGGGGACGCTGCTGGAGCTCGACGACGGGCGGTTCGCGCGCGTTGCCGCGCCCGCACGCTCGCCCGAGCTGTGGGAGCGCCCGCTCGTGCGCGCGATCGATCCGCGGACGCGGCAGCTCTCGCCCGAGATCATCGACCTCGCGAACGGCCCGCGGATCCGCAGGGCGGTGCCCGGGTAGGCGACCCGAGCCCGCGCCCGTTCCCGCGCCGGTACCCGCCGCCGTCCCCATCCCCGCTCCCGGCCCCGCCTCCGCACCCGCTCCCGGTCCCGCACCCGGTCTTTCAGCCCTTTGTGTCCGCGTCCGCGTCCTGCTAATCCTCCCTCGTGTCCGACGCCCCAGCCCCCGTCCTCGCCTACGCACTCGAGGACGGCCTCTACCTCAACGTCACGAGCGCCTGCACGCTCGCGTGCGTCTTCTGCCCGAAGATCCGCGACGACGACTTCCGCGTGGGCGGGTTCGACCTCCGGCTGCGGCGCAACCCGACGGCCGACGAGGTCTGGGCGGCCGCGCAGGCTGCGGGGCTCGAGGGCAGGGCGGAGGTGGTGTTCACCGGCTTCGGCGAGTCGACGCGGCGCCTCGGCGTCGTGCTCGACCTCACGCGCCGCCTCAAGGGCGCCGGGGTGGCGCGCATCCGCCTCGACACGGACGGTCTCTCGAGCCTGCGCGAGGGGCGCGACGTTCCGCCGGAGCTCGCGGCCGCCGGCGTGGACGCGGTGTCGATCTCGCTCAACGCGGCGGACGCCGAGACGTACGCGAGGCTCTGCCCGAGCCGCCACGGCGCGAGCGCCTACGTCGCGGTGCAGGAGTTCATCCGCAGCGCGGTGCGGCACCTGCGCGAGGTGACCGCGAGCGCCGTCGCGGTGCCCGGGCTCTCCGAGGAGGCGTGCCGGGCCGTCGCGGTCTCGCTCGGCGCGCGGTTCCGCTGGCGGCCGTACGACGCCATCGGGCGCGTGCAGGGACCGCTGCCCAGGCCCGGGAGGGACTAGCATTCAAAACTCGTTTCGTGCATGGTTTGCGCACGCGCACGCTTTGCGCACGCGCCCCTTGTCCCCATGACGAATCCAGCCGCACCAGCCCGTTCAGGGGCCGAGCGAATCCTCGTCGTGGACGACGAGCAGAACGCGAGGACCGCGCTCCGCGACATCCTCGTGGACGAGGGGTACGAGGTCGCGGAGGCGGGGGACGGCGAGGAGGCGATGCGCGTCCTCCCGGGCTTCGCGCCCTCGGTGGTGCTGGCCGACGTGCGGATGCCGCGCACCGACGGGATCACGCTCCTCCGCCGGGCGCGCGAGGCCGGCTCGGATGCGGTGTTCGTGATGATGACCGCCTTCGCGAGCGTGGAGGCGGCGGTCGAGGCGATGCGCGCGGGTGCGGAGAACTACCTCGTCAAGCCGCTCGACGTGAACGCGGTTTTGGTCATCCTCGACAAGGCGCTCGAGAAGCTCCGGCTCCAGCGCGACACCGCGAACCTGCGCGAGCGCGTCCGCGAGCGGTACCGCTTCCACAACATCGTCGGCGACGCGCCGGAGCTGCAGGCGGTCTACGAGGTGGTGAAGCGCGCCGCCCCGACGCGCGCGACGGTCCTCGTCCTCGGCGAGTCCGGCACGGGCAAGGAGCTCATCGCCCAGGCGCTGCACGAGGAGTCGCCGCGCGCCGACCGGCCCTTCATCAAGGTGAACTGCGCCGCGCTCTCCGAGACCCTGCTCGAGTCCGAGCTGTTCGGGCACGAGAAGGGCGCGTTCACCGGCGCGATCGGCCGGAAGGAAGGGCGCTTCGAGCTCGCCGACGGGGGGACGCTCTTCCTCGACGAGATCGGCGACATCTCGCCGGCGCTCCAGATCAAGCTCCTCCGCGTGCTCCAGCAGAAGGAGTTCGAGCGCGTGGGCGGGACGCAGACGCTCAAGGTGGACGTCCGCCTCGTCGCCGCGACCAACCGGGATCTCGCGGCCGAGGTGAAGGCGGGGCGCTTCCGCGAGGACCTCTACTACCGGCTCAACGTGGTGGCGGTGACGCTGCCGCCGCTCCGGCAGCGCAAGGGCGACATCCCCGCGCTGGTCTCGCACTTCATGGAGAAGTACGGGCGGGCCTACGGCAAGGAGGTGAAGGGCCTCGCGCCGGGCACGCTCAACGCGCTCCTCAGCCACGACTGGCCGGGCAACGTCCGCGAGCTCGAGAACGTGGTCGAGCGCGCGGTGGTCCTCTCCAAGGGGACCGATCTCACCGCCGACGACCTCCCGCCGACGCTCCGCGGCCCGCGCCCGCGCGAGCGCGCGCCGGGGGCGCTCATCCCCGGCGCCACGCTCTACGAGATCGAGCGAGAGGCCATCCTGCGTACGCTCGAGATGGTGGGCGGCTCCACCTCGCGCGCCGCCGAGATCCTCGGGATCAGCGTCCGGAAGATCCAGTACCGGCTCAAGGAGTACGCGAGCGGCGGGCGCGAGGCCGCGCGCCCGGAGAACGCCGGCGCCCCCCGATCGCCGGAGTGAGCGGCGCCCCCGCGACGGCGCCGTCCGGTTCTGCTAGAACGGGCGGTGTTCCGGGGGTCCACGGTGGGCAGACCACGAAGAGGCGAGAGCGGCGATTCGCCCGGTGAGCCCCAGAGCTACGAGCGGATCTCGGTGCAGCTCTCCGCGCTGCTCGCCGACATGGTGCGCGCGCAGGAGATCGCCGTCGACGCGTGGTCGCCCGACCTCCAGCCGGGCGGCGCCGTCGGACGGTTCAAGCTCGTGCGCGAGCTGGGGCGCGGCGGCTTCGGCGTCGTGTACGAGGCGGCGGACGGGGACCTCGGCCGGACCGTCGCGCTCAAGGTGGTGCGGGCCGGCACCCGCATCGCGAACCGCGGCAGCCAGTGGCTCCTCCGCGAGGCCGAGGCGGTCGCCCGGCTCAACCACCCGAACATCGTCACCCTCCACGACCTCGGGCAGGCGCCGTCCGGTCCCTACCTCGTCTTCGAGCTCCTGCGCGGGCAGTCGCTGGCCGAGAAGCTACGCGCGGGCCCGCTCCCGGTGGACGAGGTGATCGACGTCGGGATCGCCGTCGCGCGCGCGCTCGTGCACGCGCACGGCGCAGGCGTCATCCACCGCGACCTCACCGCGGCCAACGTGCACCTCACCGAGGACGGCGGCATCAAGGTGCTCGACTTCGGCCTCGCCCACCTGTTCGGCCGCGACGGCGCCAACGACGGCGGGACGCCGGCGTACATGGCCCCGGAGCAGTGGGAGGGCGACCAGGGCGACGCGCGGACCGACCTGTTCGCGCTCGGGGTGATCCTGTTCCAGGCGCTCACCGGGCAGTTCCCGTACCGGGTGGACCGCGGCTGGAGCGAGGCGCTCGAGCCCGGCGAGACGCCGCGCGTCCCGCGCCGGGACGCGCCGCGCGCGCTGCGCCGGCTCGTGCGGTCGCTGCTCGACCGCGAGCCCGAGCTCCGGCCGGAGACGGCGCGCGCCGTCCGCGACGCGCTCCTCGCGCTCCGCGCGCAGCGCGGCAACCGGGTCCGGCGGCGGGTGCTCTGGGGCGCGGTGGGGACGGCGGCGGCGGCGGTCGCGGCGGCGGTCTGGATCTACTTCCAGCGCGAGCCGCCGCCGGGCGAGCAGGTGCGCGTCGTGCTCGCGGAGATGGAGACCGCGGCGGGCGAGCCGTCGCTGGAGGCGGTGCCGGGGCTGCTCGCGGCGGCGCTCGAGCCGTCGCGGCGCGTGAAGGTCGTCCCGGAGTCGCGGCTCGGGTACCTCTCGCGGCAGGCGGGGCTCGGCGAGCCGGGGCGGATCGACGCCGCGCGCGGCCGGGAGCTCGCGCGGCTCGCCGGGGCGGCGGCGCTGCTCGTCCCGACGGCCTGGCAGGAGGACGGGAACTTCGTCGTCGGAGTGCACGCGATCGAGGCGGAGACCGGGCGGACGATGTTCCGCAACAGCGCCCCGGTCGTCGCGTCCGGCGGGCTCCAGGGCGCGGTGGACGCGCTGTCGGATCGGATCCGGCGCGAGCTCAACGAGCGATCCGAGGACCGGCGCATCCGCCGGCCCGTGGCGGTCGCGGTCACGGCCAGCCCGGAGGCGGCGCGGTTCTATTACGACGGCGTGGACTGCGTTGCCCGGCCGGTGGCGCGTCGCGGGACGGTCCAGCAGTGCCGCGGGCTGTTCGAGCGCGCCTTGGCGCTCGATCCGAGCTTCCCGCTCGCGCATTACCAGCTCGCGGCGATCGAGTTCCTCCCCGGGTCCCCGGGCGAGGCGTCGAAGCCGCACCTTCGTGCAGCGCAGGAGGCCCTCGCGCGTCTTCCGCCGCGCGAGGCGGCGCTCGTGCGGGCGCTGTCCGCGCGCATCGACGGGAGAAGGGCGGACGCGGCGCGCATCTATGACGAGCTGCTCGCCGCCGCTCCGGAGGACCCCGAGGCCCTCGCGGGCGCGGCCGCGGTGCACGCGGAGCGTACGGACTGGGCCTCAGCGGCGCGCTACCTCGAGAAGCTCGTCGCGGTCCGCCCCGACGACGATCTGCCGCTGGACCTCCTCATCGCCGCGCTCGGGCGCACGAACCGGGTCGACGATCTCGGCGCGATCCGGGCGCGGCTGGAGGCGGAGGGGAGCGGCCGCGCGAGGCTCCTGGTAGATACCCTCGTGTGGGCTGGCGATTCGGCCGCCGCCGTCCGCGTCGCGCGCGCGGCGGTGCGGGAGCGCGGGGACGGAGAGCGCGGGACGCTCAGGTATGCGCTCCAGGCTGCCGGGGAGTACCGCGAGATGGAGGCGGTGGCGCGCGCCGAGGTCGAGGAGGAGCCGACGTCGGTCCAGACCCGCTTTCACGTAGACATGGCGCTCACCGCCCAGGGGAGGGTCACCGAGGCGCTCCGCTGGCTCGAGGAGACCATCCGGATGTCACCGGCTCAGGATCGGGAAGAGATCGCGTACCGCCAGGCGATGATCGCCGCGGCGACCGGCGATCCGGCCCGCATCTGGCGGTACGCCGCTCCGGCGCACGCCTCGGGTGGCCGCCGTGCGACCGCCTCCCTGGCGCTGGTGTTCCTGCTGCTCGGGGACGTCGAGCACGCGGACGAGCTCGGGGCGTCGCTCGATCCGGGTTCGCCGGAGGACCTTCAGTTTCGGGCGCTTCGCTCGTGGCGCGCCGGCGACGCAGCGAGCGCGCTCGCACAGCTCGCGCACGCGGAGGGACAGGATCCGCTGCCCAGCTCGGGCCTGGCGCCCGCGTACCTCGCCGCCGAGGTGGCGGCGGCGACCGGCGACGACGTGACCGTCGTCGCCATGGTCGACCGGTTTCAGCGGCTCCCGCCGCATCGGATCTGGCGCGCATGGGCCTATCCGCGCTCGCTGTATCTCGCGGCCCGCGCCCACGCCCGCCTCGGAGATCGCGACGCCGCGCGTCGCGCGGTGGACCGACTGCTCGGCCTCCTTGGCCGCGCAGATCGCGATGTCGTGCTGTTGAAGCAAGCTCGCCTCCTCCGGGGCGAGCTGCAGTAGCAACGCGTGGATGCGAACGTCTCGCATCCGAGACAAGGAGAACGTATGCCCGACCCGACCGTGGCCGCCCGCGACACCATCAAGAAGCTCCTCGGCCCCACCAAGAAGGCGGCCAAGAAGCCTGCGAAGAAGCCCGCCGCCAAGAAGACCACGAAGAAGAAGACGGCGCGCAAGACCGCGAAGAGGAAGTGATCCTCGCGGTCACCCACCGCGCGGACGAGCACGCGCGGCCGGTCCTCGACGCCCTGGTTCGCCAGGGCGCCGAGGTCGCCGTGCTCGATCTCGCCCAGCTCCCCGCGCGCGGGCGGCTCGCGCTCGCGTACGGGGACCCGGGCGAGAGGACGATCCACCTCGACGGGGCGGCGCCCATCGACATGGCCCGCGTCCGGGCGCTCTGGTGGCGTCGCCCGCAGACGCCCGAGCCGCCGCGCGGGCTCCCGCGCAGGCGGGCGGACTTCGCCGTCCGCCAGACGCTGGACGCGATGACCGGGCTCCTCGGCGCGCTCGAGCCCGGGGCGCTGCTCGTGAACCACCCCTGGCGCGACGACGCCGCCGCGCAGAAGACGCTCCAGCTCGCCGCCGCCGAGCGGGCCGGCCTCACCGTGCCGCCGACGCTCGTCACCAACGACCCGGAGGCGACCCGCCGCTTCCTCGCAGCGCGCGCGCGGGCCGGCGCGATCCACAAGCAGGTGCACGCGACGCCCGAGGACTGGCGCCGGACCCGCCGCGTCGGCCCGCGCGGCGCCGCGGGGCTCCGCGACCTCCGCCACGCGCCGCGCATCCTCCAGCAACGGATCCCCGGCGTCGACGTCCGCGTCACGATCGTCGGCGACGAGCTCTTCGCGGCCGACATCGACGCCCGCCGCTCCCGCTCACCGGACGACTTCCGGGGCTTCGAGCGCCAGTGCCGGTTCGGGGCGTGCCGCGTGCCGGACCGCGAGCAGGCAGGGCTCCGCCGGCTCATGGACGACCTCGGCCTCGCGTTCGCGGCGATCGACTTCCGGCGGGACGGCGACGGACGCTGGTGGTTCCTCGATCTGAACCCAGCCGGCCAGTGGCGCTTCGTCGAGCGCCGCACCGCTCAGCCCATCACCGCCGCCCTCGCGGCGCTCCTCGCGCGCGGCCGGGTCCGCCGGCGCGGTGCGTCGAGGCTCGCGTCGCCCGGGTAAACGTGCACTCACCCGCGGCCCCCACCTGGCCCGCGCTCCGGCTCGACCGAACGGGGGTGGGTCGCATAATGTTGCGCCATGGCGGACGGTGCGGACGTCGAGGCGCGGGTGACGGCGCTGCTCTCCGCCGGGGATCATCGGGGCGCCGCCACCGAGGTGATCCGCGGGTACGGCCCGCGCGCGCTCGGGTACCTGCACCGCCTGCTCGGGAACGACACGGACGCGGCCGACGCCTTCTCGATGTTCGCGGAGCAGGTGTGGCGCGGCATGCCGAACTTCGAGGGTCGCTCCTCGGTCAAGACGTGGGCCTTCAAGGCCGCCTGGAGCGCGGCGATGAAGGTCCGCGACGACGCCTGGCGGCGGCTCCGCGAGGGCCTCCCGTCGAGCGCCGCCTCGCACCTCGCGGACGAGGTCCGGACCAATACGGCCCTGCGCCTCGAGACGCTGCGCCAGGAGCTCGAGGTCCTGCGCGCCGAGCTCACCGCGGAGGACCAGACTCTGCTCGCGCTCCGGCTCGACCAGGAGCTGACCTGGGACGAGGTCGCCGAGGTCCTCTCGATCGAGGGGCGGGCCGTGGACGCCGCCACGCTCCGAAAACGGTACGAGCGGATCAAGGGGCGGCTCGCGGCCATCGTGCGCGAACGGCGCGACCGCGGACCTGGATGAGACGCTCGAAGAAACAGGGCGCCGCCCGCGAAGACGCGGGCGGCCGCCCGTGATCCCCCGCCTTGGAACTCTGGGCGCTGCTCCGTCTCTTGGAACGGCGAACGAGCCGGGTGTGACGCCACGGGGCGCCCGTCCTCACATTCCAGGGTGCGGCACGGTGTCGCGCCTCGGGCTCAGCTCGCCACCGGGATCCGGAGCACCATGCGGGCACCGCCGTCCGGCGCCGGGCGCGCCTCGATGGTGCCTCCGTGCTGGATGACGATCGCGTGGACGATCGAGAGCCCGAGGCCGGAGCCGGTCGCCTTCGTCGTGAAGAACGGCTCGAAGATGCGATCGCCGACGTCCGGGGGGATGCCGGGGCCGTCGTCCTCCACCACGAGCTCCACCTGGCGGGTGTGGTCGGGCCCGGGCGGCAGCGCGGCGCAGGCGACCCTGACGCGGCCGCCGTCCGCGACCGCCTCGAGCGCGTTGAGGAAGAGGTTCACGAGCACCTGCCGAAGCCGCTCCTCGTCGCCGCGGATCGGCGCGGGCCCGGCGAGGCGCCGCTCGAGCCGGACGGTGCGGCGCTCGAACGCGCCGGCGAGGAAGTCGAGCACCTGGCCCGCGACCGCGGCGAGGTCCACCGTGCGGCGCGAGAGCTCGCGGGGACGGGCGAACTGGAGGAAGTCGTCGAGGATGTGATCCAGGCGCTCGAGCTCGACCTTCACGAGCCGGAGCGGTTCGCGGAGCGGCGCCTGGTCCGCCGCGGCGAGGCGCCCGAGGCGCCGCTCGAGGAGCTCGAGCTGGAGGGTGGCGGCGTTGAGCGGGTTGCGGATCTCGTGCGAGAGCCCGGCCGTCATCGTCCCGACCGCGGCGAGCTTCTCGGCGACGTGCGCGCGCCGGGCGAGCTCGCGCTTCTCCTGGTGGAGCCGGACCTGGCGCATCGCCTGCTCCACCGCGAGCAGCACGTCCTCCATCGCGCACGGCTTCATGAGGTAGGCGCAGGCGCCGGCGCGCACGGCGCGGACGGCGGACTCCAGCGTCGCGAACCCCGTGAGCAGGATGACCTGGCCGTCGGGGGCGTGCTCCTTGAGCTTCGGGGCGAGGCCGTTCCCGTCGCCGTCGGGCAGGTGCAGATCCACGAGCGCCACGTCGAACCCGCCGTCCGCCGCGGCCCGGAGCGCGTCGGCGCAGGTGCCCGCGGTCCGCGCCGCGTACCCTGCGTCGCCGAGCAGCTCCGCCAGGTTGTCGGCCAGATCGGCGTTGTCGTCGACGACCAGGACGCGCGGCGGGGCGGGGGCGGGGGCCATCGGGGGCTCAGCCCGGCAGGTGGACGGTGAACCGGGCGCCGCCGCCGGGGCGGTCCGCGTACTCGACGCTCCCGCCGTGCCGCTCGGCGATCTTCTTCACCAGGGCGAGCCCCAGCCCGACGCCGTGCTCCTTCGTCGTGATGAGCGGCTCGAACAGCCGGCGGCGGGCCGCGGGCGCGACCCCGGGGCCGGTGTCCTCCACGTCGAGCGACACGCGCCCGTCCGCGCGCCGGCCGCGCACGCGCACCTCGCCGTGCGGCGCGGTCGCGTGGACCGCGTTCTGGATGAGGTTCGCGAACACCTGCCGGAGCTGCACCGGATCGCCGGGCACGGTCGGCAGCGCCTCGAGCCCCTCGATCGCGAGGGAGACCTCCGCCGGCCGCGGGATCGACGCGGCGGCGCCCTCGACGACGCCCTGGAGCTGGACCGGCTCCTTCGCGAGCGGCCGGTCCCGGATCATGTCGAGCAGGTTGGTGATGATCCCGTTCGCGACCTTGACCTGGTCGGAGATCCGCTCCACGTGCTTGCGCGCGCGCGCGTCCTCGCCGACCCGCGATCGGAGCAGGTGGACCGAGCTCTCGATGACGCCGAGCGGGTTGCGGAGCTCGTGGCCGATGGACCCCACGAGCTGCCCGAACGTCGAGAGGCGCTCGGTGCGCGCCTGCTGCGCGAGCAGGTCGTCGCGGTACGTGTGGAGCATGATCGCGAGCTCGAGGTCGAGGATCCGGTTGAGGGCGGTCCGGACCAGGTCCAGCGCGTCCGGATCCGCGCCGAACCGCTCGAACGCGATCCGGGCGAGGGCGGTCCGCACCACGTTCATCCCGCCGAACATGTAGTGCTGGGGGAGGCCGATCCGGACGTGGACCCGGCCGATCTGCAGCCGGCTCTCCCAGTACGCGTCGTCCCACGGGCCCGTGAGGAGCCGGTCCATCCAGGCGGCGAGCGTGACCCGGAGATGTCCGACCCGGCTCTCGCCCTGGAGCGCCTGTCGCGCCTCCGGGTGGGCGAGGATCCGCTCGTAGAAGAGGTCGGCGATGGCGCCGAACCGGGGCGCCGCCGCGGCGTGCAGCTGGCGCAGCGCGTCCTCGTCCGCGGGGCCGAAGCCCATGAACCGCTTCAGCTCGTCGAGCACCGGCTCGGCCATGGAGCCGTTTGATAGGGCGGCCGGGGGCGGCAGGTCAACCGAGCTTGCCTGCGGCGGGGAGGGGACCCCCGCTACCCGGGCGGCGACGGGTCGGGCTGGGGGTCGGCCGGCGCGCCCAGGTAGTCCAGCAGCTTCCGTTCGTGGATCGTCAGGCCGTGCAGGGCGAGGTGCGCGCGGCTCGAGCGCATCACCTCGGCGAGCCGGGCCAGGGCGGGGCCCTGGTACTCGCGGACCTGCAGGAAGTCCACGTCCACCTCGGTGCCCGGGGCGGCGTCGGCCACGGCGGCGCCGAGCTGGAGCGCGTCCTCCATGCGGAACGAGGAGCTGACGCGCACGCTGAGGAGATGCTCGCCCTTGGCCGGCTCGAAGGAGATGCTCATTCCCGAGGCTCCTCCGCGAAGAGAGAAGGCCCTTGAGATAGGGCAGGTCTGGCGAAAGAGAAGGGTCTCGGCGGGGCGTCGCGCGGCGCGAGCTCGCGCCGCGGCGCGGCACGGACGGATCGTACGTGCGCCGGCGAGACGCGCGACGGGCGGGAGGGGCGACGCGGGTTACGTCTTCGGCGCGCCCGGATCCGACGGCTGGGACGCGGAGCGCGCAGGCTTCTCGTCGTCGTCGCCGCTCAGGGCCTTCTTGAAGCCGCGGATGCTCTGGCCGAGGCCCGCGCCGATCTGCGGGAGCTTGCTGGCTCCGAAGAGGAGCAGGACGATCAGGAGGATCAGCAGGAGCTCTTGGAATCGCAGTCCGCCCATGGGTTCGGCCTTTCGCGTCGATGAGGCGCCCCCTTCATAACAGCCCCCGGGCAAGAAGGCACCTCCCCGTCGCCGCGTCCGGGGTGCCCGGTCCCGTACTCAGAGCGCGCCGTCCTCGAGCGCGATCTGGGCCAGGCGACGATGGTCGAGCACGCGCACGCCACGCGAGGCGTCGAGGACGCCCTCCTTCTCGAGCCGCGTGAGGCAGCGCGAGAGCGTCTCGGGCCGCATCGCGAGGAGCCTCGCCACGACCTGCTTCCGGACCGCGGTGGGACGGTCCGCGAGGAATCGAGCGTGCGCGAGCGCGAAGCGGGCGACCCGGGAGAGGCAGTCGCCCTGGCGCCAGTTCACCTCGTCGCGCTGGTGCCGCCCCTCGCTGAGGAGCAGCTCGAGCACCACCCGCGCGGCGCTCCGCTCGGGGCCGATCCACTGCATCATCGCGTCTCCGCTCAGCGCGCAGATCTTCACGCGCGAGAGCGCCCGCACCTCGAACGAGGACGCCTCGTTCTGCAGCGCCTCCGTGCAGAGCAACGAGGCGGGACCGCGGAGCGAGAGCAGCAGCTCGGCACCCCGCGGAGATACGGCCGAGAGCGAGACGAACCCCTCCTTCACGAAGTACACGTTCCTGGGCCGCTCGCCCTGCGCGCAGATGGTGGCGCCGGACTCGCGAGTGGTCGGCGAGAGCCGGCACCGACCGGCCGAAGCGACGCCCAGGGCGCACGCGGTGCAATCCGACACGGGAGCGTTCGAGAGCACGCGACCTCCGGGAAAGGGCTCTTGATCTCGGTCGACTTGCATCAGCCAGGCCCGCGAATTCACTGGGTTCTGATCGTCTGGATCCGCAGAGGTTGCGTGTTGCCCTCGATCAATCCGTGCGACGCGCACATTTTGCGTCTCGTCCTGGAGTGAACGGAACCGTACGGCAACCGAGCAGGTGATTCGCGTACTTCCGGGCGCGACGTGGTTGCGCACCGGGCCTCGCGTGATCAGGGTTTGCGCGGGGCAAAGCAAGCGCACGTCCGCCCCGAGGAGAAACGGAAATGGCGAAGACCACCGCGCGCCGGCGCACCAACAAGCAGTCCACGACCAAGCGGTCCCGGAGCGACGCGGGCCGCAAGGGCGGCCGCGCCACCCTCCGCGCTCGCGGTCCGGAGTTCTTCTCCGAGATCGGCCGCAAGGGCGGCAAGAGCCGCTCGCGCAACGCGCGCGCCGCGGCCCGCGCTGCAGGCAAGGCGTCGTCCGGCGCGACCACCGGCGCCGCCAAGCCGCGGTCGCGGTCCGCGTCGAGCAGCCGCCGCAGCAAGCGGTGAGGGAGGCGAGGCTTCAGGCTCCAGGCTTCAGGCTACGGGACAGCCCGGCGGAACGAGCTGTAGCCCGGACCCTGGAGCCCGAAGCCCCTGCCGCTGCGTCACGTCCCTGACGCGCATCTCCGGTCCCCCGCTTGCAACGGCGGGGGGCATGGCGAAGCCCCGGATCAGCCTGTGCCTCATCGCCCGGAACGAGGAGGCGCTGCTCCCGGCGTGCCTGGCGTCGGCGCGTGACGCCGTCGACGAGATGGTGGTCGTCGACACGGGCTCGAGCGACCGGACGATCGAGGTCGCCCGCGCCGCGGGCGCGCGCGTGCTGGAGCGTCCCTGGGACGACGACTTCGCCGCGCCGCGAAACCTCGCCGCCGCGCACGCGACGGGCGACTTCGTCTTCCAGCTCGACGCCGACGAGCAGCTCGCGCCGGGAGGCGCGGCGGCCGTGCGCCGGGCGGTGAAGCACGCCGCCTTCGATGTCGGCCTCGTCCGCTGCCACAACGCCGCCGCGACCGACGCACCGGCCGAGGCGGTGCTGTCGGGAGCGCGGCGCGTGGGAGCGCCCGGCCTGCTGCCCCGCCTCGTGCGGCGCACGCCGGACCTGCGCTGGGTCGGCTGCATCCACGAGAGCGTCCTCGAGTGGGCCGCCGCGCGCGGCAACAGGCTCGCGCCGGTCGCGGTGGACCTCGTCCACTACGGCTATACCGAGCGCGTCTTCGCCGGAAAGGAGAAGCGCGAGCGGAACCTGGCGCTCCTCCGCAAGCGGGTCCGCGAGGAGCCGGACAGCGCGGTGAGCCTCGGCTATCTCGCCGCAGAGCTGCTCGCGAACGGGGACCTCGCCGAGGCGGAGGAGGTCGCCGCGCGCGGATGGGCCGCGCTGGAGCGCCAGCCGCGGTACCGGTCCGTCCGGCGCCTGGCGGTGGTCCGGGCCGCCGTGGCGGTGCGGCGCGGCCGCCCGGCCGTCGCCCTCGAGGCGGCGGCGCGGTTCGAGGCGCGGGAGGGAATGCACCCCGACCTCGCCTTCCACCGCGGGTGCGCGCTGGAGCTCGTCGCGCGCGAGGCGGCGGGCGAGGAGCGGGCGGCGCGGCTCGCGGAGGCGGAGCGGAGCTTCGAGGAGGCGCTGGCGCTCCTCGCGCGCGGTGGGTTCGACCAGGTGATGCACGCGACGCCGGCGCAGGTGTGGGCGCGGCGCGGCGTCGTGCGGACCGCCGCCGGGCGGGCCGCGGAGGCCCTCGAGTGCTTCGCCCGCTCGCGCGCCGCCGGCGCCACCGACCGGATCGCGCTCGCCGAGGCGGAGGCGCTGCTGGCGCTCTCCCGGCCCGGCGACGCCCTGCGGGCCCTGGAGCCCGTGCTCGGCGCCGGCCCCGAGGGCTGGCTCCTCGCCGCGCGGGCGGCGCAGGCGCTCGGGGCTCATGGGGATGCAAAGGTGTTCCTGGCGAAAGCGCAGGGTCGCTGAGGAACTGTCTCCACGCTCGAGAAGAAAACGAGGCGGCGCGTTTCCGCGCCGCCCCGGACGAGAATCGTCGGTGATCCGAATTACCTCGACGCCTGCCCCTGCTGCAGCGAGGCCACGGCTGCCTCGAAGGCCTCGGCGATCGGGGCGAAGACGCGCTCGGCTTCCTGCGCGGCCCGGACGTCGCGGGAGAGCGCCGCGGCGTTGAGGCGGTTGCACACGAAGCGATACACGTCGGCGAGCTGCTCGCAGAGCTGGGGCGCCTTCGAGCGATCCAGGGTGGCGTGCAGCTCGACCACGATGTCGGAGGCCTTGAGGAGGCAACGCGCCGCCTCGGAGGACTGCCCCGAGGTCAGGCCCGCCGCCCCCTTGCGGATGTTCTTCAGGGCGGCCTGGAACAGGAGCACCATCAGGCGCTCCGGGGACGCGGTCTCGCGCTGCGACTGGGCGTAACGGCTGGCGGCGGGGTTCATCGGTTCACCTCGTCATCTCGTCAGGAGGAGCGCGGGGGCCGCCCCGGGCGGTCTGCCTGGGGCGGCCTGCCGGTGACTCGTCTCGGCGTTACCCGCCGAGCAGCTTGAGGGCGAGCTGCGGCTGCTGGTTGGCCTGGGCCAACACGCTCACGCCCGCCTGCTGGAGGATGTTGGAGCGCGCCATGCGCGAGGTCTCCTCGGCCACGTCCACGTCGCGGATGCGGCTGTTGGCGGCGGAGAGGGACTCGGCGAACGACTGGATGTTGTTGATGGCGCTCTGGAACCGGTTGCCGACGGCGCCGAGGTTCGCGCGGGCGGTGGAGACGGCGACGAGGGCCTGGTCGATCGTCGTCAGGGCGGCGGCGGCCTGCGTCTTGTCGTCGACGTCGAGCGTGGTGGCGCCGAGGAGCTCGGTGGTGGTGGCGTCGATGGTCGAGAAGGAGATGCGGTCGTCGGCCCCGCCGTCCACGCCGACCTGGAAGTCCAGGCTGGAGACCGTGCCGCTGAGGAGCTCGCGGCCGTTGAACTTGGTGACCGCGGCGATGCGGTCGATCTCGCTGATGAGCTGGTCGGTCTCGGTCTGGATGTAGTCGCGCTCGACGTCGCCGATGCCGTCGGAGGCGGACTGCATGGCCAGCTCGCGGATGCGGGTGAGGATGTTGCTCGTCTCGTTGAGGGCGGCCTCGGTGGTCTGGATGACGGAGATGCCGTCGTTCGCGTTGCGCGCCGCCTGGTTGTAGCTGCGGATCTGCGCCTCGAGCTTCGTGCTGATGCCGAGGCCCGCGGCGTCGTCGCCGGCCTTGGTGATGCGGTAGCCCGACGACAGCCGGGACATCGACGAGTCCAGGGTGTTCTGGCTGAGGCTCAGGTTTCGCTGCGCGTTGAGGCTCGCGACGTTGGTGCGGATCGACATGGCCATATCGAAGCTCCTTGGGTGGCGGGCGATGCTCTCGGTCGCCCTTCACACCTGGATTCGGCACGGCCGCGGGCCCCTTTAAGAGGGCAAGATCGGCCGGGTGCCTCAGCGCCGCCCGTAGGCCACGGCGGCACGGCGCGACCGGCCCGCCTCGTCCAGGCGCGCGGCCAGCGCATCCCGCGCCCGGATCGCGCGCTCCTCGAGGCGGGCGTGCTGCGCCGAGAGGCGGGCAAGCTCTTCCCGGTCGAGCGGGACCCGGGCCGCCGCCAGCTCCGCGCACAGCCGGAGCGCGGCGCCCACCGCCTCCTCGGCGGCGGCGGCGTCCTCGCGGTCCAGCGCCGCGTCGACGGCGGACAGGAGCTCGGCGAGCTGAACGCACCGCGGCGAGGTCATGGCGCTCACTTGCTGCCGCTGTTCGACCACTGCGTGAACTGGTTGTTGATGTAGGTGCCGAGGCCCTTGAGCCCGCTCACCGTGTTCTCCATCGCGGTGAACTGCTTCACGAGGTTCTCCCGGAACGCGTCGACCCGGAGCTGGAGCCGCTGCGCCTGCTTGTCGAGCTCCGAGATGGTCCGGTTGAGCCCGTTCTGGTCGGCGACGAGGAGCCCGACCTCGGAGCGGCCGTTCACGGCCACCGAGCGGGTCTCGCGGTCCACGAGCTCCTTCACGGCGGCGGCCAGGCCGGTCCCGGCGGTCCCGAACACCGCGTCGACCGCGGCGGGGTCGCTCGCGAGCGCCTTGTGGAGCGTGGTCGCGTCGATGCTCAGGCTGCCGTCGCGGGCGGTCTTCATCCCGAGGTCGGCGAGGGTGCGGATGCGCGCCGAACCGTCCACCTTCTGGACGACGAGCTTCTGGAGCTTCGTCTGGAGATCGCGCACCGCGCCGTCGCCGGCGAGGGTGCGCTCGCGATCGGTGTCCTTGCCGACGTTGAGCTGCCGCTGGACCAGCGCCATGACGCCGTTGTAAGCGTCGACGAACTTCTGCAGCCGCGCCTTGGTGCCGGCGTCGTCCGTCGCCACCACCAGGTCCTCGGGCGCGCCGGGCGCCTGCTTCGTGAGGGTGAGCGTCACGCCCGGGATCACGTCGCTCACCGCGTTGGAGGTGCGGACGAAGTTCAGGCCGTCCACCCAGACCGACGCGTTGGCGCCGGGCGTCAGCGTCGCGCCGGCGTCCACGGCGCTGCCCCCGGCGCCGGTCGGGGTGAAGGTCAGGGCGAGGTCCGTGCCGCCGTCCAGCGGCTGGCCCGTGGCGATCGAGGTGATGGAGAGGTAGGTGAGGCCGGTCGCGTCCGTGAGCGCGGCCGCGGACACGGGCGCCCCGGACTTGCGGATCTTGTAGGCGACGTCTGCGAGGGTGTCCGTCGCCTTGATCGTGATGGCGCTCTCGGGGGGCGCATCGGCCGGGGGGTAGGTCTTGCCCTGCACCGTGAGGGAGAGCGTGCCCGCCGTGAACGTGGTCCCCGCCGCGAACCCGGCCGAGCGCCAGCGGGCCGCGGTCGCGAGCCGCTCCACCTCGACCGACCAGCGGCCGGGGGCGGCGCCCGAGCCGGGCGCGGAGGCGAAGTTCACGTTGCTCGAGGTGGCCTTCGTGGCGAAGACGCCCGCGCTCCCGAGGTCGGCCGCGGCGGCGTCCAGCGCGTTCAGCTTCGAGATGAGGTCGCCGAGCGCCGACACCTGCACCTTGAGGTTCGCCTGGCGCGTCTGGAGCTTCTTGATCGGCAGCGACTGGAGGTCGACGAGCTGGTCGATGATGGAGTTGGTGTCCATCCCGGTGGCGAGGCCCCCGGCGCGGAACGTGGCCATCTCGAACCTCCAAGGGCCGCCCCCCGGCGCGAAGCCGGGGGGCGGCGGTGAAACGTCAACCTGCGTTCATCACCCGAGCAGCTTGAGCGCCAGCTGCGGCTGCTGGTTGGCCTGGGCCAACACGCTCACACCCGCCTGCTGCAGGATGTTGGCGCGCGCCATGCGCGAGGTCTCCTCGGCCACGTCCACGTCGCGGATGCGGCTGTTGGCGGCGGAGAGGGACTCGGCGAACGACTGGATGTTGTTGATGGCGCTCTGGAACCGGTTGCCGACGGCGCCGAGCTCGGCGCGGGCGGTGGAGACGGCGACGAGGGCCTGGTCGATGGTCGTCAGGGCGGCGGCGGCCTGCGTCTTGTCGTCGACGTCGAGCGTGGTGCCGCCGAGGAGCTCGGTGGTGGTGGCGTCGATGGTCGAGAAGGAGATGCGGTCGTCGGCCCCGCCGTCCACGCCGACCTGGAAGTCCAGGCCGGTGACGGTGCCGCTGAGGAGCTCGCGGCCGTTGAACTTGGTCACGGCGGCGATGCGGTCGATCTCGCTCAGGAGCTGGTCGGTCTCCGTCTGGATGTAGTCGCGCTCGGTGTCGCCGATGCCGTCGGAGGCCGACTGCATCGCGAGCTCGCGCATGCGGGTGAGGATGTTGCTGGTCTCGTTGAGCGCGGCCTCGGTGGTCTGGATGACCGAGATGCCGTCGTTGGCGTTGCGCGCCGCCTGGTTGTAGCTGCGGATCTGCGCCTCCAACTTCGTGCTGATGCCGAGGCCCGCGGCGTCGTCGCCGGCCTTGGTG
>DASPMI010000029.1:0-2576 GCA_035627135.1 Anaeromyxobacter sp. | reverse complement strand
TGGAGCGGCCGAGCCGCCGCTCGAGCCCGCGCCGGGCGCGGTCCTCGACCTCGATGCGGGCGAGGTGCTCGAAGAGCTGCTGGGCGCCCCAGCGGCTCTTCGTGGCGAGGGCGATCACGTCGTCGAGGGCGTCGGCCGTGTGCCGCAGGCCGAGCGCGCGGAGCTGATCCTTGATGTCGGTGGTCACGGCTTCTCCTTGGTCGGCTTGGCGAGAGCGTCGTAGGTGTCGAGGGCGTGCGGGGTGACGCGCAGGTCACGCACGCGGGGATCGTCGGGGAGGACGACGTCGAGCGCGGGCGCCACCCTCCGCGCTCGTGCCCGTTGGTCGAGGACGTGAGCGACGGAGGCGGCGCCGACGGCGCCGCGGGCGAGCGCGTCCTTGAGGGCGACCTCCAGCTCCGCGGGGCCGACCCGGTCGAGGAGCTTGAGAAGCCGGGAGACCTGGCCGCCGAGGTGCTCTCCGCGCTGGGCCAGGGCCTCGACGAAGGCATCGGCGCTCGGGCACGACGCCCGCAGCCGGTCCCGGCCGCGCAGCTCGTGGGCGTGCCGCTTCTCGCGGGCGAGCTCCTCGATGTGCGCCGGGTCCTCGATCACCTGCTTCTCGTCGTAGCTGCGCGCGTGCGTGGCGAAGACGTGCGAGCCGTTGGTGATCCGGACCTCCTCCTCGGTGGCGGTGAGGACGAGCGGCTTGCCGACGAGGTAGTGCGGGATCGAGTAGTCGTTGCGGTCGAAGCGGATGTAGGGCTGTTTGCCGGAGACGACCGACCGGACGACACGGCACTCCCAGGGGTGCTCGGGGAGCGGGAGCAGGCGCGGCCGCTCCTCCTCGAGCGCCTCGCGGACGAGCCGGCCCTCGGGATCGCCGGGGACCTTGCGCCCGTGGGCTGTGCGGTCGATCCAGGCGCGGAGCTGCGCGTTGAGGTCCTGGACCGAGGAGTACCGCCGGGCCGCGAAGAAGCCGTTCCGGAGGTACTGGATCGTGCGCTCGACCTTGCCCTTCTCGTTGCCGCGGTACGGCGCGCAGGGCTTCGGGGCGAAGTGGTAGTGGCCCGCGAAGAAGAGCATCGCCTCGTTAAAGCGGACGTGGTCACCGGCGCGCTCGAGCACGACGCTCTTCAGGTTGTCGTAGAGGATCGACCTCGGCACGCCGCCGAGCGCGGTGAACGCCTCGACGTGGCCGCGCAGGAACGTCTCCAGCGTCTGGTCGAGGGCGAACCGGGCGAACATCGCCCGGGACCAGGAGAGGACCATGACGAAGCACGACAGGGTCCGCTTGGCATGGCCGATCCGGATCGAGCCGAAGTGGCCCCAGTCCACCTGGGCCTGCTCGCCCGGCAGGGTTTGCAGGCGCAGGAACGCCTCGGACCGCGGCGCGGGCCGGATCGTGGCCACGTACCGGCGGAGCTGCACGGCCGAGCCCTGGTAACCGCGGTCGCGGATCATCTCGAAGAGCCGGGTGGCCCGCAGGCGCGGGTGCTGCTCCAGCGTCTCGGTGACGAACGCACGGTACGGATCCAGCAGCGACCGCCGCACGAGCGCGTCCGGGCGGACGAACCGGTCGGCCTCGATGGCGCGCATCACCGTCTCGTGGTGGACCCCCAACTCGGCGGCGATGGTGCCCACCTTCCAGTGCTCGGCAAAGAACAGGCGCCGGATCCGCGCCCGCAGCTCCGGCGGGATCACGGCCGCACCTCACCCTGGCGCCCGAGACCGGAAGCGGCGCTGGTGCTGCGGGCGGCCGACGCGGGCGAGCGTGTCGTGCCGAACGTAGCGGCCATGGATGCCGCAGCGAGCGCAGCAGAGCCGCTGCGCTCGCGGGGGAGCGTGCGAAGAAGCATGGGCGGTGACCTCGGAGCCGGCCAGTCGCGGCGCCACCGTGGCGCTGGCTGCCGGCGAGGCGCGCACCATCGCGGAGGAGACCCGCCCCTCGCGACCGTGATGCGTCACCTTCTGTCGCCGCTCACGATAGCGGCGTTGCCGCTCGGCGTGCCCGAGCCGTCCCTCACGACTCGCCTGGTATCGCCGCCCGGCAGCGAGTAGGCACGCCCGGCGCGCCGCCGCAGCGCAGGCAGACCCGCAGTAGCGGTGCCCGTGATCGCAGCGCCGGCAGAGGAAGAAGACCTGACCGCACGCCGGCCGCGCGCAGGCCACGAACCGCAAGGATTCCAGACCGCCCTCAGCGAGGGCGCGAACTGGACGCGGCCAGCCTGGACGTGCGATCTACGTGCTGCCTGGATCGCAACGCCCTGCTGATCCGGCCGAGGGCTCGGAGCTGCAACTCCGGGCCCTCACTCTTCACCCTGCTGCTGCCTGGCTACCCGCGACTGACCGTCACGGCCAGTTTCCGGCTGATCCTCAAGCCGCCGGCCGGGAGTCCAGAAATGCGCGGATCCTGGTGAGCATCAACACTAGGACGTCTGGGTCGGGACGGGGCCGTATACGAAGTGACGTTGCTCCTCGCAGTAGTACCCGGCGGTTCCGCCAACGTCGTAGTGCGGGTCGGCACTCTGGTGCCAGACGACCGGGCTGGCGGGGTGCACGACGCGCTCGAGTTCAGGTCGGTGGAGCGGGCTGCG
>DASPMI010000028.1:0-15657 GCA_035627135.1 Anaeromyxobacter sp. | reverse complement strand
CCCGAGCTGCTGGCCGAGGATCTTGAGCTGATCCACGGCGGCGGGGCGGTAGACGTCGGCGGCGACGAGGAGCGGCTTCTTGCCCTCGCGGAGGTAGCGGTTCGCGATCTTGCCGGCGGTGGTCGTCTTGCCCGAGCCCTGCAGGCCGATCATCATCACGCCCGTGGGGCGGCCCTTCTCGGCGGCGCGCAGCGACGTGTCCACCGGGCCCATGAGGGCCTCGAGCTCGTCGTGGCAGATCTTCACGAAGTGGTCCTGCGGGGTGACGCGCAGGAGCCCCTTCTCGGTGCGGACCTTGACGTCCACCACCTCGCCGACCGCCTTCTCGCGCACGCGGGAGACGAAGCGCTTCACCACGTCGAACGACACGTCCGCCTCGAGGAGCGAGACGCGGATGTCGCGCAGCGCCTCGTCGACCACGTCGGCGGTGATCTCCGCGCGTCCCTGGAGCTTGTTCCGGGCCGCCTTGAACCCTTTGCTGACCGTCTCGAGCACTGTGATGTCCTGGTTGTCCGGGGCTCTCGCCCCGCGCCGGGGGCCAAGCGGGCGGAGCGCGCCGCCCGCGGCCGGGTCCGCGCTTATAACACGCCCATGTTAAGGTTTCCGCCCATGGAAGAAGGCCCTCGGTTCTTCACCGTCGAGGAGGCGAACGGGCTCGTCGGGGCGCTGGAGATCGAGTTCGGCCGGGTCGCGCGGGTGCGCGCGGAGCTGGCCCCGCTCATGGAGTCCTTCGGCGCCAGCTTCGCCCTCGAGCTCCTCCAGGAGCGCGCGGAGCCCCCGCCCGGGCGAGAGGAGGACGCGCGCCGGCTCGTCGCGCTCGCGGGCGAGATCACCGCGGCCGTGGAGCGGATGAACGCGATGGGCTGCCTGGTGAAGGACCTCGAGTCCGGCCTGGTCGACTTCTACGCCGTGCAGGACGACGAGCCCGTGTTCCTCTGCTGGCAGTTCGGGGAGCCGGCGGTGACGCACTGGCACGGCCTCGAGGAAGGGTTCGCCGGGCGCCAGCCGATCGAGGGGATCGAGGTCCGGCCGCCGACGTTCATGAACTGATCAAACGGGGGCTGCGCCCCCGCCCCAGGAGCAAAGCTCCTGGGGCCCCACCCCTGCTGCGCTGGGTCCCGCCGCGCTGCGCCGCCGGTATCTCACGGTGGGTGGAAGGGCGGCTTGCGCGGCACCCAGCGAGGAGGGGGCTTCCGCCCCCTCCCCCGCGCGTTCGCGCGGGGCCTCCACCCCGCGTCATACTCTCATGCTGGAACTCACACCGTGCCGTTCGCCTACTACCGGCGCCTGACCCGCCGCGGCCAGGCCACCTACCGGAAGAGCGACGAGGTCCCGGCGATCGCCGTGCCCGGCGCGGCGCTCCTGCAGCCCGCTGTCGCGATGCTGCGGCAGGCCCTCGCCGACGACGACGGCGAGGCGGTCGCGCGGAGCGCGTTCGCGGTGGCCGCGGGGCTCTGCCGCGCCCTCGGCGTGCGGTCGCCGCGGCTCGAGATCCACGCCGTCCGGCCGCGCGCCGCCACGCACGAGCTGCACGGGCTGTACGTGCCGGAGCCCGGCGACGACGGGCCGCCGGCGATCCGCGTCTGGATGCGGACCGCGCGGAAGGGCAGGGTGGTCGCGTTCCGGACGTTCCTCCGCACGCTCCTCCACGAGCTCGTCCACCACCTCGACTACGAGCTGCTCGGGCTCGACGAGTCCTTCCACACGGAGGGCTTCTTCCGCCGCGAGTCGAGCCTCTTCCGGCAGCTCGTGCCGGAGGGGGACCCCGCCGGCGAGGCGCGGCGGCGGCCGGAACGGGAGTAGACTGGCGCGCGGAGGGAAGCACCCCTTGGGCATCCGCGAGCTGGCCCACCACCTCAACCTCTCGATCGCGACCGTCTCGCGCGCGCTGAACGGCAGCGACGAGGTGAGCGCCGCCACGCGGCGGCGCGTGGTCGCCACCGCGACGCGGCTCGGGTACGCCCCGCAGGCCGCGGGCCGGAGCCTGCGCCAGGGCAGGTCCAGCACCGTCGGCCTCATGCTCCCGGCGAAGGGGCCCGACGAGAGCTACACGCTCTCGCTCTTCTTCCCGCTCGCCGACGGGATCCAGTCGGTGCTCGCCCCCGAGGCGCTCGACCTCGTCCTCGTGCAGGGCCGCTCCGACGAGACCGAGCTCGGGCAGGTGCGCCGCATGGTGGAGCGGCGCGCGGTCGACGGGCTCATCCTCGCCGGCACGCGGGGCGACGACCCGCGCCTCGCGTACGTCGCCGAGAAGGGGTTCCCGTTCGTGGCGTTCGGGCGGAGCCGCTCCGGGGGCGTGCACCCGTGGGTGGACCTCGACTTCGAGGCTGGCGCGCAGGCCGCCGTGGGGCGGCTCGTCGGGTTCGGACACCGGCGGATCGCCATCGGAGTCCCCGCCGACGACGCGATGCAGGGGCACGTCTACCTGAAGGCGTGGCGGCACGCGCTCCAGGCGCAGGGGCTCCGGGCGCCGGAGCGGCTCGTGTACCGCGACGAGCTCTCCGAGCGCGGCGGCTACCGCATCACGCAGGCGGCGCTCGAGGTGCCCGCGAGCCGGCGCCCGACCGCCATCCTGTTCCAGAGCGACTGCATGGCGATCGGCGCGTACCGGCGGCTGAGCGAGCTCGGCCTGCGCCCGGGGCGCGACCTCGCCATCTCCGGCGGCGTGCTCACCGGCGAGCTCTCCGAGTACCTCTCGCCGCAGCTCACCGGCTTCCGCGTCGCGTACCGCCCGCTCGGACAGCGGCTCGCGGAGGCGCTGCTCGCGCGGCTCGCGGCGCGGGACGCCAAGCGCAAGGCGCCACCGGTCCAGGAGCGCTGGCCGATCGAGCTGGTCGCCCGGGCCAGCGACGCGGGATCCCGGTGACTTCACGGGGCGTGCCGCCCCGCCCTTCCGCTTGACGGTGAGTGGCGTGCGACATACTGTCCGGAAACGTTTCCGGCCACCCCCGCTCCCGAGGTCACCATGCGCAGGTTCCGCTCCTTCGCGTCGTCGCTCCTGGTCGCCCTCGCCGCGCTCGCCCCGCGCGCGGCCGTCGCGCAGCAGAAGGTCCTCAAGGTCTGGCACTACGAGGCAGAGGACGGGGCCATGGGCATCGCCTGGGCCGACGCCATCCAGCGGTTCGAGGCGTCGCACCCCGGCGTGAAGGTGCAGCTCGAGATCAAGGGCTTCGAGCAGATCCGGCAGACGGCGGCCATGGTCCTCAACTCCGACCAGGTGCCGGACGTCATGGAGTACAACAAGGGCAACGCCACCGCGGGCCTGCTCTCCACGCAGGGGCTGCTCACCGACCTCACGGCGGTCGCGCAGAAGCGCGGCTGGGACAAGCTGCTCGGCCCGAGCCTCCAGACCACCTGCCGCTACGACGACCGGGGCATCATGGGCGCGGGCAAGTGGTTCGGCGTCACGAACTACGGCGAGTTCGTGATGGTCTACTACAACCGGGATCTCTTCCAGAAGCACGGCCAGAAGGTCCCGACCACGCTCGCCGAGCTCGAGGCGACCATGGCCGCCTTC
Organism: Anaeromyxobacter sp.; assembly: GCA_035627135.1. Taxonomy (GTDB): domain Bacteria; phylum Myxococcota; class Myxococcia; order Myxococcales; family Anaeromyxobacteraceae; genus Anaeromyxobacter. The sequence goes on along the minus strand of DASPMI010000028.1, from coordinate 12,140 downwards.
CAGAAGGCCGGCCTCCGGCCGCTGGCGCTCGGCGCCGCCGAGTACCCGGGCCAGCACGTCTTGTACGAGCTCGCGCTCACGAAGGCGAACCGCGCGTTCGTGAACGCGTTCCAGCTCTACCAGGGCAAGTTCAGCTTCACCGGGCCGGAGTTCTCGTTCGCCGCCCAGAAGCTGCAGGAGTGGACGAAGAAGGGCTTCATCGCGAAGGACGCGACCGGCCAGAAGGCCGAGCAGATGGGGCTCGACTTCATCGCCGGCAAGGCGCCCATCATGATCTCGGGCAGCTGGTGGTACGGCCGGCTGGTGAACGAGGTGAAGGGGTTCCAGTGGGGGATCTTCACCTTCCCCGGCGGCGCGATGCACCCGGGCTCCGGCGGGAACCTCTGGGTCGTGCCGGCGCGCGCGAAGAGCAAGGACCTCGCCTACGACTTCATCGACCTCACGATGTCGAAGGACGTGCAGAACCTGCTCGGCAACTCCGGCGGCGTGCCGGTGAACGCGGACCCGGCCAAGGTCACCAACGCCAAGGCCAAGGAGCTCATCGAGACCTTCGCGACGCTCAACAGGAGCGACGGCCTCGCGTTCTACCCGGACTGGCCCGCCGCGGGGTTCTACGACACGCTCGTCGGCGCGGTGCAGGACCTCCTCCTCGGCAAGCCGGCGCCGGAGGTCCTGAAGGCGCTCGATCAGGCGTACGCCGACAACAAGCCGGAGTAGGCGAGGGGACATGCGGCGCAGGTCGGCCAGGAGCGCATTGCACCGCGGGTACGGCCCGTTCCTCGTCCCGGGCCTGGCCCTCGTGGCGCTCGTGGTCGGCCTGCCGTTCCTCACGAACGTCGCGGTCAGCTTCACGCGCTGGACCGGCGTGGGCTGGCCGCGGTGGGCGGGGCTCGCCAACTACCGGCGCGCGTTCGCGGACGCGACCTTCTGGGCGTCGTTCGAGAACAACCTCGTCCTCCTCCTGGCCGTCACCGTGATCCCGACGCTGCTCGGGCTCGTGCTCGCGGTCCTCCTCTACGACACCGTCGCCCGCCGCTTCGGCGCCCGGCCCGTCGCCGCGCTCAAGGCCGGGCTCTACGTGCCCCAGGTGCTGCCCGTCGCGGTGGCGGGCATCGTCTGGGGCTGGATCCTCGACCCCGGCGGCGGCGCCCTCAACGCGGCGCTCCACGCCGTGGGGCTCGGCCGGTTCGCCGGGAACTGGCTCGGCGATCCGGACACCGCGCTCCCCTCGATCATGGGGATCATGGTCTGGTTCCAGCTCGGGTATCCGCTCGTCATCTTCATGGCCGCGGTGCAGCGGATCGATCCGCAGCTCCTCGAGGCGGCGGAGCTGGACGGGGCGCGCTGGCACCACCGGTTCCACCTCGTCTCGCACCTCGTACGGCCGGAGCTCCTCGTCGTGGTGCTCACCACGACGATCTACGCGCTCAAGCTGTTCGGGCCGATCTACGTGCTCACCCGCGGCGGGCCGGGGAACGCCACCATCGTCCCGTCGTACTTCGCCTACCAGAACTTCTTCGAGAAGGCGCGGGTGGGCTACGGCGCGGCGATCTCCACGCTCATGACCCTCATCATCCTGGTCCTGACCGCCCTCTTCATCCGCGCGCAGCACCGCCAGGAGCGGGCGCTGGAGGGGCGATGAGGGCCCGGCGGCGGAGGGGCAGCGCGCGCGCGTGGGCGGTCCTGCTCGCCGTGTTCCTGTTCACCATGCTGGTGCTCTCGCCCTTCCTCGTGGTCGCGATGAACGCGGTGAAGGACGCGGCCGAGTACTCGAACCAGGGGCCGCTCGCCTTCCCGGACCACGTCACGCTCCGCGTGATCCAGCGGTTCTGGGCGCGGGTGGACTTCGGCGGGAAGCTCTGGAACAGCTTCGTCATCAGCGCGTCGGTGGCGGTGCTGGCGACGCTCTTCGCCCTGCCCAGCGCCTTCGCGCTCGGCATCGGGCGGCTCCGGGGGCGGGCCGCCTACCTCGTGATCTTCATCGTCGCCAACACGCTGCCGCACGAGGCGCTCGCCTACCCGCTCTACACCTACGCGAAGGCCCTCGGCCTCTACGACACCCGCCTCTCGGTGATCATCGTGTTCACCGTGATCCAGGGCGCCTTCGGCACGTACCTGCTCTCGTCCGTGTTCGCCGCGTTCCCGCGCGAGCTGGTGGAGGCGGCGCAGGTGGACGGGTGCACGAAGCTCCAGCTCCTCGTCCGCATCGTCGCCCCGGCGAGCCTGCCCACCCTGGCCGTGCTCTTCACCTTCTTCTTCGTCTGGACCTGGAACGAGTTCTTCCTGCCGCTCGTGCTGCTCGTCTCGGACGCCCGGCAGACCGTGCCGATCGCCGTCTCCGTCGCCCAGGGCCAGCACAACGTGGACGCCCCGATGGCGAGCGCGTCGGCGCTGCTCGGGTTCCTCCCGTGCATCGTCTTCTTCCTCCTCTTCCAGCGCACGCTCACCCGCGGCGTCACCGCGGGCAGCGTCAAGTAGGGACCGCATGCAGATCGTCGACGGCCAGTGGCTCATCCGGGAGGGGCTCGAGCTCGCGCCCTGCGCCTTCGTCCACGACGTGCAGGTGCGCGGCCGGACGCTCGAGGTGGTGGCCGCGACGCGCGACGTCAGCGCCCGCTCCGCGCAGCAGGACGGGCCGCTCCTCGCCGTCCGGATCTCGTCGCCTCGTACGGGCGTGGTCGCCGTGCGGGTCGCGCACTTCGAGGGTGCGCCCGAGGCCCGCCCGGCGTTCGCCCTCGCGGCGCAGGAGGCGCCCGACGCCGAGGTGAGCGCGGACGCCGCGGGCGGCACCCTCCGCACGGGCGGCCTGACGGTGCGCGTCGCCCGCGGGCCCGGCGGCGGCCTCGACATCGTGCGCGGCGGCGCTCGGCTCACGGGCGTCGCCCCGAAGGGCCAGGGCTGGCTCCTCGACCGCACGACCGGGCGCGGGCACGCGTACGCGCGCCTCGGCCTCGCCGCGGGCGAGGCGGTGTACGGCCTCGGCGAGCGGTTCACGGCCTTCGTGAAGAACGGCCAGTCGGTCGAGATCTGGAACCGCGACGGCGGGACCGCCACGGCGCAGGCCTACAAGAACGTGCCGTTCTACCTGTCGAGCCGCGGGTACGGCGTCTTCGTGAACCACCCCGGGCGCGTCTCGTTCGAGGTCGCCTCCGAGCTCGTGAACGCGGTGCAGTTCTCGGTCGAGGGCGAGGCGCTCGAGTACCTCGTCATCGACGGGCCCACGCCGAAGGAGGTGCTGGAGCGGTACACCGCCCTGACCGGCCGCCCGGCGCTCCCTCCCGCGTGGTCCTTCGGCCTGTGGCTCTCGACCTCGTTCAACACGTCGTACGACGAGGCGACGGTGTCCTCGTTCGTGGAGGGCATGCGGGAGCGCCGGATCCCGCTCTCCGTCTTCCACTTCGACTGCTTCTGGATGCGGCCGTTCCACTGGTGCGACTTCGAGTGGGACCCGGCCGTCTTCCCCGACCCCGCGGGCATGCTGGCGCGGCTCCGGGCGCGCGGGCTGCGCGTGTGCGTCTGGATCAACCCGTACGTCGCGCAGCGGTCGGCGCTGTTCGCCGAGGGCAAGGAGAAGGGCTATCTGCTGCGCCGCCCGGACGGGCGGGTCTGGCAGTGGGACCGCTGGCAGCCGGGGATGGCGATCGTGGACTTCACGAACCCGGCGGCGTGCCGCTGGTGGACGGGCCACCTGCGCCGCCTGCTCGCGACGGGCGTCGACTGCTTCAAGACCGACTTCGGCGAGCGGATCCCGACCGAGGTCGTCTGGCACGACGGCTCCGATCCGGAGCGGATGCACAACCAGTACGCGCAGCTCTACAACCGGCTCGTCTTCGAGCTGCTGCGCGAGGTGCGCGGCGAGGGCGAGGCGGTCGTCTTCGCGCGCGCCGCGACCGCGGGCGGGCAGCAGTTCCCGGTGCACTGGGGCGGCGACTGCACCGCGACCTACGAGTCGATGGCGGAGAGCCTGCGCGGCGGCCTCTCGCTCGGGCTCTCGGGATTCGGGTTCTGGAGCCACGACATCGGCGGGTTCGAGCAGACCGCCCCGGCCCACCTGTACAAGCGCTGGTGCGCGTTCGGCCTGCTCTCGAGCCACAGCCGCCTGCACGGGAACCACTCGGTGCGCGTGCCGTGGGCGTTCGACGAGGAGGCGGTCGAGGTCCTCCGGGACTTCACCCGCCTCAAGTGCCGGCTCATGCCGTACCTCTGGGACGCGGCGGCGCACGCGGCCGCGAGCGGCGTGCCGATGATGCGGGCGATGGTGCTCGAGTTCCCGGACGACCCGGCCTGCCGCGCGCTCGACCTGCAGTACATGCTGGGCGACGCGCTGCTCGTCGCGCCGGTCTTCCGCGAGGACGGCGAGGTGGACGTCTACCTTCCGCCCGGCCGCTGGACGCGCCTCCTCACGGGCGAGGTCGTCACGGGCGGCGCGTGGCGGCGCGAGCGCCATGGGTTCCGCTCGCTGCCGCTCTACGTCCGCGAGGGGACGCTCCTCGCGTGGGGGCGGGACGACGGCCGCCCCGACTTCGACCACGCCGACGGCGTCGAGCTCCAGCTCTTCCCGCTCGCCGACGGCGCCGCGGCCTCCGCGACCGTGCGGGACCTGCGCGGGAAGCCCACCCTCGCCGCCGCGGTCGCGCGCCACGGGCAGCGGCTCTCGGTCGCGCTCGACGGGAACGCGCGCGGCTGCACGCTCCTGCTCCGCGGCGTGGCCGCGCTGCGGTCCGCGCCGTCGGGGCTCCGCGCCGAGCGGACGGAGCGCGGGGTGCTCGTGGCGCTGCCGCCCGGGTGCGCCGCGGCCGAGCTGGAGGTCTGAAGGGCCAGAGCCGCAGGGCTGCGACGCCGATCATCCCGCGGCCCCCGGAGGGCTCCCCCCGCGGCGTGGCCCCGCTGGTGATCCTGGCAAGGGACGGCGTACCCGGAGTGTAGAATGCGCCGCGGTTCCCTCTCTCCCTGGAGCACCCACATGCACAAGCTCGCGAACGTGGCACTGGTGATCGTCGCCCTGAGCCTCTCGGCGTGCGGCGGCAACGAGGCGGAGGAGGTCGTGTCCGACGCGGACGCGCGGGTCCGGCGGTGCGGTACGATCGCGGGCATCGCGTGCCCGCGCGGATCGTACTGCGACTTCGGCCCCGGCCAGTGCAACGTGGCGGACGCCGCCGGCGTGTGCCGGGTCGTCCCGCGGGCCTGCACCACGGACTACGCGCCCGTCTGCGGCTGCGACGGGAAGACGTACTCGAACGCGTGCGCAGCCGCGATGGTCGGCGTGAGCGTGGCGTCCGCGGGCGCGTGTCCGCTGCCGCCGGGCGCCTGCGGTGGCATCGCGGGAGTCGCCTGCCCCGCCGGGCAGTTCTGCCGCCTCGGGACCGGCCAGTGCCGGACGCCCGACGCCGTCGGCCAGTGCGCGCCGACGGCGGTGTTCTGCACGACGGACTGGAACCCCGTCTGCGGCTGCGATGGGATCACGTACTCCAACGCGTGCTGGGCGCAGGTCGCCGGGGCCAACGTCGCGTACGTCGGAGCCTGCCTGCGGTAGCCGCGGACCCTCTCCCCGCCGGCGCGGAGCCTCGATGGGGGCTCCGCGCCCGGCGCCGATGATCGGGCGCCGCTCGCGCCGTCCATCCTCCGGAAGTCCGGCGGCTCATGCTCCACCGGCCCAGGAGGTCCCCATGGCGATCACCCAGCTCAACCCGTACCTCTCGTTCGACGGCACCGCAGAGAAGGCGATCCAGCTCTACGAACGGGCGCTCGGCGCCCAGGTCGAGGGCGGCATCATGCGCTTCGGCGAGGTCCCCGGGATGGAGTCCGCGCCGTCCGATCGGAACCGGGTGATGCACGCGATGCTCCAGGTCGGCGGCGGTGTGATCATGGTCAGCGACTCCATGGCCGGGCAGCCGGTCGCGACCGAGGGCAACGTCGAGGTCTGCCTGCAGCTCGACGACCCGGCGGACCTGGACCAGAAGTTCGAGGCGCTCGCCGCGGGCGGGAAGGTCACGATGGCTCCGCACGACGCGTTCTGGGGGGCGAGGTTCGGCGCCCTGACCGACGCGTTCGGCGTGCGCTGGATGTTCAACTGCCCGAAGAAGAGCTGACCGCGCCGGGGAGCGCGCACGCCGCCGTCCGCGGCGCGGGGCGCCGGTCCGTGCGACACGATCGCCTTGCGCGCGAGCGCCCCTCGCGCTCTCCTTCGGGGCATGCACCTCTTCGCCCCGCTCTCGCTCCGCTCGGTCACGCTCCGCAACCGCGTCGCCATGTCGCCCATGTGCCAATACTCGGCCGCCGAGGGGCGGGCGAATGACTGGCACCTCGTCCACCTCGGCGCGCGCGCGGCCGGCGGCGTCGGGCTGGTGCTCGCCGAGGCGACGGCCGTCGAGGCGCGCGGGCGCATCACGCCGGGTGACCTCGGGCTGTGGGACGACGGGCACGTCGAGCCGCTCGCGCGCGTCGCCCGGTTCGTCGAGGCGCAGGGCGCGGCCGCGGGGATCCAGCTCGCGCACGCCGGGCGCAAGGCCTCGACCCGCGCGCCGTGGGAGGGCGGCGCGGCGCTCGCGCCCGGGGAAGGGGGCTGGCCGGTGGTGGCGCCGACCGCGCTCGCGTTCTCGCCCGAGTCGCCGGTGCCCGAGGCGCTCGACGCCGCCGGGCTCCGCGCGATCGTCCGCGCCTTCGCCGACGCCACCCGGCGCGCCCGCGCGGCCGGCTTCCGCGTGGTCGAGGTCCACGCCGCGCACGGCTACCTGCTGCACCAGTTCCTCTCGCCGCTCTCGAACCGGCGCAGCGACGCGTACGGCGGCTCGTTCGAGAACCGGACGCGGCTCGTGCGCGAGGTGGTCGAGGCCGTGCGCGCGGCGTGGCCCGAGGAGCTGCCGCTCTTCGTGCGCCTCTCGGCGACGGACTGGGTCGAGGGGGGCTGGGACCTGGACCAGTCGGTCGAGCTCTGCCGGGGCCTCGCCCGGCTCGGCGTGGACCTCGTCGATGTCTCCTCCGCCGGCGTGGTGGCGCGGGCGCCCGTGCCGGTCGGCCCGGGGTACCAGACCCGCCTCGCGGAGCGGATCCGCCGCGAGGCCGGCGTCGCCACGGGCGCCGTCGGGATGATCACCGCGCCGGAGCAGGCGGACCACGTCGTCCGCTCCGGCCAGGCCGATCTCGTCCTCCTCGCCCGCGAGCTCCTGCGCGACCCGCACTTCGCGCTCCGCGCGGCGCGCGCCCTCGGGGTCGACGGGCCGTGGCCGAAGCAGTACGCGCGGGCGAAGTGAGCGGCGCAGTCGCTCGCGCCCCCAGCGTCACGCCGGCGCCGCCGCGAACCGCTGCCGGTACTCGGCCGGCGTGACCCCCAGGTCGTGGACGAAGGCGCGCCAGAGCGTGCTCTGGTCGCCGAGCCCCGTGCGCGCGCTGACGTCCTTGAGCGGGAGGGTGGTCTCCTCGAGCAGGCGGCGCGCCTCGGCCAGGCGCAGCCGGCGGACCAGCTCCGCCGGCGACTCGTCGAGGTGCTCCCGGCACCAGCGGGTGAGCGTGCGGGGGCTCATCCCCACCTCCGCCGCGATCCGCTCGACCGGGAGCGGCTCGTCGAGGTGCTCGAGCACGAACGTGGAGACGTCGCGCAGGCGGGGCGGCTCCCGCTCCTGGCGGAGGAGCGCGGAGCTGAACTGCGCCTGATTCCCCGAGCGGCGGAGGAAGAGGACCATCCGCTTCGCGACGCGCATGGCCAGCGCGTGGCCGTGGTCCGCCTCCACGAGTGCCAGCGCCAGGTCGATGCCCGCCGTCACGCCGGCCGAGGTCCAGACGCCGCGGTCCTCCACGAAGATTCCCTCGTCCACGACGCGGATCGCGGGGAACCGCGCGCGCAGGTCGTCGAGGTGGAGCCAGTGCGTCGTGGCGCGGCGGCCGTCGAGCAGCCCCGCCGCGGCGAGCAGGAACGCGCCGGTGCAGACCGAGACGACGGTCGGGATCCGTGGACCGTGGCGGCGGAGCCACGGGACGAGCGGCGCGTGGTCCTCCGGGAGCGGGTCCGCGGGCGAGCCGCCGGCCACCACCAGGAGGTCCGGCGGGCGGTCGAGCCGGGAGGGGAGGGGCCGCAGCCCGCCGAGGGTGAGCCCGAACCGGGTCCGGACGGCGGGGGCGGTCGGGCCGTAGCCCTCGATGACGTACGCCTCGCGGCCGAGGAGGTCGTTGGCATGGCCCAGCACCTCCCAGGGGCCGGAGACGTTGAGCATGGACACGCGGGGCGCGACGAGGAACCAGACGCGCTTGGACGTGCGCGGATTCGGCATGCCTTCATCCTGATGGGCCGTGGCCGGAAATGCAAGGTGATTGTCCACCGGGTCATCGGGCGCCGAGGTATCCATGGGCCAAGGAGGAACGCACGATGGTCCGGATCGGCATCAACGGCTTCGGCAGGATCGGCAGGATGGCGTTTCGCGCGGCGCTGGAGCGGGACGACGTCGAGGTGGTCGCGATCAACGATCTCCTCGAGCTCCCGCACCTCGCGTACTTGCTCACGTACGACTCGGTGCGGGGCAGGCTCGGGCGGCCGGTGGCGGCGCGGGACGGGGCGCTCGTGGTGGGCGATCGGCGCGTCCGCGCCACGGCCGCGAAGGACCCGGCCGCCGCGGCGTGGGGCGAGCTCGGCGTCGACGTCGTGATCGAGTCGACGGGGATCTTCCTCACCCGCGAGAAGGCGGAGGCGCACCTGCGGGCCGGCGCGCGCCGGGTCATCCTCTCGGCCCCGCCGAAGGATGACACGCCGATCTACGTGTACGGCGTCAACACCGACCGGTACGCGGGGGAGGCGATCCTCTCGGCGGCGTCCTGCACGACCAACTGCCTGGCGCCCGTCGCCAAGGTGCTCCACGAGAGCTTCGGGATCCGGCGCGGGCTCATGACCACGGTCCACGCGACGACCGCCAGCCAGAAGACGGTGGACGGCGCCTCGGGGAAGGCCTGGCGCTTCGGCCGCGGGATCCTGGAGAACATCATCCCGGCCACGACCGGCGCGGCCAAGGCGGTCACGAAGGTGCTCCCCGAGCTCCAGGGCAAGCTCACGGGGATGGCGTTCCGCGTTCCGGTCTCCGACGTCTCGGTGGTCGACCTCACCGCCGAGCTCGTCCGCCCGACGACCTACGCCGAGATCTGCGCGGCCATGAAGGCGGCCGCCGAGGGCTCGCTGCGCGGCGTCCTCGCGTACACCGAGGACGACGTGGTCTCGACCGACATGCGGGGCGAGGCGTGCACGTCGGTCTTCGACGCGAAGGCGGGGCTCCAGCTCGACCCGACGTTCGTGAAGTTGATCGCCTGGTACGACAACGAGTGGGGGTACGCGAGCAAGCTGATCGATCTGGCGAGCCTCGCGGCGCGGAGGTGAGGGTGCGCACGGGGCGTGAACGCAGCGTGCAGCGTCTTCAGATGCCCCGCTCGCCCTGAGCCTGTCGAAGGGCGAGCCTGTTGCGGGTCCGCTGGGCCTGGCAGAAACCGCTAGCCTGAGCGTAGCGGCGCGAAGCGCCGCGGAGTCGAAGGGCGAGCTATCGGGCTCCTCGCTCGCTCCGCTCGCGGCTCCGTCCGGAGCGCCTCGTGCCCGGGATGGGATGGGCCGCGTGCCGCGTGGGACGGGTCCAACCCTGCGGCGCCCTCCGTCGCTCCGCGCGGCTCGGATCGGGTTCGTACTGGAGACGCTGCCGCGCGCACGGGAAGCCGCTGCAATTCCGTGCGGGCCGGCACGCTCGATGAGCGGCGGAGTGCTGATGCGCGGGCGACCTCGCGTTGCCGTCCCGCAAATTGCATCGGCGGCCGTACTGGTGACGTGGTCTCGGGCGCGCTGCGCTCCGTCGGTCGGCGCAGGGTCGGCCCCGCCCTCGTCAGGGTTCCGATGGTGCGGCTCGAGGCGTTCCTCTCGTCGCGGCCTTCGCTCCGCTCGCTTCCGTGTCGCGGGTCGTTGCAGGGGCGGTGCGGGAGGTGGTGACGCCGATCCCATCGTGAGCCCGGAGGCAACGAACGAGGTTGTACGCGCCGTCGAGACCGGTTCCCAGCCAGTTCAACCGTTGAACCAAACCGCCTCCAACGGGTGGGACCTCGCTCCTACGAGCGGCTCCGCCCCGCGCCCGGCGATCCTGGGTTGCGAGGGTCGTCTACGGATGGAACTCGGGAGTGACCCGGACTTGCGGAGATCGTCACCTCGGAAATACGAGCGCACGCCGGCGCTGGCGTAGAGGTATGCAGCCATGCCGAGCACCATGAGCATCGCGGGCGCGACGGCCTCGAAGCCGGGTCGCGGGATGGCGAGCAACAGATGGGGGATCCAGACGACGACCACGATACTCAGGAGAGAGCCGCCGACGAAGAGCCCGCGGCTGCCGCGTGCCCGTCGTAGCATCCCGACGTCTGCCACGGCGATCAGCAACGCCACGGCTGCGAGCGCCACCCCCACTCCGGAGCGCCACAAGAGACCATTGGCGACCCGCTGGCCGTTCACGATGACATGCCCGCCCGGCAGCATTGACCCGAGCGCGCAGAGGGGCGCCGCCGTCGAGCAGGCGGTCAGAAACCTGAGCCCACGAGGCATCGACCAAAAGTTCCGAAACACTCGCTCCTCCGCGTCTGACGCCTGACCTAAGGCGCGATCCGCACCGTCACGACTCGCTCCGGGTCCTCGTCGCTCGCCCGCACCAGCTTCACGCCGAGGTCCAGGCCGCCGTTCGCGGCGGGGACGAATCGCGCGGCACCTGCGCGCTGCTTTCCCCTGGCGTGACGAGCCCGGCTTCCACGAGGGCTGTGGCCGTGGTGGGCCATGCGCCGTGGTCCTCGCGGAAGGTCTTCGCTCCGACGGCCAAGAGGGGGACGCGGCTCCCCCGCCAACGAGCTTGCTCTGGGTGTGGTGGGCCATCAATCACTGTCAGAGACACGTGCAATCATGATTAACATGACGATCGACGCAATTCGAGACCTTTCGGCCCGCCTCGCCGACCTCCTGCGCCGCGAGCGGAGCGCGCTGGCCGACTTCCTGGTCGCCCTCGCCGACTTCGACCGCCAGCGGGCGTGGCGCGAGCTGGGGTATGCGAGCCTGTTCGATTACCTGCACCGCGAGCTGGGGCTCGCGAAGGGTACCGCGTTCTACCGGAAGACGGCGGCCGAGCTCATCCAGCGCTTCCCCGAGGTGATCGAACCGCTCCGCGAGGGCAAGCTGTGCATCACGAGCATCGTGGAGCTCGCGCGGGTGATGACGGATGAGAACCGGGCCGAGGTGCTGCCGCGGTTCTTCCATTGCTCGAAGCGGGAGGCGCAGGTGGTCTCGGCGGAGATCGCGCCGAGGGCAGAGGTGCCGGTGCGGGAGGTAGTGACGGCGGTCCCCGTCGTGAAGCCGGCTGCAACGGAGGAGGTCGTTCGAGCCGTCGAGACCGGTTCTCAGCCAGTTCAACCGTTGAACCAAACCGCCTCCGACGGGTGGGACCTCGCGGCTATGAGCGGCTCCGCCCCGCGCCCGGCGATCGCGAGCCCGCTGACGGCAGAGCTGAGCCGCCTTCACCTCACCGTCTCTCGCGAGCTCCTCGAGAAGCTCGAGGCCGCTCGTCTCGCCCTCGGCCACTCGCGCCCAGGCGCGAGCCTCGCGGACGTCCTCGAGGCCGGCGCCGATCTCGTCCTCGCGCGCCACGCGAAGGCGAAGGCGCTCGTCGCGAAGCCGCGCACGAGCGAGGCGGCGAGGGTTCCGGCCCCAGGGGCGTCGTACATCCCCGCCGCGGTGCGGCGCGAGGTCTGGAGACGCGACGGAGGCTGCTGCCAGTGGCCCCTTGCGTCGGGAGGGATCTGCGGCTCGCGGGTGCGGGTGGAGTTCGACCACGTGGTGCCGAGAGGGCGTGGCGGTTCGAGCACGGTCGGCAACGTCCGGCTGCTCTGCCGCGTGCACAATGATCTGGCGGCGAGGATTGCCTACGGCGAAGACCACATGGACTCGTTCACGGGGGGCCAGCAGGGGGCGGAACCGTCCGCGCGAGGGTCGAGAGGGCGTCGTTGCGGACCGTACGGTGTTCCCCTCGCCGAGGTTGACACTCCTCGGGTCGATAAACGAGGCGCGGATCGGGTAGAAGGCTGCTCGTGAAGAAGGACACCAAGGTTACTGCGAGTGCTGGTCCGGTGGAGTCTGCTCCGCCGGAGAACGT
>DASPMI010000027.1:0-5695 GCA_035627135.1 Anaeromyxobacter sp. | reverse complement strand
AGCGACTCGCAGGTGAACGAGACGATCATGACGCGCGTCTCGGCGCTCCAGCAGTGCCTCGCGGAGAACAAGTCCGAGAGCGGCGGCGTGCTCAAGATGCGCTGGAGCATCTCCCCCGACGGGGCCGTGCAGAACCTCCGGAACGTCACGCCCGAGACCGCGAACACGCGGTTCGCGTCGTGCGTGACCGGCGTGCTCAAGACGCTCCGGTTCCCCAAGACGCAGCAGGGGCGGCCGGACGTGACGTTCCCGTTCAAGTTCTAGGACAGGCTTCAGGCATCGGGCCTCAGGCCTCGGGCTGGAGACGCTCTCCGAGGCCTGAAGCCCAGGCCCCAGGCCCAGTCACGTCGACCGGTTCCCCGGTCGCCTTGACCCGGCTCCCCCCCGCTGACATGTTCAGGCCGCCGGGCACCTCCGGCTGCCCCGACGAGGCGACGTGACCCTCGAGATCCGCGCTCGCGCCCATGACGACGCCTACCTCCCGCTCGAGCGGATGGGGGTAGCGGAGCTGGAGCAGCTCCGGCTCCTCCTGCGGGGCGGCTCGGTCATCGACTGGATGCGCCTCGACTTCGCGGACGCCCAGGAGGTGGAGGACTTCCTCCGCCTGAACCTGTTCGATCTGGACGACCCGCGCGACGTCCGGCGCCTGCGCGCCATCCTCGCGCAGGCGGTGGAGTACCTCCGCGGCGCCTACGGCTACCGGGTGGCGGCGCCGGTCGCCGAGCCGGAGGACCTGCGCACGCTGTTCCTGCTCGCCTCGGGGGTCGCCGAGCCGCACAGGTACCGGCGGATCGCGTGCGTCGTGCTGAAGGTGATGCACATCATCCACCACCTCGAGGCCCGCGAGCTGGTCTTCCGGACGGCGATCCGGGAGGCCGACCTCGCCGCGCAGATCCAGCGGCGCGTGATGGCCGAGGCGGAGCGGATGAAGGAGCGCGGGCTCCCGGTCGTGGAGTTCACGGGCTCGTCGAAGAGCCGCAGCTCGCTCATCACCAAGCTGCTCGCGAAGAAGGAGTCGCTCGCCGCGCAGGTGTTCGACCGCGTCCGGTTCCGGATCGTCACCGAGCGGCGCGACCAGATCGCGCCCGTGGTCCAGTACCTCGCGCTCCGTCTGTTCCCGTTCAACTACGCCGTGCCGGGGCAGACGCAGAACAACCTCATCCACTTCCAGGATCTCCTCGCCGAGCACCCGCGCGGCCCGGAGATCGCGGCCGAGCTGCAGCTCCCGCCCGACCTGGAGCGGCGCGACGTCGGGCAGCGGAACGCGTTCAGCGCGAAGGACTACCGGGCGCTCAACTTCGTGGTGGACGTCCCGGTGCGGATCGACGATCTCGTCGCGCCCGACGATCCCGCGCTGGAGGAGCTCGGCCGCGTGGTGTTCAGCCTCGTCGAGTTCCAGGTGTTCGACCGCGAGACCGCCCTGCGCAACGAGCAGGGCGACTCCTCGCACGAACGGTACAAGCGCCGCCAGCACCAGGAGGTGCTCCGGCGGCTGTCGCGAGGGCTCGTCGTCCCGCGGCGCAGGAAGCGAGGGACATCGTGAAGGATCCGGGGAAGCCCACGCCGCAGGACGTGGGGCAGGTGGAGGTCCGGGGGACGTGCCAGGTGTGCGGCGCGCCGGGGCCGGTGATCGCCGTGCCGGGCGCTCCGCCACCCAACGCGTTCTGCCCGCGGTGCGCGATCGAGTACGGACAGACGGCGGTGGATCCGGAGGGGGAAGGGCTGGCGGACTGAGGAAGGCTGCAGGCTTCGGGCTCCAGGCAACAGGAGAGGCTGCCTGCAGTTCCCGTAGCCTGGAGCCCGTAGCCTGAAGCCTCGTTTCACCCCGCGGCTGCCGCGAACGAGACGGAGTCCACCCCGTCCGTCCACTGCTCGTAGTGGAGCAGCCGCGGGCGGACGCCGCTCGCGCGCAGCGCCGCGTAGATGGGCGCGGTCCCGCAGAGGCGCCGCCGGTGGTCGTCCCGGGTCGCGTCGCGGTGGAACGCCGCCGCGTCGCCGGCGCACAGCTCGGCGAGCGTCCGGCGGTCCTCGTCCGCCAGCCCGGCGAGCTCCCGCGCGGAGGCGGGGCGCGGATCGCCGTACATCGGGCCGACGTGCGCGAGATCCGCGCCGGCGACGTAGCAGACGCGCCGGCCGGCCACCGCGCGCCCGAGCGCTCCCAGGAACCGCGCGGTGGCGGCCGCCGGATCGGCCGCCTCGGAGAGGCTCGAGCAGAGCACTGGCAAGACCGTGAACGGCCGCCGGACGAGGTGCTGGAGCACGACGAGCTGCAGCTCGATCGAGTGCTCGTCGCGGTGGGCGAGCTCGTCGCCGAAGAGCTCGTCCTCGCCGAGGTCGGCGACCAGGCGCGCGAGGGCGGCGCGGTCCGTGTGGACGGGGCCGAGCGGCGTTTCGTGATCGAGCCGGGTGAGCGTGAAGAGGTGCGGCGGCGTCGCGTGGGCCGTGCCGAAGACGACGAACAGGTCGGCGTCGGTCGCGGCGAGCGCCCGGTACGCCTGCGCGTACCCGGCGGACCCGCGCGCGTAGTCGATGTGCGGGGCCACGATGAGCCGCACCGGCGCAGCGGGGAGCGGGCCCGTGGGCGCCGGAGCCGCGGCCCCGTCGAGGCCGAGCCACTCGTCGAGCGCCTCGCGGAGCGCCGCCGGCTCGGCGGGGTAGACGGACCCGGCGCAGGACGGCGGGCGGGCGGGCTGGGCGCGGTACTCGCGCAGGGAGCGCTCCCGCTGCACCTCGCGCGTCGGGCCCTCGAGGAAGCCCGCCTCGGCGAGGGCGTCGAGGAGCGCCGAGAGCTCCGCCGCGCCGAGCGTCGCCCCGCTCGTCTTCGCGTGCTGGAGGAGCTCGGTCGGTGTCCGCGTCCCGTCGAGCTGCGCGGCCACCCAGAACGCGCCGGGGGAGAGCCCCAGCCCCTCGCCCGCGATGCCGGTCGGATCGCGCAGGACGACGAGGCGCTCCCCGTCGTCGCAGGTCACCTCCTGGAGCTCGCACGGGACCAGGCGCGGCCGGAAGGGCGTGGTCATCAAGCCATCTTAATGCGGGCTCGGGACCGAGCCCGCCCGAGCCCGAGCCCGAACCCGAGGGGATGCCGGGCGCCCTGGCGCCGGCCCCGCCGATCGTGCGCTCGCGGTCCGCTACCGCTTGTTCCGCTTCCGCGCCTTCTTGCGGGCCTGCCGCTCCGCCTTCCGCTTCTTCGCCCGCGCCTCCCGCTCCTTCTTCGACTCGACGGAGATCGGCTCGGGCGCGTAGCCCATCAGGCGCGCGCGGGCCATCGCGCCGGCGGACATCGGCGGCGTGTAGCCCTTCGGCAGCCCGGCGGCCTGCGCCATGGCGCGGGGGTCCATCCCCATCCCGCCCTGCATCGCGCGCTCGACGGCGGCGGCGTCCGCGCCGAGCACGTCGTCCATGCCCTTGCCCTGCAGCTTGCGGAGCTGCATGAGCTGCTTCACGCCCGGGAGGCGGGAGAGCAGGCCCGGCGCGTCGCCGATCTGCTTCATCACCCCGCGCATCGCCGTGTACTGCTTGAGCAGGTCGCGGACGTCCTTCTCGGTCCGGCCGGAGCCCTTGGCGATCCGGCGCACGCGGCCGTCGGTGATCGAGTCCGGGCGCTGCCGCTCGGACGGCGTCATCGAGTCCACCATCGCGACGATCCGGGTGAGCGCGGAGTCGTCGAACTGGAACCCCTCGGGCAGCTCCCCGAACAGCGGGAACTTCTCCATCAGCTCGCCGAGCGGGCCCATCTTCCGCACGAGGCGGATCTGGTTGACGAAGTCCTCGAGCGTGAACTGGCCCGAGAGGATCTTCTGCGCGTCGGCCTCGGCCTGCTCCTCGTCGACGTGCTGCTCGAAGTCCTTGACCAGGCCGACGATGTCGCCGAACCCGAGGATGCGGGAGGCGAGCCCCTCGGGCCGGAACTCCTCGAGCCGGTCGAGCGTCTCGCCCATGCCGAGGAACTTGATGGGCTTGCCCGTGACCTCCTTGATGGACAGGGCGGCGCCGCCGCGGGCGTCGCCGTCGAGCTTCGTCAGGATGAAGCCGTCGATGGAGATCCGCCGGTCGAACTCGGCCGCGGTCTTGACCGCGTCCTGGCCGATCATCGCGTCGGCGACGAGGAGCACGTTCTCCGGCGCGACCGCGCGCTTGATCTCCTCGAGCTCCGCCATCAGCGCCTCGTCGATGGCGAGGCGGCCGGCGGTGTCGTAGATGACGACCTGCTGCTTGTCCTTCTGCGCGAGCTCGAGGGCGCGCCGGCAGAGCTCCGGCGGCGAGAGGCCGGCCTCGTGGAAGACGGGCACCCCGAGCTGCTGGCCGAGGATCTTGAGCTGATCCACGGCGGCGGGGCGGTAGACGTCGGCGGCGACGAGGAGCGGCTTCTTGCCCTCCTTCAGGTACCGGTTGGCGATCTTCCCGGCGGTGGTCGTCTTGCCCGACCCCTGGAGGCCGATCATCATCACGCCGGTCGGGCGGCCCTTCTCGCCCGCGCGCAGCGACGTGTCCACCGGGCCCATGAGGGCCTCGAGCTCGTCGTGGCAGATCTTGACGAAGTGGTCCTGCGGGGTGACGCGGAGCAGCCCCTTCTCGGTGCGGACCTTGACGTCCACCACCTCGCCGACCGCCTTCTCGCGGACGCGGGACACGAACCGCTTCACCACGTCGAACGAGACGTCCGCCTCGAGGAGCGAGACGCGGATGTCGCGGAGCGCGTCGTCCACCACGTCGGCGGTGATCTCGGCGCGGCCCTGGAGCTTGTTCCGGGCCGCCTTGAACCCTCTGCTGACCGTCTCGAGCACTGTCGAAGTCCTGGTTGTCCGGGGGCTTCTCGGCCCCGCGCCGGAAGCCGGCCTGGCGCTGCAGCCGCCCGCGGCCGGGGCCGCGCTTATAACACGGACATGCTAAGGTTTCCGTCCATGGAAGAAGGCCCTCGGTTCTTCACCGTCGAGGAGGCGAACGGGCTGGTCGGGGCCCTCGAGATCGAGTTCGGCCGGGTCGCGCGGGTCCGCGCGGAGCTGGCCCCGCTCATGGAGTCCTTCGGGGCCAGCCTGGCGCTGGAGCTCCTCCAGGAGCGCGTGGAGCCCCCGGCCGGGCGGGAGGAGGACGCGCGCCGGCTCGTCGCGCTCGCGGCCGAGATCACCGCGGCCGTGGAGCGGATGAACGCGATGGGGTGCCTCGTGAAGGACCTCGAGGCGGGGCTGGTGGACTTCTACGCCGTGCAGGACGACGAGCCCGTGTTCCTCTGCTGGCAGTTCGGCGAGCCGGCGGTCACCCACTGGCATGGCCTCGAGGAAGGCTTCGCCGGGCGCCAGCCGATCGAAGGGATCGAGGTCCGCCCGCCGGCGTACATGAACTGATCGCTCGCGGGCGGCGTCCGCGCCCGCGCGGTGCCGCTGATCCACCGAGTGTGAAGTCGTGCCTTTCGCGTACTACCGGCGCCTGACCCGCCGCGGCCAGGCCACCTACCGGAAGAGCGACGAGGTCTCCGCGGTCCCCATCCCCGGCGCGGAGGAGCTCCACCCCGCCGTCGCGGCGCTGCGGCAGGCCCTCGCGGACGACGACGGCGCCGCTGTCGCCCGCACCGCCTTCGCGGTCGCGGCGGGTCTCTGCCGCGCGCTCGACGTCCGGCCGCCGCGCCTCGAGATCCACGCCGTCCGGCCGCGCGGGGCGACGCACGAGCTCCACGGTCTGTACGTGCCCGAGCCCGGCC
>DASPMI010000026.1:0-19454 GCA_035627135.1 Anaeromyxobacter sp. | reverse complement strand
TTCCGCCCCGCGAGCGTCGTGAGCCGGCTGCCCGCGCGCTGCGACGCGTGCCCGCTCTCGGTCCGCGACCTCCTCGCCGCCACCGACGCGAAGCTCCCGGCGCTCGTGGCGGAGAGCCCGGGCGTCGTCCGCGCGGGGCTCGTCGCCGCCAAGGTGCTGCGGGCGACCCTCGGGCTCGTCCTGCCGCCCGGGATCGCGCCGGGCCCCTGGTTCCAGGACGTGGTCCGCACGGCGGACGAGATCGCCGCCGGGCTCCCGATCTTCCTCGGGGCCGAGGTGGCGCTCGCGGATCACGGCGCGATGGCCGTCGAGCGCGCGACGGCCGAGGTGTGGCGGTCCGTCGAGGTGGGGCTCACCCACGTGACGGTGGACCCGGGCGACGGGGCGCCGGAGGAGTGCGCCCGCGTGCTCGCCGAGGTGGCCACCCCGCTGCTCGAGCGCGGCCTCGGGTTCGCGTGCGCGCTCCAGCTCCGTGGCGCCCCCGGCGCGGGGCGGCGCGCCCTCGCGATGCTCGACGAGCTCCGCCGCCGCGGCGTCCCCCCGGACGCGGTCGCCCTCCGGCTCCCGCCGCCGTCGGACGCGGACGCCGCGCGGGCGCAGCTCGGCGGGATCGACCGGCTCGCGGCCGCGCTCGGCGACGTCCCGATCCTGCGGCAGGGGGCGCTCTCGCCGGCGCTGCTCGCGCTCGTCGCGGGGTCGCGCCTGCGGGGGTGCGAGGACGGCGGGGCCGCGGCGCGCGCGAGCGCCGTGCCGGACGGCGACGGGGAGCGGCCCGGCGCCGCCGCCCGGCGGGCGCGCTGGCGCGCGGAGGCCGAGCGGCTCCTCGGCGCCGACGAGGCGGACCGGCTCGAGGCGCGGGCCTTCGTGGTGGCCGCCGAGCTGGTCGAGGCGCTCGGCGCGGGAGGGAGCGCGGCCGCGGTGGCCGCCGGGCTCGAGCGCCGGCAGGCCGAGGATCGGGCGTGACCCGGATCATCGCCGGGACCGCGCGCGGGCGGCGGCTCGCCGTGCCGCCGGGGCTCGACACGCGCCCGACGAGCGACAAGGTGCGCGGCGCGGTCATGAACGTCCTCGGGCAGTTCTTCGAGGGCGGCGACGTGCTCGATCTCTACGCCGGCACGGGCGCGCTCGCGCTCGAGGCGCTCTCGCGCGGCTGCGCGCGGGCGGTCTGCGTCGAGCGCGACCGGCGCGCGCTCGAGGCGCTCCGCCGGAACGCGGAGGCCTGCGGCCTCGCAGACCGGGTCGAGCTCGTCCGCGGCGAGCTGCCCGGCGCGCTCGCGCGCCTGCCGCGCGCGCGGTTCGCGCTCGCCTTCGCCGATCCGCCGTACGCCGACGGCCCCGAGGCCGTCCTCGCGGGCCTCTCCGAGGTGCTCGCCCCCGGCGGCCGCGCCGTCGTCGAGCACGACGCGCGCCGCCCGCCGCCCGACCAGGCGGGGGCCTTGGCGCTCCAGGATCGCCGCGTGTACGGGAGCACGGGGATCTCGATCTACCGCCGCGAGTGAGCCATATTTCGCCCATGGCCAACCGCGCCGCCATCTACCCCGGCTCCTTCGACCCGCTCACCAACGGTCACCTCGCGATCATCCAGCGCGGGCTGCAGGTCTTCGATCGCCTGGTGGTCGCGGTGGCCACGAACCCCGAGAAGACGCCGCTCTTCACCCCGGACGAGCGCAAGGCGCTCATCGCCGGCGCGGTGGGGAACGATCCGCGCGTCGAGGTGGACGCGTTCGACGGCCTGCTCGTGGAGTACGCGCGCTCGAAGGGGATCCACACCGTCCTCCGGGGACTCCGGGCCGCCAGCGACTTCGAGTACGAGTTCCAGCTCGCCAACATGAACCGGAAGCTCGATCCCGCGTTCGAGTCGGTGTTCGTGATGACGGGCGAGGACTACTTCTTCGTCTCCGCGCGCCTCGTCCGCGAGGTGGCGAAGCTCGGCGGCGACGTGTCGTCCCTCGTGCCGGCCAACGTGCTCGAGGGGCTCCGGCGCAAGCTCGGCAGGCGATAGGACGGAGCGCCGCGGCCCCGCCGGGGACTTGCTTCGCGGCGAAGATCGCCGCGCGAGCGCCGGGGGCGTTCTGCTATCCTGGCGGGCCCGACTTTCCACCTTCGTGTGGAGCTCACCGAGGAGCCGACCATGAAGCTCGCGACCCGCCTGGACGCCGTGAAGCCTTCCCCCACGCTCGCCGTGACCGCCAAGGCCAACGAGATGAAGGCCAAGGGCATCGACGTCGTCGGGTTCGGGGCGGGCGAGCCGGACTTCGACACGCCGGTGGTCATCAAGGACGCCGCCAAGAAGGCGCTCGACCAGGGGTTCACGAAGTACACGCCGACGGCCGGCATCCAGCCGCTCCGCGAGGCGATCGCGGCGCGGGTCGCCAAGGACCACGGGATCACCTACGCGCCGAACCAGGTGCTCGTCTCCTGCGGCGGCAAGCACGCGCTCTTCAACCTGTTCCAGGCGCTCGTCAACGCCGGCGACGAGGTCGTCATCTTCACGCCGTACTGGGTGTCCTACGCGGACATGGTCCGCGTCGCCGGGGGCGTGCCGGTGCTCGTCGAGACCACGATGGACACCGGGTTCGACCCGAGCCCGGAGCAGATCCAGAAGGCGTTCACCGCGAAGACCAAGGCGGTGATCGTGAACAGCCCGTCCAACCCCACCGGCGCGATGCTCTCGCGCCGCACGCTCGAGACGGTCATCGCGTGCGCCAAGGGCAAGGACATCCTCATCGTCACCGACGACATCTACGACAAGCTCGTCTACCGCGGGAAGTTCGAGAACGTGCTCGACCTCGACCCGTCGCTCGCCGGCCAGGTCGCGCTCGTGAATGGCGCCTCGAAGACGTACGCGATGACGGGCTGGCGCATCGGGTGGACCTGCGGCCCGCAGCCGCTCATCGCGGCGATGCAGAAGCTCCAGGACAACTCGACCTCGAACCCCACCTCGATCGCGCAGAAGGCGGCGCTCGCCGCGCTGACCACGCCCGGCCTCGACGAGGAGATCGAGAAGATGCGCCAGACGTTCGACGGGCGGCGGAAGCACATCGTCGCGCGCCTGAACGCGATCCCCGGGATCCGCTGCTTCGACCCGAGCGGCGCGTTCTACGCCTTCCCCGACGTCTCGGCGCTCCTCTCGAAGAAGGCGCCGGGCGCGTCGGAGCCGCTCGGCACGGACCTCCGCTTCATCGAGCTGCTGCTCGAGAAGCACCTCGTCGCCGCCGTCCCGGGCTCCGCCTTCGGCGCGCCGGGCTACATCCGCTGCTCGTTCGCGACGTCGATGGAGGCGATCGACAAGGGCTGCGATCGCATCGCCGAGATGGTGAAGAGCCTGAGCTAGCGTCAAGAGCGGCGCCGAATCGCCCGCTATCGGGCGTACGATCACCTACACGCAGGCTCCGGACTGCGTGTCCCACTCTCCGGCGAAGCGCTTCCATTGCGCCGACCGGGTAGACTTGGCTCTTCAAGGCAAGTCACCTGAGGGCGGCGCAATGGAACCTCGCCAGGGCAAGAAGGCTCAGCGGCCGGAGCGCGACGAACCGAAGGGTCCGGAGCGCCGGCGCGCCCGGCGCTACGCGGTGATGGTCCGCGTGGACTACACCGTCAACGGCCGCGGCACGTTCAGCTTCTCGTCCAACCTCAACACGAACGGCGTCGCGCTCCGCGGCGCGACCCGCCTCACCGTCGGCCAGAAGCTGCCGATCCAGCTCCGGCTCGGGTCCGAACGCGAGCCGGTGAGCGTGCAGGCCGTGGTCCGCCACCTCAAGGACGGCGCCGCGGGGCTCGAGTTCCTCCCGAACCAGGACAAGGCCGTCGCCGCGATCCGCAAGTTCCTCGACGAGGAGGTCGTCGGGAAGCTGGAGGCCACGCTGGTCCGGTCGGTGGCGAGCGCGGCGCAGGTGGAGACCCTCGCCGGCTACTACCTGGAGACCGGCCGCACGCAGGAGGCCCTGGAGCTGTTCCAGCGCGCGATCCAGACGTATCCGACCGCCGCGCCGATCCACGAAGGGCTCGGGAAGCTGCTCCTCGCGCGCGCCCAGGAGAACCCGGGCACCGCCGCCCTCATCGAGCTGGAGGCCCACCTCGCGCGCGCCCCGAAGTCGGCCGCGGACAGCCCCGGCATGGCCGAGCTGCGCAAGGGGGCGGCCGAGCTCCGGAAGGACCTCGAACGGCGCGAGAAGGAGCACGCGCTGCGAGAGGCCGAGCAGCGCAAGCGGGAGGAGAAGGAGCGGACCGAGAAGCTCAAGGCCGCCCTGGAGAAGGAGGCCGAGGCGCAGGTCGCGAAGGGAGTCGCGGCGGCGCGAAAGGAGCTCGAGGCCGAGCTCGAGGCCCGGTTCAAGGCGGCCGAGAAGGCGCACGCCGAGGAGAAGAAGGCGCTCCGGGCGGAGCGCGCCGCGCTCGAGGCCGAGCTGGGCGCGAAGCTCGAGGAGGCGAAGAAGGCCCACGCCGAGGAGCGGAAGGCGCTCAAGGCCGAGCGCGCGGACCTCGAGGCGGAGTGGACGGCGAAGCTCGAGGAGGCGCGGAGGGCCCACGCCGAGGAGAAGAAGGCGCTCAAGGCCGAGCGCGGCGAGCTGGAGGCGCAGGTCGCGGCCGCGAAGGAGCAGGAGGCCAAGCTCGCCAAGCAGGCGCAGCGGCTCGACCAGCGGGCGGAGAAGCTCGAGGAGGAGCGGCAGGCCCTGCTCGCCGAGGTCGAGGCGAAGAAGGCGGAGGCCGCTGAGGCCGCGAAGGCCGCGCGCGAGAAGGAGAAGGAGCTCGCCGGGAAGCTCGCGGGGATCGCCGAGGAGGAGCGCGCGGCCGCGGAGCGGGTCAAGGCGAAGCAGAAGGAGGTCGCCGCCGAGGAGCGGGAGCTCGCGCGCAAGCGGGCCGAGCTCGGCGAGGCGGAGAAGCTCGCGGCCCGCCTCGAGAAGGTGAGCGCGGAGCTGACGCAGCTCCGGAAGGAGGCGCGCGAGGCGGCGGCGGAGCGCGAGCAGCGCGACGCCGAGGCCCGCAAGCAGCAGAAGGCGCTCGACGACGCGGCGCGGCGGCTGGAGGAGGCGCGGCAGGCCCGGGCCGACCTGGACCGCGCCGCGGCGCAGGCGGCCGACGCGCTGCGGGCCGCCCGCGCGGAGGCGCAGGCCATCCGGCAGGAGCTCTCCGGCGCTGCGGCGCGCCGCGCCGCGCTGGAGCAGGAGCTCGAACAGGCGCACCGCACGCTCGAGGAGCGCGCCCAGCGCGAGGCGGCCGCGGCCGCCGGGCGCTCCGACGAGGCGGCGGCGCTGGACGCGCGCGCCGAGGCCCTCGCCGAGGCCGAGCGGGGGCTCGCGGCGGGGCGCGAGGCGCTCCTCTCCGCGGAGCAGCAGCTGGAGGACCGCCGCGCGGCCGTGGCGGCGGCGGAGCGCGACCTCGAGGAGCACCGCCGGGCCTTGACCGACGCGGAGCGCGCGCTGTCGGTCGAGCGCGAGGCCCTGGCGGCCGAGCGGGCGGGGGTGGAGAGCGAGCGGCGCTCGCTCGCGGACGTCGAGCGCGGGCTCGCCGAGGAGCGGCAGGGGCTCGCCGAGCTCGACCGGGCGCTCGCGGAACGGCGGGCGGCCCTCGCCGACGCGGAGCGCGCGTTCGCGGAGGAGCGGCGGACGCTGGCGGCGGATCGGAGCGGTCTCGGGGAGCAGCGGCAGTCGCTGGCCGCCGCCGAGGCGGCCCTCGCCGAGCAGCGCAAGGCGGTGGTGGCCGAGGCGACCGCGCTCGCGGCGCGCGGCGCGGAGATCGCGGCCGCGAAGCAGGCCCTCGAGGCGGAGCGCGCGGCGCTCGGCGCGCGGAGCGGCGAGCTGGACGCCCGGGCCGAGGAGGCGGCGGCCGCGGTGCGCGGCGCGGCCGAGGAGCGGGCCCGGGTCGAGGCGGCGCGGGCCGAGCTCGAGGCGCGGGCGGCCGCGGTGGAGCAGGAGCGCGAGGCGCTCGCGGCGGCGCGGGAGGCGCTGGACGGGGATCGGGCCCGCGTCGCTGCGCAGGCGGAGGAGCTCGCGGAGGGGCGGCGGGCGCTCGCGGCCGAGCGGGACGCGATTTCGGCGGAGCGGCGGGAGCTCGCCGCGGAGCGCGAGGAGCTGGACGCGCTGCGCCAGGGCGGCGCGATGGCCGAGAAGGCGCTGCTGGAGAAGGGCGAGGCCCTGGCGGCGGCGCGCCGCGAGGTGGACGCCCGCGAGCAGGCGCTGGCGTCGGCGGAGGCCCGCCTGGACGAGGAACGGAAGACGGTCGCGGCGGATCGCGCCGCCGTGGAGGAGCGCGCCCGGGCCGTCGCGGCCGCGGAGCGCAGCGTCGAGGAGGAGCGGGAGGCGCTCGACGCCACCCGGGCCGAGGTGCAGGGCAAGGCCCACGCCGTCGCCTCGACGGAGCGGTCGCTCTCGGGCGAGCGCGCCGCGCTCGCGACCGCGCGCGCCGAGCTCGACGAGCGCGCGAAGGCGCTGGCCGCGACCGAGCGCGGGCTCGCCGAGGAGCGGGAGCGGCTCGCGGCGGAGCAGGGGCGGGTCGGGGACGAGCGGAAGCAGCTCGCCCTCGAGGGGCAGCGCCTGGCCGAGGAGCGGGAGCGGCTCGCGGCCGAGCGGGAGCGGCTCGCGGCCGAGCAGGAGCGGCTCGCGGGCGAGCGGGAGCGGCTCGCCGCGGCGACGGCTGCCGGCGCGACCGCCGTGACCTCGGCCGCGGCGCTGGCGTCGGCGGCGCGGGCCGCGCCGCCCGAGGAGGCGCGGGCGCCCGAGGACGAGACCGTGGTCAGCGCGGCGGAGCTCGAGGTCGTCGAGGAGGAGGCCGCCGCCGCGGAGGGCGAGGACGTCGTCACGCTCGCCGAGTTCGAGGCCGTGGAGGAGGAAGACGCGGCCGCGCCTGCGAAGCGGACGGGCGGGGCGGCCTGATCGGCGCCCGCGCAGGCCGTTCACCCTGAACGAAGCGGCCGCCCGATCTGGGCGGCCGCGGAGTGGCAGGCGGGCTCGGGCTCGGGCCCGGGCTCGTTCACGGGTTGAGGGTGATCGTGCCGACCGAGAAGCTCGTCGGCTTCCCCGAGATGTTGATGTCCGCGATCTCGAACCCGATGAGCGCGGGGATCGTCTTCGCGGCGGTCCGCCCGCTGGAGCCGCACCAGGTCTCGGGATCGAAGTCCTTGAAGTTGAAGGTGTAGTCCTTCATCTCCTTCGAGACGCGGATGAGCGTGGTGGGGTAGCAGCCCTTCTGATTGACCGCAGGCTCGTTGCCGATGAGCCGCAGGCGCAGGCTGCGCGTCGTCGGCGAGGCGAGACGGAACGTGACGCTCTTGAACCGGGTCGCGTCGATGGGCTTC
This sequence comes from Anaeromyxobacter sp., assembly GCA_035627135.1. GTDB lineage: Bacteria > Myxococcota > Myxococcia > Myxococcales > Anaeromyxobacteraceae > Anaeromyxobacter. Next base: position 12,163 of record DASPMI010000026.1, on the reverse strand, counting down.
CCCTCCGGGAGGATGTCCACGTTGAGGCCGATGCCGGCCCAGGTCGATCCCTTCCCGAACCCGACCTGGCCGGAGTAGGTGACGACGCCGTTCTCGAACTGGTGGTCGGTGATCGCCGCATCCTCGGTCCGCTCCGAGTAGACGGTGTCGCCGACCGCCGAGCCGGCGCGCGTGCTCTTCGGGCCGGTGAAGACGACCACGTTCACCGGGCCCGTCGCCGACGCCACCGCCGGCGTCGCGGCGGGCGGCGGGGCGGGCAGGGCGATCGGCGTGTCGACCTGGACCGCGTCCCCGCGGAACTCGGGGAACTTGAGCGCGGTGGCGGCCGCCTTGAGGCACTGCCCGACGGGCGCGCTGGACGCGACCGGGTCGTCGACCGTGGGGTTGCTCACCGAACCCTGCGGCTGGACCATGAACCGCAGCCGGAGCTGCCGGGCCTCGAGCGGCTTGTCGAGCCCGCGCGACGGGTTCTTCACGCACTCGTCGAAGCTCTTCTTCGCGGAGGCGAGGGCGGTCTGGAGGACCTCCGGGCCGAGGCCCACGGGCAGCTTCGCGAGCCGCTCCTGCTCGGCCTTGGCCGCCTTCTCCCGTTCGGCGCGCTCGCGGTCCGCCTTCTCCTTCTCGAGCTTGGCCAGGCGCTCCTGCTCGGCCTTCGCGGCCTTCTCCCGCTCGGCCTTCTCGAGCTTGGCGAGCCGGGCCTCCTCGGCCTTCGCGGCCTTCTCCGCCTTCTCCCGCTCGAGCTTCTCCAGCTTGGCGAGCCGCGCCTCCTCGGCCTTCGCCGCCTTCTCCGCCTTCTCCCGCTCGAGCTTCTCGAGGCGGGCCAGGCGCTCCTGCTCGGCCTTCGCGGCCTTGTCGGCCTTCTCCCGCTCGAGCTTCTCGAGGCGCGCCTGCCGCTCCTGCTCGGCCTTCGCGAGCTTCTCCTGCCGCTCACGCTCCTTCTCCAGCCGGGCGAGCTCCTCGGGGCTCTGCTGCGGCTGCACGGGCTCGGCGACCTGGGGCTGCGTCGGCTCGGTCGGCAGGACCTGCGCGGGCTGCGTCGGCTCGGCCGGGGTGGGTTCGGGCGGCGGCGCGACCGGGGTGGTGGGCGGCGGCAGGCCCTCCGCGACCGGCTTGGCGTCGCCCGGCTTGCTCCACGGGCGCCACACGACGCCGACGAGCACGGCCACGATCAGGCCGGCGGCGATCGCCACGAGGGCGACCGGCATGCCGCGCCGCGGCGGTGGGGGCACGTCGCGCGGCGCCTCGCGCACCTTCGGCGGCTCCTGGGGAGGCGGCGGCTCGGGCGTCGCGGGCTGGATGTCGCCGAAGTACGCCGGAGGGCGCGTCTGCTTGAGCGCCGTGTTGACGGGCGTGGTCTCGGGGAGCGAGTTGAAGAGCTGGCCGAGAGGGGAGGCCGACCCGGAGGTGGAGGCGCGGGTGGTGGCCGGCTCCGGGGTCGGGGGCGGCAAGGTACCCTTGCGCCGCGCCTGGGCGGCGGGCGGCGCGGGCGACGGCGCGAGGTCGTCCAGGCTCTCGCCCTCGAAGAGGTCGATGTACTTCGGCTCGGCGGCCGCGGACGGCGGCGACGGCGGGGCCGCCGCGGCAGGCGGGACGATCGCCGGGGCGGACGGAGAGTTGAGCGGCGCCGCGGGGCGTACGGCGGGCGGGATCGTGGCCGGAGCAGGGGTCGGGGTCGGCGCGGACGTCGGCGCCGTGGCGCCGTCGGCGGTGCCCTTCACGACGATGATGTTGCCGCACGCCTTGCACTTCGTCCGGTACGTCCGTCCTGGCTGCAGCACGTCCGACGTGGTGTAGCGCTTGCCGCACTGCTCACAGGTGAACCGCATGATGCTCGCTCCTCGCGAAGGCACGCCCCGTGGCGCGCCGTCACCGCCACGGGGAACTCCCCGAACGTCACTGATCGCGAATCCGCAGTCGGATCTAAAAATACAATGATCTCGGGTTGACGCACAAAACCAGCCACTCGCTCGGGGGACAACGTCGGGCGAGGTGTACGGTGCCGGGGTAGGGCGGAGTGCGCGCGCGCTTCGAAGGCCTGAGCGACAGCCGATCCAGCGCGGCGCGCTCGGCCAATATCACTCGATGCCGGCGACGCTCCAGCGCGCGCCCTCGCGCGCGAGGAAGAGCACGACGGGCCGGCGCGAGACGTTCGCGACCGCGACCCAGGTGCCCCGAGCCGCCGCGAGCGGCGCGAGCCGGGGCGGCGGCGGGCCGAGCCGCGCGACGGCGTCCGCGGCGGGCAGGAGCTCGAGATCGAGCAGCGCGCCGCGCTGGCCCGGATCGCGCTCCGAGAGGAGCGCGCGCCAGACCCGGCGGATCTCGTCCCGGCCGGCGCGCACGTCGCCGTCGAAGCTGAACCGCTCGGAGCAGGCCGCGGTCACCGCCGCGGCGTCGCCGGCGAGGAGCGCGTCGAGGAACGCGAGCGCGGCGCGCGCCACCTGCACCCGTTCGGCCTCCGCAGGGCGCGCCGGGGCGGGCGCCTCGACGGCGACCGGGGCGGGCGCGGCCGGCCTGGCGGGGCCCGCGGGGGCCGCCTCGGCGGAGGGCTCGTCCGGCGCGACCGCCGGCTCCTGCGCGGCAGGGGCCGCGGCCGCAGGCTCGGCCGGAGCGTCGGCCGGCTCGCCCTGGCTCAGCAGGAGCGCCACCATCGGCGCCAGGTGCAGGAACCCGTGCATTGGCGGGCGGAGCTTATGCTAGCTTTTCTGGCATGGCCAGCGCGCCTCGCGAGGTGATCGGGGACCTCGCCGCCACCGCCTTCGTCGAAGCGAGCCCGCTCTTCCGGTCGCTGGATCCGGAGGCGCGCCGCGACCTGCTCCAGCTCGCGCAGCGCGTCGACCTGGCCGCGGGGGAGCTCGTCTCCGGGGAGGCCGACGAGACCTTCCTCCTCGTCCTCGACGGCGGCGCGTCCGCGCAGGCCGGCGGGGTGGAGATCGCGCACCTGGGGCGCGGGGCGACGTTCGGCGAGGGGCGGGTCCTCGGGGCGGGCCGGCCGCTGGCCCTCGTCGCCACCACGGAGACCTCGGCCATCGTGTTCCCGGCGCCCATGATCGCGGCGCTGGCCGAGCGGTTCCCGAAGATGAAGAAGCTGCTCGAAATCGTGCAGGCCGCGCGCGAGAAGGAGGCAGCGGCCAAGGCCCCCTCCTGAGGGCCTTCGGACGCGCTGCGGCACCGTGATCCTGCGCCGGGCTGCGGCGACGAGGACGGCCCCGCCGCTCTGATCGGTGGCCCCCGTTATGCTAGGGTGCGCCACCCATGCCGCGCCGCCAGGACATCAAGAAGATCATGATCGTGGGCTCCGGGCCCATCGTCATCGGACAGGCCTGCGAGTTCGACTACTCCGGCACGCAGGCCTGCAAGGCCTTGAAGGAGGAGGGCTACCAGATCGTCCTCCTCAACTCGAACCCCGCGACCATCATGACGGACCCGGGGTTCGCCGACCGGACGTACATCGAGCCCATCACGCCCGAGGTCGCGGAGCGGATCATCGCCCGCGAGAAGCCGGACGTGCTCCTCCCGACCCTCGGCGGCCAGACCGCGCTCAACCTGGCGGTGGCCCTGGCGAAGAACGGTGCGCTCGCCCGCCACGGGGTCGAGCTCATCGGCGCGCAGCTGGAGGCGATCGAGAAGGCGGAGGATCGGCTCCTCTTCAAGGAGGCGATGGAGCGGGTCGGCGTGGAGCTGCCGAAGAGCGGCTACGCGACGAGCTGGGAGGAGGCGCGGGCGATCGCCAAGGAGATCGGCTTCCCGATCATCATCCGCCCGAGCTTCACGATGGGCGGCGAGGGCGGCGGCGTCGCCTACAACCTCGAGGAGTTCGAGCCGCTCGCGCGGCGCGCGCTGACCCTCTCGCCCACGCACACGATCCTCTGCGAGGAGTCGATCATCGGGTGGAAGGAGTACGAGCTCGAGGTGATGCGCGACAAGCACGACAACGTCGTGATCATCTGCTCGATCGAGAACTTCGACCCGATGGGCGTCCACACGGGCGACTCGATCACCGTCGCGCCCGCCCAGACGCTCACGGACAAGGAGTACCAGCGGATGCGCGACGCCGCGGTCCGCATCATCCGCGAGATCGGCGTCGAGACCGGCGGCTCGAACATCCAGTTCGGCGTGGACCCGAAGAACGGCCGGATGGTCGTCATCGAGATGAACCCGCGCGTGTCGCGCTCGTCGGCCCTCGCCTCGAAGGCGACCGGCTTCCCGATCGCCAAGATCGCCGCCAAGCTCGCGGTCGGGTACACGCTCGACGAGATCCAGAACGACATCACCCGCTACACGCCCGCGTCGTTCGAGCCGACGATCGACTACGTGGTCACGAAGATCCCGCGCTTCGCGTTCGAGAAGTTCCGGGGCGCGGACGACACCCTCACCACGCAGATGAAGTCGGTCGGCGAGGTGATGGCGATGGGCCGGACCTTCCAGGAGAGCGTCCAGAAGGCGATCCGCGGGCTGGAGATCGACCGGGCCGGGTTCGACTCGCCGCTCGGCAAGCGGCCCGGCGACGCGTACACGCAGGCGGAGCTCGATCACATCCGCGCCGAGGTCCGGGTGCCGCGGGCGCTCCGGCTGTTCTGGGTCGGCGAGGCCTTCCGCGCCGGGCTCGGCGTCGACGAGGTGTACCAGCTCACCGCGATCGATCCCTGGTTCCTGCGGGAGATCGAGGAGATCGTCCGGACCGAGGCGCGGATCGCCGAGGAGGGGCTGCCGCGCGACGCGGCGGCGCTCCGCGCCGTCAAGGCGATGGGGTTCTCCGACAAGCGCCTCGCCCGCCTGACCCGCACCACCGAGAAGGCGGTCCGGGATCAGCGCTGGGCGGCGGGCGTGCGGCCGGTGTTCAAGCGGGTGGACACCTGCGCGGCCGAGTTCGAGGCCTACACGCCGTACCTCTACTCGACCTACGAGGAGGAGTGCGAGGCCCAGCCCACCGACCGCCCGAAGGTGATGATCCTCGGCGGCGGCCCGAACCGGATCGGCCAGGGCATCGAGTTCGACTACTGCTGCGTGCACGCCTCGTTCGCGCTCGCCAAGGCCGGGTTCGAGACCATCATGGTCAACTGCAACCCGGAGACGGTGTCGACGGACTACGACACCTCCGACCGCCTCTACTTCGAGCCGCTCACGCTCGAGGACGTGCTGGAGATCGTCCACAAGGAGAAGCCGAAGGGGCTCATCGTCCAGTACGGCGGCCAGACGCCGCTCAAGCTCGCGGTGCCGCTGCACGAGCTGGGCGTGCCGATCTTCGGGACCTCGCCCGACGCGATCGACCGCGCCGAGGATCGCGAGCGGTTCGCCGCGCTCATCGAGAAGCTCGGGCTGAAGCAGCCGAGGAACGGCGTCGCGCGCAGCGCCGAGGAGGCGTTCGCGGTGGCCCGGAGGATCGGCTATCCGGCCATGGTGCGCCCCTCGTACGTGCTCGGCGGGCGCGCGATGGAGGTGGTCTACGACGACCGCGACCTCGAGACGTACCTCCGCGACGCGGTGCAGGCGTCGAACGAGCGCCCGGTCCTCATCGACCGGTTCCTCCGCGACGCGGCCGAGGTGGACGTGGACGTCGTCTCCGACGGCAAGGACGTCGTCATCGGCGGCGTGATGGAGCACATCGAGGAGGCCGGCATCCACTCCGGCGACTCGGCGTGCTCGCTCCCGCCGCACTCGCTCGCGCCGGACGTCGTGGCGGAGATCGAGCGGCAGTCGATCGCCATGGCGAAGGAGCTCGGCGTCGTGGGCCTCATGAACGTCCAGTTCGCGATCCAGGGGAAGGAGATCTACGTCCTCGAGGTGAACCCGCGCGCGAGCCGGACGGTGCCGTTCGTGGGCAAGGCGACGGGCCTCCCGCTCGCCAAGGCCGGTGCGCTCTGCATGGTGGGGAAGACGCTCGCCGAGGCGGGCGCGAACCACGCCGTCGCGCTCGGGCACACCTCGGTGAAGGAGGCGGTCTTCCCGTTCGCCCGCTTCCGCGGAGTGGACACGGTCCTCGGGCCGGAGATGAAGTCCACCGGCGAGGTCATGGGCGTCGCCCCCGACTTCGCGACGGCGTTCCTCAAGGCGCAGGCGGCCGCGGGGAACACGCTCCCCACGGGCGGCCCGGGGAAGCGCGCCTTCGTCTCGGTCAAGGACGCGGACAAGGAGGCCACGGTCGACATCGCCCGCCGCCTGGTGCGGCTCGGGTTCGAGGTGCTCGCCACCGCCGGTACGAGCGCGTTCCTCGGGAAGCAGGGGATCCCCACGACGCCGGTGAAGAAGGTCCAGGAGGGCCGCCCGTCGATCGTGGACCGGATCATCGACGGCGACGTCCACTTCGTCGTGAACACGACGGCCGGGAAGCAGGAGATCGCCGACAGCTACTCGATCCGCCGCGAGACGCTCATGAAGCGCCTGCCGTACGTGACGACCCTGACGGGGGCGCGCGCGGCGGTGGGGGCGATGGAGGCGGCGCGCGGCGGGGACCCGATTGTCCGGTCGATCCAGGAGTATCACGCCGACGGACGTTGACTTTCGACCCCCGGGCGCTCTAGTCATTGAGGCAATTGGCGCGGCCGCCCGGACCCCCGGGCCGGCCGCCCTGTTTTTTGGCCAGCGAAGGGGAAGGCAGATGGCAGAGCGCGTGCCCATGACGAAGAGCGGCCTCCTCCGGCTCAAGGAGGAGCTGAAGCGCCTCAAGGCGGTCGAGCGCCCGAAGATCGTCCGCGAGATCGCGGAGGCGCGTGCGCACGGGGACCTCTCCGAGAACGCCGAGTACCACGCCGCCAAGGAGAAGCAGGGGCACATCGAGGGCCGCATCGCGCAGGTCGAGCACTGGATCGCGAGCGCCGAGGTGATCGACGTGACCAAGCACGCCGGCGATCGGGTCGTGTTCGGCGCCACCGTGCACCTCGAGGACACCGACTCGGGCGACGAGGCCAAGTACAGGATCGTCGGCGAGCTCGAGGCCGACCTGAAGCAAGGGAAGATCTCGGTGACGAGCCCGATCGCCCGCGCGCTCATCGGCAGGAGCGAGGGCGACACGGTGGTCGTGCGCACGCCGGGCGGGCAGAAAGAGTACGAGATCCAGGGGATCGATTTCGTCGAGGAGGAGCTGCCCCCCGAGGTCGAGTCGGACGTCGGACCGGGGGCGTAAGCTCGACCCAGCGTGCAGCGCGGGGGTGAGAGACCGCCGGGACCGCCGGCCCGGACGAACGGGCCCACGGACCTGGGGGCCGCCGCGCGGGCGCTCGAGGCCCTGCTCCCGCCGCTCCGGTTCGCGGTGAAGGACGGGTTCGCCGGCGCCGACCGGCTCAAGGCGTTCGGCGACACGGTGCGGGGTGCGGTCGCCCGCGCTCGCGCGTTCGGCGCCGCCGACTCGCCCGCGCTCCGCGAGCTCCAGGAGGTGGCCGGCGCCTTCGACGCCGCGCCCGGCCCCGACCGCCGGCGCGCGCTGGTCCGGATGGCGGCGCTGCTCGGAGCGCTCATCCCGATCCCGCAGGAGCTGCGGGAGATTGCGGCCAAGGCGCGGCTCGCGCCGCGCACCCCCACCGCGAAGCCCGCGCCCCAGCCCGAGCCCCAGCCCGCTCCCGAGCCGGACCCAGAGCCCGAGGCGGAGGCGCAGGTGCACCCCGACCATCACGGTTCCGCGGGCGCGCAGGAGAAGCCGGGCGCGGGCGCGGGCTCGTTCACGGGAGCCGCGCCGATCGCTCCGGGCGATCGCGCCGCCCGCCGCCGCCTCCTCCAGACCCGCCTCGCCGATCTCCCGCGCGCGCACCCCGCGCCGCGCGCGCTGCTCGAGGAGCGCGGGCGCACGACGGTCGAGGCGGCGCTCGAGTTCTGGCCCAAGGCGTACCAGGACCGCACCACCGTCCGGTCCATCCGGGATCTCCGCCTGGGCGACGAGGCGAGCGTGCTCGCGAAGGTCGTCGCCACGCGCACGCAGCGGATGCGGAACGGCCGGCCCCTCCTCAAGGTCACCGTCGCGGAGGGGGAGGGCGGCGCCCTCGGCTCGGCCCTCGAGCTCGTCTTCTTCAACCCGCCGCCGTGGCGACTCAAGAGCTTCGCGAAGGGCGACTCGCTCCTCGCCTCGGGGAAGATCACCGAGGGGTTCGGCGGGCGGCGGCAGATGAGCCAGCCGGAGGTGGAGAAGGTCCAGCCCGGGGACTCGGCGAGCTTCGGGCGGATCGTGCCGTTCTACGTCGGCCCGGCGGACCACCAGCACCCCGCGCTCCGCAAGCTCATGAAGCGCCTGTGCGACGAGCTCGCACCGCTCGCGCCCGACGAGCTCCCGCCCGCGGTGCGCGCGCGGCGCGGCCTGCTCGGGCGCGGTGACGCGCTCCAGCAGGTCCACTTCCCGCCGGCCGGGACCGACCCGGTCCAGGCGGCGGCGCGGGCGAGCCCCGCGTTCCGGCGGCTCATCTTCGAGGAGCTGTTCTTCCTCCAGCTCGTCCTCGCGCGGCGGCGGCAGGGCGTGCGCGCCGCCGAGGGGATCGCCTTCGACGTCTCGCCGGCGGCGCGCGCCCGGGCCGTGGCGCCGCTGCCGTTCGCGCTCACGGGTGCGCAGCAGCGGGTGCTCTCCGAGATCGCGCTCGACATGGGTCGCCCGGAGCCGATGAACCGGCTCCTCCAGGGCGACGTCGGGAGCGGCAAGACGGCCGTGGCCTTCGCCGCGATGATGCTCGCCGTGCACTCGGGGTGGCAGGCGGCGCTCATGGTCCCGACCGAGATCCTCGCCGAGCAGCACGCGCGCACGCTCGCGGGCTGGCTCGCGGGCTCGGGCGTGGAGGTGGCGCGCGTCGTCGCCGCCGCCCGCGGGAAGGAGCAGCGCGAAGCGCGCGCCGCGGTGGCGGAGGGGAGGGCGCGGATCGCGGTCGGGACGCACGCGCTCCTCGAGGAGGCGGTCGGGTTCGAGAAGCTCGGGCTCGTGGTCGTGGACGAGCAGCACCGGTTCGGCGTGCTCCAGCGGGCGCAGCTCATCGCCAAGGGGCGGCGGCCCGACGTCCTCGTCATGACCGCGACCCCCATCCCGCGCACGCTCGCGCTCGCGTTCTACGGCGACCTCGACCACTCCAAGATCGACGAGCTCCCGCCGGGCCGCACGCCCGTCGCCACGAAGCTCTACGGCGACTCGCGGCGCAAGGCGGCCTACGACCTCGCCCGCGAGGAGCTCGAGCGCGGGCGCCAGGTGTACGTCGTCTACCCGCTCGTCGAGGAGAGCGAGAAGAGCGACCTCGCCGACGCGACCAGCGGCGCCGAGGAGCTCGCCCGCGTCTTCGCCGGGCGCGCCGTGGGCCTGCTCCACGGCCGGATGAAGGCGGAGGAGAAGCGCGCGGTCATGGACCGGTTCCGCGCCGGAGCGCTCGACGTCCTCGTCGCGACCACGGTGATCGAGGTCGGGGTGGACGTCCCCAACGCCACCGTGATGATCGTCGAGCACGCCGAGCGGTTCGGGCTCTCGCAGCTCCACCAGCTCCGCGGCCGGGTGGGCCGCGGGGCGGCGAAGAGCCACTGCCTCCTCATCGCCCACTTCCGGCGCGCCGGCGACGACGCGCGCGAGCGGCTCCGGGCCATGGAGGAGACGCAGGACGGCTTCGAGCTCGCCCGCGTGGACCTCCGGATCCGCGGCCCCGGGGAGCTCGTCGGCACCCAGCAGTCCGGGCAGCGACTCCTCGAGGTGGCGGACCTCTACCGGGACGAGGCGATCCTGGAGGAGGCCCGCGAGGAGGCCCGCGCGCTCCTCGAGGAGGATCCCGCGCTCGAGCGCCCCGAGCACGCGGCCACGCGCGAGGCGCTCGCCGAGCGCTGGGCGGGCAGGCTCTCGATCGCGCAGGTGGGGTGAACGGAGCCTCGCCTCACCCGTGAACGCGCCCGAGCCCGAGCCCGGGAGCTCCTCCTGCGCCGGTGCGGGAGCGGGCTCGTTCACGGGGTTCGGCAGGCGTCCCGGCTCCCCTCTCGCTACGATCTTTCGCATGAGCGCCCAGCTCGCTCGCCGCCTGGCGGGGATGGGGATCGAGTCGCTTCGCGTGCTCGACGCCGTGGCGCGAATCGATCGCGCCCGCTTCCTGCCCCCGGAGCGGCGGGGCGAGGCCGAGGGCGACTGGCCCATCCCGATCGGCTTCGGCCAGACCATCTCGCAGCCCTTCATCGTCGCGTACATGACCGAGCGCCTCGGGCTCTCCGGCGACGAGCGCGTGCTCGAGATCGGGACCGGGTCCGGCTACCAGACCGCCCTGCTCTCCGCGCTCGCGCGCGAGGTCTACTCGATCGAGATCGTCCCGGAGCTCGCGGCCCGCGCGCGCGCGCTGCTCCTGGGCGAGCTAAGCCTCGCGAGCGTCCACCTGCGCGAGGGCGACGGCGCGCTGGGCTGGCCCGAGGCGGCGCCGTTCGACCGGATCCTGGTCGCCGCGGCCGGGCCCGACGTCCCGCCGGCGCTGCTCGCCCAGCTCGCGCCCGGCGGTCGGATGATCCTCCCGATCGGCGCGGATCCATCGAGCCAGGTGCTGCGGGTGGTCGATCGGCGCGAGGACGGGAGGTGTGCCGAGGTGGACGTCCTCGGGGTGCGCTTCGTGCCCCTGACGCACGGCGCGCCCGCGGCAGGGTAGACTCGCCTCGCTCGCCCCCGCCGTCGCAGGGGCGAGAGGAGGCCCGATGGTCGTCTGTCCGCTCTGCGAGCACCCACAGGCCGGTGGTACCGAGTGCGAGGTGTGCGGCCGCCGCCTGCCCGGAGCCCCGGCGGCCGAAGGGGCGATCCCGCCGCTCGAGGGGCTGGAGCCGACGCTCGCTCCCGCCGCCGCGGACGCGCCCGCCATGGCCGTTCCGGATCTCCAGGTGAACGCGTACGCGCCCGTGGACGCGGCGTGGGCGGACCCCGTCCCGGACCTCGAGCCCACGCCCGCGGCCCCCGTCGACGTCTCCGTCGAGCCCTTGCCTGGGATGGACCGGGCGATGGACGGCCTCCCGGCCGACGGTCCGACGCCGTACCCGGCGGTCGTGCTCTGCCGCTACTGCCGGACCGAGGCGGCGCCGGGAGAGCGGATCTGCGGGCGCTGCGGGATGCGGCTCCCGGCGGTCGCGCTCGTGCAGCCGCCCCCGGCCGACGAGCCGCTCCGGACGTGCACCTGCGGCGTTCCGGTCCGGGGCCCGCGGTGCCCGTCCTGCGGCGCGCGAACGCCGAGCGCGTGAACGGCGCTCCTGCGGCGCACGATGCCCTTGCCACGGGCCGCCGCGCCCGGCAAATTGGCCCGCTCCTATGGACCACGTCGCCCAGACCCCGTTCTCGTCCTGGTTCCGCTGCGCCGAAGGCTGCGACTTCCGGGCGGCGCTGACCGAGGTCATCTACCAGTGCCCGCGGTGCGGCGGCCTCCTCGAGGTCGAGCACGATCTCGCCGCGCTCCGCCAGCGCTCCGCCGCCGAGTGGAAGGCCCTCTTCGAGGGCCGGTACCGCGGCGGCGCCTGGCCCTACGGCTCGGGCGTCTGGGGCAAGAAGGAGTGGGTCTACCCGGAGCTCGCCGTCGAGAACGTGGTCTCGATGGGGGAGGGGGCGAACCCGCTCCTGCGCGTCGACCGGTACGCGAAGGAGCTCGGCCTCGCGGAGGTCTGGGTCAAGCAGTGCGGCGTCACGCACACCGGGTCGTTCAAGGACCTGGGCATGACGGTCCTCGTCTCGGCCGTGAAGGAGATGCAGGCGCGCGGCTCGGCGGTGCGGGCGGTCGCCTGCGCATCCACGGGCGACACCTCGGCCGCCCTCGCCGCCTACTGCGCCGCCGCCGGCATCCCGAGCGTGGTGCTCCTCCCGCGCGGGAAGATCTCGACGGCGCAGCTCGTCCAGCCCATCTCCAACGGCTCGCTGGTGCTCGAGCTCGACACCGACTTCGACGGCTGCATGAAGGTGGTGAAGGAGCTCTCCCGGACGAAGGACATCTACCTCGCGAACTCGATGAACTCGCTGCGCATCGAGGGCCAGAAGACCGCCTCGATCGAGATCGCCCAGCAGCTCGGCTGGACCGCGCCCGACTTCGTCGTCATCCCCGGCGGCAACCTCGGCAACGCGAGCGCGGTGGGGAAGGGGTTCCAGATGCTCCGGGACCTCGGGCTCGTCGACCGCCTCCCGCGCCTCGTGGTCGCCCAGGCGGCGAACGCGAACCCGCTCTACCGGGCCGTGTCCGCCGCGGGCGGGAAGCCGACCCCGGACGTCGCG
>DASPMI010000025.1:0-14839 GCA_035627135.1 Anaeromyxobacter sp. | reverse complement strand
CGCGACCTCGGCCTCGTGGCCGAGCATCGACACGAGCTCCGCGAGCGACTCCGCCGCGTCCCGGTTGTCGTCCACGACCAGCACGCGCCGGGACGACGGCGCGGCCGCGGCGCGGCGCCGCTCGACCGACAGCGAAGCGGTCACCGACCAGAGGAGCGGGTCGGAGCCGAGCTCCCGGCCCGCGGCGCGGTAGTTGTGCGGGATCGAGTCCTGGAACGCGCGCATGCGCGAGAACGTTGCGACGGCGCGCGGAGCTCGCCCGGCTCCGGTGGGGCCCTGGCGCTGGAGTGCCCGCTCAGGCCGCGGCGGCCGCCGCGAAGGGCTGGCGCGCCCAGATCGCTTCCTCGGCCACGGCCGCGATCGTCTCGGGGGCGTCGGTGACGCGGACCAGCGCGTCCGCGCCGAGCGCGCGGAGCCGCTCCCCGGCGCGCGGCGAGAGGTCCCGGCACCGGAGGACGACGGCGAGGTCGCGCTCACCCCCGGCGACGCGCACGAGCTCGAGGAGCGAGGCGCCGCCGCGGCCGGGGAGGTCGACGTCCGCGACGAGCACGTCGAGGGAGAGGAGGTGATCGAGCAGGAGCTCCACGCCCGCGGCGCCGTCCGATCCCGCGACGACGTCGAAGCCGCGCCGGTGGAACGCGGCGGCGAGGGAGGACAGGGCCTCGCGGTCTCCGGCGAGGAGGAGCGCTCTCGGCTTGCGGTCGGTCGTCGTCATGCCCAGGAGACGGCCCTCGCCGCCGGGCCATTCACGCTCGGTCGCCACCACGTCACGGGGAGGTGGGGCGTGCCAGGCCTTCACGCGCGTGCCGGGCGTTCACCGCGTGCCGCCGGGGCACGCGCGTGCCTGCCCTTCACGCGGGCGACCGGGCGGCCCCCGGCACGGTCGCCCAGACGTCGCCGGGTCCACGCGCCGCCGGGACGGCGCTCCAGGGCTCCGGGGCCCCCGGGTTTCGTGGCGCACCGCCGCGCCACGGCCCACCTCTAGAGCATGGCACCGAACGAAGAGGACACGAGTCGCCGGGCGCGCGCGACCGCCGACGCGCACCGCCGCGAGGCGGAGGCGCTCCGCGACGAGGCGGAGGTGACCGACACCGCCGCGGAGAAGCTGCGGGAGGCGGCGGAGGCCCAGCGGCGGGAGGCCGAGGCGAGCCCCGAGGCGCGCGCCGCCGAGGCGCTGGAGCACGACGCGCTCCTGACCGAGCGGCACGCGCACGGCGAGGAGGCGCGCGCGGAGGCGGCGCGCCGCGAGGCGGACGCGGCCGACGGACGCGCCTGGGCGGCGGAGGTCCGCGCGCGCGAGCAGGAGGACCCCGAGGGCGACGGAGCGTGACCCGCGCGTTCGTCACCGGCGGCTCGGGGTTCGTCGGGCGGAACGTGATCCGCGCGCTCCGCGAGCGCGGCTGGAAGGTCGTCGCCGCGGCGCGCTCGGACGCCGCGGCCCGCGCCGTCGCAGCCGCCGGCGCCGAGCCCGTGCCGGCCGAGCTCTCCGGGACCGCGGCGCTGGCGGCCGGCATGGCCGGCTGCGACCTCGTCGTCCACGCCGCGGCGAAGGTGGAGCCGTGGGGGCCGCGCGAGGAGTTCCACCGGGTGAACGTCGAGGGGACGGAGAACGTCCTCGCCGCGGCCCGGAGCGCGGGCGTGCCGCGCCTCGTGCACGTCGGCACCGAGGCGGTGCTGGCGGACGGCCGCCCGATCGTGAACGCCGACGAGTCGCGACCGATCCCGCCGCGCCCGCTCGGCGCGTACGCCCTGACGAAGGCGCTCGCCGAGGAGCGCGTCCGCGCCGCGAGCGGCCCCGGGCTCGCGACGGTGGTCGTGCGCCCACGGTTCATCTGGGGACGGGACGACACCTCGCTGCTGCCGAAGCTCGTGGACGCCGCCCGGCGCGGCACGCTCGCGTGGATCTCCGGCGGGCGGTACCTGACCTCGACCTGCCACGTCGCGAACGTGGCGCACGGCGTCGTGCTCGCGGCGGAGCGCGGCCGCTCCGGGGGCGTCTACTTCCTGACCGACGGGCCGCCGATCGAGTTCCGGGCGTTCGTCACCGCGCTGCTCCGCACGCAGGGGATCGAGGCGCCCGCGCGCGCGGTGCCGCGCTGGATGGCGAGGGCGCTGGGCGCGGCGCTCGAGGCGGTCTGGCCCGAACGCGCCGCGCACCCGCCGCCGATCACCCGGACGCTGCTCGCCGTCATGGGCGTCGAGGTGACGGTGAACGACGCGCGGGCGCGCGCCGAGCTCGGGTACGGGGAGCTCGTCACCCGCGCGCAGGGGATGGAGGAGCTCGCGGCGGCGGCGCAGGGCGCCGGGCGGGCAGCGGCCTCGGCGCGCGCCGAGGGGGGCCACGCGTGAACGGCGACGGCACCGTCCCGGGCGCGCCCGCGCCGTCCGCGCTACACGATCGCCATGGCCCGCCCGGTTGCACGGCTCGAGGGGAACGCGCCCGGCCCGTTCTTCGTCGACGAGAGCTGCATCGACTGCGATGCGTGCCGGCAGCTCGCGCCGGCGACGTTCGCGCGCTCGCGCCGGCACGGCCAGTCCGTCGTCGCCGCGCAGCCCGCCGGCGAGGTGGAGGAGCGCCGCGCGCTCATGGCGCTGGTCGCCTGCCCGACCGCGAGCATCGGCACGACCTCGAAGAGCGGGGCCCGCGCGGCGGCGGACGCCTTCCCGGAGCGGATCGAGGACGACGTGTACGACTGCGGGTGGCGGTCGGCGGCCTCGTACGGCGCGGCCTCGTACCTCGTCGTGCGGCCGCAGGGGAACGTGCTCGTGGACTCGCCGCGGGCGTCGCGGCCGCTCCTCGCGCGCCTCGACGCGCTGGGCGGCGTCCGCACCCTGGTGCTCTCGCACCGCGACGACGTGGCCGACCACGCCATCCTCGCGGCCCGCTACGGCTGCGAGCGCGTGATGCACGTCGACGACGCGGGCGGGGTGCCGGTCGAGCGGCGCATCGGGGCCATCGAGCCGGTGGCGCTCGACGGCGAGCTCACCGTCGTCCCCGTCCCGGGTCACACGCGAGGCTCCATCGCGCTCCTCTACAGGGACGAGTTCCTGTTCACGGGAGATCACCTGTGGTGGGACGAGGACGACGGGCGCCTCGACATGGGCCGCGGCGTCTGCTGGTGGTCCTGGCCCGAGCAGCTCCGGTCGCTGGAGCGGCTCCGCGCGTACCGCTTCCGGTGGGTCCTCCCCGGCCACGGACGCCGGTGGCGCGCGTCCTCCGCCGCGGCGATGCGCGCGGCGCTCGAGGAGGCGATCGAGCGGCTGGCGTCACCCCGGCGATAGGCACGCGCGTTCACTCGCCCGCGCTGCTCTCGATCGCGAGCGTCCGGAAGAGGCTGCGGGCGAGGAGCGCGAAGGCGGCGATCACCGGAAGCATCGTGAGCGCGGCGCCGGCGAACATGGAACCGAGGGGCGGGTGCCCCGTCCCGACGAGCGAGCGGAGCGCCAGCGGCGCGGTGTACGCCTTCATGTCGTGGAGCGTCATCATCTGCCGCAGGAGGTCGTTCCACGCGCCGATGAAGGCGATCAGCGCCAGGGCCGCGAGCGCGGGGCGCACGAGCGGCAGGACGATGCGGACGTAGACGCCGGTCGTGCTGCACCCGTCGAGCCGCGCCGCCTCGATCAGCTCGCGGGTGACGGCCCGCTCGATGTACTGGCGCATGAGGAAGATGCCCAGGGCGCTGGCCGCCGACGGGAGGACGAGGCCACGGGCGCCGTCGTGCCACCCGAGCCAGCCGATCGTCATCCGGTGGGGGATCATGCCCAGGAACCCGGGCAGCAGGAGCGTCGAGAGCACGAGCGCGAACAGCACGTCCTTCCCCCGGAAGTCGAGCAGCGCGAACGCGTAGGCGGCGAGCGGGCAGAGCAGGAGCTGGAGGAGCGCGACCGCCCCCGCGACGCGCACGCTCATCCAGAGGTTCTGCCAGAAGAACGGCAGGCGCTCGAGGAGCTGGCGGACGTTGTCGGGGAACGCGGACCCGAACCAGATCGGCGCGGGCGCGCTCGTGATCGCCGCGTCGGTGTGCGTCGCGAACACGAAGATGAGGTACAGCGGGAGTAGCATCGCGAGCCCGCCGCCAACGGCGAGCAGGCGGGCCACGGTCCGGCGCCGGGCGCGCGCGGTCGACCGGCCGGTCACGGCGCCACCTCCGGCGCGGGCGCCGCCGGCCGGGCGCGGCGGCTCCGCGCCCAGCGGAGCGCGGGCTGCTCGACGACGTGCCAGGACAGCCAGGCGAGGACGAACGAGCCCGCGACCGCGAGCGCCGAGAGCCCGAGCCAGAGGCCGATGGAGCGCATCTGGAACGGCTTGAAGGCGGGGAACCAGAGGACGCGGATGAGCTCGAGCAGGGGGAAGTGCCAGAGAAACAGGCCGAAGGAGTACTTGCCGACCCAGCGGAGCAGGCGGTTGTCGAGCCAGCGCGGCAGCCGATCGCCGAACTGCATCGCGAAGAGGCCCAGGGCCAGCAGCGCCGGGAAGAACGGCGAGAGGTACGGCTGGCGCGTGACGACGTTCACGCCGCCGCCGAACACCGCGTGCAGGAAGAGGGCCCCGAGCAGCGCCCACGTGCCGAGCCGGTCGAAGTCCGCGCTGCGGCGCGGGTGGGTCCGCTGCCTCCAGGTGATCGCGAGCGCCGCGGCGCTGCCGAGCAGGAACTGGGTCATGAACGTCGCGGGGTTCCAGTACGGGAGCCACTCCTTCGCGCCCCCGAGGAGGCCGAGGTGCCAGCCCTTGCCGGCCTCGTCGGTCGGGAAGATCGCGACGATGGCGAGGTGCACGAGCTGGAGGCCGGCGAGGACCCACGCCAGGTACCGCAGCGCGCGCCGCGGGGACCGGTCGGGGAGCACGCGCCACATCGGCAGCAGGACGGCGGGCAGGAGCGCGTAGCACAGCACCTCGAAGCTGATGGTCCACAGCACCGGATCGAGCTCCGCGGGGAACAAGGTGGTCCAGTGGAACCCGGAGGTGAACGTCGCCCCCGCGACGAAGCGCCGGAGCACGTGGGCCGCGTCCGGCACGAGGGCGAGCCCGAGCAACGTGCTCGCGCCGAGCGCCGCCCAGTACCCCGGCGCGATCCGCGCCGCGCGCTTGACCGCGTACGGCCCGAGCGGCGGAGGCCGGTCGCCGTCGAGGAACCGCTTCCAGAACGACATCGACAGGAGCGCGCCGGAGAGCACGAAGAAGAGGCTCACCCCCATGCCGGGGCGGATGCCCACGCTCCAGAGCGGCTTGAGGATCCACAGCAGCGCCCAGTCGCCGTCGAGCCGCTGCGCGAGGTGATGTCCGATCACGAGCAGGCACGCGACGGCGCGCATGCCGTCGAACCCGCGGAGCGCGGTCGGATCGTCGCGCTCGGGCGTCTCGAGCCTGCGCCGAAGCCAGGCCCACAGGCGCGAACCCCAGGTCGGCCGGCGCGGCCGGAGGTCGAACGGCGCGCCGGGCCGCGCGCCGCGCGGGAGGGCGGGGCGCCCGCCGACGTGCGCCCAGAGGAAGTAGACGAGCGCGGCGAGCACCAGGAGGACCACGACGGCCATCGCCGCCGCGGCGCCGAAGTCGCCCTGGTTGTACGCCATGAACTCCATGTAGCCGACCAGCGACCGGGGCCCTCCGGCGGACAGGCCTCCCACCACGGTCAGCGACGCGGCGAAGAAGATCATCGGCCGGAGCTGCGGGACGGTGACGTGGCGCAGCGTCTGCCAGGGGCCAGCGCCGTCGATGCGCGCCGCCTCGAGCAGCACCCTGGGCACGTACTGCAGGGCGGTCACGTAGAGGAGCACGTTCCAGCCCAGCCCGTACCACCAGGACATCAGCACGCCGACCGCGTCCCCGTGGTCCCGGAACCACTCCAGCGGACGCGTGGGGAAGAAGAGGGCCAGGGGCTTCACCCCGAGCACCTCCGCGTTCCCGAGCGCGAGCAGCGCGGAGTTCACGAGCCCGTTCTCGCTCGAGGAGAACAGCGTCGACATCACGATCCAGACGACGATCCCCGACGTGAGGAAGGGCAGGAAGTACAGCGCCAGGACGCCGGCGCGCCAGCGCCGGAAGGCCTGGTCGAGGAACGCCGCCAGCGGGATCGCGGAGACGTGGATGAGGAACCCCGAGACCGCCGTGTGCCAGAGCGCGTTCCCGAGCGCGGCGCCGAACCAGTCGTCGTCCACGAAGATCCAGACGAAGTTGTCCAGCCCCGCGAAGCCGAGCTCCGCGAACCCCTTGATGGAGTCCCACCGGAACAGCGACATGACGACGGTGAACAGCACCGGCACGAGCCCGAACACCGCGAGCACCAGCAGCGCGGGCGCGAGGTAGACGTACGGGAGGCGGGCGCCGTGCCGGGCGGAGCGCATGCGCGGGGGGCGGAGGGCTGGTGCGTTCATCGAGCGCTGGTCCCGAGTCTTCGGCACTCGAGCCGATCCAGTCAAGCGGAGCGGAGCCCTCGGGGAAGGCGCCGCCCGCCCGCCTGCGCGACCCTCAGTGCGTCCAGAAGCGCGCGACGAGCTCGGCGCGGCTCCGGCAGCCGAGCTTCGAGAAGAGCGCAGACACGTGCAGCTCGACGGTCTTCTCGCTGCACCCGAGCCCGGCCGAGATGGCCCTGTTGCCCTGGCCCGTCGCGAGCTGCGCGAGGACGTCGGTCTGGCGCGGCGTGAGGCCGCGGGCGCGCGCCAGGTCCTCCGCGCGTGCCCGAGCGGAGGAGAGCGCAGCGGAGCCCGCGACCTCCGCGTGGAGGGTCACGAGGAACCGCGTGCGACCACGATCGTCGTATCTCCGGATCGCGAGCCGCGCGCCCGGGGCCGAAAGTCGCGCGGGCGGCGGCGTCGGCGCGAGCTCGGGCGCGTCCGCCTCCCGCGCCCGCGCGCGGACCCAGACGCGCAGCTCCTCCAGGGCCGGAGAGCGTGCGATCGCGAACGAGGAGCCGAGCCGTGCGGCGGCCAGCGCGAGCCGCTCGCACGCGGCCTCGGTGAGCCACAGGAGCGTCCCCGACCCGTCGAAGAGCAAGCACTCCTCACCCGCCCCGGACAGCGCGGCGAGCGCGTCCTCCATGCCGCGCGACGGCGCGTGCTGGTCCGCGACCGCTCCCTCGACGTCGCAGCGGATCGCCTCGAACGTGCGGAGATCGTCCGCGGTGAAGGGCATCTCGGAGCTCTGTCTCGCCACGCACACGAACCCGCGCGGTGCCGCCGCGCTGCCGAGCACGCCCACGAGCTGCCGCTCGACGCCCCAGGGGTGCCAGTACTCGGCCCACGTCTGCGTGGAGCGGAGGAACTCCGCGCTCCACCGGGCCGCGATGTCGAAGCTCCGCGGAGAGGACGCAAAGAACTCGGTGAACGGGAGGATCTCGCGATCGACGAGCCGCATCAGCTCCGCCGAAGCCTCGGCGGCGCGCGCGGCCGACACGCGCCCGGAGACGGTCACGAAATCGCCGGGCGCGGCGACGGGCCCGCTGATGCGGAAGAAGGAGAGGCCGGAGATCCCGATCCGACGCTCGGCGGCCTTGGAGACGAGGTCGGCGATCGTGGCGCTGTCGGCCGCGGCGCTGCAGCCTTCGCGCAGATCCTCGAGCGTCTGAACGAGAGGCCCCCGCCTTCTCATCCTCGAATTAGGGGCCTGGTCGAGGTATCGGCGCCTTGCTCAGGATCAAGAGAACGTAGAAGCCCCCGGTGCATGGCCTGTTTTCCAGAGGGGGGAGGGTCTGGGGCCACGTACCGGGAGCTGGGGAAAACCCTACCTCACTGCTCGACGACCTGACAAGGCCGCCGCCGTTCCGGCGTAGCCCGGCCTCGCGGCGCGCACGCCGGGGCCCCACGCCTGGGCCGACCGGTCGAGCCGCTTGCGCCGCCGATCCCCACGTTCTGGGTATCGACGACGCTCGGACCCGGCTCGGGTCCTCGGAGGAGGGGGAAAGGCATGGGAATCAACCGCACGATGTGGGCCGCGGCGATCGCGGGCGCGCTCGCCTGGTCGGGGACGGCGCAGGCGCAAGGTGCCGGGGCCGGCGGAGACGCGGCGCAGGGGACCGGCGGGCAACAGGCGGGCCAGGGCACACAGGCGCAGGGTCAGGCCGGCCAGCAAGGGCAGGTGACCGATCAGCTCCGCGAGTCGCTCCAGAAGCTCCACGCGACGAACCAGGCGGAGATCCAGCTCGCCCGGACCGCGCAGACCCAGGCGCAGTCCGATCGCGTGAAGCAGTTCGCGCGGCGGATGGTCCAGGAGCACCAGAAGAGCGACCGCCAGCTCCAGGACGCGGCGCAGCGAATGGGCGTCCAGCTCCAGGGCGACGCGTACCAGGAGACGCTGACGGAGCTGCGTGAGAAGGGGCAGGGGCTGCAGGGGCAGAAGGGCGCGGCGTTCGACCAGCAGTTCATGACCCAGATGGTGGACTCGCACAAGGACACGCTCGACGACGTCCACAAGAGCGCGACGAACGCGGCGGAGCAGGGCATCCCGCAGCTCGCGCAGGTGCTCGGTCAGACCGAGGCCTCGCTGCACCAGCACCACGCGATGGCGCTGCAGATCCAGATGAGCCTCCAGCAGCGGGCGCAGCAGACCCAGGGCGGGACCGGCGCGGGGGCCGGCGGCGACACGGGCGCGGGCGCGGGGGCGGGCGGCGCCGCGGGCACGGGCACCGATACGACGACCGGCACCGGCACCGGGCTCGGAGCTCCGGGCGCGAGCGGCACCGGCTCCTCGACGGATCAGGGCCAGCAGCAGCAGTGACACGACGGGCGCGACGGCCCGCTCGCCGGAGCGGGTCGTCGCGCGCGCCTTCGAGGATCTCGCCCGAGCGGCTTCACGCGCGGTTTGTTCGCTCCTCGTCGCTGCTACAGACGATCGTCGGCCTCGTCGTGAACGGGCAGACGATCCCGCTCGCCACCGACCCGTAGCCGCCGGCCGTCTCCCTCGCGAGCAGCGCGACCACCGTCACCGCCCCGACGACGATCACCCTGACGGCGACGGTCACCGGCGCGGGGAGAGCGCGTCCGCCACCCGAGGCGCGTCCTCGACGGGCTTCCGGAGAAGGCCGGTCCCCCGACGACGAGCGGCCGCGCACCGCCGGCGCTAGATCCTGGTCGGCCCGTACATCCCGACAGGAGCGCACGCCATGATCGCCGTCACCGCCGCCACCGGCCACCTCGGGCGCCTCGTCCTCGAGGAGCTCCTCCAGAAGGTCCCCGCCGGGCAGGTCATCGCCGCGGTGCGGAACCCGGACAAGGCGAAGGACCTCGTCGCCCGCGGCGTCGAGGTCCGGACGGCCGACTACGACCAGCCCGCGACGCTCGACGCCGCGCTCCAGGGCGCCGAGAAGCTCCTGTTCATCTCCGGGAGCGAGGCGGGGAAGCGCGGGCCGCAGCACCGCGCGGTGGTGGACGCCGCGCGGCGCGCGGGCGTGAAGCTGGTCGCGTACACGAGCATCCTCCACGCCGACACGACGCCGCTCGCGCTCGCCGCAGAGCACAAGGAGACCGAAGCCGCGCTGCACGCCTCCGGCCTCCCGGTCGTCCTGCTCCGGAACTCCTGGTACACCGAGAACTACACCGAGCGGCTCGGACCCGTGCTCCAGCGCGGCGTCGTCCTCGGCGCCGCCGGCGAGGGGCGCGTCGCGGCCGCCGCGCGGGCCGACTACGCGGCGGCGGCGGCGGCGGTCCTGACGACGCCGGGCCACGAGGGGAAGGTGTACGAGCTCGCGGGTGACGCGCCGTTCACGCTGGCCTAGCTCGCCGCGGAGGTGTCGCGCCAGGCGGGCAAGCCGGTCGTCTACAGGGACCTGCCCGCCGAGGCGTTCTCCGCGGCGCTCCAGGGCGCGGGACTCCCGCCGCCCGTCGCGCAGCTCTTCGCCGACGTGGACGCGGGCATC
Source organism: Anaeromyxobacter sp. (assembly GCA_035627135.1). Classification (GTDB taxonomy): domain Bacteria; phylum Myxococcota; class Myxococcia; order Myxococcales; family Anaeromyxobacteraceae; genus Anaeromyxobacter. The sequence goes on along the minus strand of DASPMI010000025.1, from coordinate 4,991 downwards.
GCGCGCGGCGCGCTCGACGACCGGAGCGGGACGCTGCGCCGGCTCATCGGTCGGCCGACGACGTCGCTCGCCGCCTCGGTCGGCGCCGGCCTGCGCTCGCTCCGAGGGTGATCGCGCGGGACGCGGCTGGGGCGTTCGGCCCCGGTGACCCGGCGCACCTCCGCGCAGGTGAGCGGCGTCGCTCCGCCGGCGATGGGGCCGCCGCGTGGCCTCGGGGTGAACCCGCACCCGCTCGCGCGCTCGAGCGCTCCCCGCCCGACGCAGGACAAGCGACCGTGAACCCTTGCGGCGGGGTCGCGGCTAAATCGTTTAGTGGGTGGCCCGCTTCGTGCTTCGAGGCCCGACCGCACCCCGCCTCGCGGCGGCGAAGCCGTCCGGGCCTCGACGCGGCGCGACCGGGCGCGACGGCCTTCGAAGGCGAACGAGGATCACGTCATGTTCCGGCAGATCGGCATCGGCTCCAGGCTTCTCGGCGTCTCGTGGTTCGCGGGCGCGCTCCTGCTCGGCGGGACCATCACGGCGCTGCTCGCTCCCGGCCGCGCGGCCGCGGGGGTGCTGGCCGTCTCCCTCCTCCTCGCGGTCGCGGCCATCCTCGCGGTGGGCCTGCCGGCCGCGCGCGACCTGCGCCAGGAGTCGGCGGCGGTCGCGTCCTCGCTCGAGCGGCTCGCGAGCGGCGCCGCCCAGTTGCGCGAGGCGGACGTCGGCGATCCCGCCGTCCGCGAGGGCCTCGACGCGTGCGCCGCGTCCGTCGGCGCGTGGCTCGTGGAGCTCGACCGCATCGCCGCGGCGCAGGAGAAGGGCGACGTCGCCGCGCCCGCCGGCGTCACCGCGCTGCGGGGAGAGTTCGCCCGGACCGCAGAGCGCCTCCTCCGCTCGATGGGCGGCCAGGTCGCCGTCGTGCGGCGGGTGACCGGCCTCTTCGGCGCGTACGCGCGCGGCCTCCTGGCCGAGCGCGTGGAGCCGCTCCCCGGGGCGCAGCGGGCGCTGGGCGACGCCGTCGAGCAGGCCCGCGCCGACCTCGCGCGCCTCGTCGCGGAGGTACGCCGCCTCACCGACGGCGAGCAGGGTCGAGTCCCGTCGGGCGCCGGAGCGCCGGCGCTCGACGGCGAGTTCCGGACGATGGTCGAGTCCATCCAGCGGCTCGTGGCCACGCACGCGGCGGCGCGGGCGGCCGCGGAGCGGGAACTCGCGGAGGTGAAGGAGCGCTCCGACGTGCTGGACGACGCGTGCGGCGTCGGGCTGTGGCAGGCGGTGCTGGTCGAGGCCGACGCGTTCCATCCGGAGAGCCGCTGGACGTGGTCGCCGGAGTTCCGCCGGCTCCTGGGCTACGAGACCGAGACGGAGTTCCCGGACGTGTGCAGGTCGTGGTCGGATCGCCTGCACCCCGAGGACGCTCCGCGCACCTTCGAGGCGTTCGGGAATCACCTGAAGGACGCGACCGGCGAGGCGCGGTACGACGTGGAGTACCGGCTCCAGGTCCGGGACGGGTCGTACCGCTGGTTCCGCGCGACGGGCGGCTGCCGGCACGCGGCCGACGGCGCCACGATCCGCGCGTGCGGCTCGCTCACCGACATCCACGCGCGGAAGGTCACCGAGCTGAAGCTCGCCGCCGACGCGGCGCAGGAGGCGCGCGAGGACCGGATGGCGATCGGCGAGCTGGGCCGCGGCCTCGCCGCCCTGGCCGACGGCGACCTGACCTACCGGATCGAGACGCCGTTCGCCGCGAAGACCGAGCCGCTGCGGAGCAGCTTCAACGCCACGGCGGAGAAGCTGGGGAGCGTGCTCTCCGCGGTCGTCATGGCCGTGGACCAGGTCTCGAGCGCGTCGTCCCAGATCGCCTCGACGAGCCAGGCGGTGGCGAGCGGCGCGTCGCAGCAGGCGAGCACGCTGACCGAGACCACGGCCAGCCTCGCGTCGATGTCCGTGATGACCCGGCAGTCCGCGGACAACGCGATGCAGGCGAACACGGTCGCCCAGACCGCCCGCAGCGCCGCCGCGGAGGGCACCGCGGCGATGAACGACATGGCGGACACGATGTCCCGGATCCGCGCCTCGGCCGAGAGCACGTCGCAGATCATCAAGGACATCAACGAGATCGCGTTCCAGACCAACCTGCTCGCCCTCAATGCCGCGGTGGAGGCCGCGCGCGCGGGCGAGGCGGGGCGCGGGTTCGCGGTCGTCGCGGAGGAGGTCCGCTCGCTCGCGCTCCGGTCCAAGGAGGCGGCGACCAAGACCGAGGAGCTCATCCGAGAGTCGGTCCGTCAGGCGGGCGTCGGCGAGAGCATGAGCCGCCAGGTGCACGAGAAGCTCTCGACGATCACCCAGGGGATCGCGAAGGCGAGTGACATCGTCGCGGAGATCTCCGCGACGGCGAAGGAGCAGGCGAGCGGGATCGACGGGGTCACCAGGGCGGTCGTCGACATGGAGAAGGTGACCCAGCAGAACGCCGCGAGCTCCGAGGAGTCGTCGTCCGCGGCGGAGGAGCTCTCGAGCCAGTCGCAGGAGCTGGCGAGCCTCGTCCGGTCCTTCCGGCTCGCGTCCACGGCCGCCCCACCCCGCCGCGCGCCGCTCGCGCAGTTCGGGCGCGCCGATCGCCGGGAGCCCACCGGCGCGCGGGCGTAGGGCGCGCGGTCGGCCACCCCAGGGGCGCACGGCGGAAGCTGGTGGGACCGGCGACGCGCGGGGCCCGTCCTCAGGCGGGGCCGCCGGCCTCGCCCTTCGGGTAGCTGCCGAGCAGCTTCAGCTCGTGGCTCGCCTCGCCGACCTCGCGGAGCGCCGCGGCGACGCCGTCGTCCTCCTCGTGGCCCTCGAGATCCAGGAAGAAGACGTACTCCCAGGCACGGCGCGGGGCGGGGCGGCTCTCGATCCGGGTGATGTTCACGCCGCGCCGCGCGAGCGGCTCGAGGATGCGGAGCAGGCTCCCGGGCTGATCGCCCGCGGAGACGACGAGGCTCGTGCGATCGCCGCCGCTCCGCGGCGCGCGTGCCCCGCCGAGCACCCAGAACCGCGTGGCCTCGCCGCCGGTCTGGAGGCCCTCGGCCACGACCCGCAGGTCGAAGAGGCGCGCCACCACGTCGGGCGCGACCGCGGCGCCGTCCGGGTCCTCCCGCGCGAGCCGCGCGGCCTCGGTCGCGCTCGACGCCGCGATCCGCGCCGCGTTCGGCAGGTGCGCCCCGAGCCACGGCTCCGCGAGCGGCATCGCGTCCGGCGCCGCGTAGACGTGGGCGAGGGTCGAGAGCTCGGCCTCGCCGTGCACGAGGAGCGAGAGCTCGAACGGGAGGAGGATCTCGGCGACGATCCGGAGCGGGCTCTCCAGGAACGCGTCGAGCGTGGGATCGACCATCCCCTGCGTCGCGTTCTCGACGGGCACGACGCCGTAGTCCGCCTGGCCCGCCTCGACGGCGCGGAACACCGCCGCGATCGAGCGCTGCGCGACGGGGTGCGCCGACGCGCCGAACTGGTGCTTCACCGCCTGGTGCGAGAACGTCCCATCCGGCCCGAGGAACGCGACGCGGAGCGGCCGCTCCAGGCTCAGGCACGCGCTCATGATCTCCTGGAAGACGGGCCGGATCGCCTCGGTGGGGAACGGGCCCGCGTTGAGCCGCTCGAGGCGGGACAGGACCTCGCGCTCGCGGGCAGGCGCGTGGAAGGGCGCGCCCGGGGCGGCGACCCGCTTGTACTCGCCCACCTCGGTCGCGATCCGCGCGCGCTGGTTCAGGAGCCCGAGGATGTCGGCGTCGATCGCGTCGATGGCGGCGCGGAGCTCGCCGATGGGACGCGGGGTGGTGGGGCGTTCGGGGTCGGTCACGAGGGGCCTCCGGGGCACGGGTCTTGTAGCAGCGGCGTGCGCCCGCGTCGCGTCCTGCGCCGTGCCGGAAGGGAGCGGCGCGCGATCCCGGTCCGTCCGACGACCCGACGCCGTCGGCGTCGAGGCCGCGCACACCACGGAGCCAGTGCGGGCTGCCCGCCACGCAGCTCTCCGTGCTCGGGCCGGACGGCGAGCGGGGGATCCGCACGATCGCGTGCCAGACGACCGGGGCCTGGTCACCGCGCGTGTCGTCGCTCGAGGCATTCCGCGCCGAGGCCCCGCGCCGCGGATGAGCCGGGCCTGGTCCCGTGATCTCGGTCAACCTCGCGTCCTAATCGATTCAGACGAGCGGACGCGTGAGGGTTCTCACGCAAGGGCCTCGCCGAGACTTTTCGGTTGATCTGCTCGTTTGAACGTACGTACAGTGCACTCTTCCCCGTGTCCCCCCAAGGGGGTTTCTCATGACCAGGAACTTCTCCCGGAAGGTCCGCGGCGTCGGACCTCTCCTCGGCATCATCGCGCTGGGCCTCGCCCTGGCGGCCTGCGGCAGCTCCAACCAGACCGGCGTCGCCGCGAGCGGCGACACCGCCGCCGTCGCGGTCTCCGGCAACGGCGTCACGGTGGACGTCCTGACGACCGGCGCGCCGTGGCAGGGCGGCTTCCCTGGCGCGGTCCGCATCACCAACACGGCGTCCGCGAGCCCGATCGCGTCGTTCGAGGTCGTCTTCAAGCTGGCGACCGGCTCCGTCACCGGCGCGCCGTGGAACGGGAACATCACCGGGCCCGACGCGTCCGGGAACTACACCGCGACCAACCCGCCGTGGCTCCAGTACCAGCCGATCCAGCGCGCCCAGACGTGGGACGTCGGGTTCAACGGCGCGGGCACGTTCACCTCGTCCACCATCGTCAGCCTCAAGATCAACGGCCAGGTGGTCCCCATCGGCGGCACCGACGCGCCGCCGTCGGTCTCGCTGGCGAGCAGCGCGGCCACCGTCACGACGGCGAGCTCGATCACGCTCACCGCGGCCGCCACCGACGACGTCGGCGTGGCGCGGGTCGAGTTCTACGAGGGGACGACGCTCCTCGCGTCCGACACGACGGCGCCGTACACGACGGCGATCGCGTTCACGTCCGCGAACAACGGCGCGCACACGTACACCGCGCGGGCCTACGACACGGCCAG
>DASPMI010000024.1:0-4197 GCA_035627135.1 Anaeromyxobacter sp. | reverse complement strand
CTGGGCGAAGATGTCGAACGCGGTCAGGACGGTCGCGCCGTTGATGGCCACGTTGAACGTGCGCTGCCCCGCCGCCGTCCAGTAGCTCTCGGAGAAGTACAGCGTCACGGTCTGCGTGCTGCCCGCGGTGCGGTTCGGGATCGTGTACGTGAACTCGCCGTACCGCTCGGTCTGGAAGACGGCCTGCGGCGGCACGTCGCCGGTGAGGAGGGACGTGTTGATCGCGTTCGTCGTCGAGTAGGTGCTCCCGCCCGAGGAGTACGCGTCCGCGACGAAGCTCCCCGCCGCCGAGCCGCCGGCGTTGACCGAGACCGTGGAGTCGTTCGTGGGCAAGCTGAACAGCGCGGTCACGGACCGCGCCGCGGTCATCGTGACGATGCAGCTCCCCATCCCTGTGCAGGCGCCGGTCCAGCCGTTGAAGATCGCGCCGGCCGCCGGGGCCGCGGAGAGCGTGACGCTCGTGCCGCTCGCGTACGTGGCGTTGCACGTCGTCCCGCAGTTGATGCCGGCCGGGCTGGACGTGACGGTCCCGCTGCCGGTCCCGCCGCGCGTGACGGACAGCGCGTACGTGTCGCCCACCCCGCCGGCCACGGTGATCCCGCAGACCTTCGGGTTGTCCGGCCCGCCGCCGCGGGTGAACTGGATCACCACCTGGCCGCTCGCGCTGGCGGTCGTGTTGAACGTCCGCGCGATCGCCCGGTTCGCCCCGCCGGCCTGCGCGAAGATGTCGAACGCGGTGAGCACGGTCGCGCCGTTGATCGCGACGTTGAACGTCCGCTGCCCCGCTGCCGTCCAGTAGCTCTCGGAGAAGTACAGCGTCACGGCCTGCGCGCTCCCGGGCGCGAGGTTCGGGATGGTGTACGTGAACTCACCGTACCGCTCCGTCTGGAACACGGACTGGGGCGGCACGGTCCCGGAGATGAGCGAGGTGTTGATCGCGTTGGTCGTCGAGTAGGTGCTCCCGCCGGAGTAGTAGGCATCGGCGACGAAGCTGCCGCTCGCAGAGCCGCCGGCGTTGATCGAGACCGTGCCGGGCGGCGGAGGGGTGCTGCCGTTGAAGGTCGCGGTGACCGATCGCGCCGCCGTCATGGTGAGGACGCAGGCCCCGGTGCCCGTGCAGGCGCCGCTCCAGCCGCCGAACGTCGAGCCGGACGCAGCGGTCGCGGTCAGGGTGACCAGCGTGCCGGACGAGTAGTTGGCCGAGCAGGCCGAGCCGCAGTTGATGCCGCCGGTGCTCGAGGTGACGGTGCCGCTCCCCGTGCCGGACCTCGTCATGGTGAGCGCGTACGTCGTGGGCGCGGGGCCCTCGCTCACGGTGATGTCGGAGCTGCCGCTGCTCTGGTAGCCCTCGGTCGCGAGGACCATGTAGTTGTGCGTGCCGAGCTGCAGGCCGGAGCGGGCCCACGCGTCGAAGAAGTTCCCGGTGGTGATGGTCCCGCCGGTCCGCTTCACGGTCCGGACGGCCCAGTACTGGTAGAACGTCGCGGTGCCGATGATCGACGGCTGGTTGACCCGCTGCGTCCGGTAGAGGTTGTAGGTGCCGCCGTCGCTGTTGAGCGTGCCGAGGAGGGTGGCGCCGGTGCTGGGGTTGTAGGTGCCGTAGTTCTCGACGACGTAGTACTCGATGAGCGGATTGGTCGTCCAACCGTACAGCGCCAGGTAGCCGTTGCCGGGCGAGTTGAACGTCCCGGAGTACGTCACGGTCTTGCGGCCGCCGGTCTGCCAGCCCTTGCCGCCGACCCAGTTGCCGACGTTCGTCCACCGCGAGGCGTAGCGGCCCCCGCCCAGGAGGTCGAACTGGACCGACCCGACGCCGTCGGTCCAGAACGAGTACCACAACCCGTCCGTGCCTGTTTGACTCGAGGTGATCGTCGCCTTCGCCTGATCCTCGGCGGCCGCCGGTGCCTCCTCGGGGGCGCCGCAACCCACGCCCAGGGCCATCGCCGCGATGACGGCGGCGAGCGTCCAGCGCGCGGTACGTCCAGCAGAGCTCTTCATGGTCGTCACTCCACACGGGGGAACGGCGGATGCCGCGGCCCGGCGAGTGCCTCGCCGGGTGCCGCGGCCATTTTCACGGATCGTCAGGGCGACGATGGCGCCGCGCGGAGCGCGATGTCAACGGCTCGATCGGACTGTCAGGCCCGTCTGAACCGGTTCAGATTGAGAATCCTTCGACGGTTCGCGGGGTCCCGCACCGGGATGGATCGTGCGAGCCGGCGGGATCGACGCCGCCCGCAGCGCGCGCCCGGGTCAGCGGCTCTCGGGTACCGGGCACCCCGCGCCCCTCGCCTGCTGCGCCGCCCGCTCGCGGTCCTCGGTCGCCGTCCGCGGGGACGCGAGCACGAACGTCCAGTCGTCGCACGCGTCCGCCTGCCGGCCGAGGCTCGCCAGCGCTCCGGCCCGCAGGAGCCGGCGGAACGGCTCCCCGGGATCGAGCGCCACGGCACGGCCGAGCACCTCCACGGCGCGGGCCGCGTCGCCGCGCTCGATGCTCAGGGCGCCGAGCACGAGGAGCGCTCCTGCATGGGTGGGGCCATCGGCGACGGCGCGGAGCGCGTACTGCTCGGCCCGCGCCTTGTCGCCGCGGTTGAAGTGGAGCTGCGAGAGGATCGAGAGCGCCTCCACCCGGCGCGGGTCCAGCTCGAGCGCGAGCTCGTACGCCTTCTCGGCGCGGTCCTCCTGTCCGAGCTTCACGAGCACTCCGCCGAGCGCGGTGAGCGTGCGCGGCTGGGGCAGGATCCGGACCGCCTCGAAGAGGTGCTCGGACGCCTCCTGGTCCTTCCCGCGGTTCAGGAGGACGTTGGCGAGCATCTCGTGGGCCCTGGGGTTCGGGCCGGTCGCCGCGATGGCCTGCCGGAAGAGCTCCTCGTCGTCCGCCCAGAGCCGGACCTGGCGATCGGTCCGGAGCGCGAGCACGGCCAGGACGGCGACGGCGGCGGCGGCGCGCGCCCGCGGTCCCCACCGGAGCTGCCCGAGCGTCCAGACGGCGGCGACGTAGAGCCCGATCGCGGGGAAGTAGGCGTACCGATCGGCCATCGCGTGCGCGCCGATGCGCACGACGCCGATCACGGGGACGAGCGTCCCCACGAACCAGAGCCAGCCCACGGCGAGCCACGGCGCCCGGCGCCGCACGGCCACGGCGAAGGCGGTGACCAGCGCGACGGCCGCCAGCGCCGCGAGGACCTTCCACGTCGGCTCGCCCTGGTTCGGCAGCGGGTAGAACACGGCGAGGTCGGCGGGCCACACGAGCTTCCCGAGGTACCGGACGTACGAGACGATCCCGTCGCCGAACCGGTGGTGGCCCGGATCCGACGCGATCGTGCCGCCGCGTGTCTGCGCGACGAAGGTCAGGTACGAGCTCGCGAGCGACATCGCGAGGAGCGGCAGCTTCTCCACGACGGCGCGCGACCACCCGACCTTCGGGACGTCGCCGGGCAGGTTCCGCTCGTCCGTCATGGGATGCGGCAGCCGCCCGAGGGGCCACGCGTCGAGGAGCAGGAGCAGGAACGGCAGCGTCACCAGCGTCGACTTCGCCATCACGCTCGCGCCGAACGCGGCGGCGACCAGCGCGAGGCGCCCGAGGCTCGGCCGGCGTGCGTGTCCCGCGTACGCGAGCAGCGCGAGGAGGCCGAAGAAGATCGAGAGGACGTCCTTCCGCTGCGAGAGCCACGCCACCGACTCGACGTGCACCGGGTGGACGGCGAACAGCGCCGCGGCGCACGCGCTCCGGAGCGGCGCCCGGGTCAGGCGCGCGAGCGCGAGGAAGAGCAGGACCGAGCTGGCGGCGTGGAATCCGGCGTTGACGAGGTGCATCGGCCCGGGGCGCAGGCCGAACAGCGACACGTCGGCGAGGTACGAGAGCCAGGTGAGCGGGTGCCAGAACTCGCGCTCGAGCGTCGTGAACGCCCAGGCGAGGTTGCTCCAGGTGAGCCCCAGCGCGAGGCGCGGGTTCTGAACGACGTAGTCGAGATCGTCGAAGTTGGTGAAGCCGTGGCCGCCGGTCCTGGCATAGAGGCCGAACGCGACGGCGGCGAGGGCCAGGCAGATGGCGAGCTCGACGCGGCGCGCGCCCGGAGCGGGAGGAGATCGCAAGCTGGGCTTCTTGCGGCGCAAGCGAGCCTCCGCGGAGGGATTCCGTGCGTTCGGGACCGAGAAGGTGCGAGCGTATTCGGCCCTGTCGCAGGCGTCAACGGCGGC
>DASPMI010000023.1:0-11794 GCA_035627135.1 Anaeromyxobacter sp. | reverse complement strand
CCGGACGTCCACGAAGGCCATCGCGTACGGCTGACCCTTGGCCAGGGCCTCCGTGGCCATCGCGATGCCCTCCAGCCCCTGCGCGGCGAACCCGAGCTCGAACCGCGGGAGCACCCGCGTCGGCGCCGAGCTGCCGAAGAGGTTCTGCTCGAGCTCCGCGAGGCCGCCGCCGTCGGACGTCCCGCCGATGATCTTGGCGAAGTCCGCGCGGATCGACGCCATGTCGTCGATCACGAGGATTCTGCGGTTCTCGGCGCTCACCGCGTGGTCTCCACGAACTCTCCGTTCCGCACTATCCGAGGGGAGTGCACCGGAGCGCAAGTCGCCGGGTCCGGTGCGGCGGACGGCGTGGGTCCCCGGGAGACGCTGGGGCGCGTACGACCCGGGAGGGGGACCCGGAGACGGCGGTCCAAGTTCCCGGAACTGCGGGCTCGAAGCCATCTGTCCAGCGGGCGCAGGCCGTGCACAATGGGGGACGTGCCGCAAGCCCCGCGCCAGCGCCCGAACATCGGGTTCCTCCTCGACAACCTGTTCGACGGGTTCGAGGAGCGGCTCTGGACGAGCATCGTCGGCGCCGCCCGCGAGCAGGACGCGAGCCTCGTGTGCGTCCTGGGTGGATCGTTGCGGCCGGAGGGAGATCTCCGGGACGCCTGGGCGCGCAACGCGCTCTTCGACCTCGTCACGCCGGAGAACTTCGACGGCCTCATCACGCTCTCGGCCTCGATCGGCATCTTCCTCGGCGAGCCGGAGATGGAGCGCTTCCTCTCCCGGTTCGCGCCGCTGCCGCTCGTGCACCTCTGCCGCGAGATGAAGAGCGGGCCGAGCCTGGTGGTGGACAACGCGGCGGGGATCGCCGCGCTCATGGACCACCTCGTGGGACACCACGGGCGGCAGCGGGTCGCGTTCATCCGCGGACCCGCGACGAGCGCCGACGCGGAGGAGCGCTACGGGGCGTACCGCGCGTCGCTCGAGCGCTACGGCCTCCCGTTCGACCCCGCGTACGTCTTCGACGGCGACTACCAGCGGAGCTCCGGGATCCGCGCGATCCAGGCGTTCTGGGACGAGCGCCGGATCCGGCCGGACGCGGTCGTGGCCGCGAACGACCTCATGGCGCTCTTCGCCATCACCGAGCTAAGCCGCCGCGGCATCGACGTGCCGATCGAGGTGGCGGTGACCGGCTTCGACGACGTCGCGGCCGCGAGCAGCTCGCTGCCGTCGCTGACCACCGTCCGCCAGCCGCTCGAGGAGATCGGGCGGACGTCGGTGCTCCGCATGCTCGCCGTGCTGCGCGGCGAGCCGGTCCCGAAGCTCGAGACGTTCCCCGCGCAGCTCGTCGTGCGCCGGTCCTGCGGGTGCCTCCCGGTCCTCGGGCGCTGGCGCGCGCAGGAGGTGCAGGGTGACGCGCGGAGCCCGCGCCCGGAGCTCGCCGCCGTGCTGGAGCAGGCGGCGCCGGAGCTCTCGCACCGGCTCGGGCGGGGGAGCTGGGCGCAGGAGCTGGCGCGGGCGTTCCAGGAGAGCTCCGGCGGGACCCCCGACGTCCTCCTCGAGGCGCTGGAGGACGTCGTCATCCGCGGCATGGACGCCGGCGTGGACCCGATGCGCTTCTACGACGTGGTCCACGCGATGCTGCACCACGCCCGCGCGCAGGAGGGCCGGAGCGAGCACCTCGCGATCCTGGCCGAGTCGTGCGCGCAGCTCGTCGGCACCATGGCCTCCCAGGCCCGGACCGGCGAGCGCATCCAGGCGACGGAGGAGACCAAGATCCTCCAGCACATCTTCCTGCCGGTGTACCTCACCGGCGAGAGCTTCCTGCAGGTCCTCCAGGACGAGCTGCCGACCCTCGGGCTCCGGCGGTTCTTCCTGTGCTTCTTCACCGATCCCGAGGGCCACGAGGCCGAGCTCGGGATGCACTACGACCTCGAGCACCACCTGCCCCTGGCGGCCCCCGGCGGCCGCTTCCCGTCGGCGCGCCTCCTCCCGGGCGGCCTCCGGCCCGGCGTCCGCCACGCCGACGTCGTCCTCCCGCTCCACCACAACCGGGAGCGGATCGGCTACGCCGTCTGCGACATCGGCCCGATGAGCCCCGGCGTGTACGAGTCGCTCTCGACGCAGGTGAGCTCCGTCCTGAAGTTCGCCTCGCTCGTGAAGGAGGTCCGCCGCCAGGCGACGGTGCTCGAGGAGAAGGTCGAGGAGCGCACGCGCGAGCTGCGCGAGGCCCAGCGCCAGCTCCTCGAGACCGCCCACCAGGCCGGCATGGCCGAGGTGGCCGTCGGGGTCCTCCACAACGTCGGCAACTTGCTCAACAGCGTGAGCGTGTGCGCGGAGGAGATCGCCTCCCGCGTCGACAGCTCGCACGCGGAGGGCCTGCGCAAGGCGCTGGGGCTCCTGTTCGAGCACCGGGGCGACCTGGCCGGCTTCTTCTCCGCGGATCCGCGGGCGATGCTCCTCCCCGACTACCTCGACCGGATCTCCGACGGGCTCGCGCAGGATCGGCTCCGGTCCCGCGAGGAGGCGCAGCAGCTCCTGGAGAAGATCGCCGTCATCCGCGACACGATCCGCGCGCTCCAGGACCTCGCCCGCCACGGCCGGCAGGCGGTCCTGCGCGAGCACGTGGAGATCGCCGGGCTGGTCGAGGCGGCCATCGAGATCCAGCGGCCGTTGCTCCTCCGCCACGGCGTCCGGCTCCGCCGCGAGTTCGAGCGGCCGATGCCGGGGCTGGTGACGGAGCGGGCGAAGCTGATACACGTGCTCGTGAACCTCGTGAAGAACGCGGTGGAGGCGATGCGGGGCAAGCCAGAGGGCGAGCGCGTGCTCACGGTCGGCGGCCGGCTCGACGAGGGCGGCTGGGTCCGCATCACGGTCTCCGACTCGGGCGAGGGGATCGCCCCCGAGAACCTCGATCGCATCTTCTCGTTCGGCTTCACCACCAAGACGGACGGCCACGGGTTCGGGCTCCACTCCTGCGCCCTGCACGCGCGGCAGCTCGGCGGCGCGCTGCACGCATCGAGCGAGGGCGTCGGCCGGGGCGCCACCTTCGCGCTCGTCCTCCCGCAGGAGCCCGCCGCCGGATGACCGCGACGGCACAGCGCCCCACGGTCGGGCTCCTCCTGAACAGCCTCTTCGACGGCTTCGAGGAGACGATCTGGACGAGCGTCGTGGACTCCGCGGCCGAGTTCGACGCCAACCTGGTCTGCTTCCTGGGCGGGGCGATGGGCGCGCGCTCGCCGAGCATCGACATCGTCGAGCTCATCGATCGCCGCAACCTCGACGGGCTGGTCGTGGTCTCGGGATCCGTGGGATGGATCTCCGGGACCGAGCACGTGGCCGAGCGGATCCGGCGCGAGGTCGGGATCCCCGCCGTGAGCCTGAGCGAGCGCGCGGGCCAGGTCCCGACGCTGCTCGTGGACAACGCGGCGGGGATCGCCGCCGTCGTCGAGCACCTCGTGCGGGACCACGGACGGCGGCGCGTCGCGTTCGTGGCCGGGCCGCCCGCGAACTCCGACGCGGTCGCGCGCCTCGCCGCGTACCAGGGGGCGCTCACCCGCCGCGGGCTCGCGCACGATCCGCGGCTCGTGCTGGAGGGCGACTTCGGGCGCGACTCGGGGTTCCGCGCCGCGCGGAAGCTCCTCGCGTCCGGGGTCGACTTCGACGCGCTCGTCGGCGCGAACGACGCGATGGCCCTCGCGGCGATGGAGGAGCTCCAGCGCAGCGGGCGCACGGTCCCCGGCGACGTCTCGGTGGCCGGCTTCGACGACATCATCGACGCCCCGAGCAGCGGCCTCACCACGGTGCGCCAGCCGCTCCGCGAGATGTCGCGCGAGGCGGTCCGGACGGTGCTCGCCCAGATCCGCGGCGAGCCGGTGCCGGCGGAGGCCTTCTTCCCCGCGCGCATGGTGGTCCGGCGCACCTGCGGGTGCGCGACGGCCAACGCGGTGACCTGGTTCCCCGCCCCGGCCTCCGAGATCGCCGCCGGCCCCGCCCCGCTGGCGGCCGAGCTGGAGCGGCGGTTCCCCGATCTCGGCGCGCGCGTCGGTTTCCCGGCCTGGGCGACCGAGCTCGCCGCCGCCGCCGTGGTGGACGGGCCGATCTCCCCGGAGCACCCGTTCCTCACCGCGCTCGGGCGGCTGCTCGGCCGCGGCCTGCCCCACGTCCCCGACCCCGCGGACTGGTTCCAGGTGGTGCGGGCCGCGCTCGCGCCGGCCCGCCACGCCGGCGGCGCGCACGCCCCGCACGCGGTGCACCTCACCGAGGCCGCGCTCGCGCTCGTCGGCGCGCGGGTGGCGGGGCTGGAGATGCAGCGCCGGGTGCGGACGGACGAGGAGATCCGGGTCTTCCGGCGGCTCGTCTACCCGATCCCGACGCCGGAGGAAGGGTTCCTCCAGAACCTCGCGGGCGGCCTGCCGGTGCTCGGCATGCGCAGCTTCTTCCTCTCGCGGTTCCTCGGGCCCGACCAGGAGGACGCGCGCCTCATCGCCCACTTCGACCTGAACGGCGCCGCCGTGCTGGAGGGGGACCCGCGCTCGTTCCCCGCCGCGCAGCTCATCCCGGGCCGGTTCGCGTCGGACCGCCGGCGCGCCCACGCCGTCCTGCCCATCCACTCGCCCACCGAGCTCATCGGGTTCGCCGTCTGCGACATCGGGCCGATGGGCACCTCCGGCTACGAGCTGCTCATGCACCAGATCTCGACGGTGCTCTCGGTGAACGGGCTCATGGCGGAGGTGCGCGACCAGAACCGGCGGCTCCTCGAGACCGCGCGCCAGGCCGGCATGGCGGAGGTGGCGGTCGGCGCCCTGCACAACGTCGGGAACCTGCTCAACAGCGTGAGCGTCTCGGCCGAGGAGATCCGGAGCGCCGCGGACGCCGCCGCCTCCTCCGGCTTCGCGCGCGCGAGCGCGCTCCTCGCCGAGCACGCCGCCGATCTGCCCGGCTTCTTCGCGCGCGATCCCCGCTCCGCGCTGCTGCCCGACTACTTCGCCAAGACGAGCGCGGTGCTGTCCCAGGAGCTCGAGCGGGTGCAGGCCGAGGCGACCGAGCTCCTCGACCGGACCTCGCTCATCCGCGACAGCATCCGGGCGCTCCAGGACCACGCGCGCGGCGGCCACGACCAGCTCCTCCGCGAGCGGTTCGACCTCTCGGACCTCGTGCTCGCGGCCATCGAGATCCAGCGGCCGCACCTCGAGCGCAACCGGGTGCAGGTCCGGCAGGAGCTCGGCGCGCTCCCCGCCGTCGTCGCGCCCCGCTCCAAGCTCGTGCACGTCCTCGTCAACCTGATCAAGAACGCCGTCGAGGCCATGGCCACGCTCCCCGACGACGCGCGGTGCCTCACGCTGCGCGCCGTCCACGAGCCCGAGGGCGGCATCCGCCTCGACGTGACCGACGCCGGCGAGGGGATCGCCCCCGAGCACCTCCCGCAGATCTTCTCGTACGGCTTCACCACCAAGCGCGACGGCCACGGCTTCGGCCTGCACACCTGCGCGAACTACATGAAGCAGCTCGGCGGGTCGATCGAGGTGCACAGCGCGGGGAAGGGCGCGGGCACCACGTTCACCCTGCGGCTGCCGGTTGCGAGGTAGTGCTCGACGTCAGGGCGCACGGCGTCGCCGCGCACGTCCGGTGCACGCGCCGGAACACGCCCGTGCAGGCTAGCACGCCCTGCCACACCACATCCGAGCGACTTGCTCCCCCGCACACGGGCGTGCCATACCGCGAGCGTTCCCACTCGGACGGAACGCTCCCGTGCTCCCTTCCGCCCCAGCCGACGACCCCGCCGCGCTGCCGCTCGAGATCTCCGGCGTGGCGAAGCGGTTCGGCGACCTTCGCGCGCTCGACGGCGTCTCGCTCCGGCTCGCGCCGGGCGAGTGCCTCGGGCTGCTCGGGCCGAACGGCGCCGGGAAGACCACGCTCCTCCGCGCGATCGCGGGCAGGGTGCAGCCGGACGCAGGGTCGATCACGGTCCTCGGCGCGCCGGCGGGATCGCCCGCGGCCCGGCTCGCGCTGGGCTGGATCCCCCAGGAGCTGGCCCTCTACCCGCGGCTCACCTGCCTCGAGAACCTCGAGGCCTTCGGGCGGTACTTCGGGCTCGGCGGCGCGGCGCTCTCGACGGCCGTCGAGCGCTGCCTGCGATGGGCGGCGCTCGCCGATCGGGCGGACGACGCGGTCCAGCACCTCTCCGGCGGGATGAAGCGGCGGCTCAACATGGCGGCCGGGCTCGTCCACGCGCCGAAGGTCGTCCTCATGGACGAGCCGACCGTCGGGGTGGACCCGCAGTCGCGCAACCGGATGTTCGAGATGATCGACGCGCTCGCGAGCGAGGGCACCTCGATCGTCTACACGACGCACCAGATGGCGGAGGCCGAGCGGCTCTGCGACCGGATCGCCGTCGTGGACCACGGCCGCGTGATCGCCGTCGGCACGCGCGACGAGCTCGTCCGGGCGGCGTTCGGCACGCGGAGCGAGGTCGTGGCCCGGTTCGAGCGGATGGACGAGAGCGCCGCTGCCTGGATCCGCCAGCGCGGCGGGCGGTTCGACGGCGCCGCGGCCCGGTTCGAGGTCGAGCAGCCCACCGCGATGGTCGCGCTGCTCGAGGCGGCGGCGCGCGCGGGGCACACGCTCGTGGACGTCTCGCTGCGGCGGCCCGACCTCGAGTCGGTCTTCCTGCACCTCACGGGAAGGGAGCTGCGCGAGTGATCCTCCCCGTCGCCCGCACCGCGCTCACCTCGCTCCGGCGCGACCGGGGCGCGCTGGCGCTCACCTTCATCCTGCCGGTGGCGTTCTTCACGATCCTGGCCGTCATCTTCGGCGCCCGGCGTGACCCCACCCCGCCGGTGGCGGTGATCGTCGTCGACCAGGACCTGAGCCGCGCGTCGCGGGCGCTCGTCGAGGGGCTCGCCCGCGAGTCGCTGGACGTGCGGACGCGGCCCGCGGCGCGGCACGGCGTGGAGCAGGCGGAGTACACGGAGGACACCGCGGAGCTGGCGGTCCGGGCGGGCGACGCGCCGCTCGCGCTCGTCATCCCCGCGGGGTTCGCGGAGCGGGCGCTCGCCGGCGCGGACGCGCACGCCGACGTGAAGCTGGTGCGGGACGCGAGCGATCCCGTGGCCGCGCAGATCGTGGAGGGGCTGCTCCAGCGCATCGCCATGACGTCGCTGCCGGAGGTGATGGCCGGGCGCGGCGTCCGGCTCATGGACCCGTTCGTCGGCGGGTTCACCGCGGAGCAGCGCCGCCGGGTGGAGGAGGGGCTCGCGGCGCTCCGCGATCGCCCTGATCCGGAGACCGCGGGGCCCGAGGGCGGCATGCTCATCCCGGTCCGCGTGCGCGACGTGGTCGGCCCCGCCCGGAACGACTCGATGATCTCGTTCTACGCCGCGGCGATCGCCGTGATGTTCCTCCTGTTCACGGCCAGCGCCGCCGCCGGATCGCTCCTCGACGAGTCGGAGAGCGGCACCCTCGATCGCGTGCTCGGCTCGCGCGTCACCATGGGCGCGCTGCTCGGCGGGAAGCTCCTCTACTGCACCGCGCTCGCGTTCGGACAGCTCGTCGTCATGTTCGTCTGGGCGTGGCTCGTCTTCGGCGTCGATCTCCCCGGCCACCTGGACGGCTTCGCCGTCATGGGCCTCGTGACGAGCTTCGCCGTCGCCGCGTTCGGGATGCTGATCGCGAGCGCCTGCCGCACCCGGGCGCAGCTCGCCGCGGTCTCGATGCTCCTCGTCCTCGTCATGTCCGCGGTCGGCGGCAGCATGTTCCCCCGCTACCTGATGCCCGCCGCGATGCGACACGCCGGTCTGGTCACGCTCAACGCCTGGGCGATCGACGGCTTCACCAAGGTCTTCTGGCGCGACGAGCCCGTCTGGCGCCTGTGGCCGCAGGTCCTCGTCCTCGGCGCCGCGGGCGCGGTGCTGTCCGCCCTCGCCTGGCGGCTGGCGCGCCGCTGGGAACGGAGCTAGTGGTCTCGGACCCGCGGCCCGTTATCATGCGGCCATGGCCTTCCAACCTCGCCAGTGGGGCGGGCGCCCGGTGTGGGCGGAGATCGACCTCGACGCCGTCGCCCACAACCTGAAGCTCCTCGCCGCGCGCGTCCGTCCGGCGCGCGTGTACGCAGTCGTGAAGGCGAACGCGTACGGCCATGGGGCCGTCGCGGTCGCGCGCGCCGCGCTCGAGGCCGGCGCCGACGCCCTCGCCGTCGCCGCCGTGGACGAGGGAGAGGAGCTGCGCACGGCGGGGATCGCGGCGCCGATCCTGGTGCTGGGCCACACGCCGGCGAGCGACGCCGCGCGCGTGGTGACCCACCGCCTCGAACCCGCGGTGGGCGGGCCGGAGCTCGTCGAGGCGCTCTCGGCGGTGGCCCGCGCGGACGGCGCCGAGGTCCCCGTGCACCTGGAGGTCGAGACGGGCTTCGGCCGCCACGGCCTCCTGCCCGACGCGGCCGTGCAGCTCGCGGAGCGCGCCCGCGCGCTGCCGGGGATCCGGGTCCGCGCGCTGTTCACCCACTTCGCCACCGCCGACGAGGACGAGCAGGAGTTCACCCACGGCCAGTACGAGGTCCTGGCCGAGGTCGCGCGCCGCCTGCCCTGGGTCGGCGAGCGCCACTGCTCCGCCTCCGCGAGCGTGCTCCGGCGCCCCTGGGCCGAGGGAGGCAGGCCGCTCGCGCTCGACGCCGTCCGCGTCGGCATCTCGCTGTACGGTTACCGGCCCGGCGCCGGTTGCGGGCCGGACGCCGACCTCCGCCCGGTCCTCTCCCTCCGCAGCCGCGTGGCGCGCGTGGCCGACCTCGCGCCGGGCGGGTCCGTGGGGTACGGGCGGACCTGGGTGGCGCGCCGGCCCTCGCGCATCGCGCTCGTGATGGCCGGCTACGCGGACGGCTACCGGCGCTCGCTGGGGAACCAGGCGCACGCCGTCGTGCGCGGCCGGCGCGCGCCCGTGATCGGACGGGTGTCGATGGACATGATCGTGCTCGACGTGACGGAGATCCCGGGCGTGCTGCCGGGCGACGTCGCCACCCTGCTCGGCGCCGACGGCGCCGAGCGGGTGGACGCGGACGAGCTCGCCGGCCTCGCCGGGACGATCTCGTACGAGGTCCTCGCCGGCATCTCCGCGCGGGTGCCGCGGCTCTACGTGCGCGGGGGAGACGTCGTGGAGATCTCCTCGCTCAACCAGCGTGAGCCGCGCCCCGCCTGAGGGAGGCGCTACACGGCCTCCAGCCACCCGAACGCGTCCGGCGCCTCGCCGCGCTGGATCGCGGTGAGCTCCTCGCGCAGCGCGAGGCTCACGCCGGCCGGCGGGAGGCGGAGCGACTCCTCCTCCCACGCGAGCTCGCCGATGGGCGAGACGACCGCGGCGGTGCCGGTCCCGAACAGCTCCTCGAGGCGACCGGCCCGGTGCGCAGCCGCGAGCTCGTCGAGCGCGACCGGCCGCTCCTCGACGGGCAGGCCGCGCCGGCGGGCGAGGGTGAGCACCGAGTCCCGGGTGACGCCCGCGAGGATCGTCCCGCCGAGCGGCGGGGTCACGAGCGTGCCCCCGAGGCGCGCGAAGAAGTTCATGGTCCCGATCTCCTCGACCCAGCGGCGCTCCGCGGCGTCGAGCCAGAGCACCTGATCGAACCCCCGCGCCTTCGCCTCCTCGGCCGGCAGCAGGCTCGCGACGTAGTTGGCGGCGGTCTTCGCGGCCCCGATCCCGCCGGGCGCGGCGCGGGCGCGGCTCCGCTCGGCCCAGATGCGGAGCGGCTTCTCGCCGGAGAAGTAGGCCCCCACGGGCGAGAGGAACACGAGCAGCGTGTAGCTGCGCGCCGCGCGCACGCCGAGGAAGGGCTCGGAGGCGAAGAGGAGCGGGCGGACGTAGAACGCCGTCCCGGGCGCGCGCGGCATCCAGTCCGCGTCCTCGCGGACGAGGGCGCGGACCCCGGCGAGGAGCAGCTCGGGCTCGACCGCGGGCATCGCCAGCCGCCGGGCGCTCCGGGCGAACCGCTCGGCGTGGGCGCGCGGCCGGAACAGCGCCAGCTCGCCGTCCGGCCGGCGGAAGACCTTGAGCCCCTCGAAGATCGACTGCCCGTAGTGGAGCGCGGAGACGGCCGGATCGACGGAGAGCGCCGCGTACGGCACGACGCCCGCGCCGTGCCAGCCGGCCTCGGCGGTCCAGTCGGCGCGGAAGAGGTGGTCGGTGAAGTGGCGGCCGAACCCGAGCTCGCCGTCGGCCGGGCGCGGGCGGGGAGCGCGCGTACGCTGGACGGGGATGGTGGTCATGTCTTCTTCCTCCCGCGCGGCCCGTGTGCGAGAGTGCGCCCGCGGGCCGGGCATCGGTCAAGCAAGTTGACCCATGAAACCGCAGCCCACGGGAAACGTCAACATGGTTGACCAACGTGACGGCGCGCTCGACGAGGCGCAGGAGCTCCTCTTCTTCGCCTTCCGGAACCTGACGGCGGAGCCCGATCGGGTGCTGGCCGAGCGCCGCCTCTCCCGCGTCCACCACCGGATCCTCTACTTCGTCCGGCGAAACCCCGGCCTCGGACCCGGGGATCTCCTGCGCATCCTGCGGGTCTCGAAGCAGGCCCTGGCGCGCCCGCTCCGCGAGCTCTCCGCGCAGGGGCTCCTCGTGGGCGAGGCCGTCCCCGAGAACCGCCGGCGCAAGCGGCTCACGCTCACGCCGTCCGGCGTCCGGCTCGAGCGCCGCCTCTCGGAGCTGCAGCGCCGCCGCTTCGCCGCCGCCTTCGAGGCGGCGGGGCACAACGCCGCGGCGGCCTGGCGCGAGGTGATGAAGCTCCTCGGCGCGAGCTGACGGCTGCGCGGCTCGCGCGCGGTCCGCGCGGGGCGCCACCCTCCGAATCCCCCGTGCCGCGCTCAAGTCGCTCGGGACGGCCCTCGGCGCGGTATATTCGGGAGCCCATGTCCGTCACCGTCGAGACCGGCTCCACCCTCACCTTCGACAAGTTCTGGCGCTGGCTCAAGCGCCACCCGAACTGCATCCTCCGCGCGGGCACGCCGGACACGACGCTCTTCGACCAGGACGACCTGCACTGGCACCTCGAGGAGGACGAGGACCGCGTGCCGCTCGTCCAGCTCCTGCGCGGGAAGCAGCTCCTCGGCGAGATCGCCATCGAGGTCCGCGAGGTGCTCTTCGTGCAGGCGATGCCGGAGCCGGGCGGGGAGGCGGGCCACTTCCTGTTCGAGCTGTGGGGCGGCGGGGGCGAGGAGCCCTTCGCCGTGTACCACTTCGCCATGGCCCACGGCCTCGACGAGGACGGCGGCCACCGGACCCAGCTCAAGCAGTAGGGCCCCGCGGGAGAGCGGCCGCGCGCGACGGCTGCTCGGTTGCGCGACCGCTCCGCGCCGCGGGCCGCCACGCCACGCAGGATCTGCTCCGCGCCGTGACGCAGGCGCTCGTCGGCGCGTGGCGGTGCCCGGCGCGCGCGGAGCGAGCCTCCCGTCGTCTCGATCGCCGACGACTACGACCGGCTGCACTACACCGAGGGCGGCGCCGCGCGCGATGCGCGGTACACCCGCTCCGTCACGCCGGACGCTCCTCCGCAGCTCGACGTGCGGAGCGGCGACGAGTGGGTCGAGATCGGCGAGTGCGGGCTCGCGGCCCCGCCCTCCGTCGCCGACCCCGCTCACCGCCCGGTCTGCTAAGCTCCGTCCGTGCGACTCCCCGAGTACGACCGGCTGGACGCGCTCGGCCTCGCCGAGCTGGTGGCGCGCGGTGCCGTGACGGCGTCCGAGGTCCTCGAGGCCGCGCTGGAGCGGGCCGACGCGCGCAACCCCCCGCTCAACGCCCTCGTATCGCGCTTCGACGACGAGGCGCGGGC